>NZ_JAIAZY010000005.1 GCF_019459225.1 Bacillus sp. IITD106
AGAATTACTGCTTTATTCTCGATGAAATTGGATGTTTAATTGTTTTCGTCGAGAATTACTGCTTTATTCTCGATGAAATTGGATGTTTAATTGTTTTCGTCGAGAATTACTGCTTTATTCTCGATGAAATTGGATGTTTAATTGTTTTCATCGAGAATTAGCGTCAGATTTACGATTTAACTTATCTTAGTAGGAGCGTCAATACCCTACTTACCCAAACCCTCTGGATTTTCCCTAAAGCTTTCTAAAAGGGCTACATCTTTTTCTTCGATAATGCCTTTTTTCAATGCGACTTTAATTAGATTGCTATAATCAGTCAATGAAACAGCTTTTACTTTAGCCTGTTCTAATCGCTGCTTTCCTTTGTCCAGTTCATATGTAAAAATGGACACAATGCCGAGAACTTCAATGCCGGCAAAGTGGAGTGCTTCTGCTGCAGCAATGGCGCTTCCTCCTGTTGAAATCAAATCTTCGACGACAACAGCTTTTTGCCCTTCTAATATCTTTCCTTCGATTTGGTTTCCTTTTCCGTGGGTTTTTGCAGAAGATCTTACGTAGCACATTGGCAATTCTAGAAGGTCGCTAACCCACGCGGCATGAGGAATCCCAGCAGTTGCCGTTCCAGCAATTAACTCGACATCCGGAAATTCTTTTTTAATTAAATCTACTAGTCCTTTGGCAATTTCTTTTCTAAATGCTGGATATGATAGTGTCATTCGATTATCACAATAAATTGGTGATTTTAAACCGGAGGACCAGGTAAATGGATCATTTGGACGTAAAAATACAGCTTCTATTTCTAATAGTTTTTCGGCAATCTTTTCAGAAATCACTTAATTCATCTCCCATTCTAATTTTACCCGTTTATATGCTTGTAAAGGATCTTCGGCCTGTGTAATAGATCGCCCAACGACAATATGGGTAGATTCTAGTTTTCTAGCGTCTCTTGGAGTCACAATTCTTGATTGATCATGAGAGCTATCCCCTTCCATACGGATACCTGGGGTTACTTTTAAAAATTCTTGACTCGTCGCTTCAGAAATCTCCCGTGCTTCAAGAGCAGAACAGACAACCCCGTCGAGTCCAACTGCAAAAGCAAGCTTTGCATAATGTAAAACGGAATCCTTTAATCCCCGATCAATCAATTGTTCACTTCGCATTTGCTCTTCGCTCGTACTTGTCAATTGAGTTACCGCAATTAATTTCGGTCTTTCCTTTCCTTTTGGTGTTCCTTCTTGCAAACCCTTTAAGGCTAATTCCATCATCTTGGAACCACCTGTAGCATGGACGTTAACCATATCTACACCAAGACCTGCCAATACTTTCATCGCACTATAAACGGTGTTTGGGATATCGTGCAATTTTAAATCTAGAAAAATATGATGTCCTTGTGATTTAAACCAATTGATAAGAGATGAACCTTCCTTATAATATAACTCCATGCCAACTTTTACAAACAGCTGTTCATCTTGAAAGTTTTGTAAAAATTGTTCAGCAGTGCTCCTATCCGGAAAATCAAGAGCAATGATTGGTTTTTGCACCATACTTTTTCCAGCTCCTTCCGGTTAAATCGCTAATGTGTGTAACTTGAAGTTCGTCTAGTTTGCTTGGAAGTTCATCGATTAATTTTGGACAAATGAAAGGATCGATAAAATTCATTGTTCCAATCGCCACTGCACTTGCACCAGCATAAAAATATTCAATAATATCGTCGATACTTTCTATTCCACCCATCCCAATAATCGGGATGTTCACTTTTTGGCTCACTTCGTAAATCATTCTCACGGCAACGGGTTTAATAGCTGGACCCGATAAGCCGCCGCTATTATTGGCTAAAATCGGCTTTCCTGTTTTTATATCGAGACGCATACCTAGCAATGTATTAATCATCGTTAGACCATCTGCACCAGCTTCTTCTACAGCTTGAGCCATTCCAACAATATCTGAAACATTTGGAGACAATTTTACATAAATTGGTACTGACGAAACTTCTTTTACTCTTCTCGTCAGCTCTGCGGCCACTTCAGGGATAGTTCCAAATGCAATTCCGCCTTTTTTCACATTCGGGCACGAGATGTTTAACTCCAAAGCTTTGACATTTGGAGCCACAGATATTTTTTGTGCAACTTCGACATAATCTTCGGTTTCTGAACCTGCGACATTCGCAATTATGGGAACGTCAAATTGTTCCAGCCAAGGAAGTTCGTTAGCTAAAACACCTTCTAATCCAGGGTTTTGCAGACCAATCGCATTCAACATACCTGCTGACGTCTCTGCAACTCGCGGTGTAGGATTTCCATATCTAGGTTCCAATGTTGTTGCTTTAATCATGATGGCACCAAGAATGGATAAATCGTAAAACTGGCTATATTCTTTGCCAAAACCGAAGCAGCCTGATGCAGGCATTACGGGATTTTTCAGTGATAAACCCGGCAATTCAATTTGTAGTCGATTCATGATAAAACCACCTTCCCGATTGGAAAAACAGGACCATCACTGCATATTTTTACGTATTTTGAACCACTTGGATCATCGGCGAGATGACAGACACAAGCAAAACAAGCACCAATTCCACAACCCATTCTTTGTTCAAGTGATAAATACGCTTTTCTACTATGATATCTTTCTTCTAAAGCTCTTAACATTGGTGTTGGTCCGCATGAATAAAGGACATCAAAATTAATTTCCTTTTCATCTATAACATTGGTTACGAATCCACGGGTACCATGGGATCCATCAACTGTTGCGATAAATGTCTCACCAAGTTCAGAAAATTTCTCTTCATAAAAAGCTTTCTCAGCTGTTTCAAATCCAAGAACATGTATTGTCTTTGTACCTTGATTGTTTAACTGTTTCGCAAGTTCATATAATGGCGGAACCCCAATTCCTCCTCCAACGAGCAAAGCTGTTTCGCCAGGTTGAATTTCATCGATTGGGAAGCCGTTTCCTAGCGGACCTAATACATCGATCTGGCTACCTTCCACATTCATGGAAAGTAGTTTTGTCCCCTTACCTTCTGCTCGATAAATGACAGTAAACTGATTTTTTTCTTTTTCAATAGAAGCAATACTAATTGGTCGACGTAAAAGCGGGTCGAGCCCAGGGTTTGTTCTTATATGAACAAATTGCCCTGGTTCATTCATTACTTTCACGAGATTTCCTTCTAATGTGAGTTCAAAAATGTCTTTAGCGATTTGACTATGCGAAACAACGAGCATTTTTTCTTGCCGTATCATTGATACATCGCCTCTTTCAGCTCAGTTTCTCCTTTTCCCATTGCCTCTGCAGAGAAGACCATTGATTCTAGTACTCCAAGAATCGCTTCAGCTGTATCAAGCGATGTTAAACATGCTACACCATTTTCTACAGATTCACGTCTGATTCTGAATCCATCACGTTCTGGTTGTTTTCCTTTTGTTAGTCTGTTAATAACGATTTGTGCTTTTCCTTGTCTAATCACATCGATGAGTGTTGGACCTGTTGAGCCAATTTTATCGACGACCTCGACTTTGATTCCTGCTTTTTCAATGGAGAGAGCTGTTCCGCTCGTTGCAATAATTCGATAACCGATAGTGGAAAATCTTTTTGCAAGTTTGACTGCTTCTTCTTTATCTTTATCCGCAACCGTTATTAACACTGTTCCGTAAGTTTTAATGTTCATGCCTGATGCAACAAGCCCTTTATACAGTGCTTTTTCCATCGTTTTATCCTTACCCATTACCTCCCCTGTTGATTTCATTTCAGGGCCGAGTGTGATATCTACTCTTCTTAGTTTGGCAAAAGAGAAGACAGGTACTTTTACATATACACCTTTTTGTTCGGGACCAATTCCAGTTTCGTATCCTAATGATGGTAAAGATGAACCAAGAATTACTTTCGTTGCTACGTTTGCCATTGGAATACCTGTTATTTTACTTAAAAATGGTACAGTTCGGCTTGAACGTGGGTTGACTTCGATCACATATAATTCATTTTGCGAAATAACATATTGGATGTTTAACAGACCGACAATGTCTAGACCTCTTGCAAGTCTAATTGTATAATCGACAATTTTTTCTTTCATTTCTTCACTGATATTTTGTGGAGGGTAAACAGCAATCGAATCTCCTGAATGGACCCCGGCTCTTTCAATATGTTCCATAATTCCTGGAATTAGCACGTTTTCTCCATCTGAAATAGCATCTACTTCAATTTCCTTACCGACTAAATAGCGATCGACGAGTACTGGTTGATCTGGATTCACCTTTACAGCATTATCCATATAATGAAGCAGTTCACGCTCTTCGTAGACAATTTCCATAGCACGTCCACCTAGTACATAAGAAGGTCTTACGAGCACAGGGTAGCCAATTTCTGACGCAATTTTCACTGCTTCTTCGACCGAGAAAGCTGTTTTTCCTTTTGGCTGTGGAATATCAAGTTCTTGTAATGCGTGTTCAAACTTATCTCTATTTTCAGCTCGATCTAAGCTTTCGAGTGATGTGCCAAGAATTTTAACTCCTCTTTCTTCAAGGGCACCTGCAAGGTTGATCGCAGTTTGTCCGCCAAATTGGACTACGACCCCTTCCGGCTGCTCTAAATCGATGATATGCATGACATCTTCAATCGTAAGTGGCTCGAAATATAGTTTATCTGAGATACTGAAGTCCGTTGAAACTGTCTCAGGGTTGCTGTTGATAATAATCGCTTCATATCCAGCTTCTTGAATCGCCCATACGCTATGAACAGTCGCATAATCAAATTCAATTCCTTGCCCAATCCTAATTGGTCCAGATCCAATTACGACAACGCTATTTTTATCTGTTTTAATCGATTCATTTTCAATTTCATATGTTCCGTAAAAATATGGAGTATCAGATTCAAACTCTCCGGAGCATGTGTCGACTTTTTTATAGACTGGTATAATTCTATTTGTTTTACGCCATTCATACACTGTTTTTTCATCAGTTTCCCATAATTTTGCTACCGTTTTATCCGAGAAACCATACTCTTTCGCTTTTCGTCCAACTTCTATATTAAATGGTTGTTCTCTTAAGATTTCTTCCAGTTTTACGATTTTTTCCAATTTATATAAGAAGAAAAGGTCAATTTTGCTCCACTCATGGATTTCTTCAATGGATATCCCTTGTCTTAACGCATCTCCGAGATAAAACAAGCGTTCATCTGTTGCTTTTACTATTTGAGCCTGTAAAAAATCTCGCTCATAATGACCGCCGTCTGGATGTTCTAAATGGAAGACATTACTTTCAAGCGATCTAACTGCTTTTAATAATGATTCCTCAAAATTGCGTCCAATCGCCATTACTTCGCCCGTTGCCTTCATTTGAGTTCCGAGCCTGCGATTCGCAGATTCAAACTTATCAAATGGCCATCTTGGTATTTTTGTTACAACATAGTCGATTCCCGGCTCAAAGCATGCGTATGTTTTACCAGTAACAGGATTCATAATTTCATCTAATGTATAACCAGCTGCAATTTTTGCCGCCAGCTTCGCAATTGGAAAACCAGTTGCTTTTGAGGCAAGGGCAGAAGAGCGACTTACACGCGGATTGACTTCAATTAAATAATAATTAAAGCTATTCGGATCAAGAGCGAGTTGAACATTACAGCCACCTTCTATTCCAAGTGCACGAATGATTTTTAGCGATGCATTTCTCATCATCTGAACTTCTCTATCGCTCAATGTTTGACATGGAGCCACAACAATGGAGTCACCTGTATGAATTCCGACTGGATCGACGTTTTCCATATTACAAACAACGATTGCATTATCATTGCTATCACGCATGACTTCAAATTCAATTTCTTTATATCCTGCAATACTTTTTTCAATTAAACACTGTCCTACAGGACTATATTTTAATCCACTCGTTACAATTTCCTTTAAGTCATCTAGATTTTCACAAATTCCGCCGCCTGTTCCCCCTAATGTATAAGCAGGGCGAACGATAATGGGAAAACCTACCTGCTCAGTAAAAGCAATTGCCTCTTCTAGAGTGTGTACAATATCGCTGTCTGGTACTGGCTCATTCAATGTATTCATCAATTCTCTGAATTGGTCACGATCTTCCGCTTGCTCGATGGCAGAAAGTCTCGTACCAAGAATTTCAACTTCACATTCTTCTAAAACTCCTGCTTTTGCAAGTTGCATCGCCATATTTAATCCCGTTTGTCCTCCTAATGTAGGAAGAATGGCATCGGGTCTTTCTTTGCGGATAATTCTTGATACAAATTCAAGAGTGATTGGTTCAATATAGACTGCATCTGCAATTTCAGTATCCGTCATAATCGTGGCAGGGTTTGAGTTGATTAAGATGACTCGATATCCTTCTTCTTTCAGAGCAAGACATGCTTGAGTTCCTGCGTAATCAAATTCTGCTGCTTGTCCGATGACGATTGGTCCTGACCCAATTACTAGAATACTGTTAATATCGGTACGTTTAGGCATGTTGCTCCACCCTTCCATTTTGTTCATTCATGATTTTGATAAATTGATCGAATGCCTTTTTCCCATCCTCTGATCCTGGAGAAGCTTCCGGTTCATATTGGAGTGAGAAAGCTCGAAAATGCTTATGCTTAATTCCTTCAATTGAACCTCCATTTAACGCTTTGTGTGTAATCGTAAGAACTGAAGGATCAATCGTTGACTCTACTACTTCATAACCATGATTTTGAGAAGTAAAAATGATTTTGCCAGTTTCTAGTTCCTGTACAGGATAACTTGAACCTCTATGTCCGGAAACCATTTTTTCAATCTTGCAGCCATTTGCAAGGGCAAATAATTGATGTCCTAGCCCAATTCCGAATAACGGAAAATGCTGTTGAACTTCTTGAATCATTTCACAAACTTCTTGAATATTCTCTGGATTTCCCGGTCCATTAGAGAGCAATACTCCATCAGGTTTTATTGAAATGATTTCTTCAGCGGATGTGTCATAAGGTACTACTTTAATATCGCAGCCACGCTCTGTAAGCTCTCGTAAAATTCCGTGCTTGACTCCGAAATCGACTACGACGACACTTTTACCGCGGCCAGGACTTGGAAAAGGCTTTGTAACAGAAACTTTTGATACTAGATTATCGGAGTGTGTATCGGATTGTAATTGTGCAAGAATCGCTTCTGTGTTTTCTTCATCATACCCACAGATCGCACCTTTTAACGTCCCTTTATCCCTAATTAATCTCGTAAGCATTCTAGTGTCTATTCCTGCAATTCCAGGTATATTTTTTAATTGTAAAAATTCACTTAACGACATATTACTGCGCCAATTGGACGGGAAGTCACTCGCTTCCTTTACAACAACTCCTTTAATGACAGGCTGGATGCTTTCAAAATCATCTCGGTTAATGCCATAATTTCCAATTAACGGATAACTAAACGTAATGATCTGTCCATAATTTGAAGGATCTGATATAACTTCTTGATAACCAGTCATACCTGTATGAAAAACAACCTCCCCATATGAATCCATTTCACTTCCGAAAGCTTCGCCTACAAATACAGTTCCATCTTCAAGTACAAGTTTTCGTTTCATTATCCTTCATTCCCTTCAGACCAAATTAATTCTCCATTTACAAAAGTTGCAGCTGGCCATCCTTTACAATTCCACCCTCCAAAAGGAGTGTTTTTTCCTTTTGAAGCGAAATTCTCTGGGTTAATTTCTTTCTCTTGTGTTAAGTTAAGCAGCGTAATATCTGCATCTTGTCCGATTTCCAATGTTCCATTTTTAAGTCCAAATGTTTTCGATGGAATAACTGTCAACCAGTCAATCAGCTGCTCCAATGTACAAATACCTTTTTTTACAAAATGTGTATATAAAAGCGGGAATGCCGTTTCTAATCCAACGATTCCAAATGGTGCTAATTTCATTCCTTTTGCCTTTTCTTCGGCAGCGTGAGGAGCATGATCGGTTGCAATAAAGTCGATTGTTCCGTCCAGCAACCCTTCTATTAAAGCCTCGCGGTCATCGCTTCCTCTTAAAGGTGGGTTCATTTTAAAATTTGTATCTTCACCAATAATATCCTCATCAGACAAGAGTAAGTGATGGGGAGAAACTTCCGCTGTTACATGAATGCCTGCTCGTTTCGCATCTCTTACTGCTCTAACAGATTCTTTCGTACTGATATGGCAAACATGGTAATGGCATCCTGCCGCCTCGGCAAGCAGTACATCTCTAGCGATATGGACAGACTCGCAAATAGACGGGATTCCTGGGACTCCTGACTTTTTCGAATATGCTCCTTCATGAATAGCTCCACCATAAATTAATGAATTATCTTCACAATGAGCGACGATTGCCATATTCAGCTCAGCCGCTTTTTTCATCGCTTCATACATCATGCCCGCCGTTTGAACACCAACTCCGTCATCTGTAAAAGCAAAGGCACCAGCTTCTTTTAACGCAGCGAAATCTACAAGTTCTTTACCTTCTTGATTTTTCGTAATCGCAGCATATGGCAAAACTTTTACAGACCCACGTTTCTTACATTCATTTACTAGCCAGCTCATTTGCTCAGCGTTATCAGGTACTGGCTTCGTATTCGGCATTGCTGCTACTGCTGTAAAGCCTCCTTTTGCTGCAGCAAGCGTACCTGTTTCAATCGTCTCTTTATGTTCGCCACCAGGTTCGCGTAAATGGATGTGAAGATCGACAAAGCCAGGTGCTATCGTTAAGCCTGTTGCATCAAACTCTTCTTCACCATTATTTACGAGACTTTCACCTATTTCGGCGATTTTTCCATCTTTTACCCTTAGATCTGTTAATGCTCCATCAATCGAAAAAGCGTTTTTAATGAGCCAATTCATCACGTCATCCCCCTATTGTTCTAGTAATTTTCTTAATACAGCCATTCGAACGTACACTCCATTTTCCATTTGCTTGAAGATTCTCGAACGTTCGCATTCTACAAGACTATCAGCGATTTCTACATTTCTATTGACAGGAGCTGGATGCATAATGATGCTTGATTTTTTCATCCTTTTCTCCCTTTCTTCTGTTAAGCCAAATTTTTGATGATACTGATCAGCTGAGATGGCAGTGAGGCTAAAGTGACGTTCATGTTGGATTCTTAGAAGCATTAAGACATCAACAGTTTCTACCACTTCATCGATATTAAAATTACATTTAGCATCTGCCTCTGAATCAATGAACCATTCCGATGGTCCTGAAAAAATGACTTCTGCACCAAGGGCTGTTAGGGCGTCTCGGTTAGATTTTGCGACTCTGCTATGTTGTAAGTCTCCGACGATAGCAACCTTCAACCCTTTAAAAGATCCAAACTCTTCTTTGATTGTATAGAGGTCTAAAAGGGATTGTGTCGGATGTTGGCCGCAGCCGTCTCCGCCATTAATCATTTTAAGGTTAACCTTATTGACTAGCTCATCATAATAATGATCTTGTTCATGTCGAATAACCGCCACATCAATTCCGATTGATTCTAATGTTTTAACGGTGTCATATAATGATTCACCTTTTAAAAGACTGGAGGAACCTGATTCAAAGGGAATAATATCCAATCCAAGCCTTCGTTCCGCTACCTCAAAACTAGTTTTTGTTCTCGTACTCGGTTCGAAAAAAAGATTTGCTACAAATGTTTTCTTATTTGGAGACCATTGATCGCCGTTTGAAAATGATTCAGCCATGTTTAATAAGTCCATTATTTCATCAGTGGATAAATCGTTCATTGATACAAGATGTCGTTTCATTCGCTCTGCCTCCCATACTTTTCGATAAAAAAACCCCTCTAAGTCCGATTTTGACAAAGAGGGGTACAGTAAAGAAGAAGCTTAGATTAGCTTCGTGCATCCTCCCTTTGCCAGCCTCACGGGACTGTATTTAAAAGGGAATTATTCATTTTTGAAAATGCTTACTTGATCGCTGCCATCCGATTCTACTAGTTCAACGATTACTCTTTCTTGACTTGATGTAGGAATATTTTTACCAATAAAATCTGCTCGTATTGGCAGTTCTCTATGTCCTCTATCAACTAAAACAGCAAGCTGTATGGCAGCTGGTCTTCCGAAGTCTACGAGTGCATCCATTGCAGCCCGTACAGTTCGACCGGTATATAGGACATCGTCTACTAAAATGACTTTTTTATTATTAATATCCGTTGGTAGATTCGAACCTTTTACTTCAGGCTCTGCATCTTTCGTTTTTATTGTGAGGTCATCCCGATATAAAGTAATATCGAGCTCCCCAACTGAAATTGGTTGACCTTCAATTTTTTCAATCCGCTTTGCTAGTCTATCAGCGAGATATATTCCTCTCGTTTTAATTCCGACGAGGATGCAATCGCTAATCCCTTTGTTTCGTTCAATAATTTCATGTGCGATCCGGGTAAGTGCTCGTTGAATGGATTTGTCGTCTAGAACGATTGTTTTTTGAACCATGCTCCCACCTCTTCCTAATGCTCAATAAAAAACCCTCCAGCCATAAGGCAGGAGGGTACACTAATCCCAAAAATAAGCTATAAGTTCTAGCTTTGAGCAGTATCCTTCTCAGCCTCTCTGGACTAAGTTAAAGGTGCTTATGAAACTATAAACACTATAATACTTAACATTTCATTTGTCAATTATTAATCCGTAAATTTGCCAACAGGTTATTGAAATAATCAGGAAGCGGCGCGGAAAATTCCATATATTCATTCGTCCGAGGATGCATAAATCCAAGAATCCCAGCATGCAGAACTTGACCATTAGTATCCAAGGTCTTTCGAGGACCGTATTTCGGATCTCCCACTAATGGATATCCAATATATTTCATATGGACACGAATTTGATGGGTCCGCCCCGTCTCCAAAACACATTCAATATAAGTAAACTGATCAAATCTTTCAAGAACATTAAAATGAGTGACTGCATGCTTGCCGCCTTCAATGACTGTCATGCTTTGCCTATCATCTTTATCTCTACCTATTGGGGCATCTATCGTTCCATGATCATGCGGAATGACACCATGGACAAGCGCAAAATATTTGCGAGTTACTGATTTATCAACAAGCTGATTAACAAGACTTACATGAGCGGCATCATTTTTGGCAATCATTAATAATCCGGAAGTATCTTTATCAATTCGATGAACGATACCAGGCCGCATAATCCCATTTATTCCAGACAAATCTTTACAATGCGCCATAATCCCATTGACAAGCGTACCCGTATAATGACCTGGTGCTGGATGCACAACCATGCCTTTTGGCTTGTTGACAACAAGAACATCAGCATCCTCAAAATATATATCCAACTCCATATGTTCAGGTTCAATATTTAAAGGTTCCGGATCAGGGATTGTAATCACAATGAGGTCATTTTCGTTGCATTTATAATTTGCTTTTTCCTTTTTCCCATTCACCTCTACGAGCCCATCGCGAATCCATAGTTGGACTTGGGAACGAGACCACTCTGATTGCAGACCAGTTATAAGCTTATCGAGTCTTTCACCATTTTCAGAAGGAGTTGTTACATGCTCAATTACTTCCATTACGTTTCACCTTTTCTTCGCGTCCCTCTTTAATCATTTGGATAAAAATTAATGCTACACCAATTGTTAAGGCAGAATCTGCTATGTTGAAAATAGGAAAATCATACGTAAATATATACGTATCCAAGAAATCTACTACTTCTTTTCTAAATAAACGATCCAAGAAGTTCCCTATGGCCCCACCTAGAATAAATGCTAAACTCAATTGGAAAAGTGGTTTTCCCTTCGCATGTTTTTCTAAATAATATATGACAGCCGCAACTACGATAATGGTAATAATGTAAAATAACCACATTTGATTTTCCAAGATTCCCCATGCAGCTCCACGATTACGATGTGATGTAATATAAAATAGATTATCAATAATCGTTATTCTTTCTCCCACATCCATATTATGTACGATAATCCATTTAGTTAGTTGATCAATCGCGATTACAAATAATGCAATTGCATAATATAACATTTATGTTTCCCCCGATTCTAAGAAAGATGTCCTTCGTGCATTTTAGCATAAATGGAAATATTTAAACAGGATTTTTAAAAGCCTTCCGCCAAAAACGGAAGGCTTTCAATTTTATATTTTGATCCGATCAGAATGCTTCGCTTGCTTTTTAAATCAATAATCAGCTTTTACAACTGCTGCACAGCGTGGACAAAGTGTCGGATGATCGCTGTCCTTACCTACATCAGGAGTCACAACCCAACATCTTTCACATGTTTCTCCTTCAGCTTTTTCTACGATAATGGCTGCATGATTCAATTTTAATGCATGAGTAGGAGCTTCTTCGATTGAACCTGCCACTTCAAATCCAGAAACAATGAATAATTGATTCATACTCTCAGAAAGGCTATCTAATAAAGCTTTTACTTCATCATTAACATACAAGATCACTTTTGCTGTTAGAGATTTTCCAATTACTTTTTCATTTCTAGCTTCTTCTAGTGCTTTTAAAACATCATCGCGAAGTTTTAAGAACTGAGACCATTTTTTCTCAAGATCTTCAGCACCTTGCAGGTCTTTAAACTCTGGCATATCAGTAAGCTGAACACTTTCTTCTTGAACAGCTGGGATATGCACCCAAACCTCGTCAGCCGTATGAGGTAAAATTGGTGAAAGTAATTTTGCAAGTGCTACAACACTCTCGTACATAACGGTTTGCATTGCTCTGCGCTCAAAATTGTTTTTGGATTCGATATATAATACATCTTTCGCAAAATCCATATAGAAAGAGCTTAAATCGAGTGTACAGAAATTGTTTACAGCATGGTAAATATTCATGAATTCATATTCTTCATACGAATCCTTTACTTCTTTAATTAAGTTATTTAATCTTACTAAGATAAATTGGTCCACTTCTCTAAGCTTGCTATATTCGATAGCATCTACAGCAGGGTCGAAATCTGCAAGATTTCCTAACAAGAAACGGAATGTGTTGCGAATTTTTCGGTACACTTCACTTACTTGTTTCAAAATAGAATCGGAAATACGAACATCCGCTTGATAATCAACAGAGGAAACCCATAGGCGAACAATCTCCGCTCCAAGTTGATTCGTTACTTTTGCAGGAACAATTACGTTTCCTAAAGACTTACTCATTTTTCTTCCTTCACCATCAAGAACAAATCCATGGCTCAAAACGCCTTTATAAGGAGCTTTTCCTGTTACCGCCACCGCTGTAGTAAGGGAAGAGTTAAACCATCCTCTATATTGGTCAGAACCTTCTAAGTAAAGATCAGCCGGGCGCTGTAAGTCATCTCTTTCCACTAATACACCTTGATGAGAAGAACCTGAGTCAAACCAAACGTCCATAATATCTGTTTCTTTCGTAAACATGCCGTTTGGACTTCCAGGATGTGTAAAACCTTCTGGTAAAAGATCTGCAGCTTCTTTTTCAAACCAAATATTCGAACCATATTCCTTAAAAAGGCTCGCAACATGTGAAATGGTTTCATCTGTAATGATGATATCTCCGTTTTCAGCGTAGAACACTGGAATTGGAACTCCCCATACGCGTTGTCTAGAAATACACCAGTCTCCACGATCTCTAACCATATTGAAAAGTCTTGTTTCTCCCCAATTTGGTACCCATTTTACTTCTTTGATCGCTTCTAGCAATTCTGAACGGAAATCTTTGATTGATGCAAACCATTGAGAAGTAGCTCGGAAAATAACTGGCTTTTTCGTTCTCCAATCATGTGGATACGAGTGAGTAATAAACTCTAGCTTCAGTAACGCTCCAACCTCTTCAAGTTTTTCTGTGATTGGTTTATTTGCAGCATCGTAAAATAGTCCTTCAAAACCTGGTGCTTCATTCGTCATATGACCTCTATCATCAACTGGGCAAAGTACATCTAAATTATATTTTTGCCCAACATAAAAGTCATCTTCCCCATGTCCTGGAGCCGTATGGACACATCCTGTACCAGAATCCGTCGTTACATGCTCACCTAACACAACAATGGAATCTCGATCGTAAAACGGATGTCTAGCTACTACGTTCTCCATTTCAGATCCTTTTACAGTTTGAACTTTTTCGGCATTTTCCCATCCTAAGATTGAAGTTACATTCTCTAAAAGATCATTGGCAACAATATATTTTTCTTCACTGACTTGTACGACAACATAATCAAGTTCAGGATGAACAGCAACGGCGAGATTTGCTGGAATCGTCCAAGGAGTTGTCGTCCAAATAATAAATTTAGTACCTTCCTCTACGACACCTTTTCCATCGACTACGTTAAAAGAAACATAAATGGATGGAGAACGTTTATCCTTATATTCAATTTCAGCTTCCGCAAGCGCCGACTCACTAGAAGGAGACCAATAAACTGGTTTTTTCCCTTTATAAATATAGCCTTTTTTAGCCATCTCGCCGAAAACTTGAATTTGTTGAGCTTCATATTCCGGTTTCAACGTAATATAAGGATTTTCCCAATCTCCTCTTACACCGAGGCGTTTAAACTCCCGCCTTTGGTTATCAATTTGTTCATAAGCATATTTTGCACAAAGCTCTCTAAACTCTGCAACGGTCATTTCCTTGCGATTGACGCCTTTATTCGTTAATGCTTGCTCAATCGGAAGCCCATGTGTATCCCAGCCTGGAACGTAAGGAGCACAGTAGCCGCTCATAGATTTATAACGAACGATAAAATCTTTTAATGTTTTATTTAACGCATGCCCCATATGAAGATCCCCATTTGCGTAAGGAGGACCATCATGCAATACGAAAAGCGGTCTGCCTTTCGTACGTTCTTGAACCTTTTTATAAATGTCCATTTCATTCCAATGAGCTTGAATTTCAGGCTCTTTTTTAGGTAAATTTCCTCGCATTGGAAATTCCGTTTTCGGCATTAATAATGTGTCTTTGTAATCCATCTTTATAACCTCCATGTAAAAATAAATACGTAAGCGCCTTGTTCTCAACGACGTACAGTGAGATAAATTCGATAAGCGCCTAAGCTGGACAAAATAAAAAACCTTCCCATCCCCATAAGGGACGAGAAGGTATAGTTTCCCGCGGTACCACCCAAATAAGCAAAGCCATTTTGGCATTGCCCTCTCAATATCCGTATCGTGGATCAGCCGCTTTCTTCTACTAGCATATGCTTTCGAATTAAGAACTCGAGGGTGATTTTCCATTTCTCTTCTATTCCAGGCTTACACTATCCCTGAATCGCTGTTGCATAGGTTTTTGAAAAATGTACTGTCCCTGTCAACGCGTTAATGTATGAAAAATAGTATTACTAATTATATGTGAACTCAATATAAACGTCAATATTATTCCTCAACTTCTTGAAGAGACTTTAATTCCGCAGCATTAATTTCGTATTCCATTAAATGTTCCCAGTCATCACTGCCAAGAAGATCGAGTTGTGCTTCAATCAATAATTTAAACCTGTTTCTAAAAACTTTTGATTGTTTTTTTAAATCTTCAATTTCTAAGGCAATTTTACGAGCCTTAGACAAAGACTCATTTACAATTCTATCTGCATTTTTCTCTGCTTCACGAATAATTAGCTTTGCTTCTTTTTGTGCATTTCCTCTTACTTCTTCAGCTGCTTCTTGTGCTACGACAATTGATTTATGCAATGTATCTTCAATTGTGTTGAAATGCCCTAAACGTTCATTCATAGAAGCTAATTTATCTTCTAATTCTTTCTTTTCACGAATAAGCAATTCAAACTCTTTAATAATTTGATCCAAAAATTCATTTACTTCGTCTTCATCATATCCGCGAAATCCTCTGCTGAACTCTTTATTATGTATATCAACTGGCGTTAACGACATTATGCCACCTCCACTAGGGACTACTAACTATGTATTTGATTTTATTATACAAAATTCGGACTAATCTTGCTAGAATCTTTTTATTTTTTAAACATTTATTTAAGTAATCCTAGCTTTATTCGTATTTTGTCTTTTTTCGTCTTGCCTTGTATTGAAAGTAATGTACATCTCCCATATCCTCTAGCTGATAGAACATCTCCTTCATCGCATTCAAAGGCCGTTCGCTCAACAACTTCCCAATTTACCTTAGTATGTCCTTGTTGAATTAATATTTGTGCTTTTTGTCTTGATATATTAAAAGCAGCAGCCAACATCACGTCGAGACGTAAAGAACTTGCAGTCGTCTCCTTTTCTTTCAAATCTTCATCAGAAACGATAGCATTTTGTAAATCTTGTTTTACCACGCTAACCTTTGCTTTACCAATTTGATTTAATTGATGAACAACATAATCCTCGACTTCATTAGCCATAAAAAATTGGATTCGATCACCATTAACGATAATATCGCCAAATTTCTCCCTTTTTAAACCGAGAGACATAAGGGAACCAAGAACCATTCGATGATCTAGCTTAATAAATTTTTTTGGGTAGTCGATTTCAAATAATGTGATTTGGAAGTTGTCACTGCTAGGGTCTAAATAGTCCGGAAAGATCAATGCTCTTTTTCTTTCACATTTTTCAGTGCCGCCGAAAAAAAGATACTTAACTTCGCTATTCTCCCCAATAATTGATTTAAGAATAAATTGCTCACGCGGATCAAGAAAGTCAGTTAGTTTCTCAGCATATGTATTTTCAACATATTGCTGCCAACTCGTAACCTGATCGATAAATTCTTTTTCCTCTGGTCGAAAATGCTGGTAAATTACAGACATCGTTCACACTCCGTACTTCTAAAACCACATGCTAAGTTGGTGCAACCCTCTTGAAGCAAGATTCAAAACAAAAAATGCGACAAGTGGTGAAATATCAATCATCCCAATTGGAGGAACGATTCTTCTAAACGGTTCAAGATAAGGTTCGCATATTTTAGCTAACAGCTGCCCAAAAGATGTTTCGCGTGAATTTGGAAACCAGCTCATCAATATATAAATGATTAAAACCCATGAATAAATAAGAATAGCCGTACCTATAACTCCAAGAACCATATCCATTTCCTTATGTCCACCTCGTATCATGATAATCATTTTCATCGAATAGTTCGGATATATTACCGGAAACTTCAACATTATCCGGTGTACATAAAAATATATCTTTACCAACTTTTTGTATGTCTCCACCAATGGAGTATACAGCACCACTTAGAAAATCAACAATTCTAATTGCTTGATCCCGTTGAATTCTCTGCAAGTTGACAACGACAGAACGTCGATTTACTAAATGATCGGCAACCTCCTGAGCCTCAGCATACACCCTAGGCTCTATTAGAATCATTTTAGCAGAATTTTGTACGCTTTGTAGGCTAACGACATTTTGTCTCCGTGATTTGGGAGAAGCGAGCTCCTGTTCAGGCACCTTTGGACTCTCTTTTACAACTTTTTCTTCTTCAATATAATCATATTCATCTTCTAGCAGAAAAAAATTTTTAAATTTTGATTTTATTCCCACGACTTAATCCTCCTTCTTATTCTCCGACTAAGGCAGTTCCTATGCGAATGAATGTCGCCCCTTCCTCAATCGCAATCATATAGTCATTCGACATCCCCATCGATAATTCATTGCATGGAGCGTATTCAAGATTCAACCCTTTTACTTCTTCCTGCAATTCTTTTAATCGACGAAAACAGTCTCGGAGAATCGTTTCCTCTTTAGTATTGGGCGCCATTGTCATAAGCCCTACGATTTGAATGTTCGTAAATGATTTTAATTGGCGAATAAAAGAAATGACGTTTTCGGGAGCAATCCCGTGTTTCGAATCTTCTCCTGAAACATTAACTTGGACGAAGCATTTAATCCTCTTTTTTGCTCGCTTTTGAATCTCTTTAGCTAAAGAAAGCCTGTCCAGTGAGTGAATATATGTAACTTTATCTATAATATTTCTGACTTTGCGCGATTGAAGCGTTCCAATAAAATGCCATATTGGCCTGTCTCCCAAAACCTCCCACTTGGAAGTCAGGCCGTCATCCCTATTTTCTCCTAAGTGCTCTATACCTGCATTTATGGCTTCAAGAGCCCTCTCTGTTGATACGTATTTTGTAACCGCAATAACGGTAACATCCTCTTTTTTACGATTCGCCCTTGTACATGCAGCTTCAATATTTTCTTTAATAAGAGCGAACTTGTTTTCCACTTTCATGAACGATAGCTCCTACTTTTTCGTTTCTGGATCAACATTATTGATCTTGTCAAAATTGCACGAAATGATATTTTCTTTAGTGTACCATAAAAGAGCTCTGTCGGATAATGAAAAATCAATTTTTGGGTACTTCTAGTTGCTGTTGAACATATTGTTGATTTTGATGTCTTACAAGAATCACATCCTCACCAACTTTTACAATTTGATTCCAAGGAATGATGATTTCTTCATCTTTTCCGAAAAATCCGAGTAATTTCCCTGAATAACCAATTATGATTGTTTCGATTTTACCTGTCTCTAAATTTATTTCAATATCCCCTATATTTCCAAGCTTTCGCCCATCAGAAATATTTACAACATCTTTCGTTTGAAATTCAGATATTCTAACCATTTCCATCCCTCGCTTCCATTCATTTATTTTATATGTATGCGAGAGAGGTCCTTTTTACAATAAAATAAAATTAGAGCATGGTTCCCTATTTACCAAATAGAAACCATGCTCTATGCATTATTGTATATTTTTATTCATTTGCTTAATTGCCGCTTTTTCAAGTCTGGAGACTTGTGCTTGAGAGATGCCGATTTCTTCTGCAACTTCCATTTGTGTTTTTCCTTGGAAAAATCGTTTGCGGATAATCATTTTTTCCCTATCATTTAATCGTTGCAATCCATCGTGAAGAGCAATTTCTTCAATCCACTGACTATCTCGGCTTCTCTCATCACTTAATTGATCCATGACAAAAATTGGATCTCCACCATCATTGTAAATTGGTTCAAATAATGATACAGGGTCTTGAATAGCATCTAACGCAAATACAACTTCTTCATGAGGGATTTCCAACTCTCTTGCGATTTCTTCAGAGGTTGGTTCCCTAGATGTTTTCGCCATCAACTGCTCCCTAACATGCAATGCTTTATAGGCTATGTCCCTTAATGACCGAGAAACTCTTATTGGATTATTATCTCTTAAATATCTACGAATTTCTCCTATAATCATAGGAACGGCATATGTTGAAAATCGTACATTTTGGCTAAGGTCAAAGTTATCAATTGATTTCATTAATCCTATACAGCCAACTTGAAAAAGATCATCAACATACTCACCTCGATTGTTAAACCGTTGTATGACGCTTAACACAAGTCTCAAATTTCCATTTACCAGCTTTTCTCTTGCAGATCGATCTCCTTGATGCATTTGCCTTAAAAGTTCCCGCATTTCTTCATTTTTTAGGACAGGGAGCTTAGAAGTATCCACACCACATATTTCTACTTTATTACGCTTCAACTTTTTCCCTCCTTGCAGGAGCTGATATACAAAATTAAGTATTTCCGAAGGAGGAAAATCTATGCACTTGCTATTTTTAGAAAAGGTGAATAAAAAGAGAAAAAACCAATATTATATTGGCTTTTTCATAAAAAATATTTTTTTCTATCCTTGAAAAATTTCTCGTTTTCTTACACCATTTTATTGAACTCTTTTCGAAGTCTTTTTATTATTCTTTTTTCAAGACGTGAAATGTAGGACTGTGATATCCCTAACATATCTGCCACATCTTTTTGGGTCTTTTCCTCACCGCCAGTAAGACCAAATCTTAGTTCCATGATTTGTTTTTCTCGATCTGATAACTTATGAAGTGCAGTAAATAGTAATTTCTTGTCTACACTTGCTTCTAGATTTTTTGTAATGATATCATCATCCGTCCCTAAAACGTCGGATAATAATAACTCATTTCCATCCCAATCGATATTTAAAGGTTCGTCAAATGAAACCTCAGATCTCGTTTTATTATTTCTGCGCAAATACATTAAGATTTCATTTTCAATGCATCTGGACGCATATGTAGCTAGTTTTATTTTTTTCTCGGGATTAAATGTATTTACTGCTTTAATTAATCCAATCGTCCCAATGCTTATTAAATCCTCTATATTTATGCCTGTATTTTCAAATTTTCTAGCTATATATACGACTAACCGTAAATTTCTTTCAATTAACAAGGATCTGGCTGTCTTATCTCCCTTAGGCAGTTTCTTCAAAAGAATTTCTTCTTCATCTTTTGACAGTGGAGGAGGCAACGCTTCACTTCCACCAATATAGTATATTTCATCTGATTTCAATCCAATTTTAGTAAGCAGGCGATACCAATAGTATTGTATGCGCAAGCGGAATAATTTCAAATATTTATCCTCCTTTACCTCTATGAAGATGAAGTGTTTAAGATGCTGGGTGACTAGCAGCGCCAGAAATCATAAAGGGATGTATAATACATTGAAAGCTCCCATCTTTTGATAGTGTTTGTGAAGTAAAAACGACGAGGGCTTTATTTACAGTCGTGCGTCCCTTTTCAGAAAAAAATTCAATTTTTTCAGGTTTAAATGCACTTAGAAGTTGGTTATTTTTACCGAGCGATTTTGCTGGGATTAACCTCATAATACTGCTCCATTCAGGTGGAAGAGATGAGGCTGAGTCATAAAAATCATTTTTGTCATTGGCGAAATCCAAAACTTCAGATGGCAGCTTTTCTTTAATGGAATGGATAGAAACAATCATCACAGGAGTTTTTGTAATCGGATCATATAATTGATTCCCGCTATCAATTAATCCTTTTAATTGGAAGTGGATACCGTTAATGAAAATTGTGACATCCATAAGTACATCGTATTGTATATTTGAAATTGTAATGGCATTTATTCTTTTCTTAGAGAAATGCCATGCAATCGGGAAAGCTCCTAATAAAAATAGCCAGCTAACAGGATCGCCGTATCCACGAATGTTTTGAATAATAACAGCGGATTTTAATTCCATATTAAAAGTTAGAAAGTAATGGACACCGATCAATATCCCGCCCATTAAAAATGTGGCGAAATAAAAGGTTAATAAGTTAGAAAAAAATACTGAAATGTTTTTATAACCAAATGCGGTTAGTATCATCCCTATTGAGATTGCTAATTTCACTAAAGGATTTGCAGCAAATGCTGAAAAGGGAGTGATCGCCATGATAATAATTAGTGACCCAAATATTCCTCCTAATATTATTCGAACAGGACTTGCGGTCCTTTTTAAAAAAATGGACGTAATCCATAGTAAGAGGCTATCTATTAACAAATTTAACATCCAAATAATATCTAAATATACTACCAAGCATACCTCCTCCTGAATTTCGCCAGCTTGTAAGTTTTCGTAATACATTAGTTTTAGATTGAGGCTTTTATCAAAAGTATAGATTAGATATCTTTTGGAATGTGTCAATTTCTGTATAGGAAATAATAGAAGTTTTCACCATTTCTTTCGAACATTGTCAAAAAAAATTCCCGTACAATGACGGGAATTTTTTGCTCAGCATATTATAGATTTAAAATGGTGTTGGTAACTATATAAAAATAGTTTCCGTCTAGCACAAGCAACCATCGACTAGCAAATTTCTTGTCCTTTTCTTTTTGCGTAAGTCAAAGACCTTGAAGTTTGACGTCGATAAACGTTGGCTTGCACTTTTGTTAAAAGCTTTAAATATGTTATCTTCTTCTATTTCTATTACGAAGGAAAGTAGGAATGTCTAATGTATCTTCAACAGATTGGTTTGATCTTGTTGTTTCCTGTACCTCTTCCCTTCTTGAGTCACGTGTAGAATTTTGTGTTTGTGTATGTGCATGTGTATGTGTATTTTGTTTAACTTGTCCAAAAGCTGGCCTTTGTTGAGCAGGCTGAGGAGTTGCCTCATTAAATCCGGTTGCAATCACTGTAACAATGATTTCGTCTTTTAAATTTTCGTTTATGACTGAACCGAAAATCATATTTACATCTTGGTCAGAAGCAGATGCTACTATATCAGCAGCCTCTTGTACTTCATACAAGCTAATATTTGTGCCCCCTGATATATTCATCAAGACACCTTGAGCACCATCAATAGAAGTTTCAAGCAATGGAGAGGAAATCGCTTTTTTTGCTGCTTCAGCTGCACGGTTTTCACCTGTAGCGACACCAATTCCCATCAGCGCTGACCCTTTATTCGTCATAATCGTTTTAACATCAGCAAAATCGAGGTTAATTAATCCAGGGACTGCGATCAATTCGGAAATACCTTGGACACCCTGTCTAAGAACATTATCTGCTTCACGGAAAGCTTCAAGCATTGGGGTGCTTTTGTCCACAATTTCAAGCAATCTATCATTTGGAATAACAATAAGTGTGTCGACAGCTTCTTTCATTGCTCCTATTCCACCACTTGCTTGTGTAGCACGCTTCCGTCCTTCAAATGTAAATGGTCTTGTGACAATTCCAACCGTTAAAGCTCCTAAATCCTTTGCAATTTGCGCAATGACAGGTGCAGCACCTGTACCTGTTCCACCGCCCATTCCTGCTGTAACAAATACCATATCCGCACCTCTAAGTGCTTCTTCGATTTGTTCTTTGCTTTCTTCAGCAGCTTTTTTTCCAACTTCAGGGTTGGCGCCAGCGCCTAACCCTCTTGTGAGTTTTGCTCCAATTTGCATTTTAATTTCAGCTTTTGATAGATTAAGTGCTTGAGCGTCTGTGTTAACGGCAATAAATTCAACACCTTGTACATCATGCTCAATCATTCTATTCACAGCGTTATTTCCACCGCCGCCAACGCCTATCACTTTTATGGTTGCTAAAGAATCTAAATTTGTATCAAAATCCAACATGGCAAGTCCTCCTATTTTGTTTAGTTACCGGGATGCCCTACTCGAAAAAGTTTTCAAAAAACCTTTTTACTTTTGTGGAAATTTTTTCATCCGGATGTTTTTCTTTTCTTTGATTTTGAGATGATGCCTTTGCGAAGCGTTTTTCATTCGGTTCTTCAGAATACTGGTAAGGAACAGCATTAACATTTCTGCCTTGTAATCTAGCATTCTTATATGAATGTTTTATAAGTCCAATAGCTGTTGTATATTGTGGTTCCCTGACCCCAATATAATCGGGAATCGCGACGCGGACTCTATTTTGAAAAATCGTTTGCGCCAATTCCATTACTCCAGGCATACTGGAAACACCGCCTGTTAATACAAACCCTCCCGGTAAATCGGATACTCCCATTCTCCTTAATTCCTTTTGGATGAGTTCAAAGATTTCTTCCATTCTAGCTTCAATAATATCAGATAATTCAACTTGATTAAACTGTTGATGTTGGTCACTGCCAATAATGGGAACACTAAAAACCTCATCTTCAGAAGCATGGTCGTAAAATGCATGTCCATATTTAATTTTAATTTTTTCAGCATCTTCAGTGGCAGTTCTTAGCCCTATCGACAAATCTTTCGTAATATGATCCCCACCTACAGGGATTACAACGGTATCTAGAATATGTCCCTGATCAAAAACTGTCAAAGTTGTGGAACCACCGCCCATATCAATTAAAGCAGTACCAAGATTTTGTTCATCTTTTGATAAGGCGCAAGTAGCTGATGCCAAAGGTTGTAAAACAATGTCGAGAATCTCTAAACCCGCTCGCTCTACACAGCGGAGCGTATTATGTAAGATCGTTTTCGATCCAGTGATGAGGATTCCTTCCATTTCTAGTCTAACACCAATCATCCCTCTTGGATCAGTGATTTCTTCTAGCCCATCGACAATAAATTGGAGTGGTATAATATTGATAATCTCTCTATCTGGAGGAATAGATATTACTTCTGCTGCGTCAATAACCCTTGCAACATCTTCATCGCTTATTTCTCTATTCTCACTTGAAACGGCCACCACTCCGTGGCACGGTTGCAACCCTACATGATTTCCTGCAATTCCGACGATACATTGTCTAATTTGCATTCCAATCATTCTTTCAGCTTGCTCTACTGCTTTTTTAATAGAATGAACAGTTTCGTCTATATCGACAATAGAACCTTTTCTAATTCCTTGCGCCTTGGCAGTCCCAACTCCAATGATATTAAGAGAATTATTGGCCATTTCACCAATAATAACTTTTACGGTGGACGTACCGATATCTAAGCTGACGTATACTTCGTTGTTGTTCATTCATTGGCACCCCCTTTTACCACTCTCTTACTTATAAAATTGCTAGTCATTTTCATCAATATCATCCTTGAATTTACTTATTAAGAATTATTCGTCATCTATTTATATTTTCCTGTTTAATAATAATATTTATTTAGAATTTTCTCTAGTATTTGTCCATTTGTTTATTAAAATTCTACGGATGACAGCTATATTTTGAAATAATCTAACCCCAAATGCAAAAACGGCTGCTAAATACAAGTCTACACCAAGATGGACACCTAGAAAAGCTAAACTTGCAGCAAGTGCAATATTAAAGAAAAATCCTGTTACAAAAACTCGATTATCGTATACATTTTGCAAATATGCTCTAATTCCGCCGAATAATGTATCTAAAGCTGCTAAAACGGCTATGGATAAATAATTGGCATATTCTGCTGGTACCTTCACATCCGTCATTAAGCCTAATAAAACTCCCACTAATAATCCAATGATGGGCAGCCACATATTAGCCATCCCCTTTTTCTTTAACTGGTGTCATTCCGTGTATTTTAATTGGATCTACATGGGCAGGAACTATAATAGATTTGTTTGGCTTGGAAATTTCAACCTTGACATTATCAATAAAAAAATCATCTATGATGGATGAAACTTGCAAACTATTATACATTTTTTCAGCTACTTCCATATTTTCTGTAATGATATGAATACTAAAGGGAAGTGATTTTAGAGAATGTGTACCTACCTTCGTTTCACCATTAATATCCCGTATCACTGTCGTATTAATAAGTCTTTCTCCATCTATTGAAATATCCTTTGCGCCATTCATATTCAATTCATTAATAAGTCGCTTTAGATTCATAGGTGAGACGGAAGTCACCCTTTTACCCAAAAGTAATGCTTTATCAATGGAATCAACTGTCAATACAATTCCAGGTCCTTCTACTTTTGTCAAGCCTGCTTCTTCCTTTAATTGTTCTAACGTTTGTTTTAATGCTTGCTCTTTGCTTCCAACAATTTCAGAAGCATAATCGTTTATTCTTTTATCTTGAATACGAATTTCTTCCAATAACTTTGATTGCAACTTCATCTCATTAGATAAGGTTTTTCGAAGCTCCCATATATCCCTCGTATCTCTTGTGTTCGGTTCATGTACCGTTTTAAATTGCACAGCAATCATAAAGCCAATAATAACGGTTATGATAGTTATGTAAACTTTCCCTTTATTGATATTCATGAAGATTCTCCAAGTACTGGGTCAAGGATGATTTGCTTCTTCTTTTCTATTGAAAAAGTAATATTATCATTTACAATTTGATCTCGAACACCACCAGGGATAGTAAGTGCTGATATGAGAGTATTCGTTTCTCCAATAGCCGTTATTGTAAAAGGTGCTGGATAAGGATTCCCATCAACAGTAATGACAGGACCATTACAAACAATATAAGAATTATAATTTAGGCGTTGACCGTTTATCGATATAGCAGTTGCACCTGCTATATATAACTCATCCACTACTTTAAAAATATGGTGCTCGTGGACAATATAATTGTTGGCATCCTTACTCTGATTATATTCCCCGTCTTCAAGACTGACTTCGATGCCTGAGCCTTGAACCTTCATTTTTCCAAGAAACATTCGATATTTTTCGGCATCTTCTGCCCAACCTGAAAACATCTCTTGTTCCTTAGAAAGTTCCTTTTCATACTCTCGTACTGCTTCTTGTTTCTCATATAAAGTTTTTTGAAGTTGACTATTTTTATCCTGCACAAGAATGATTTGTTCTCTTAAGTTATTTTCCATAATATATTGTCGATTATTTATCTTAAGGGAATTGGCATCTTCTTTATTTGACTGACTATAAGAAAAGGCAATAATGAAGCCAAACACTAAGAAGACTAAAGAAAAAACCACATATTTACCTTTCTTCTTCCCCTTCATTTGTTTCCTCCTCTTTAAGATCGTACGCTTTGAAATACGAGCCAACCTCTAAATTAATGACACCCTTAACGTTAGGATCCAACTGGCTCACAATGGAAGGATAATGGACCATTTTGGCAGCAAGAGTTGGTATTGTTGCACTTACTTCAAAACCATCGTTCATAAATAAAAATATATGATACTTGTCCGTTTCTTTCGGATCATAATGTATTTCAGATACTGAATTTAGTATTTCAGAAGGAAACTTCTTTAATTGTGCTGCCAAGTCATCTAAAATATTCCCTTCTTTAAAATTAAGTAAAAGAGGACCGTTCGTAAGAATCGTATTTTTTTCAAGAATGGTCCCATTTTCTAAAACTGGACGAAAATTTTCCTGTGATACAAGGAGTGCGATTGGAGAATATTCCTTAATATTGATCACAATATTATTAGGAAATTTCAGAAGGACTTCTGCACTTTTAATTTCTGGTAAGGATAGTAAATTTTTCACCGCTTGTTTTCTGTTTATCTTCCAAATATTGTCACCTTTTTTCAATGCGGAAATATCCTTTGCTTCTTTCTTAGTAACTATTTCAATTCCATTCACATCAATTCTATTAATCTGACTTAGTGGAGATTGAATATATACAACAAAAGCAATTAGGAGAAAGAAAACAGTAAGTAGAATAATGAGACGTCTATTTGCCTTGCGCCTTCGATGTTCTTTAATTTTAGGAATCCTGTCTTCTAGGGATAGGACCTTCCCTTTTTCCATAAACACTACCCCTTTTTTGACTACTTCTCAGTTAACATTTTCTCTATAATTTTTGTTCTTTATTTGCAAGCTCTAATAATAATTTAAATAGTTTATCAGCAGCGTCAGGGATTCCAAGTTTTTTTGCAGCCTCTCCCATAGCGATTCTTCTATTATCGTCTAATAAAATCGAATCAAGTGCTTCAACAAGCTTAGTACTAGATAATTCACTTTCTTCAAGCATGATAGCCGCTCCATTATTGACTAGAGCCGATGCATTTTTCACTTGATGATTATTCGTTACGTAAGGACTCGGGACCAGAATAGAAGGAATACCAAGTGCTGTAATTTCTGCTAATGATGTCGCTCCGGCACGACCCACCACTACATCGATGGAAGCAAGCACATCTTCCATATTGTGGATAAAAGGTACGATCGCTACATTTTCGTTTGTCCCTAATAAACTCGCTTCTTTTGAAACTTCCTCATAATGTACTTCTCCAGTAACATAAATAATCTGATATGGTTTACTTGAGAGTTGGGAAAGTGATTTAATAACTGCTTCGTTGATGGGTCTTGCTCCTCTACTTCCTCCTACAATCAATGCAGTATTTACATCCTCTTTTAATCCAAAAGTTTGCAGGATTCCAGTCGATTTCGTATCCCGTACTTCTTGTGCTCGGGGATTTCCGGTCATTTTTACTTTATCGGCCGGAAAAAATGGCCGTACCTCTTCAAAACATATAGCTACTCTATTTACATATCGGCTTAAAAATCTATTGGTCAAGCCTGGAACGCTATTTTGCTCATGGATAACAGTTGGAATTTTTCTTTTTGCTGCTGCATATACAACTGGACCGCATACATAGCCGCCCGTTCCAATAACAACATCTGGTTTAAAGTCTTTTAATATTTTTTTACTATCGCGCACACCTTTTAAGAAACGAAAAATCGTTTTTACATTTTCAAATGATATGGTTCGTTTAAACCCGGTAATATTTATTGCTTTAAAAGGAATATCTTCACGTCCGATAATTTTTGCTTCAAGTCCTTTTTCTGTTCCAATATATAAAAATTCAACGTTTAAATCTTGCCTTTTTATCGTTTTAATCAAGGCGAGCGCAGGATAAATATGACCTCCTGTTCCCCCACCGCTTACAACGATCTTCATTTTGCCACCTCTATCAGCACTAATCTTTATGTATTTTGACTTAATTATTATCTTACTATATTTTTCACCAGAAAAAGTATTCTTAACGTAATTGTAATAAAAAAAGAACCTTACTAGGTTCAGTAAAAATTATAGTTTAGAATAACGGCTTATGTTAAGCAAAATCCCTACTGCCATTAACATTAAGGTTAGAGAAGAGCCGCCGTAGCTTAGAAATGGCAATGTAATTCCTGTTACAGGCATTAGTCCTGTTACAACTCCAATATTTATCATCACTTGAATGGCGATCATCGAGATAATCCCAACCGCTAAAAAGCTGCCAAACAAATCAGGTGCACCGAGTGCTATTCTAATTCCTCTCCATAGAAGTAAAGCGAATAAAAACAGAACAAGACTCCCCCCGATAAATCCAAGTTCCTCTGCTAGGATGGCAAAAATAAAATCTGTTTGGGGTTCCGGCAAATAGAAGAATTTTTGTCTGCTTTCTCCGAGTCCAAGACCGAATAGTCCACCTGGCCCAATTGCATATAAAGACTGGATAATTTGAAATCCTGTATTCTGTGGATCTTGCCAAGGATCAAGGAATGAAGTGATTCTTGCTATTCTGTACGGAGCAGACACAACGAGTGCCACAAACCCTGCTAGTCCCAAAATACCGAGAACAACAAAATGGGAAATTCTTGCACCTGCAATAAATATCATAATGACGCATGTCCCTACCATCACTGTGCCGGTCCCTAAATCAGGCTGAAGCATAATCATGCCGAAAGCTAAGAAAACTAAACCTAATGTAGGAAATAAGCCTTTTTTAACCGTCGTAATATAACGTTGTTGTTCAGAAAGAAACTTTGCTAAAAAAGCGATAATCGCTAATTTAATAAATTCAGATGGTTGAACAGAAAATGCCCCTACCCCAATCCAGCTCCTGGACCCGTTCCGTTCAACTCCAATGCCTGGAATGAGTACGGCCACCAACAAAACAAAACAAACAATTAATAATGGCTTGGCCCATTTTTTGATAACCCAATAGTCTACATTCATCACCATAAACATCGCTAAAAAACCAAGGCTTGCAAAAAGCAGCTGCCGTTTAGCGAAGAAAAAAGAATCTGCAAATTTATAATTAGCCCAGATGGCGCTTGCACTATAAACCATCACTAAACCGATAGCCAATAATAATAGAGTCGCAAAAATCAATATAAAGTCAGGAGCTGTTTTTTTTACGGGCAACTTGAACACCTCTGCATACTCAGTATTTGAGCGTTATTTGGGTATTTCTAGGAGTTTTGTCCAAGTTGCGTGCTTTGCCAAATTAACTGCTCTTTTTAAGTTTATGCACTGCCTCGATAAAAATATCACCGCGAACTTCAAATGTTCTATATTGATCCCAGCTTGCACATGCAGGTGAAAGTAAAATAACATCTCCTGCATGAGATATTTCATACGCGGCAGGTACTGCATCCTCTACATTGTTGACATGAAGGATTGTTTGTATTCCTGCCTCAATTCCAGCTTTCTCAATTTTTTTAGCTGTTTCACCGAATAAAACGAGAGCTTTTACTCCTTTCAATGAAGGAATTAATTCATCAAACGAATTTCCGCGGTCAAGCCCACCTGCTAGAAGAATGATTGGCTCATCAAAAGCATTTAAGGCGCTTGAAGCCGCAAGAATATTCGTCGCTTTCGAATCATTATAAAATTTTCTCCCATTAATTTCTTCAACAAATTGGGTCCTATGTTTTACACCAGTGAAGGAAGTAAGTACTTTTCGAATCGCCTCATTATCGACACCCATTAATTTGACCGCAGCTGTAGCTGATAAAATATTTTCTAAATTATGAGCACCCGGCAAAACTATTTTCTCTAAGCTAATAATATCTTCTCCCATAAATGTAAGCATACCGTTTCTGATCGAAGCTCCGTCTTGAATGAATTTCTTTGTTGAAAAAGGAATGATTTTTGCTTTCGTAAAGCTAATTAACTCCATTACTTCTTTTTGATCTGCATTCACAATTACATAATCACTTTCAAGTTGATTCTTCGTAATATTCATTTTTGCATTCGCATATTCTTCCCAACTATCATGGTAATCAAGATGCGCCTCATATAAATTTGTAACAATAGCAATATGTGGCCTAAATGTTTTAATTCCCATTAATTGGAATGAAGATAACTCAACGACCATCGTGTTATTTGACGTTGCTTTTTGTGCAACTTCTGAAGCTACAGTCCCTATATTTCCAGCAATTAAAGGATTACGGCTAGCTTTATCCAACATTTCGTAAATTAATGTCGTCGTAGTTGTTTTACCATTTGTTCCTGTAATTCCTATAATGTCCGCTTCTGAAATTTGATAAGCCAATTCAACTTCTGTAATGATAGGGATCCCAAGTTCTACTGCTCCTTGAACGAGTGGATTAGAATATGGGATGCCAGGGTTTTTAACGATTAACTCAAATCCTTCATCCAGAAGTTCAACAGGATGACTCCCACAAACTACTTTTATCCCTTGCTCTAAAAGGCCTTGAGCATCAGGATTCTCCTCAAATGGTTTATAATCATTAACAGTCACAAAGGCACCTAATTGATGAAGAAGTGATGCAGCGACAACCCCACTTTTCGCAAGACCTAAGACGAGTATTTTTTTATAATGATAATCATTTACATTTAACATGCTACATCCACACCTCAATATAAATTCCTAAAATTGAACAAAGGAGACCGACAGCCCAAAAAGTTACAACTACTCGCCATTCCGACCAGCCAGAAAGCTCATAATGGTGATGCAATGGGCTCATTTTAAAAATACGTTTACCTGTAGTTTTAAACGATGCTACTTGTAAAATAACTGACAACGTTTCGATAACAAATACTCCACCAATAATAATAAGGATTAATTCCATTTTTAATAAGATAGCAATCGCAGCTATAGCTCCTCCAAGCGCGAGGGAGCCTGTATCACCCATAAACACTTTTGCAGGATGAGCATTAAAAACAAGAAAACCTAAAACAGCGCCTACGACCGCTACAGCAAATACAGAAATATCATATTGGGATCCGCTCCAAGCCAAAATAGCGAAAGCGCCGAAAGCAATGGCAGCAGTGCCTGAAAGTAATCCATCAAGTCCATCCGTTAAATTAACGGCATTTGAGAAACCAACTAACCAAAAGATAATAAATAATGGGTATATCCATCCTAATTCCAATTGAAAATCAGTAAAAGGAATGGAGATGGCAGTAGAGAAATCATTGATTTTTAGGACTATATAAAAAACAACTGCGATTACAATTTGTCCAAGTAGTTTTTGCTTTGATGTCAATCCAAGATTGCGTTTAAGGGCAATTTTAATAAAATCATCTAGAAAACCCAGTAAACCATACCCAATTAATACGAATAATAATAAATATATTTCTAAACTCGGCTTTGAGAATTTCAACAACATCACGAGCGTAGTAATAATGACGGATAAAACAATAAGTATACCGCCCATTGTAGGAGTTCCACTCTTTTTTTGATGAGATTGAGGGCCTTCTATACGAATGCTTTGGCCAAATTTTAACCTTCTAAGAAATGGTATAAAGAGAGGGGAAAGTAAAACAGTAATCAAAAATCCCATAATTAGTGCAAATAAAATAACTTTTTCCATCATTGCCCCTCATTCCTCATTTCCGAACTATCTTTATATTCATTTAACAAGCAATAAATCTCATAATATACGCTATCTTTTTGTAATTCTTTACTAGAAAATATCATTTTTGTTGCGTCCCCACGTTTTTTCAAAGTAATTTTTTCTGGATATTTGTGAACAAGCTTTACCATTGCTTCAATTGAATCGTCCACTAAAATAACTGGAAAATCATTAGGTGTGTAATGAGGAATTGGTATGTCTTGCGGCCATATTACCGAAATAGCCCCATTTCCAATTGCTCTTAAAAGATTACAATCTCTTTGTGAACCAATAAACAAGCCTTTTGATTGTTGAATAGAGCTGTCAAAAGTTAAACATTTGTATACTAATGTATTTACTTTAACTCCTCTTATATTGGGATAAAGCGTTACTACATCACTATACGTGAGCATGTAATTATCGCTCCTTTATTGCTTTTAATGCTACAAGCCTATCGTCAAAATCAAATACTTGGTCACCAATAATTTGATATGTTTCATGCCCTTTTCCCGCGATTAATACGACATCACCATTCCTTGCTTCTTGAATAGCAGACGTGATGGCTTCTGTACGATCAGGAATAATTTGGTAGTCTCCAACTGCTCCTTTTTCCATATCAGCTAAAATTGATAAAGGATTTTCACTCCTTGGATTATCTGATGTGAAAATTGGATTGGTAGAATATTTGCAAGCAATTTCAGCCATTAATGGTCGCTTGGAAGGATCTCTGTCTCCCCCGCACCCTACAACGGCGAATATCCGTTTTTTTGCAAATTGTTGTATCGTTTTGAGGACATTTTCCAAGCTGTCAGGCGTATGGGCATAATCAACGATAACAGAAAAGTCTTGGCCTCCGTTTACTGATTCAAATCTTCCTGGTACCCCTGTTGCCTTTTCTATAGTCTGAACGATAAGGTCCAATGGAATATTAGAAACATATGCTGCTGCAATAGAAGCAAGAGCATTATATATATTAAACCTTCCCATCAAATTGAGTGTAATGTCTCTTTTCCCTTCAGGAGTATGCAGCGTAAAGCTTGTTCCGCCATTTTCAAGATTAATATTACTCGCCATAAAATCCGACGGAGAATCAATTCCATAAGTTACAACATGAGCAGAAGTTTCCACGATAAATTTTTTAGTCGCCTTATCGTCCGCATTTAATACCGCAAACTTCTTATTTTTATAATATGAGTTTCCAAGCTTTGAAAATAAAAGACTTTTAGCGAGTCTGTATTCCTCCATCGTATGATGATAATCTAGATGATCTTGAGATAAGTTAGTAAAAACTGCAACATCATAATCACAGCCATTCACTCTCCCTTGCACTAAAGCATGGGAGGAAACTTCCATAATAGCCGTATCTACCTTTTCACTAACCATTTCATGAAAAACCGACTGAAGAACTAGACTATCTGGAGTAGTGTTTTTAGTTTCAATCGTGCGATCACCGATTTTCATATTGATAGTCCCAATTAATCCAGTTATCTTTTTATAATCTCTGAATATGGCTTCAATTAAATGACTTGTCGTAGTCTTTCCGTTTGTCCCAGTAATACCAATTAAGTGTAAATGTTGGGTTGGATGGCCATAAAACGCATCCGCTAGTATTGCCATCGCCCTCGTCGTATCTTTCACAACAATGACGGGCACTTCTAGATCCAATTTTCTCTCTGCCAGTATAGCAACTGCACCACGATCAACTGCTTCCTTCGCAAAATGATGACCATCAAAAACATGTCCAGTAATACAAATAAAAAAGCTCCCTGGCTCTACCTTTTTATGGTTATTGGCAATGCTGGTGACTTCCGGATTATGTTCCGGCATCTTTATAAAAGGAATCGATTGTAAAAGTGTATGTAGGTTCATTCTTATTCAGTCCTTTCAACGTATCTAATCAAAGACGACACGTTTACTGCAATTAATGCATTCTTTTCTATTCTACAAAATTATTGTAATTGAAGCTATCATCGTTTTAAACTTTTTATCAATTTTTCATACAATAGGCGGCTATGATATGCTCATGCCGCCTTTCAGAAGTTATTTCATGTATATTCGGACTACAGAACCCTCTGTAACCTTAACACCAGGTTCTGGAACTTGTTGGACTACTTCTGACCCTTCGCCACTGACATTTAGCTTTAAGTTATACATTTGCTGCTGAATTTCTTTAATCGTCATCCCTTTTAAATCAGGAACATTTATCATCACGGGATCATTCCATTTTTTCTCTTTTTCAATTTGGTTTTTTCGCGGCTTAACTCCCATTGACCTTAAAGAATCTTCCATGATTTTTCCGACTATCGGTGCTGCAACTGTTCCCCCAAATTGAATCGTTCCTTTTGGATTATCAACAGCTGTGTATACAACGATTTGAGGATCATCTGCAGGTGCAAAGCCAATAAATGATACGATATGATTATTTTCCAAATACCTTCCATCCTTTGCCTTTTGCGCAGTCCCTGTCTTCCCACCTACCCGATACGAATCAATAAAGGCATTTCCACCAGTACCTTGGGCTACGACACTTTCAAGAGCATGTCGGATTTCTTTGGAAGTTGATTCAGATATAACTCTCCTTTTCGCGACAGGGGTCTTTCTCATGACTACTTCTCCTGTAATCGGATCAATCAATTCTTTCGCAATATAGGGCTGATACAATATTCCTCCGTTTACTGCAGCTGCTACAGCTGCTACTTGCTGGATTGGAGTAACGGAAACCCCTTGCCCAAATGCCGTTGTTGCTTGTTCAACTGGACCAACTTGATTCATTTTAAAAAGGATTCCAGTACCTTCACCTGCTAAATCGATTCCTGTTTTCTGCCCAAATCCAAAATTTCGGATGTATTGAAATAACTTCTCTTTACCAAGTCTATTTCCGAGTTCGACAAACCCAGGGTTGCATGAATTTTCTACTACCTCGAGAAATGATTGGCTCCCATGGCCTCCTCTTTTCCAGCACTTTAGAGTGGCTCCACCCACTTTTGCAAAACCAGGATCATGAAAATGATCATGTTCAAGATCCACTTTTCCCTCTTCTAAAGCGGCTGCAAGTGTAATGATTTTAAAAGTAGAACCAGGCTCATATGTGCTCCATATCGGTAAATTACGATTATATACCTCTTGAGGAACTTCCCTGAAATCTGCTGGGTTAAAAGATGGCCTGCTCGACATAGCTAATATTTCACCTGTTTTCGGATCCATCGCAATGGCAACAATCCCATCTGGATTATATAATGCTTCTGCATTATCTAATTCACGTTCAATGATAGATTGAATTTTTGTGTCTATCGTCAACTTCAAGTCAGATCCATCCACAGGTGGATCATATTCATCAGACATATCAGGCATCCTTCTGCCTTTTGCATCTGAGAAAAATTGGACAGAACCTTTCTTCCCGCTTAATTCTTTATCATAGTACAGTTCAAGCCCCATCAAGCCTTGATTATCTATTCCAGTAAATCCAAGGACATGTGAAAGATAACTGCCGAAAGGGTAATATCGTTTTGAATCTTCAGCAATATAAACACCTTTTATTTTTAACTCACGGATTTCCATTGCTTTTTCAAAGGAGATTTTTCTTCCTTCGCGAATTCTTTCAATCGATGAATTTTTTACCATTTGCTTATATAATTTTTCCTTGGAAGCATTCAGAGCGGCTGCAAGTTTCTCCGAGGCTGCAACAGGGTCTTCAATTTGCCTTGGAACTACAAAAACAGTTGGTGCACTTTGATTAGCTGCTATTGGAACTCCATTTCGATCGACGATTTTACCGCGTTCAGGCTCAAAGTGAATATTTCGGCTCCATGAATCTCTTGCCCGCTCCGTTAATACACTATTCATTCCAAATTGAACATAGCCCAATCGTACATCAATGATAAAAAAGACAAATAAACCTGCTGCTAGAATGAACGATAGTCTTTTTCTTACGGTAACAGTCGAAACACGTTTCAAAAAAAGGACCCCCTCATTTTCTGGCTCGTTTAAACTTATGCCTTGTCCCCTACTAGTAGTACAAGAAGAATACATAAGTGGTTTACATAGAGATGGATGTTTACCTTCGCAAAAGAAAATGAGAAGGAGTTTGCTAATCGCTGTGACGGAAAAAATCTCCAAAAGGAAACAGTGGCTAACTCTATGAGCAGCCACTGTTTCCTTTAATCCAAAGGTTTGCCTTCATCTTCTTTATTTTTAGCTGATTTTTCACGTTCGATTTTTTGTCTAGGAGTTTCAAAATTCACGACTAGATGATCCCCCTCTTTAATAGGGGAGTCAGGCTTGATATTTTGCTTTAATGCGAACCCATCTCCGACTATATTCACATTAATATTAGCCATTTGCGCAGCATATAATACATCACGTTTGGACCAGCCAGTCATATTTGGTAAAGTTAGATTTCCGTCTGTTTTAATAAAAATCTTTGCACCTTCAATTAATGAAGAGCCCGAATTTGGCGATTGGTCGATGATCTTATCCCCATCTCCTATAATAATCGGAACTAATGATTTTTCCTTTATATATTCAATTGCTTCAACCTTCTTCATTTTTGAGAAATCAGGGAGGTCGGCAATTTTAGTATCCGGGATTTCTTCAGGTTGAATATTCAAATATTCTAAACTGCTTTTCATAACTGGATTAAAAATCATCGAAACGGGAACACTGCCGTTTTCAAGATTACCGTTCTCATCTTCTTTTAAATTTGGTTGATCGACGACTACGTACATGATTAATTTCGGATCATCAGCAGGCGCCATACCGAGAAATGAAAAGACATAATCATCATAGCCTTTTAAATATTTCCCATCAGGACCAGGAATTTGGGCAGTTCCCGTTTTTCCGGCAACTTTATAGCCTTCAATCTTATACCTTCCCCCAGTCCCATGTTCGGATGTAAGAACCGTTTCAAGTATACTTCTTACTTCTTTCGCTGTTTCTTTGCTGATTGGCTGGCCAACTATTTCAGGCTTTGTCTCCTTGACAGTGCCATCATTAGGATTTTCTATTTTTTCTACGACATAGGGCTTCATCATTTTTCCATCATTTGCGATTGCAGTCATTGCTTGAACCATTTGCATAGCAGTGACGGTCGTTCCTTGGCCAAAAACACTCGTTACTTTTTCGATTGGCCAATCATATAAAATTTTCCCTGACACTTCATTTGGAAGATCAATGCCTGTAGGTGTTCCGAATTTAAATCTATCCATATATTCCCGCCAAGCTTGAGTACCCATTTTTTCAAGCAAATACGCAAATCCTACGTTAGAAGAACGCTGCACACCTTCTAAATAAGTAATTGGCCCCCAGCCTCTTCCGCTATTATGATCTCCTATATAATCACGTTTATTAACATAATATCTACCTGAAGGAAATGTATCATTTGGATTAAATACTTTTTTTTCGATCGAGGCAGCTAACGAAAAAATTTTCATCGTTGATCCCGGTTCATAAGAAGTTTCAATTATTTCATTATGCCATGATTTATCAATACCCACTCTTGTCTCTGGATGATACGTTGGCCTTTGTGCCATAGCAAGAATTTTGCCAGTCTTCGGATCCGCAACAACAGCCATAATTCTTTTTGGCTTATATTGCGCATCCACTTTATTCATGGCATCTTCAAGGAAAGTTTGAATTTTTTTATCTAATGTTAAATAGATGTCATGACCATTTATCGGTTCAGTGACATGTTTATGCGAATTCGGCAATACGTAATTCCAAATGTCACCTTCGTACTTTATAGATCCATCCTTGCCTTTTAATAAATCGTTGTAGCTATTTTCCAATCCTGTTATTCCAACAATTTCAGATGTTTTTTTATCTTTTTGAGCATAACCAATCAAGTGAGATGAAAAAATTCCATTTGGATAAGAGCGTTTTGATTCTTTTATAAAAGAAATACCCGGCAATTTAAGATCTTCAATTTTTTTCTTCACACTATGCGACAAATCTTTTCCAGCAGCTCCAAACTCTACTTGTTTCCGTCCTTCTTTTGTAAGTCTCTCATATATTTCCTGCTCACTCATATCTATTACTGCAGCTAGCTTTGAAGCAGTCATTTGTGGATCAGCTACATGTCTAGGATGTTCAGGGTCAATCGTTAAGTCCTTATCAAGGATAGCGACTAGCGTATAAGATGCAGAGTCCTCAGCTATAGCCTCGCCGTTGTGATCGAAAATAGTTCCTCTTTTACTAGGGATTTTCTCTTGTCGCAAATAGATTTGAGCCGCTTTTGCTGATAACACTCTTCCTTCTGCTTCACCGGTATACTGAATAGTGACAAATCTAACAATCAATACAAAAAAGAGCAGGCTAAAGAAAATAAAGAAAAACGCTGCTCCTATGTTCATATTCTTTTTAGTACTTTTCATTTTTTCTCTATACCCCTGACTTTATTTGGATCTAAATTCAAACCCAATTCTTTCGCCTTATCAAAAAGCTTTTCAGGACTGCTTAGTTCCTTTACTTGTGAACCCAAATCTTCGTTTATTTTTTGTTGCTCATGAATAGCGGTTTTAACATCTTCAATATTTTTATTCACTTCATATATCTGCGCTTGAGCGGATATAATTTGAACGGCCATGACGATAACAAAAGCTACAAGCAGCATTGCAAGAAATTTTTCTCCAGGAGTAATTTTTGCATGGCGTTTGATCGTTTTTACTTGAACTTGTGTTTGTTGTTGTGTTTCTACATGTTGTTCATAATGTTTACGGGCTAAATTACTCAAAATGTCTCCCCCTACACCAGAATCCTTTAAAAGTATTTTCCGATATGTTTATATTTTTTCAGCAATTCTTAATTTTGCTGAACGTGCTCGATTGTTTATGTCTAATTCCTTCTCTGAAGGAGTGATCGGTTTTCGATTGACAAGCTTTAATTTTGGTTCATAGCCTTCTGGTATAACTGGCATTCCAGGGGGCAATGGTGGTCCCTCGCTTGCTTCCTTAAAAACAGATTTACATATTCTATCTTCCAAAGAATGAAACGTAATGACACTGATTCTTCCTGTTGGATTAAGTAAATCTATCGCTTGATGAAGCGAACTTTTAAATGCGTGCAGTTCATCATTCACAGCGATTCGAATTGCTTGAAAAATCCGTTTAGCAGGATGTCCACCTTTTCTTCGTGCAGGTGCAGGGATCCCTTCTTTTATTAATTCAACTAATTCACCTGTCGTTTCGATAGGTGCTTTTTCTCTTGCAGCCTCAATTTTACGGGCAATTTGCTTGGAAAATTTTTCTTCACCATAATGGAAAAAAATCCTAACCAGATCCTCATAGGACCACTGATTAATCACATCATAAGCTGAGATTTCACCTTGAAGGTCCATTCTCATATCAAGTGGTGCATTGTGGTGGTAACTAAAACCTCTTTCCGGAGTGTCTAGCTGAGGGGACGAAACTCCCAAATCATATAAAATCCCATCCACTTTATGTATTCCAAGGCTGTTTATTTTTTCTTCTATATATTTAAAATTACTTTTAACAAAAATTAAGTTCTTTTCGTACTTTGAAAGCTTTTCTTTAGCATGTGCAATAGCTGTTTCATCTTGATCAAAAGCAAGTAGCCTGCCTTCACTGGATAGCTTGGAAAGGATTAATTCAGAATGCCCCCCACCCCCGAGAGTACAATCCACATAAATACCATTAGGTTGAACATTCAATCCTTCAACAGTTTCCTTCAATAAAACGGTAGTATGATTAAACATTAGATGTCACCTTTCAAAATCATCGACTAAATGTCAAAATCAATCATATTCTCTGCAATTTCAGCAAATGATTCTTCTGATTCTGCAAAATAGTCTTCCCAACTATCCTTGCTCCAAATCTCAATTCTGCTAGAAACCCCTAAAATCACACATTCTTTTACAAGTTTTGCATAGCCTAGGAGTGGTGTTGGCAAATTTATTCTGCCTTGTTTATCTATTTCACATTCAACGGCTCCGGAGAAAAAAAATCTCGTAAATGCTCTAGCGTCTTTCTTTGTCATGGGGAGAGATTTTAGCTTTTCTTCCAAAAGTCGCCATTCTTCGAGAGGATAACCAAATAAACATTGATCGAGACCACGGGTAATGACAAACGTTTCCCCGAGATGCTCACGAAATTTTGCTGGGACAATTAAACGACCCTTTGCATCAATATTGTGTTGGTATTCTCCCATGAACATAAGATATGCCCCCACTTTCTAACTTTACTGTACCACATCCCCCCACTTTCTACCACCCTTTTTTTCAAAGGAAAATAAAAAACTATCTAAACATTGAAGCAAAACTCCATTGTTTAGATAGTCATTTTTCATTATATTTTTATTAATTTGTGTGTCCCATCAAAAGCAAATGCTTCTTCCATTAATTGATGGATAAACTCTTCTCCCATTTCATTTAAATAGTAAAATATATTCCACATACGTTCCTGAGGTACCCCATTCGGCAATAAATGCCGTTCTATTTTGCTATATTTGTCTAAAATTGTCTGATGTTTGATGGCTTGTGATTGATTTGATTTTTGCTCCATGAATTGAAGCTGTTTTAAATGTATCGAAAGATTTTTTCTAGCGAGCGGTAATAATCCGCGATCACTTTCTTCCAACCTTTTAAAAATCGAATCATATTGATTTTCCAAGTATTTTTTTGCATTGTGAAGAATACATAGCAATTCTTTATCCGCAACATTTTCTAAAAATAATGCTTTAGTCCTCGTGACTCCATTTTTAAGTATATCTTCAATAGATAACTGTAAATCATGTATATCTCTTTCCACTGCTGCTTCGAGAAATGTCATATTTATCCTTGGAATAATAGGAGGCATTTTATTTTCTACTATCTCAAATGCTTTTTTTAATTCACCCCAGTAAGCGATTTCACCTGGTCCAGCTATGAATGCTAGAGTAGGAAATAGCCATTCTTGCATTATCGGTCTAGTAACGACGTTATTACTGAAGTTTTCCGGTTTTTGACGCAGCAATTCACGCAAGCTATCGCTATCCATTTGGAAATGGGCTTTTTTTGACAAAAAACAATCATTTTGAGAATCATAATCTAACAAAATTCGTTCATTATATAGGTAATAGAATAAGTTAGCAGAACTTTCTTCCATTTCAATTGCTTTTTTAAAGCCGTAATTTCCAATCTCTTTTTGCTGAGATAATACCGCTTGACTCAGCTCAACATTTTGATCAATTAACCTGGAAAAGAAAGGCTCTTCCAAACGACGTAATGCTGGGTCAGCTGAATCTATAATGAGCAAACCATAGTCTTTAAAGAGAGACATAACGATATATGAAAAAAGATCGGTTATCGAATCATATTCTATAATGGCCGAATGAAGTGAAGATAATAATTGTTTCGTATGCGCTTTTTCACCAAAATGAGTAAACACGGTGTTGACCCATTGCTGCATTTCGTTTTTATTATAATAAATATGTGACGTCATTTTCTTCTCATCATGATTGCCAGCGAAGGAAATCTTTTTTAAGGATTGTCCGGCTTCGGCATATACATGATTGATTTCAAGAAAATCATGATCTTCTCCAGCAATCCAAAATATAGGAACGACTGGTCTATCGAGTTTTCTTTCCTGTTCTTCCGCAAGTTTTATAATGGAAATAATTTTATGTATTGAATAAAGTGGGCCAGTTAATAGTCCTGCTTGCTGCCCGCCAATGACAACAACCGAATGTTCATCGCGCATTTTTTCTAATGACAATTTTGTTTTATCGGATTGCGGGAATTTACTCATATAATTTTCAATTACTCTTGCAATGCCTGTACGATCAATATTTCTTGACATAAGGTCACGATAGCGCTTCTCAAATACTGTATTCTCCGTTATATCGTAATGAAAAAAACCTTTTACAGGTTCTTTTTGTTCTATATAAAGAGAAGCAAAGTCGTTCGTGGCTGGAATGACGATGCTTTCTAATTCCATAAGCCGTACTTCCTTTCTGCATTTACTAAGCGTAAGTATAGCAAAAACTTTAAGTAAAAGATATTATGTAGTACTGAAAAATTATTTGAACATTACAGCCTCAATGGCTCGAGATGCCGCTCCGTATATTAGTAATCCTATGTAAATGGCTGAGAACAATAAAAAATTCAGTCTCCAAAATCCTTGAAATACTTTGCCGTAATCAATTTCTTCCTTAACTTTCCAATAGACATATGTAAATAGAATAGCTGTCAATAATACAAATAAAATAATAAGCCAGAGCAAAGATTTAGACCAAATGACTAAGATTAAATAATGCACTGAAAAAATTAATACAAATGTAGTAATATTGATGGCTGCTCCTTTTGCCTTTTTTTGACTATTCGTCAATAGTTTTACGATGAAGAAAACTAGAACAAATAGAAGTACAGGCAGAATAACAAAAATTGCTGCCAATGAGGACAATAAAGCTAACATTATACTTTGATCCCCCCTTCTAATTCCTTCCCTTTTATTACGGTGTATAGCAAATTTGTGAAAGGTAAAGCATGTCCATTTTTATTTCCATTCTCAAGGATATAACCTAATATCGCATCTATTTCTGTTTTTCTTGCTTCCTTCAAATCTTTTAACATGGAGGATGTGTTAAGTCTCGTTTTTTTGCAAATGAGCTCCACCTCATCCAATAATTCTTTTTTATTCATTTCAGGAAACAGCTCGATGATTTCATTAAAAAGAGCTAAAAAAGCTTCATAGTAAAAAGGATTTTCAATTAGCCTCCCATTAGGGACATTAAAAACAGCTGTTAAAGGATTGATTACAGCATTCGCAATTAGTTTAGAGTAAAGCATATTTTTATAGTTTGATTGAAATTGGAATGGAAAATATTGATTTTGTATGGTTGGAAAATCGCTAAAATCGCCATGCCCCCCTCGAAAAATGGCAATATTCGTTTTTCCAATTCCAGTATGTTCAATCGTTCCTTGTTCAATTCTCACGACACCGTGCTCTACAGTTCCTACATAAATAGAAGTATGGGGCAAAGCATCAAGCAGCTGGATATGCCCCATGCCATTTTGAATAAAAAGAAGTGGAATATGTTTAGGGATCATTTTTAGCACTTTTTCTATTGAATGAAGATCATACTGTTTCACTGCTACAACAATAAAATCTTGTAAAGCAATATTTTCATAATCTCCACGTCCATTTACAGCATATTTATGTTTTTTCTTATCCCGTATTAGAGTAATCCCCAGATTATTCAACGCTATTGCCTGTTTCTTCGTTTTAGTAAAGATAGATGTTTCGTGATAAGAGCTCAAATAAGCTCCGAAAAGAAGCCCTACTGCGCCTCCCCCAATAATTCCAATTTTCACATCACTCACCCGATATACTTGTTTTAGTACGTGTTCAAAAAGGAGATAAAAAGGACCAAGTCGGCTAACTGCGCTGACATCCAGTGCATCGCAATTTCGAGGCGGCGCAGTTTCGAGCAGCGGAGAAACAACCTAAATAAGAAATTCGAAGTGTCATTTTTACCGGACTTTTTGAACATCCTCTTATATAGGACTATTGTAGCAAAGTTATCATAATCTGGGTATTTTAAATTATCAAACAGGGAATACTGGATGTTTACGTTTTATTTCAGGAATTTTTTTCGTTTCGTAAAGATTAAATCTTGAAATAAGGGTTTCCCTTAATTCATTCGCGGAAACAATTTCATCTATGACTAAATCAGAAGCTAGTTTATATATATCAATATGCTCTTTATATTCTTCCTGCTTTCCTTTTATAAATTCTAATCGCTCATCTTGGTCCTCTATTTCACGAATTTTATTGGAGTACACCGCATTAACAGCGGCTTCTGGGCCCATTACCGCTATTTGCGCTGTCGGTAAAGCAATGCAGCAATCCGGTTCGAATGCTGGTCCTGCCATTGCATAAAGACCAGCCCCATATGCTTTCCTTATAATGACAGATATTTTAGGAACAGTCGCCGAACTCATCGCCGCAATTAATTTTGCTCCATGTCTAATGATTCCTGCACGCTCAACCTTTGATCCAATCATAAATCCGGGGACATCGGCAAGGAAAAGCAAAGGTATATGAAAAGCGTCGCATAACTGGATAAACCTTGCACCTTTATCGGCCGAATCAATGAACAGCACCCCACCTTTTGTTTTAGGCTGATTTGCTATAATCCCAATGACCCTGCCGTTTAATCGTGCAAAACCAGTGATGAGTTCTGGTGCAAAAAGCTTCTTCATTTCAAAAAAACTTCCTCCATCAATCAAAGCATCTATACCATCATACATATCGAAAGGTACGTTTTGATTTAAAGGAATAATAGCTTCTAAAAATTTTCCATCTACAGGGTCTTTTCCCTCTCCTTTTTTTACTTCCTTCTCGTAATTTGCTGGAAAAAAAGAAAGATATGTTTTCGCCGCTTCGATTGCTTTTTCCTCAGTTTCTACTAGTATATCTCCACATCCACTGACGGTACAATGCATTCGTGCACCGCCCATTTCATTCAAGTCCACTTTTTCACCGATTACTTTTTCAGCCATTCTTGGAGATCCTAAATACATAGAGGCATTGTTCTCAACCATAATGACACAGTCGCAAAATGCTGGAATATAGGCACCGCCTGCTGCAGATGGACCGAATAGGATACAAAGCTGAGGGATCATCCCTGACAATTTAACTTGGTTATGAAATATCCTACCTGCTCCACGACGGTTTGGGAACATATCAAACTGGTCTGTTATTCTTGCTCCAGCTGAATCCACCAAATATAAAAGTGGCACTTTTAATTTTTCTGCCGTCTCTTGAATGCGAATAATTTTTTCAACTGTTCTTTCTCCCCAAGAACCTGCTTTTACAGTAGAATCATTGGCCATTACGCAAACGGTTTGATCATTTATTTTGCCGACTGCCGTCACAACTCCATCTGCTGGAAGATCTTTTGAATAAAAATTGGCAAACAATCCATCCTCTTCATAAATTCCATGGTCAAACAGAAGTGATAGCCGCTCCCTTACAAACAGCTTATTTTGAAGCTTTAATTTTTCATGGTATTTATCCTTGCCCCCTTTATAAATCGTTCTGCGCCTCTCCTCTAGTTTTTCAAAATTAGAAGACAATATATGTGCACCTTCCTTATAAAGATTCTAAAATGAGAAGGATATCCCCTTCATTCACGAAATCATCAGGCTGTACTTTGATCTCTAATATTTTCCCTTTGCCAACTGCTTCAATGGGAATCTCCATTTTCATTGATTCAAGAACCATTACAACTTGCCCAGCAGATACTTCTTCACCTACTTTTGGAATGACTCGTAATACAATACCAGTAATAGGCGACTCAATTGTTTTCATTTTGACTGTTCCTCCTTAATCTCCTTATTCTTTTCGTTACAATCACTGAATATTTTTGCTCTTTGTTATATAATATTGAATATGGTATTACATCATGATTATTGGTGAATTTCTATCGAAATAGTTTCAATTGACGTATGTCAATAAATAATACGTAAGGGGGAACCTTTAATGCCTGCCAAAGTGGAAAAGTTAAAAATAAACTATAAAACAATGGAAGAATTTAAAAAGTTTAAAGAATATGGCGCCCAGGAACTATCAATGCTGGAGGATTTACAGGCTAATATGATTGAGGATGATTCCCAATCACCTTTTTACGGAATATATTTTGGTGACAAGCTTGTCGCCCGAATGAGCCTATATCGCAGAGATTCACGTTATGATCAATATTTCAACCCTCCACAAGATTATTTAGAAATATGGAAGTTAGAAGTATTGCCAGGCTATCAGAATAAAAATTATGGAAGAAAATTGATTGAATATGCAAAAAGCTATAATATGCCCATTAAAACAAATCCACGTATGAATTCTCGTGAGTTTTTTGAGAAAATGGGATTCGAACCAGTGACATATGAAATGGACCGAGATCGAGGTGAAAATCCACTTGTGTGGTACCCGCCTGGAGTGTCAGAGCAAAAACATTAAAACAGAACTTTTCTCCTATTAAATTTCCGTAAAAAAACTGAAACTATTGGACAGTTTCATCGTATAATTATTTGAAGCTATTATTTTTTTACATCAGGAGGGTATTTGATTGAAACGAACAGGAGAAATCGTATTAGGTGTTATTGGGATGATTTTAAGTGCTCTGATTGCTTTAATGGGAATGTTATTTATGTTTGCGGGCAAGTCAGAAGATGTTAAACCACTATTGGAAGAATCCTTAAATGACCCAACAATCAATCAAGAAGGTATAGATGCAAATATGATTCTTGATATGATGTCTACTGCTGGATCTGCACTAATAATTGCAGCTATCCTTGGGGTTATTCTAGGTATAGTCGCACTTATAGCTATTAAAGGAAATAAAAAACCGAAACTTGCGGGATTGATGTTTATTATTGGTGCTGTTTTAGTTGGAGTCATCACAATTGGTTTTGGATTTTTGCCAGCTTTGCTCTACCTAATTGCTGGAATTATGTGTTTTGCCAGAAAGCCATCATTTCCTAACCCAAATGATGGACAAATAGAAAATCTTTAAGCTTTCTCAATTTTAAGAGCCGTGAATTATCACGGCTCTTAAATATTTTATAAAGGTACATTGATTTTCTCTGCGTCCGACAATTCCCCTGCCATTTTTCTAGCTTTATCCAAGAGGACAATGAGCGAACGATATTCATCCTTTAGCTGAATAAATTCCTTTGTCATCTCTTCTAAAGCTTTTACAGCTTCTTCTTTTTCGGCTTTGTAGACAGAAATTTCATTTTTTAGTTGCTCGTTTTCTTGTTTATATCTTTCTATAGAAGCAAGTTCATTTTCAAGCTTTTGAAAAAATTGAATAGCATCAGAAAGAACGATGGAATCATAATCCATACTTATTTTCCTGTTTCCTGAATTTTGATATACATATTCTTTCGCTTCAATATTTTTTTCTTTTTTATTTGTATTCCTTTGTTTTTTGGCTAGTTCTATTCCTTCTTTATATTTTTTTCGAATATTAGAATTCCAGCGGAAACCACATGCTGCAGCTGTTCTTTTCAGTCTTCTCCCCGCTTCCTCAAATGCCTGTAGCTGAGTGTTGCCCTCTCTTATGTAGGCAAGCACCAATTCTGCAAGCACTAAATCCTCATCAGAAGTCCACGCATCCTGCCGTGCAGCCGTCATTTTATCACCCCTAGTTTTTTTAAAGTATATGCTGACGCAAGGGTAGATAGAATCCAGTTCTACTAAAAAAATATAGTAAATAAAAAGCGTGAAGAGAATAAGATCTCTTCACGCTTTATGCTGGTTTAGAATTAGTTGCTAACTACTTCTTTACCTTTATAATGTCCACACTCTTTACATACACGGTGTGCAAGTTTCATTTCTCCACAGTTAGGGCAAGCAACCATTCCTGGGACCTGAAGTTTAAAATGAGTGCGTCTTTGTCTTTTTACTTTTTTTGAAGTTCTTCTAGCTGGTACAGCCATTCTTCCCACCTCCTTAAAAGGAATCTTCCACAATAAATTAGTATTTTTTGTTACTCTTTTTTCTCTTTCAATAATGCTGCAAGACCCGCAAGTCTAGGGTCTATTCTTGTTGTTTTTTGTTGTTCACGTTTAAATTGATCCTCTGTCATAACTTCCCAATCCTTGCCAGATTGAAGTGACTCCGTATTTTTGGCATCTTCGGAAAAGACCTGCAACGGAACTTCCAATAATATTAATTCTTCAATAACAGGAATTAAATCCACGATCCCTTCATTTGGTTCATGGATCTCCTCATCGTCCATTGGAGAATATTCAACTGGCTTTAATATAAAAGTTTCAGTTGAGTAAATATTGATTGGATACACCACATCTACAAGCGTTCGGGAACATGGCAATATTAAATTACCTGTCAAATGCAGATGAAACTCAGCTTTCTGAGAATCAATCCGTGCTGTACCTGTAACATGTATAGGCGATGCATCTCTGATTTCAGGATCTTTTTCCTTAAGATCTCGAGAGACATCGACTCTTTGATCTATTTCTAGTTCCACATCACGAAATTTTTGTAATTGTAAAACTGTCCATTTCATTCCGATCACCTCTAGGCAACAAAAGTAATTATAGCTTTCACTTATATGTTTGTCAATAAATTACGTACATGTCAAAATAAAATCTTCACTATTTTAGGTTTTACCTAGTTTATTCTTTTTATCTATTTTTTAAAATGAGGGTCCCACTCCCATTTTCTATTTCTCGATATTTCCAATCATTGTTTTTTCAAGTATGATGTGAGTAAATGAAGTCATGGTAGTAAATGGAGGATTACATATGAATAGTGTAGGTATTGTAGCTGAATATAATCCATTTCATAATGGACATGAGTTTCAATTCCGATCGGCAAAAAAATTGGCACAATCCGACATAGCCATTGCGGTTATGAGCGGAAACTTTCTGCAGAGAGGCGAGCCGGCTCTAGTAAATAAATGGTCCCGTACAAAAATGGCATTGCAAGCGGGTATCGATGTTGTTATTGAATTGCCTTATGCATATGCCGTTCAAAATGCAGAAATATTTGCATATGGAGCTGTTTTATTACTAGATGCTATTGGCTGCAAAGATATATGTTTCGGAAGTGAATCAGGGAATATTAATCAGTTTTATGAAACAGTACAGTTTATCAATCATCATAAAGATGAATACGATTACTATATTCGAAAATTTATTAAACAAGGAATAAGCTACCCTTCTGCGTTGTCTGCTGCATTTCAGGAGTTGCAACCGAAAGGAAATATTGTCGATTTAACAAAACCGAATAATATTCTCGGATTTCATTATATGTCCGCAGGAGAAAAGATAAACTCACGCATTTCTTTTCATACTGTCAAAAGAAGAAACGCAGAACATCATGATGAATCGTTGAGTGGATCCTCTATAACAAGCGCAACATCTATTCGAAAGTCAATTTATTTACATACTGAGCTAAAAGAAATCCGAGAGTATGTTCCAGCAGGAACTTATAACGAACTTCTTAATTATCATACTACTTTTGGACAATTCCATTCATGGGAGCATTATTGGTCTTTTCTCCAATATAAAATTTTGTCTATGACTAAAGAAGAGTTAGAAGAAATATACGATGTGAGTGAAGGGTTAGAAAATCGCTTAATCAAAGCTAGCCGCTCTTCCAAGAGCTTTGAGGAGTTTATGAGAGCAGTCAAAACAAAAAGATATACGTGGACAAGGCTGCAAAGGACATGTATACATATTCTTACAAATACAAAAAAACATACTATCCATTCTTTTAAAAAGGAGCCACAATATATTCGATTGCTTGGGATGAATGAGCATGGCCGGGAATATTTAAGGAAAATAAAAAAAGAGCTTCAAGTTCCGCTTATTTCAAAAGTATCCAGCTTTCAAAATGACATGCTGCTTCTTGATTTGAAAGCTTCGAATATTTATGCTCTAGCTTTGCCCGAACCAGAACGCTCCATATTACTTAAACAAGAATTTGCACAGCCGCCTATTCTATACTAGGAAGTATTCTAGAGAATTCATTTTTATTCAATGCCGTTTAGTTGAAATTCCTGAATCATTTTTTTGATCTCCGGAATTTTTTTTAATGCTTCCTTTTCACCGGCATTAATAATTTCCTCGATATTTTTGAATGCACGTGCACTAAAATGTTCTACTGGAGGGTGAATCATAATGTCAGATTCAATTTCTCGTGCCGCTCCAATTTCCATTTGTAAAATATCCAAGCTTTGCATGATGACATCGTAGACTGTAGAAATTTCGGCTTCCGTATTCACGCCTGCAACATCAGAACTAATAACTAGATTGGCACCCATCTTTTTCACGGACGAAACAGGCACTCTGTCTGCCACCCCTCCATCTACTAATAGCCTCCCGTTTAGTTTTTCTGGTATGAATATTCCTGGAATAGCGATGCTTGCCCTTACGGCTGATGCGATATGACCTTTTGTGAATTCTATTTTTTCTCCTGTTTTTAAATCAGTTGCAATCACACAAACAGGTATTTTTAAATCTTCTATGTTTTTACCATGCATAAATAAATCAACTAAGTTTTTCACCCGATTACCTGTAATAAACCCCATCTTGGGAACCGTAAAATCTAAATAATAATTCCGTTTAAAGGCAATAGAAAGTTTAATAATTTGATCTAAGTTGTGGCCAAATGCAAAGAAACAGCCAACGAGAGCTCCCATGCTGCTCCCTGCAATCATATGGATAGGTATGGAATGATCTCTAAGTGCTTTTAATACTCCTAAATGTGCGAAGCCTCTTGCTCCACCAGAACCTAAGGCTAACCCAATTTTCGGCATTTTCACACATATCTCCCCCCACCACATTTTATGGTCTAAAAGCCCATTCTATGAGTATATTGATTATGTGGATGTTGGACAGGGGGTTGAGTCGTTGAATTTATCAAAAATGAAAACCATCTTTCTTGCAGCAGGAGTTACGATTATGGCCATCTCTATGATTCTTTTCCCTGAGGAATCTTTTCGTGCATCTCTTCGAGGCTTACATATGTGGTGGGAAATTGTATTTCCATCATTGTTTCCTTTTTTTGTTATTTCAGAGTTACTAATAGGATTTGGTGTAGTAAAGTTTATGGGTGTGCTTTTAGAGCCTTTAATGAGACCGCTATTTAGAGTCCCTGGTGTAGGTGGCTTTGCATGGGCGATGGGTATGGCAACTGGATTTCCAGCGGGGGCAAAACTTAGTGCAAGATTGAGGCAGGAGGGACAATTATCAAGAGTGGAAGCAGAGCGGCTAGTTTCTTTTACGAATTCCTCCAGTCCACTCTTTATCTTTGGGGCAGTTTCTGTAGGATTTTTCGACAACCCTGGATTAGGAATTTTTCTTGCTATTGCTCATTACTTAGGAAATTTTTTAGTTGGACTTTGTATGAGATTTTACGGAAAAAAAGAGCCGCGAAAGTATAGACAGAGACGATCATTATGGATGATTTTCTCGCAAGCCTTATCTTCCCTGCATAGAACAAGACTTAAAAATAAAAAGCCGATTGGAAAATTATTAGGTGATGCCATCCTCTCATCCATTCAGACTTTGCTGATGATTGGCGGTTTTATCATCTTGTTTTCTGTCATAAATAAATTGCTATATCAATTAAACATTACGTTATTACTTGCCAATATTACAGAATATGTATTAATCTCATTTCATTTGCCGAAAGAATTAGGGGTTCCAATTATTGCAGGTATTTTTGAAATAACATTAGGCAGCCAAATGACAAGCCAAGTAAATGAAGCAATATTGATGCACCAAGCGATTATCACAAGCTTTATTTTAGGATTTAGCGGCTTTAGTGTTCAAGCTCAAGTTGCAAGTATATTGGCTGAAACAGATATTAGATTTAAACCATTTTTTATAGCACGCATCCTTCACGGCTTTCTCGCCGCCGGAATCACTTTTATACTATGGAAGCCCTTTGCAGAAAAGTTTCAAATTGCATCGGGGCATAATGCCATTCCAGTTATACTTCAAGAGCATGACTTATGGTGGGAGAATACGTTGAATCTTTTTGTTAAGCTCGGACCTATCATCACCATTATTTCATTGTTGATATATATGTTTTTGTTTTATAAAAAAATGGATTCTACAAATCCGTAGAATCCGTTTTTTATTTACTGTTTATGTAAACTTTTTTAATAATGCCTTTTCAACTTCTTTAGGGACGAGCTCGGAAATATTCCCATGGTACTTTGCTACTTCTTTTACGATACTGGAGCTTAAAAATGAATATTGGTTATTGGTCATTATAAAAAAGGTCTCAATCTTCTCATTTAAAACCCTATTCATCGATGTAATTTGCATTTCATATTCAAAATCCGATACGGCTCTCAACCCTCGGATAATGGCTTTGGCGTTTACGCTTTGAGCATAATCAACGAGCAAACCGCCAAATGAGTCAACTTTAACATTTGGCATATCTTTCGTTACTTCTTTAAGTAAGTCCATTCTTTCCTCTACGCTAAATAACGCTTTTTTAGATGAATTGTTTAATACGACGACAAAAACTTCATCAAATACTTTAGCCCCGCGTCTAATAATATCCATATGACCTAATGTTACTGGATCGAAACTGCCTGGACAAACCGCTATATTGGCCATACTTAGACCCCCTTTTCACTCTCACTATAATGATAGAATGTTAATCCAATGCTACCATAGTCACCTTTTTTCGCTTGTTCCAAACTACCGATTTTCGGAGGAAGTGCTACATCATTGCTATGTTCACAGATGATTGTTCCTTGTGTAGAGATGAGATTATTATTTTCAATAAATTGCAGCAATCCCTCCAACTTTTGCTTTCGATATGGGGGGTCTAAAAATATATAATCAAATGTTAAATTTCTTTTTAATATAGCTTTAAGCGCACGTTCAGCATCATTTCGAAACACTTCAGATTTTTCTTCCATATTACAAAGCGCAATATTATGATGAATGGTTTGTATTGCGTTAGAATCTCTATCTACAAAGATTACGTGATTTAGACCTCTGCTTAACGCTTCTATTCCAAGACCTCCGCTTCCAGCAAATAAATCTAAACCCATTCCTCCTGAAAAGTATGGACCAATTACGTTAAATATCGTTTCCTTTACTTTATCAGTAGTCGGTCTTGTTTCATTTCCACGAACAGCTTTTAACGGTCTTCCTTTACACGTTCCTGAAATAACTCTCATATCGTCACCAATTTGCTATAGATTTTTCTTTTACATCCTAACATAGTTTAATTCTGCATTCCAACTAAAATGAATACGCCTTCCAAATAGAAAGTGTATAAAAAATTCTTTTAAGGCGATAATGACCATAACAGCATCAGCTGATGTTGTTGCCAACCGCGGAGAAGACTTTTGTTCCCCTTAAGTTCTTCCTCCGGTTTCTCCTCTCCCTTTGCCTTCTATCCTTTTTTTGGAAATAGAAGGGCCCTGCATGGAGATGCAGGGTTTTTTTATATCCTTTTATTTAATTTCAATTTTAGTCTCTTGTTCGGATACTTGGACATTTAATAGAGTATCAATTAATTTTAATTGGATAAAAGCTTGTCCTTCAATATGAATAACCGGAGCATAATTCATCCCGTATCTTTGTTGATTCAATTCAAAAATCCGTTTATTTGGATAAAATTGATATTTAATTGCTCCTTTATCTGCTTTTAATACATCGTTATCGATTTTTACTTCATATTGTAAAGCTTTTAAAAGCGGGACAAACTCTATCATCATTTTTCCATTTTCGTGAATTATTTTTACATTACTAACTTTACTGTCTTTAATAAAAAGTTCACGAGAATCCAAAAGAGTTAATGGTGCTATCTTCTCATCATTACGTGCATTGTCAGAAAAATATGATATCTTATATCCCGTAACTTCTTCTAATAGTGTATCAAGCTGCTTATGAGTCATTTTACGTTTATGGAATTTCAACAACTTTTCCTTCAATCTCGTCAGCTGCTCATCTGATAGTTTCTCTACCAACTCTTCATACATTTTTTTGTACTTACCATCACCTATAGGCTTTTTTAGAACGATAGCCAAAATGAGATTAGTTAGCTTCTCCTCATTGGATGGAATGTTGTATGCTGAACGGATCAATGCGATTGTATATTTTTCCTCAATCTCTTGAGGTTTTCTGTTTGAGTTCAAGATTAAAAGATTATCTTTTTCAACTTCTTTATGTAAATTTGTAAGCACTAAATGAATCTTTTTCCCATTAACGGGCAACTGTTCCTTATTTTTAAATAATTGATGATTAGTATTTGAATAGATGATGAGTTTTTTATCCTCTTCCATTTTTTGAAGAGATTCTTCTTGCCAGTATAAAAATGGTTCGTTTCCCTTATTATCCATTACATAGTAATCTACTAAGTCCATTTTCCGCATACTTGTAGCTTCCGAGGTGCTTACCCAGTTTCCGTTTCTCCAAGTAGAATCACTTAACTGCACTCTTGTAGAGTCGATGACAACGTCTTGAAGTTTTACGCTGTAATCTTGCAAAAGGAAACTTTTTACTTTTTCATCAACTGGCAAATCATATTGGAAGGTTACTTTTTCATCCTCAAGTATTAATAAATTGGATTTGTCCAAATTGCATTCCGCTTCGTTCATATTCACACATGTAAAATTGCTTACATTATCAGGTATTTTGATTGTATAAGATTTTTCTTTCATACCTGTCATTGTCTGTTCAACCTGCAATTTATTTTGTGTATGTTTAATTTTAATTGATTGATGGATTGTGTTTACTTTTTCACTAGATGTTGACGAAAAATTTTTCCATTGATAAATTAATAATCCTCCAATAAGGATGACTAAAATAATAAAATAAAAAATGATTCTTTTCAAAGATATAACCCCTAATGACAGTATGTAATAATAAAATGGCTGCCCCAAAAATTGAAAGGCAGCATTTATTTGTATTATATAGAAAGAATACGTTTTAATAAGTCTTTAATTAAAAAATAGGCTTGCTCTTTATTAAATCCCGATCCGATAATCGTACTCTTTTGCTTTATCTGGCTTAGCATTTTCAAACTCTGTTTTTAAAAACGGCTTATATGACAATTCTACTTTTTTAACAAATGGCATCGATGATAATTTTTCCGCCAAAGACTCTGCTTCATCTTGCGCACAATATAATACAACATATTTCATTCGCTTAGAAATATAGTGAACATTTCCAAATCTCCTAAGCGCTTTGGCATTTTTCAAACTAAAAAGCCAAACAATCAATCCTTGTCTCCCATTAAGCATGCTCTTTCCCCTTTATCATTCCTTCTTTATGCCGAACATCCACATGCGCCGCCGCTTCCACAGCCGCCGCTGCAAGAAGATCCCTTATCAAAAAATGGGTTGCCTGTAGGTACCTTAATATGCTCAGATACTGACCTGCCTATAATGAGGCTAATTTCATCCAATAAGGTCTGCAATTCGTTTTCTGCACGACGAAAATTAGCGACATTTTCGTCGAGATCCATTTCTCTTTTTAGCTCACGCGTTTTAATCATGATTTCCTTATAATCAGGATGATATCGGCCGAATCTTTGTACATCTGCATATAATTCTTTCATCTTGTTGAATTCGTGAATTTTCCTATTTGTATCTTTATCGTTCTTTAATTTATTATAAAAAAACCTGTATTTGTCAGCAATCTCTGAAGCAATTACAAGCTCACCTATCATTTCAGCTTTTTCAATTATTTTGACACTTTCGATTGTAGCAAGCATTAGCCCACCTCCAATCGTTATTTTATCATGTTTTTACTCTTGGTGCGACATGTATTATTTGATTGTAACCAAAAACTGGCGATTAATACCATAAGATAGGTTATTTTGATTTACTACTTCGATTTTCAGCCTATGGGTTCCAGGTTCTAAATTTTTCACGATAAAGGCAGGGGTTTTGTATTCACCAACCTTTTCCCCATCTACATAGAGCATAATCTTACCATTATTTTGATCAGAGCTAACGAAGGAAACACCTGAAACTATACATTCAATTTTTACGTTCCGCCCTTCCACGATGTGGCGGATATCAATTATTTCTGGTCTGTTTATTTGATCTGAAGCTTCAGCAATCATTGATTCCGGTTCGGGAAGTTTATGCCTACATCCGGTTAAAAGGACAAAAAGAAATAAGCAAACCAATATTTTTTTCAAGTAGATCACTCCTCCTCTTTAGTTTTCACTAAAGAATGAGGTTCATACGAAAAAGATTTAGTTTGCGTTTAAAGACTGTAACATTCCCATCATCATTGAAGCAATCTGCAAACCATTTGAAACCCTTTCAACCTGATGTGGTATTGTTTTCTTAAAATAATTCATTGCAGCAATTTCAAACTGTTGCAACGTCTCTGGTTCCCTCGATAATTTTCGATACCAATAAGGCTGTTCCCTAATAAACTGTCTTAGTTCGTTTTTTGAATAAATATACTGCATAACATCTTGACGCAAAATTATTCAACCCCTTTAATCTTTAAATTATAGCTTTTAGCCTTAAAAATAGAGGAAAAAAGCCGCTAGTCTTTTTTAAATGAGAAAGGATTGTTATTAGTAGTTGGTGGGTTGATTGGTGGTGGATTGCTTCCCTGAAATTGATTAATAACTCCTTGAATGGCACCGATTGCTTGACTCAGTTGATTTATATGATGTTGTACTTGATTAGCATCCATGTTTTTTATCATACGTGTGATATGGTTCACCCAATTTTTTTCACGTTCTTTATTTTCAACAGCCTGTACGGTATTATTTTCTTCTTTAAATTTAGACCATTTAGGATCATCCGCTCCAAGCAAAAACCAGTCCTCATATAGTTCCTGCCAGGAATGCTCCTTCTTCCTTACCGACTGTAGTATTTTTGGATGTTCTTTAACGAAAGCTTTAAATTCTTCAACGGAAGGATGCAGACTTTTATTCTCCATCTAAGTCACCTCATCTATATCATTTATCCTTATATGCAGAATATGGATAAAAGGTGATAATGGTGATAAATACTAATTAGAAAAGCGCAATGCCTTTAAACTTATTCACAACAAGTAGAAATTTTTATTCTCTAACATGAAAAAAGACCTTAGATAGGTCTATTATCATTTAGGTTGTATGAAATTTTGTGTGTAAAATTTTACGAATGTATTTTCGCCCATGCGAATTTTCGTTCCTACATATACCCCTACCCCTAACCTAGAGTAGCTGTCATTTAATAGTGCTTTACGGTGACTTTCAGAATTTAACCAGCCTTCAACGGCAGCGGGTCCATCAATATACTCAGAAGCAATATTTTCGCCCGCAGATTGATATTCAATATTTTCAGCAGCCAACCTGTCAGTAAGAGTTCCAAATGTCGGAGAATCATGAGAAAAATATTCGTTATTAAACATGTCTTTACTATGTTCATATGCCACCTGTGCAACTTGTTCATCCCACTTTAGCGTTTCTAATCCAAAACGATTGCGAATGACATTTGTAATATCAAGTATCTGCTGTTCACTTCCCTTTTCAATCTTTCGCCATTCTTCTTCATCAATATCAGATGGGGAAATTAAATCTCCTCGATATGCCAATTCGTATGGACGCTGAGTGATTAATGTTTTTTTATCAAAAAACCTAATACTGGAAAGTTTACCTGTATATTTATCAATAGATAATTGCGCGAAAATATCTCCTAATTGTACGAGTGGGCGAACATTTAAATCTTCTTCAGAAAGTTCAAATCGATATGTTCCTTTACCTACTGCTACCATAATTTCTGTTTCTAGGTAAGTAGTACGATAAATATCTTCAATTGTCTCTCCAATCAAATAAGGAGCAACATTTAATTGATTTCCTATCGCATATATCGTAACTACGGAGCCATTCTGTACTCCAACTTGCATATACGTTCCCGAAAAATTATTATATATCCACCATTCATATCCGTATGCGGATGGATCTTTTCTTTGTGGTTCTCCATAATCATTAATTAATTCTTTTGTCGACTTACCAATGTATACAGAAAGTCCTTCTTTCGGACGATTTGTATCATCCATTGGCTCCTTATTAATAAAATGGTCAACTTTTGGAGGAGTAGCATTATTATAGTCTTTCAAAGGTTCATTCGTTCCAGAATCCGAATAAAAATAAATCATTATAAAAAATATAATTGCGGAAATTACCATAGCACGAAATAACGTTCGCAGCACTATTCCTCCTTCCTCAAAGTTTTATGGTCAATATTGGTGATTATGTTAGATATAACTATTCATCATTATAACATTTAATCAATCACGTACCACATTCATTATATAAAAAAAACCCTGAATTTTCAGGGTTTATTTATTAATGATACGCTTGGTTTTCATCAGGCTCCGAGATTTCTGAAAGGGCCGTTTTAGCCTGATTATCCGTTAAATCCCTTACTGCAAAATCTGCTAAGGCAACAATTCCGACTAACCTTCCATTTTCAACCACAGGCAACCGGCGTATTTGTTCTTTAGCCATTATTCCTGCCGCTTCTTGGGTTGTTGTATCTGGAGTTACTGTCACTAGATGACTACTCATAATTTCCTCTACTTTTGAAGAAGGAGGATTTTTTTCTGCAATGCAGCGTAGAACTATGTCTCTATCCGTAATGACTCCGACGAGTTTATCATTATTGACTATAGGTATAACACCGACATCATCCTCTTTCATTTTAACCGCTACTTCATATACATTATCATTTAGGGAACAAGTTTGAACATCTTTCGTCATAATATCACGAATTTGTGTCATTTTTTTAAAATCCTCCTATGAAAATTAATAAGGTTCTCGGTGCTTACACCATTTGTATATTGACCAAATAAGGAAAAATCTATACATCCTCTATATTTTCGGTCAAATTATTTAACTTATGTTTGTAGTCAATTCAGTAACTCCAATTCGTTGCAACATCTTGATTTTTCGACTATTATAAGACGTGAGGAAAACAATGCAAATAGTGAATTGTCGTTTATCGATCTATTATAAGCAGGAGGTTAAAAACGTGAAATTTGAAAATACTGGAATTGAAACATTAACCGTAGATTTAAGTCGTTTGGATGAGGTTATGGAACATAACGGAATGGTTAGAGCAGGGCAATGGGATTACGAGCGAGTTACATACGATCACAAATTTGAAATCAAAGAAGGAACATACTATTTGCGAATTCAAGGCTATGCTACAGAAGGAGATGTAGGCTCCTATGATGCTTACATCCAATTAATGACCCCAATCCTTGGAAAACATTATTATCCACATGGCGTTGAATATGGAGAAGATGAGTATTTTCCAGATCATCTTGTAAAACAATGCAAGAAAATGCTTGCTGCAATCTATGAAGAAGCAAAAGTATTTGCTGAATAATTTCAATTTGCTGTAAAACTTTCATATAACTACAAAGATTATTGCCTAGTAAAAAAGGACGCTTCTTAGCGTCCTTTGATTTTTATAATCCTAATATCGCTTTAATTAAAGAAGTCGTATTTCCACCTTGATAAATAACATAGAGCAATAAATACACAATCACACCTGTAAAACCTGTACAGAACCAAACGATGCTAGTAATAGGTCCTAGTTTTCTGTGAAGAGAGAGTTTATCTTTATATCCACTAACTAAAGATATAATTCCTAATACAGCTCCAACAGTAGCAAGAGTTACATGAAAGATTAAAAATATCGTATAAAAAATTTTATATTCATCTGGACCACCAAAAGATGTATTTCCGATAAATATGGTTCTACTAGAATAAATGGCAAAAAATATTACAGCAAAAACTCCAGCAAGCGTCATTATTTTTTGATGTCCATCAATATCTCTTTTTCTTATTTTTCCCCAGCCTATCGCTACGAGTATCGCACTGATTACGATACAAGCTGTGCTGATAGTTGGCAATATAGGAACCATCATAATGTAAATCAATCCCCTAATTTTATTATGTATTTGCTATCTAAAATTTTAGATAGCGTCCATTATTCAACAGGATGAGGTTTATGTTGAAGCAAAGCCGCTTCATTAATTTTATCCGCATCCTCTTGTTCTTTTTTAAACCATTCAAAAAATATTTTTATAAGCATAAAGCCTAGAACAATTTCCTGAATAATTTTCATGAGTACTCCACCAAGCTGTTGATCTTCTATAGCTTTCATGTTTGTAAATAATTCTGGTCCACTTATCGATAATCCTGATAATGTAGTTCCAGGTACACAAAGAGCCATTGCTTTTAGCCACATTTCCCCGTCAGTATAAGTGGCGTACATCGCTGCAGGTGCAAAAATGATGAGTCCACATGCCGGCGTTAACAAAACTCCATCCCCAATGATATAGCCTAGTTTCTTAAGGCCATGAAGTTGATGGTGGCCAGGCAATTTATTTATTAATGGCCACCACAAGAAAATGGCAAAAATAAATAATATTACCGTATAAAGGGCGTGTAAATAGAAATGCATTTTCACATAATCCATAATCAAAGGAATGTGGTAAATAGAAAACAATCCATTGAATAATACTAAAGCAATCAATGGCTTAGTAAAAAATCTAAATACTTTCCTAATAAAAGGTAAATCAATGATTCTTACCCATAACCAATTAGGAATGCTTGCTATAAGAATCGGCGGAATAATTAAATATAAGAAAGCCATTTGTACCATGTGAAACGTGAACATAATATGAGCCATCAAGTCTACAGGAGACCCCTTAATTGTATATAGGAGAATCATAGCTAAAAGAAATAAAATTGCTTGACTTCGCTTTAAAGGCTCGCTGTCTTTAAAATTATGCCGCTTTTTTATAGTAATATAAAAGAACCCAGCCATTAGTATAAGGATAAAAAGAAGAAAATAAGGACTCCACATAGCACGGAATCCAAAAATACTTAAGGGCATATCACTTTCACCTCGTTATTTGGATTAAACCCACACTCATTATACCTTTTTTATATACCACACTTCAACGAAGCCAAATGACAAGTTCATGAACAATTATACTAAAAAACCAGCCAATTGAAATTGGCTGGTTTCGATATGGAACTTATATCCATACAATTGTAAGGAAGGTTAGTATTGCGGCAAAACCAATAATGACCCCTCCGTAAATAAATAACTGTGGTGCCTCATGCCCCTTATTGGCCATGTGCATAAAGTAATACAGCTGAAAAATTACTTGTACTATAGCAAGCAATAAAATAAATGGAACGACGAACCATTTATCAAATCCAGCCAATACTGAACCGAATGCTACCAGTGTTAAGAATATGGAGATCGCGAAGGAAATAACTTGATGACGCATTTCCTCTGCATTTCTTCTCCGACGATATTCATAATCTACTCTGGCATTGCCAGAATTAATTTGTTGGTTTTCCATCTTTTATCACACCATCCCCATTAAATATACGACAGTGAAAATAAATACCCATACTACGTCAATAAAGTGCCAGTATAGACTCGCAATATAAAATTTAGGCGCATTTGCTAAGTTCAAACCTCTTTTTGAATTTCGCACCATAAGAGCGATAATCCAACCTAGTCCGAAAACTACGTGCCCACCGTGAAATCCAACAAGTGTATAGAATGCAGAGCTGAATGCACTGTGTGTATACCCGAATCCCAATCCATGAGTATAATGATAAAATTCATATATTTCAAACCCAAGGAAAGTCAATCCCAATAGTACCGTAATAAGCAACCAAGCCTGCATTTTCTTAAAATGATAATTTTTCATATGATACATTGCATATACGCTTGTGATTGAGCTCGTTAAAAGTACCATTGTCATGATAAAGGCCAATGGCAGCTCAAATAAATCAGATGAAATTAGATCGCCTTGCTTCGGAACTTTATCCTTTAATGCCAAATATGTGGCGAAGAAAGAAGCAAATAATACTGTTTCTCCTCCAAGGAAGAACCAAAAACCCAAAAATTTGTTTTTACCTTCTAATGTAGCTCTTTCGGGTGCCTCAGGCCATGTTTTTGGAGTAAATTGTTCTTCAACATGCATTATGCCCTTACCCCCTTATCTTTATCATCCAATAATTCCGATTTAGGAATATGGAAGCCATGATCATCTTTTAAAGATCTTAGTAACATTGAGCCAAATGCGACGACTAGTCCGATAATCAATACGGCAAGTCCCCATGGCTTCTCAACACGATATATACAACCAAATGAAGCGATAAAGAACCCTAATGAAATAAACACTGGGAGAATCGATCCATTCGGCATATGAATATCTCCTAAAGGCTCGGCAGGTGTAATTTCTTTTTTACCTTCCATCTTTTCAATCCAGTAAGTGTCGATGCCACGAACAAATGGTAATTGCTTAAAGTTATAAAATGGCGGTGGTGAAGGAAGTGCCCATTCAAGCGTTCTTCCATCTTCCCAAGGATCATTTCCAACTTTAACATTTTTAACAGATGTAATCACAATATTGATTAAGAGAACGATAACACCTAAAGCCATTAAAGCTGCACCAACTGTACTAATTAAGTTTCCGGTATTTAGACCTTGACCATCTAGATATGTCGCAATACGGCGTGGCATTCCCATTAATCCTAAGAAGTGTTGGATAAAGAAAGTTAAATGGAAACCTACTACAAAAAGTGCCCATGTAATTTTACCAAGCGTCTCATTTAGCATCGTACCAAATGCTTTTGGCCAATAGAAATGTGTGGCCGCTAATATTGCGAATACTACCCCACCGACAATTACATAGTGGAAGTGAGCAACTACAAAATATGTATCATGGAATTGATAATCCGCAGGTGCAGTAGCAACCATGATACCTGTTACCCCACCCATTACGAAAGATGGAATAAAAGCTGCCGCCCAAAGCATAGGCGTCGTAAATTTAATACTTCCGCCCCACATCGTAAACAACCAGTTAAAGATTTTAATTCCTGTAGGAACACCAATGGCAAATGAAGCTACAGCAAAAATTGCGTTTGCAATATTACCTAGACCAACTGTAAACATATGGTGAGCCCACACCATGAATCCAAGGAATCCAATCAAGACAGTTGCGAATACCATTGAGGAGTACCCGAACAATCTTTTTCTTGAGAAAGTAGAGAAAATTTCTGAGAATATACCGAAAGCCGGCAGTATTAAAATGTATACTTCTGGGTGTCCAAAAATCCAGAAGAGATGCTCCCATATAATCGTATTACCACCCGCAGCCACTTTAAAGAAGTTTGCTCCAAACATTCTATCGAATGTAAGAAGGAATAAACCAACGGTTAGTGGCGGGAATGCAAATAGAATTAATGCTGATGCAACAAATGTTGTCCAGGAGAACATTGGCATACGCATATATGTCATACCTGGTGCACGCATGTTAATAATGGTAACTAGGAAGTTAATACCTCCCATTAAAGTACCAAAACCTGATATTTGAAGTCCTAATGCGTAAAAGTCAATTCCGTGAGTTTCGGAATTAAGTGATAATGAAGCATAGGATGTCCAACCAGCATCTGGTGCTCCCCCTAAGAACCAAGAAAGGTTTAAAAGCAATCCTCCAAAGAAAAACAGCCAAAAACCTAATGAGTTTAAGAAAGGAAATGCAACGTCACGAGCCCCTATTTGCAGCGGCATGACTAAGTTCATAAAACCTATTAATATCGGCATGGCAGCGAGGAAAATCATCGTTACACCATGCATTGTGAGCATTTCGTTAAATATTCCAGCACTGACAAAACCGCTGTCAGGAACAGCCAATTGAATACGAATAATCATTGCTTCGATTCCACCGAGTAGAAAGAAGAATCCACCTGCCGCGATGTAAAGTATGGCAATCTTCTTGTGGTCGACAGTTGTCATATAGTCCCAAACTGTTGCACCGAAGCCTCTTTTTTGAGCAATACTACTCACATTTAAACCTCCTTCATTTCGGAGCTACTATTTATTTTGTACTTTAAGCTCCATTAAATATGCTGCAAGAGCATCTAAGTCTGCATCACTAATCTGCTCTTTAGAGAAAACAGGCATTTTATTTCCTGGTTTAATCGTATCGGACTCTCTAATCCATCTCTTTAGCTCATCTTCATTATGATCTAAGATACCAGCAATTTTTTCTCTCTCCCCAAAGTTTGCTAGGTTTGGAGCTACTCTTCCTGCTGCTGGTGCTTCATTGCTAGGATCAATAGCGTGACATTGAAGACAGCTGTTGTTGAAAATTTCTTCACCTTTTTGAGCTACTTCTGTTGAAGGTGTAGGCGCTTTAGCATCTTTCATGTCTGCTACCCATTGGTCAAATTCATCTTTAGGCAGTGCCTTTACTTTAAAATCCATATATGCATGGGAAGGACCACAAAGCTCAGCACATTTACCATAAAAAATTTCTCCTACTTCAGTTGCTTTATCTTGATCAACTGTTAAGAAAAACTTATTAATGTTGTCAGGATTTGTGTCAAGTTTTCCACCTAGAGGCGGAATCCAGAAAGAGTGTTTAATATCAGCAGAAGTCAAATTAAAATAAACTCTTTCTTCAGTTGGGATAACTAGATCTTGGCTCGTGACAATACCTAAATTAGGATATTCAAATTCCCACCAATATAGATGTGCACGAACATTTACTACTAATGCAGTAGGATTACCATCCTCATCTTTCTCGTCCATTGCGGATACATCGCCTTGACTGAATGTAACGGCAACTGTTGGAACAGCAAGAATTAATAGTAAAATAATAGGAATAATTGTCCAAACAATTTCTAGAGTATGACTACCTTCAACTTGTTTAGGTATTTTATGTTCATTTTCTTTTGTTCGGCGAAAGCGAACGATAACCGTAACGAAAATGACACATACTACAACAACAACCAAAGTCATGATGCCTATGCTGAACATTATGAGGTCATATTGCTGTTTAGCAACTTCACCAGCTGGCTTTAGTGCAGACAGGTAAGGCTTGCCGCAACCGGAAAGAACAAGCGCTAATATCGCAAAAACTGACAAAAGACGCCCTTTTTGCAGCCATTGTTTCATAGTTTAATTAAACCCCTCTTTCATATGTGTCTTCATGGTCATAAGACCAAGTCTTCATTATTTGGATTTCTAATGTTAGAAAGAATTCCCTTTTAAAAAACCGATAATATTACCATTGCAGTAAACAGAATCGTCAAATAGTTAATTGAATATACAAACATGCGTGTAGCCCATTTTTTTTCATCCTTATTTTTATACCCATTAATCCCCATCACAAGCCAACCAATGTTAAGGAGCGTAGCTAGGATGATAAAAGGAATTCCTAGTGAGGACATGAAAAATGGAATTGGAAATAATAAAGCTACCCAAATAAGGATATGTCTCTTTGTAATTGCAAATCCTTTTACAACCGGCAGCATAGGGATAGATGCAGCTCTATACTCGTCTACCCTTCTCATAGCCAAGGCGTAAAAATGGGGTGGCTGCCATACGAACATCAGTAGAAAAAGCATCCAAGCCATAGGCGGCAATGAAGGATCAACAGCTGCCCATCCAATTAAAGGAGGAACTGCACCAGAGATACTGCCAATGATTGTATTACTGACATACAATCTTTTCGACCAGAGGCTATACAATACAACATAGCTAAACACACCAATCATACCAATAATGCCTGTTGTAATATTCGTCATAAACAGCATGATCAGTCCAAGACCTACAAACGTGAAGCCTAGTGTCAATACTTTCGAACCACTAATTTTACCAGTAACGGTTGGGCGGTTTTTAGTGCGCTTCATAATGGGATCAATATCTCTATCTATGTAATTATTCAGTGCACATGAGCCTGCGATGATAAGTGAAGAGCCTAGCAATGTATATATAACAATATCTATTGACTGAAGAAAATGATTCCCAGTAAATAAAAAGGCGAGCCACAGTCCAGTAAATGTAGTGATTAAATTTGAATTGACAATTCCAATTTTAATAAGTGCAGTAAAATCTTTCAAGCCAATTTTCGGAGGGCTTGATGTCTCATCCATCGTTGTAAGAATACGACTGTTTTCCATTCTTTTTCCTCCTCTCTGTAAAAAATATAAGTTCATACATAACTATAATGCATTTCTCATTGCTTTTCCCGTTTTAAATATAAATTTCAGTAAATGTTCATTAATTCTATTATGTATGAAGAACTAAGACTAACCTTTACATTGTAGCATATTTTGGCAAAAACAATGTAAGAAAAGCAATGAAAAAATGCCGGTCCAATTACATATTAAATCACAAATTATGACGATATTGTATATTTCTCGTGATTAGAGTATGTCCAAACAATGACAATATATTGACATATCGTTTATATGTCTCCATTTTTAACAAATAACTCCATGTTAATCAAGTAATCAAACCGGTTGTTTCCATTGTAACAATATTGTCAGTTGTATTTTTTCGGATGTTTATGTAGTATCGGTTATGGAATTACTATTAAAGTATATAAGCATAAGTCATAATCATAATTCCTTAGCAACAAAAAAAGAATGAATAGGTTAGAAGGTGATACATTGCACCGGAAATTAAAATGGTTTTCTGTCATTACTACTTTAGTTATGTTAGGGGTCTTACTAGGTGGTGCATTGGTGACGAAAACTGATTCAGGTATGGGATGCGGAAGATCATGGCCCCTTTGTAATGGAGAATGGTTACCAAAAGAAATAACTTCTGAGCTGATCATTGAATTAGCCCATCGCCTCGTTTCAGGCAGTGCAGCAATTTTCGTGTTGATTCTTGCATTTTGGTCTTGGAAAGCGATCGGGCATAAAAAAGAAACTAAAACTCTTGCTATTCTTTCCATAACATTCTTAATGCTGCAAGCATTAATAGGTGCTGCAGCAGTTTTATGGCCTCAATCGAAATTTGTTTTGGCACTTCATTTTGGAATATCACTTATTTCTTTCGCAGCTGTTTTTCTTTTAACATTATTAATTTTTGAAGTCGATCAAAGATTCGATACAAATAATCTTGTCATCGATAAAAGAATGAAGAAGCATATAATTGGGGTAACCATATACAGTTATGCAGTCGTATATACCGGAGCCTTAGTGAGGCATACAGATGCAAGTCTAGTATGCAGGGACTGGCCAATGTGTAGGAATGGGAGTTTTTCACTTCCTAATAATATGTATGAATGGATCCAGATGGGTCATCGACTTGCAGCGGCAATAATCTTTCTGTGGATCGGTTACATTATGTTAATCTCTATGAAACATTATAAACAGCAAAAAGTGATGTATTGGGGCTGGATTATCGCATTTATTATTGTTACGCTTCAAGTAACGGCGGGAGCCATCGTGGTAATGACAAGTTTGAATATTTACTTTGCACTTGCTCACGCATTGTTTATATCATTTTTATTTGGGTTATTAAGCTATTTCCTCATGTTGCTTACACGTAATAATCATAAAAATGTAGAAGAAACTGTTGATCATTCTTCTAGTACAAAAGTTAAATCATCAGAAGCGATTATTCAGAACAAAAGCGCAAGCGCCTTGCTCATCGACGTACAAACTTCAGGGCCTTCGACTGAGATAAAGGAAACACGATGAGTCCGATAGGACGAATCGATGTTGACTTACGCAAAAGAGAAGGACAAGAAGTTTGCTAGTCGATAGGCGCTGGAGCTGGACGAGAACTACCTTCTTAAAAGTTATCCACAAAGTCCCAATCTATAATTTCCTAAAGCATTAAAAAAACCTTGCGACTAGGCAAGGTTTTTTTATTGACGAATATTATATTTTTGTTGAAACTCCGGTCGTACAATTCGGGAAGGTTGTTCGGGAATACTATTCTTCTTCCCATATCTTTCTTCATAATTTTTAAACATGGCTACATTCGCAAGAATCCCCATTGCTATGGATAAAACTAGAATCGAGGAGCCTCCATAACTGATAAAAGGAAGCGTTACACCTGTAATAGGAATTAATCCAGATACTCCTCCAAGATTAATAAATGACTGTATTCCAATCATAGCAGCGATTCCTATCGCAAGCATGCTCCCGAAAGGGTCCCGACTTCGTATACCAATAAAAATACCCCTCAATACGAGATACGCAAGCCCTAACATTACAAAGCCTACACCAAAAACTCCAAGTTCTTCAGCGATGATCGCCATAATAAAATCAGTATGTGGTTCCGGTAAATATCCTAGTTTTTGTACACTTTGCCCCAATCCGAGACCTTTGATTCCACCAGAACCTATAGCCAAATAGGAATTGGCCAACTGATTCCCTTCATCTTGATATGTTCCAAAAGGATCTAAGAATCCAACAATCCTCCCCTTATTTCCCTCCGTAAAAAACTTATCAAATTTCATGATAATAAAAGGAGAAAGTACTAATCCTATCATTACGCAAAGTAATATTAGCTTAGAAATAGACTTAAAACTCATCCCAGAGCATAGTATGATCGTCATGCCTATTAAGAGTGTAATAAAAGCCGTTCCATTATCTGGTTCTATTTTTATTAAAAAGACTACAAATAATAGGAAAAATATCGGTGGGAAAACACCTTTATTGAAATGATCGATATATCGTTGTTTATTTGCATATACAGCTGAAAGGTAAATGATTACACTCAACTTTACAAATTCAGATGGCTGTATTTTACGAGCGCCTAATTCAATCCAGCTTTGTGCGTTATTCGTAGTATGTCCTATTACTGCTACGGCAAATAGTCCAAGTATCGCCATACCTGTCATTATAATAAGGAATTTTTTGTTGCGATATGCTTTATAAGGAAAAAGAGCAAAAAACAAGAAAACACAAAAACCTATTAGTAAATTGATTTTTTGTTTCTGATAAAAAAAGTCTGGAGGATATTCGTACCATTGAACTGCTCTTACCATGCTTGAACTATAAACCATCACAAGTCCAAACAAACAAAGTAATATGTATACGGCAATTATGGAATAGTCATAGGATTTGATGATTTTTTTTAACATAAAACTCTTCCAATCTTTGATTGAGTTTCTATCGAGGGGAAAACATCAGTAATTATAAAACAAACCCAAACAATTGAATTAAACTGTTTGAGTTTTGATACATTAAAGTTGCTGCATACAACCCTTATTTTTTTAAGGATGCTTCATGAAGAGCTGAAAGTTGTCTTTCCAGTGAACCCATTAACTCTTTTCCATCCTTTTGGTCCACTAATCCAAGACGTACAGCAAAATCTATTTCACGAGATAAACCAAACATTTGCGTGTCCAGTACTTCCTCGTATAAAGGGCATTGCGGCATTGTTAAATTGTCCATTTGCACCTGTATCAAACGCAATATCTTATCTGCGTCCGCCTTAAGCAGTGCATAGGCTTTCTCCCTATGATCAATTTGAATATCAGACACCACTTTAATCCCCCTTAATATTAGAACAACGCGTCTATCAAAAATGAACGTTCACATTTTCATGCTGCTTTCTTGAAACAAACAGACAATACTATCTGTAAATTCTACCTCTAATATGTCCAAAATGCAAGTAGAACGAGTCTTTTTGTACTGTTAGAGTAAGGAGTCATACTTTTATTTTTAAAAATTACAAGTTATACTTTACTAATGAGAAAGGAGTTGTAGTGATGAACACAATCATGTCAATAAAAGGAAAAGTAAAGTTTCCAATTACACTTGATGCCGGCGTTTGGATATTTGATGACCGCCGTATAGACTTAAATACATATTTTATACAAAACAATCAAGAGGAAAATGACGAAGAAGAATTTACAGTTGTTTCAAAGCATTGGGATCGAGTAATTAAGGAAGGTAATGTTGCTCCGCCAACATTGAAATCAGAACGTCAATTTGAAAAGGTCAAAGTTTTGACTGGTACATTTGGAATTATGTTTGATCCCTTTTTAAAAAATGCCGAACCATTGGAAGATGCCAGAGAACTAGTTATTGAAACTGATACAGAGGATATTCGCTTCCCTCTTGAAGAAGGATATAACCTTATTCTTCAATATTCAAAGGATGGTAAGCCGCTTAGAGAGGATGGGCCTGTCCATATTTTATATCCTGACGGTTCTAATCAACATAATCCTATAAAAAATGTAAAAGGTTTTAGAGTTGAATAATATGAGCTAAAAGAAAAAGATCCGTCACTTCCGGGTGGCGAATCTTTTTATAATTCTATAATAAATCTGCTGCTAATTGTGCAAGACTGGATCGCTCTCCTTTTACTAGCTTAACATGTCCTGCCGTTGGCTCTCCTTTAAAGCTTTCTAAAACATATGTGAGGCCATTATTGTATTCATTTAAATATGGGTGATCGATTTGTTCGGGATCCCCCATAAATACAATCTTACTCCCCTCCCCAACTCTAGTTAAAATCGTTTTTGCCTCATGCTTTGTCAAATTTTGAGCTTCATCGATAATAATAAATTGTTCTGGAATACTTCGCCCCCTAATATACGTAAGGGCTTCTACCTCAATAGAACTCATTCCTGCTAAAATAGCGTCAATTTCACCAGGTTTTTTTGTATTAAATAAATATTCCAAATTATCATATATGGGCTGCACCCACGGTCTAAGCTTCTCTTTTTTCTCCCCAGGTAAGTAGCCGATATCTTTCCCAACAGGTACGATTGGACGAGCAACTAGCAACTTTTTATAAATGCGTAAATCTTCCGTCTGCATTAACCCTGCAGCAAGTGCAAGTAAGGTTTTCCCTGTACCTGCTTTTCCTGTCATTGTCACGAGTTGAATATCTTTCCTGACGAGTAGTTCCATAGCCATTGTCTGCTGGGCATTCCTTGGTTTTATACCCCAAATTGGATCATTATGGTTTATCAACTTCTTTAGTATTGCACCAGATGCATCGATGATTCCGATACCAGAAGCGGAACTGCCAAGTTCGTCCCTTATAATTAAAAACTGATTAGGATAATGCTTCTGATCACGATGCTCCTGTACAAATATTTCTCCTTTTTCGTAAAAATGTCCTAATGTATCTAAGCTTACATAGTGCTCTCCTACTCCTGTATATATATCATCTATTTCAACAACACGATCGTTAGTAAAATCTTCTGCATGCAACCCCAACGCATCCGCTTTAACCCTTAAAAGGGCATCCTTACTTACGAGAATGACTGGCTTACCTTCAGCTTTCGTTTCTTCCTCAAGTGCAATATTTTTAGCAACTGCCAAAATGCGATTATCGTTTGTTTTTTCGATAAAAATTTCTTGAAGTTGTTGGAAGGAACGATGATTCAGTTCTATTCGAAGTGTCCCCCCATTCTCAAGCTGTATTTTATCATGGAGCTTGCCTTTCGATCTGAAGCTGTCAATCAATTTCGCAATATGCCTTGCATTCCTGCCGATTTCGTTCATATACCGCTTTTTAGAATCTACCTCTTCAAGTACAACAGCGGGAATGACGATATCATTATCTTCAAAAGAAAAGATTGCATTCGGTTCCTGAAGCAAGACATTCGTATCTAACACGTAAATTTTTGTCAAAATTGATGCCTCCTGCTCCTTTTTAATATCTTATGTTCTTGAACGTTGCTCGGTGTCAGGAGAAACAACATTACAGAGTATTCATCTATTTTATGAAATATATGAAAGTCTGAATAAAGATAGAAGATAAAAGCAAAATAAGTCAAGAAGTTATAAATAAAAAATCGAAGCTCGACAAGAAGATATTTTTGGAGGGATACGGATGCGTAAAATATTTATTATCACATCTCTTATGCTTATGTCTGCATGTAGTTACAATAATGGACAAACTGGATACAATAATAATTCCGAAACTATGCCCCAGGGAGTATCCGTTAAAAATAGCCATATTAACATTAATAAAAACAATAACGATACTGATGAACAGCGTGCAAATCACCTCGCGAATCTTGCCGCTGGAGTTCCAAATGTAAATGGAGCCACTGCTGTAGTTCTAGGTAATATTGCAATTGTCGGGATTGATGTAGATGCTGACGTTGATCGGTCAAAAGTGGGGACCATTAAATATTCGGTAGCTGAAGGATTAAAACACGATCCTCAAGGAGCCGGGGCAGTCGTTGTTGCAGATCCTGATATCAATGCTAGGTTAAAAGAAATAAGAAGAGATATGGCGGCTGGTAAACCTATACAAGGGATAATGAATGAATTATCAGACATAGTTGGACGAATAATCCCTGATGCACCGAATCCAGAAATGGGTAAAAACCCAGAAAATGCTGTTAAGAAGCCGAAAAAACAAATGAACAACCAAAACGATAGAGAATTAGAAAATGAGCAACAAAAACAGACTAATGAAAAAAGCAGTTAAATAACAATTCATATCGTGCTATACTAAGAAGAATTAATGTTTATATTCTTCAGAGGTGTTTTACGATGAGAGTAAAATGTGTCCTGTGCGATAAAGAATCACAACTGAATGATGATTCTTCATTAGCAAAAAAGTTACGCAATAGACCAATCCATACTTATATGTGTCAAAGCTGCCATGAGCGAATTAAGACAAAAACAGAAGCAAGAATAGCGAGCGGTTCTTTTCAACTGTATAGCTATGATACACAGGATGATGATTTTTAAATAAAAAACCCAGTACTTTCCATGAGAGAAAATACTGGGTTTTTCATTAATTTTTGTTAAAAGTTCCTGCTTTTTTTTCACGATTCAATCTTATTTTATAAATAATAAGTATGAGGGCTGCAACCATTAGACCTTCTGTAATAGGAAGGAATATTGCTAAAAAAGTTAAAAACAAACATCCGACAATTAAGAAAAGATAAATAATCGCCGATTTTAATATTGGCAATTTCTTTGCAAAACCTAGTTTATAGACTAGGATAGATAATCCTGTAATCGTTAACCATAGCAACCAGTTAGTAGCCGATGCACTATTCGTTAATTGATAAAAAAATCTTAAAGTCGGTGAAAAATTATTTATCGCCCTTATATCTGAAGTCGTAAGTGCTAGTAAAAAATCCCCGATATGCAATAGGTTCATCGTACCTTTCCTCTCTCTCAAACAATTACCATAAATGAAAACTCGGCCCTTTTATTGGAGCCGAGTATAGCATAGCATATTTATTCTAATTGTTCATCTATTGTTCCATTTCAGCATACTTTTTCTTTTTAGCAATTCGTTCACGTTCATTTTTATTTAATATTTTTTTACGTAAACGGATTGATTCTGGGGTTACTTCACAATATTCATCGTCATTTAAATATTCTAGAGCTTCTTCTAGAGACATAATACGAGGTTTTTTGATGACTGCAGTTTGATCCTTTGTTGCGGATCTAACATTCGTTGCATGTTTTGTTTTTGTTATATTGACAGTAATATCATTTTCCCTCGTATGCTCACCAACAACCATACCTTCATAGATTTCAGTTCCCGGCTCAACAAAAATCGTTCCGCGATCTTCTACTTGTAAAATACCGTAAGTAGTCGCTTTTCCCGTTTCCATCGATACTAGAACACCTTGTCGTCTTCCACCAACCTTGCCTTGCTGCATCGGTTGATAACTGTCAAAGGTGTGATTTAGAATTCCGTAACCTCTAGTTAATGACATAAATTCAGTCGTGTAACCAATTAACCCTCGTGCTGGTACGTGAAATACTAAACGAACTTGTCCATTTCCGTTATTTATCATGTCCAGCATTTCACCTTTTCTAGACCCCAGAGATTCAATGACGCCGCCTGTATGTTCTTCTGGGATATCAATTTGAACCCTTTCAATTGGCTCACATTTTACACCGTCTATTTCTTTGACGATAACTTGTGGCTTGGATACTTGCAGTTCGAAACCTTCCCGCCTCATGTTTTCGATTAAAATAGATAGATGAAGCTCTCCTCTTCCAGAAACAATCCACGCATCAGGAGAATCTGTGTTTTCTACACGAAGGCTTACATCCGTTTCGAGCTGACTGCGGAGGCGTTCCTCTACTTTTCGCGATGTTAAATATTTGCCTTCCCTTCCTGCAAAAGGACTATTATTTACTAAAAAAGTCATCTGCAATGTAGGTTCATCTATTCTTAATGCAGGGAGCGCCTCTTGATGTTCAATTGGACAAATCGTATCCCCCACATCAATATTTTCCATTCCTGAAACAGCAATCAGATCTCCAGCAAAAGCTTCATCTATCTCCACTCTTTTTAAACCGAAGAACCCGAACATTTTTGTAACACGAAATTGCTTGTTCGTCCCATCTTGCTTAAGGATAGCAACCTGCTGGCCAACCTTCATAGAACCTCTAAAAATTCTTCCAATCCCGATTCTTCCAACATAATCATTATAATCGAGTAATGAAACTTGGAACTGCAATGGTTCTTCTTTGTTATCAACTGGAGCAGGGATAAAGTCAATAATTGTCTCATATAATGCTTCCATATTTTCTGCAGGCTCGTTCATATCTCTTGTCGCTATTCCTTTAATTCCTGAAGCATATATAACAGGAAATTCCAACTGTTCGTCACTTGCATCCAATTCTATGAACAGTTCAAGTACCTCATCGATCACTTCTTCTGGACGAGCAAAATCACGGTCAATTTTGTTTACAACAACAATTGGCGTCAATTTTTGTTCCAATGCTTTTTTTAGAACAAATCGTGTTTGGGGCATGCAGCCTTCGTAAGCATCTACAACCAATAGAACTCCATCGACCATTTTTAAAATACGCTCGACCTCTCCTCCGAAGTCAGCGTGGCCTGGAGTATCGAGTATATTTATTTTTGTATCTTTATATTGAATGGCAGTATTTTTTGCTAGGATTGTAATTCCGCGCTCTCTTTCAATATCGTTGGAATCCATAGCACGCTCTGCCACTTGTTCATTTGATCTAAATGTTCCTGACTGTCTTAAAAGCTGGTCAACCAATGTAGTTTTACCATGGTCGACGTGTGCGATAATGGCAATATTACGTATGTCTTCTCTAAATTTCAAGGTGTTTCCTCCCGCTGGTAGAAAAGCACAAGCATTTTGCTTATCGACAAATGAACTTCGGGCACCTCTGGCTTATCGTTGGAAATAAGACAGAAAGTTTAACTAGTCGACATTCGCTTGTGCTAAACATTTTAAAATTATTTTTAACTGAAGTATTATATCATATGCTATAGAAGATTTGGAATTTTTTTTGTACAATAGATTTTTAAGGAGGCAGAATAAATGAATGGAATTAAATGGAATCTTTTATTATTAGCAACAATCGGTGCTTTTTCAATAGTTGGATTTGGAATATCCGTAGGTGCAAGCAGCTATATTGGCATGATTGCTTGCTTAATCATATTAATAGCAGTAACAGGCTATGGATTTAAAACGAAGAAAAAAATGAGAGATGAAGGCAAATTGTAGATAAGCGAACTCTTCTTTATTATAGGAAGAGCGAGTTCCATGGGAAGAACAGTTTAGGGAGCCTCCATTGACCCACTAAATACCCAGTGAGGCTCCCTAACTAGAAGGAAGTCAAAGTATCACTTTAATTGGCTTGAAAATATTCTTTGATTAACTTTTCGTGAAGTCCTGGTTTTGCAACGATTATGGGGCTCTTTTCCAGCAGATTAAGTGATTCGCCTTTAAAATCTGTAACGACACCGCCAACCTCTTCTACGATAATTTTCCCGCCTGCAAAATCCCAAGGTGATAGCATCTTACTAATGTAAGCATCTAGCCGTCCAGTTGCAACGTAAGCAAATTCTAGAGCGGCGGAACCGTACGATCTCGTCCCTCTTACATCCTTTACTAAAGGAATAAGCTTGTTTTTTGAGTCATTTGATGTTAATAAAGCAGCACTTAGTCCAATAACGGCTTCATTAACATCTACTTTTTCAAGCGTTGGGAGTTTTATGTCATCCCAATAAGCTCCTTCACCACGCTTAGCGAAATAAAGCTCATTATGTACTACATCATACAAATAGCCAAGCTTCCCTTCTCCATTTTCAAATATTCCAATTGAAATAAAAAAGTTCCTCTGCTGATGGATAAAATTCATTGTTCCATCAATCGGATCAATGATCCAGATGACACCATCCATTTTTTTGATTTCATCACCAAATCCTTCTTCCCCTAATATCTTATGAGAGGGGAATCTTCTACGAATATGATTTGTGAAAAACTGTTCTATCTCTTTATCAATATTCGTCACTAAATCGTTTGCATCAGCTTTTGTATCTATTTGTAAGGCTGTTTCAAATGATGCAATAATGTTTCTACCAGCTTCTTTTAGCCATTCCTTAACTAACGAATCTACTATTGACCAATTGACCATTACAATTCCTCCATGACATTCTGTCTATCAATAAGCTTAGAGAAAACCACTTGTAAATTCAAGTTGCTGTATAGAATAAAAACGAACTGCCCAATGATTCCATCCGTGGGAGTCCGTTTCAATTTTTCAATAAATATCTAGTAATCCTCATATTTTCATAAGTCACAACGCTTCAAGTTTTATTAATTCTGTGCGAATTCTTTCTAGTTTACGCTTTGTTTTTGCCTTCATTTCTTCATCATTTTCTTGTAGAGCGTCAAAAAGAACGGCTAACTCATAGTTTAACTCTAAACGTAGAACAGCAAGCTTTTGTTTATCCAAACTCTTTTTCCTATATGCATTCACTACTTGTTTCATGGTAATACACCCCTTCCGAAATGGTTGTAGATTTATTCAACTTTCGGGTTTACTTATTGTATTGTATGTTGCCGCAATATTGCCGGTAACAAAATTGTGTGTTCACCTAATGTCTAGAAGATTGAATAAATTAGCAATGATTGCTTTTGCTTTTTTGTACCCGTTTACCAACTTTCATAAACGTCATACACCTGGTAATATAGTGGAACTTACTTGCCTCCCATTTTAATCGTTATTTGATTCTCTGCTTCTTTTGCTTTTTTAATCGTTTTATAAGAAGAATATCCACTTACTTCCTCAAATTCCTTATCTAATCTTTTTTCTTCCGCTTTACTCGGGACAATTTCTTTAAACCTCCTATATCTGTTCATGAGTTCTGATTTTTCGATTCCTTTTTCATAGGCTTCTTCGATGGCATGAAAAAAATGAACGACATCAACGACTTCTTCTGTAGTCCAATCTAGCGAAAATGGGTATTGATATTCCATATTAAACGCTCCTTTAAAACTTATATTTATTATTTGTTTACTTATAAAGACGTATACCAATATTTTGATTATGCATATATCCCTTTGAAAAACAAATCATTGATGTTATAATTTGTTCTTGTTTCATCATTTTTCTATCTACATTAAAGGATGTGACGTCAATGTCCCAATATGAAACTCCGTTATTTACGGGACTGGTGCAGCATGCCAAATCCAATCCAATTCAATTCCATATTCCTGGACATAAAAAAGGAGCTGGAATGGATCCGGAATTTAGAAATTATATCGGAGAAAATGCACTATCTATAGATTTAATAAATATAACACCTTTAGACGATTTGCATTCCCCAAAAGGAATGATAAAAGAGGCACAAAAATTAGCAGCCGAAGCTTTCGGGGCAGACTATACGTTTTTCTCTGTACAAGGGACAAGTGGTGCAATTATGACAATGATTTTGTCAGTCTGTGGGCCGGGGGATAAAATCATTGTTCCACGGAATGTGCACAAGTCGGTTATGTCAGCGATTGTCTTTTCTGGAGCTACACCTATTTTCATCCACCCTGAAATCGATTCAAATTTAGGAATTTCCCATGGGATCACCACAGATTCAGTTGAAAAAGCTTTACAAATGCATCCTGATGCAAAAGGATTACTTGTCATAAACCCGACTTATTTTGGAATAGCCGCAGACTTAAAGAAGATTGTCGAAATTGCTCATTCGCATCATGTTCCAGTTCTAGTTGACGAGGCACATGGAGTGCATATTCATTTCCATGAGGGCTTGCCTATTTCCGCTATGGAAGCTGGGGCAGATATGGCAGCAACTAGTGTGCATAAGCTTGGTGGATCGTTAACGCAAAGTTCTGTATTAAATGTCCGCGAAGGACTTGTGTCTTCACAAAGGGTACAATCCATTATCAGTATGCTTACAACTACATCAACTTCCTATTTATTACTCGCTTCACTCGATACAGCCAGAAGAAGACTTGCAATAGAAGGAAGAGATCTTATTGGAAAGGCCATCTCCCTTGCTGAATCCATTCGCAAAAAGGTAAATACGATCCCGCATCTCTCGTGTCCTGGAAAAGATATTCTTGAGTCTGACGCTGTCTTCGATTATGATCCAACGAAACTAATCATCTCGGTAAAAGACCTTGGTATTAATGGATATGAAGCTGAAAAATGGCTTCGAGATGAGTATCAAATAGAAGTAGAGCTTTCTGATTTATATAATATTTTATGTATTATTACTCCTGGAGACTCTGAAGTAGAGGCCACCGTCCTAATTGAAGCATTAGAAAAATTATCCGAGCAATTCGGAAAAGTGGATGATGATGCAAACCATCATAATGTGCTTCTACCTGATATTCCTCTTTTAGCTATGAGTCCTCGAGATGCCTTCTATTCCGAGACCGAAATTGTCCCTCTCGGAGAATCTGCTGGACGGATTAGCGCCGAATTTATCATGGTTTACCCACCAGGTATCCCTATTTTTATACCAGGAGAGATTATTACGGAAGAGAATCTATTATATATTAGAAAAAACCTTGAAGTAGGTTTACCAGTTCAAGGACTTGAAGACGAAACATTAAAGACGATTAGGGTTATTAAAGAATTCGAAGCAATCAAGTAACATATTTAAGAGAGGCAGATGAGCCTCTCTTTTCATTGTTAAAAAAGTATATATTTTTACTAAGAATTATTACGGGACCAGTGTCCGTCCTGTCTAGCTCCAGGCGCCCAGCGACTAGCAAACTTTCAGCTTCTTCCTACGATAAGTCAACATCGGCTCGTCTTGTCTAGCTCCAGGCGCTAGCCCCTCGAGGTCAAATAACCTGAGTCAATAAAAGTCAAAAAGCAGACTTTTTTTGACTCAGAACATTTGCTTGTCGGGGCTAATCGAGCGCCTTACGCTTTTCCAACCTCGCCGTGTTTCCTTTATCTCGTCAGAAGCTTAAAAAGTTTGTACGTCGCTGAACGGGCGCCTTGCGCTTTTCTTAGTTAGGCGTTTCTATTAATTTTGGATCTAATGTTTCGTAACCTTTTTCCCTTAAACCCTTAACAATCTGCTCCAACCCTGCGTTTGTCCATTCTCTATCATGCATAAGTAAATTCGCGCCATTCCCTAATAACTCTGTATTCACCATAATATTAGCAATGGCATCCTTTGACATATAGTCCTTTTCCCAATCGTATCCATATGTCCAGTTCATGACAAGCATCTTTTCTTCAGCAGCGATTTGCTTGCTGATATCTGTATTCTCACCAAATGGAGCACGGAAGAACTTAGGACGTTCCCCAGTTATTTCTTCAACTTTATCATTTACAGAAAGAATTTCTTCTTTTTGCTCTTCAGGAGATAGAGTAGTCAAATTAGCATGTGAGAACGTATGGTTCCCTATTTCGAATCCAAGATCGTATATTTCTTTTAAAATAGTTTCTTTTTCAGGGGAATTGATGAAATGTCCATTAACGAAAAAAATCGCTGGTGCATTTAAATCTTTTAACGTTTTAGCCATTTCAAGCGCGTATTGATCAGGGGCATCATCAATTGTCAGTAAAGCAACTTTCGGATTTGCCTCCTCTATTGGCTCAAGAGCAAAAACTGCATTCATTCTATACTCAGGAACAGTTTCTTCTGCCTTTTGTTCCTCAACTTTTTCTTCTTCCATGCTGTCTTCAACCTTTTGTTCTTCCTCTTTTTCTATTGAGTCAGAATTTTTTTCTTCGGTCACTGACTGATTGTTTTCCTTTTTTTCTGCTTTCTGTGTAGACGTGCTGCTACACGCAGATAATACAATTGCTGCAATAAATATGGTGACTATAAATCTCATACCGTTCCCCTTTCTAGTTGTGAGCTTACGTATGATTATTATAGACTTGTATATTTATAGCATTCAAGGAATTATATTAAAAAATTCAGCATTGATTGTAGCAATCCATATGTGACTAAACTTAAAACAGTAATGATAAAGGTGTCTCTGCTCGAATCAACTATTTTGCTTGCTAATAGTATGGCGAGATAACTAAACACGATAAATAATATGACTTTAGATACGAGGTGATCTTTTCCAGAAAGCCATTCCGCAAGTGTAAAACCGCTCCAAATGATTAATTGTAGAAGAAGTGCAACATATTTCTTCACCATCTAAATCACCGTCATTTCACATGTTTTTGCACGAATCGTTAAATTAATATGATTTTATGCAAATACATTCCCGAAAATGAAAGGCTGTCTCCTTTCTGAAAGTAAATAGTACTTCAGTTGAGACAGCCTTTGGGCAAGTTTATTTTACAATATGAATTGGTGTTCCTAGAGCTACCTCTGCAGCTTCCATTGTAATTTCACCTAATGTTGGATGAGCATGGATGGTCATCGCAATATCTTCAGCAGTCATTCCTGCTTCAATCGCTAGGCCAAGCTCTGAAATCATATCTGATGCACTTGGACCAGCAATTTGCGCGCCAATAACTAAGCCATCTTCTTTACGAGTGACAAGCTTAACAAATCCATCCGTATTATTTAAAGCTAAAGCACGGCCATTAGCTGCAAACGGGAATTTAGCAGCCGTAATATCAAGGCCTTCTTCCTTCGCTTGCGCTTCTGTATATCCAACCGTAGCAAGCTCAGGCTCGGAGAATACTACTGCAGGGATGCCTAAATAATCGACTTCTGATGGTTGGCCAGAAATAGCTTCTGCAGCGATTTTTCCTTCATATGATGCCTTATGTGCTAATGGAGGACCAGGCACAATATCACCAATTGCAAAAATATTGTTTACGCTTGTTCTACATTGTTTATCTACTTCAATAACTCCGCGATCAGTCATTTTAATTCCAACTTGTTCAAGTCCAAGCTCATCAGTGTTTGGTTTACGTCCCACTGTAACAAGAACATAATCAGCTTCGATTGTTTTTTCTTCACCCTTAGCATCATATGTTACTTTGACGCCATTATCAGTTTCCTCTACGCCTTTAGCCATTGCTTTTGTTACAATTTCCACGTTCTTCTTTTTCAAGTTGCGTTTAACAAGTGCAGTCATTTGCTTTTCAAAGCCGCTTAAAATATCATCTGCCCCTTCAAGTATCGTCACTTCAGAACCAAGGTTTGCATATGCAGTGCCTAATTCAGTACCAACATAACCACCGCCAATTACAACTAACTTACTTGGGATTTCTTCTAGGCTTAAAGCACCTGTAGAATCAATGACACGTTTTGAATACTTAAAGCTTGGCAATTCGATTGGACGTGAACCTGTAGCAATTATAGCATTTTTAAAGGTATAGGTTTGCGCGGAATTTTCATCCATCACACGAATACTGTGATCGTCGACGAAGTATGCTTCACCGCGAACGATTTCTACTTTATTCCCTTTAAGAAGACCTTCTACACCACTTGTTAATTTTTTTACTACGCCGGCTTTCCATTCTTGAACTTTTGAGAAATCAATTGTTACATTTTCAGCTTTTATTCCCATATCGTCTGAATGTTTTGCTGTCTCATATCGATGTGATGCAGCAATCAATGCTTTGGAAGGGATACATCCGACATTCAAGCACACACCGCCTAAGCTTCCTTTTTCTACGATGGTAACTTTTTGTCCAAGTTGTGCTGCACGAATAGCGGCTACATATCCCCCAGGACCTGCACCGATGACGATTGTATCTGTTTCAATAGGGAAATCTCCTACTACCATTTTTTTACGCCTCCATTAATAAAAGTTCAGGATCGTTAAGCAGTCGTTTAATTTGGTTAAGTGCATTCTGAGCAGTTGCACCGTCCACAATTCTATGATCAAAGCTAAGTGATAATGCTAATACTGGAGCTGCTACAATTTCACCGTTGCGAACGATTGGTTTTTCTGCGATACGTCCAATCCCTAAAATGGCTACTTCCGGATGATTGATGAGTGGAGTGAACCACTGTCCGCCTGCAGAACCAATATTAGTGATGGTGCATGTAGCGCCTTTCATTTCATTAGGTGCAAGTTTTCCATTTCGAGCTTTATCAGCTAATTCGTTGATTTCTTTGGAAATGGCAAAAACAGATTTTGTATCTGCGCGTTTGACAACAGGCACCAATAAGCCTTTTTCTGTATCAGCCGCAATCCCAATATTGTAATAATGCTTATGGATAATTTCATCTGTTGCATCATCAATTGATGTATTGAGCGCAGGGAATTCACGCAATGCACTTACAAGTGCTTTTACAACATAAGGCAAAAACGTTAATTTAATATTTTTTTCTGCAGCCACATCTTTAAATTTCTTACGATGAGCGACCAGTTTCTCGACATCTACTTCATCCATTAAAGTCACATGTGGAGCTGTATGCTTGGAATTAACCATTGCTTTTGCAATTGCTTTGCGAATTCCACTCATCTTCTCACGAGTTTCTGGATATTCTCCTTCTGGGATAACTTTCGCCGCTGCCGCAGCTGTTTTTTCTTCTTGTGCTGGCGCTGCCGTTTCAGCAGTATCTGGAGCAGATGGACCGCTTATGAACGCATCAATATCTTCTTTCGAAATACGTCCGTTTTTACCAGTTCCTTTAACAAGTTGAATATTGATACCTTTTTCTCGTGCGTATTTTCTTACAGATGGCATCGCAATAACACGACTATTTGCGTCAGCATCTACTTCAGGCTGGGCACCTGCACCAGTCGATTCAGTAGTTTTAACTTCCTCAGCTTTTACTTCTTCCTTCTTAATATCTTGTCCGGCTTCAGCAGTAGATTGTACATTCGCTTCTGTCTTTTCTTCTCCGTGATCCCCTTTAAATTGAAGATCTTCATATCCAGGTGCATCGAATGTAATGAGAACATCTCCAACTGTTGCAGTTTGACCTTCTTCAACGAGAATTTCTTCAACTGTTCCAGCTACTGGAGACGGAATTTCTACAACTGCTTTGTCATTTTGCACTTCGCATAGTACATCATCTTCAGCTACTTTGTCACCTGGTTTTACAAACCACTTTACTATATCGCCTTCGTGGATACCTTCACCGATATCAGGCATTTTAAATTGAAATGACAATGGTATTCCCTCCTATTAGATAATAGTGTTTAAAATTCTAATACTTTCTTTGCAGTTTCGATGATATCTTTATGGTTAGGAAGCCATACCGGTTCTGCTTGAGAGAATGGATACACTGTATCAGGAGCTGCGACTCGTAGAACAGGAGCTTCAAGGCTTAGAATTGCGCGATCATTAATTTCCGCTACAACATGTGCTGCAATTCCAGCTTGTTTTTGAGCTTCTTGAACAACGATTGCACGATTCGTTTTTTCAACAGATGTAATGATTGTATCTATATCAATAGGACTTACTGTACGAAGATCAATCACTTCTACTGAATGGCCTTCTTTTTCAAGCTCTTCAGCAGCTTTCAATGAATCATGAACCATAGCACCATAAGCAATAATCGTTAAATCTGATCCTTCACGCTTCACATCAGCTTTTCCTAAAGGAATTGTATATTCTTCCTCTGGAACTTCTTGACGGAAAGAACGGTATAATTTCATATGCTCTAAGAAAATGACTGGGTCGTTGTCTCTAATGGCTGAAATTAAAAGTCCCTTGGCATCATAAGGTGTCGAAGGAATCACTACTTTTAAGCCTGGTTGCTGAGCCATTAAACCTTCAAGACTATCCGCGTGCATTTCAGGTGTATGCACGCCTCCTCCGAATGGGGAACGAATCGTAATGGGTGCGTGGAATGTTCCACCCGTGCGGTATCTCCAACGAGCCATTTGTCCACTTACTGAATCCATGACTTCATATAAAAAGCCAAAAAACTGTATTTCTGGAACGGGACGGAAGCCTTGTGTCGTTAACCCAATAGCCAAACCACCGATTCCTGACTCTGCAAGTGGTGTATCAAAGACGCGGTCTTCCCCAAACTCTTTTTGCAACCCTTCTGTTGCCCGGAAAACTCCTCCGTTAACCCCGACGTCTTCTCCAAACACGAGTACATTTTCATCATTGCGCAATTCAGTACGAAGCGCATCCGTGATAGCTTGAATCATAGTCATTTGCGCCATTGTCTACTTCGACTCCTTCTCTTTATAAATTTCATACTGTTCCTGTAAATTGTTAGGAAGCTCTTCATACATATTAGAAATCAAATCAGTAACTTTTTGTTTCGGAGTTTCATCCGCTTTTTTGATCGCTACTTTAATATCTTCTTTTGCTTGCTCGATTACTTCGTTTTCTTTTTCTTCATTCCAAATTCCTTTATTTACCAAGTAGTTTCGGAATCTTACTAGCGGATCTTTTTTCTCCCATTCACTATCAGTATCAGATGTACGGTAACGAGTAGGATCATCACCAGCCATTGTATGTGGGCCATAACGATAGCACAACGTTTCGATTAATGTTGGACCACCGCCATTAATGGCTCTGTCTCGCGCTTCCTTTACAACTGAATATACTGCTAACGGATCCATACCATCAACTAAAACTCCTGGAATGCCGGCTGCGATTGCTTTTTGAGCAATTGTTGTTGCCGCTGTTTGCTTATCGCGTGGAGTCGAAATGGCAAATTGATTATTTTGCACAATAAAGATAGCCGGAGCACCATATGCACCTGCAAAGTTAATTCCTTCGTAAAAATCACCTTGAGAAGATCCACCATCACCTGTATATGTAACGGCAACGGATTTTTTACCACGCTTTTTCATTCCAAGAGCGACCCCAGCTGCTTGAACATATTGCGCACCAATAATAATTTGTGGTGGAATAACATTTACTCCTTCAGGAATTTGATTTCCTACAAAATGACCACGGGAAAAAAGGAAAGCTTGATATAATGGCAGTCCATGCCAAATAATTTGCGGAACATCTCTATATCCAGGTAAGATAAAGTCTTCTTTTTCAAGTGCGAATTGAGATGCAAGCTGTGATGCTTCTTGACCAGCAGTTGGAGCATAGAAACCAAGGCGACCTTGACGGTTCAATGAAATACTTCGCTGATCCAAAATTCTTGTATAAACCATACGACGCATTAGTTCTGTAAGTTGTTCATCAGATAAATCTGGAACAAGCGCGTCTTCTACGATCTCTCCTTTTTCATTCAAGATCTGAACCATTTCAAATTGACTTTCAATATTTTCGAGTGTTTTCACAGCATCGAATTGTGTCTTCTTTGTTTTAGAAGCCATTGAAGCCACCTATCCTTTCTAAACATAATATTTGATAACGGACATCATAACTTGCCCAAAAACGGGAGATTACTCATGTTCCGGACTTCATACTAGTATAGGTTTTCCACATTTCTTAAGAAGAAAAACAGAAAAACTTACCTATAAAAAAAAACGAACTGTACTAATATTTTTCCAGAAAAAATTAATACAAAGTTTAACCACATTTAGAGTACATGAAAACAGTTATTTCGTCAATGAAATAACTTCAGCGTCTCTTTTACATTAATGATTTACTATAACTGTACTATTAAAATTCATAAATCTGTTTTATAAAAAAGATTTTATTTTCGATCTGTTATACATTAGATTGATATAAAATAAAAAAAGAAACGGTAATGAACCGTCTCAATTGTTATTTTGTTTCCACTTTTAAACCTAAATCTTTATAAAACTTCACTTTAGCCTTGTTGAACTTTTCAGTTTGATCATTGAATTGGCTATTCAGTTCAACTACATTTTCGTAAGCTTTGTTCGATGCTTCAATTTGGGTTTGTAAATCTTCAAGCTTTAAATCTTCATTTTTTATCATTTCATAAATTTTTCTATCTTCAGCTAGTCCATTCATATACGCCGAATATAATTTTTCATATGATTCGTAGCGTGTATTCATAATTTCTTGCAATTCATTAGCTTTTTGCTTTAGTTTTTCATCTTTAATCTTATTAAATTCTTCAGCAGCGAGTTTAAATTCTTCTTTTGCTTTTTCTATTGACTCTTTTTCTTTTTTCAAATGTTCTTCTCTTTGCTTCAAGTTTGCTAATGCATCATCAGCAAGTTTAGAAATTTGTTCGAAGTCCTTCATACCCAAGTCCAAAATTTGATCAAATAATTTTTTTTCATTTGTTTCTAGTTTAGTAAGAGGCTGTTGCTGTTTTTCAAAATCCGTTTCTTTAGCAGCTGTTGCTTCCAGCGTTTGATAAATATGATCTTCATTAGATGAACAAGCTGATAAAAAGACAGATAATAATAATACAAAGACAAAAGTATATAGTTTTTTCATCTAATTCCTCCTAACGGTTTCCCTCATAACTATACTGTGATATGGTCTATTTGACAATAAAGGAAAAGATAAAATATGATTGATTAGAATCTTTTTTCTTATATATTCTTGCTTAAACAGGAGTGAACAAAATGATTTTAATGAAAGACATCGTCCGCGAAGATAATCCCGTATTACGGGAGGTAGCAAAAGAAGTTCCTATCCCTCCGTCACAAGAGGATATAAATATTTTAAATAGCATGCAAGAATACTTGAAGAATAGTCAGGATCCAGAGATAAGCGAAAAATATGGACTTAGACCTGGTGTCGGGCTTGCTGCACCACAAATTAATGTCTTAAAAAGAATGTTCGCGGTTCGAATAGAAGACGATAACGGCAAAAAATATCACTATTCATTAATAAACCCAAAAATTATTAGCCATTCTGTTGAAAAGGCGTATTTAACAACTGGCGAAGGATGTTTATCGGTAGACCGAACTGTACCTGGCTATGTAATGAGACATGCCCGTATAACAATAAAAGGATACGATGTTGATGGAAAAGAAATAAAGTTACGCTTAAAAGGTCTTCCAGCCATCGTCTTCCAACATGAGCTCGATCATTTAAACGGGATTATGTTCTATGATCATATTAATGATAGTAACCCATTTTATATTCCGGAAGGCGCTATTCCTATTGAAAGATAAGCTGCTGTCATATTAATTGACAGCATTTTTTTATTAAATGATTTCAAAATGTTCCTCAAGCAAACCCACTTTTATCAAGCCATTTACGATCCCATTATCATCAACATTGGAAGTAATAAGGTCAGCATGCATTTTAACTGCTTCATGAGCATTTCCCATCGCAATCCCAGTACCAACTGTTTGCAGCATTTCAATATCATTTAACCCATCTCCAAATGCATACACATTTTCCATTTCGAACCCTAATCTCTCAATAAGTTTTTTTATTCCTTCTGCTTTTGATCCACCTTTAGGAACAACATCCATTGATTCCTCATGCCATCTTATAAAAGTAAGGTTTTTCTCAAACTCTGAAAGGTAGGAATCCTCGCCTTCTTTTGCAAATAATAGAGCTTGATAAATATCAGTTTTTTCGTAAAAGCTTGGGTCATACTCAGGATGAACCATCTGGAGAGTTCCAAGGCTTTCTTTCACCCTCTGATCAAATTTAACATTAGATTTTAAAGTAGTTTCATTTAAAAATACTACATGATGTTGATGATTTTCTGCTATATTTATTAATTTTTTTAGTTCCGCTGTATCCAAAGGATTTGCATAAACTACTTCGTTCCTAAACACAACATATTGACCATTAAAACTTACAAAGGATTCCATGTTTAATTCTTCAAGCAGTTTCGTAACCATAAATGGTGCTCTTCCTGTTGCAATGGCAGTATAGATACCCTTTTCTTGCAATGTTTTGATTGCTTCTTTAGTAGAAGCCGGTAGATTTTTTTCATCGTCTAGTAATGTACCGTCAATATCAAAGAAAACTATTTTTTTCATTTAACAAACTCCTCTTGTTGAATTCTTCTATTTCTATTTAACTTTATAATAGAGAACGTATAGAAAGCATATAATAAAATAAGAAAAGCGCAAGCGCCTTGCTCAATAGCTCTATAAAAACATATTCTATTTATTTTATCAAAAAAAGTTGCATAAATTTACCTCTTCTATTTGCAAGTTGCTTTTACTTTGAACTCGTATCGGTTAAAATAGATAATAAGGAGTGATCCACAATGTTTAAGAAGCTGAGGAAAAAGCTTTTAAAACGGTGGAAAGATTTACTTAGAAAAAAAACAATTGCTTAATGAACAATTAAGGTCCCTCTGTTTTTTTCGGAGGGCTTATTCTTTATAAAATTAAGCTGTTTGTATTTAGTATTAAAATAAAAATAATAAAGATAAGTTGTCCTAATAATTTTACGAATAGACAACGGAGTTAAGGAGAGATAAAAATGATTTACAAAGTGTATTATCAAGATAGTAAAAGCGAAATGCCGGTTCGCGAAAAAACAAAATCTATGTATATGGAAGCAGACAATGAGCGCTCTGTTCGCCGTATGCTAAAAGACCAACAAATCAATATTGAATTTATTCAATTATTGGAAGGTGCATACCTCGAGTACGAAAAACAAAGTGAGCATTTTAAACTACAGGAGAATGTGTCACTATGAAATTTGTAAAAAATGACCAAACAGCAGTTTTTGCTCTTGGCGGACTAGGCGAAATTGGAAAAAACACATATGGCGTACAATTTCAAGATGAAATTATTTTAATTGACGCGGGCATCAAGTTCCCAGAAGACGAATTGCTAGGGATTGACTACGTCATTCCTGATTATACGTATATTGTTAAAAATATTGATAAAATAAAGGGCTTATTTGTCACGCACGGTCATGAAGATCATATTGGCGGCATTCCTTATTTACTACGCCAAGTAAATATTCCAATCTACGCGGGAAAATTAGCCATCGGGCTTATTAAAAACAAACTGGAAGAGCACGGCCTCTTACGACAAACGAAGTTTTTTGAAATTAAAGAGGATGATGTGATTAAATTCAGAAAAACATCCGTTTCGTTTTTCCGCACGACTCACAGCATTCCTGATTCATATGGAATTGTAGTAAAAACGCCTCCAGGAAACATTGTCCATACAGGGGACTTCAAATTTGATTTCACCCCTGTTGGCGAGCCTGCTAATCTAACTAAAATGGCTGAAATAGGAAAAGAAGGCGTCCTTTGTCTATTATCAGATAGCACAAATGCAGAAGTTCCGAATTTTACAATGTCTGAAAGACGAGTCGGCGATAGTATTCATGACATTTTTCGTAAAGTAGACGGTCGAATCATATTCGCAACTTTCGCTTCAAATATACATCGACTTCAGCAAGTAGCAGATGCGGCAGTTGCAACGGGAAGAAAGATTGCTGTGTTCGGACGCAGTATGGACGCTGCAATTGAAATTGGACAAGAACTCGGATATATTCGTGCTCCAAAGGATACGTTCGTATCAACACAGCAGCTAAATCGCCTGCCTGCTAATAAAGTGACGATTCTTTGTACAGGTAGTCAAGGTGAACCAATGGCGGCATTATCAAGAATTGCGAATGGAACTCACCGTCAAATCCAAATTCAACCTGGAGATACAGTCGTTTTCTCGTCTTCTCCAATTCCAGGTAATACAATTAGTGTTAATCGAACGATAAACTTATTATATCGTGCCGGAGCTGATGTAATTGCTGGTTCGTTAAACGATATTCATACATCCGGTCACGGTGGTCAGGAAGAGCAAAAATTAATGCTTCGATTAATGAAGCCTAAATTTTTCATGCCGATTCACGGAGAGTTTCGGATGCAAAAGACACATGCTCAGTTGGCCGTTGATTGTGATGTTCCTGAAGAGAATTGCTTTATTATGGATAATGGGGATGTACTAGCACTGACCGATCAAACTGCGGAAATTGCCGGAAAAATTCCTTCCGGATCCGTATATATTGATGGCAGTGGAATAGGTGATATTGGAAATATTGTATTGCGTGACAGAAGAATTCTTTCTGAAGAAGGTTTAGTGATTGTCGTCGTATCCATAGATATGGAAAATCATACGATTGCGGCAGGTCCGGATATTATTTCACGCGGCTTCGTATATATGCGTGAATCCGGAGATTTGATTAATGAAGCGCAACGAATGATCGGCAAGCATCTAAATAAAATTATGGAGCGGAAAACGACTCAATGGTCCGAAATCAAAAATGAAATAACGGATACATTGACTCCATTCTTATATGAAAAAACAAAACGTAAACCGATGATTTTACCAATAATAATGGAAGTATGATGATAAAAAAGCTGCTGACAATTTTACGAATTTGCCAGCAGCTTTTTCACTTTATTCCATTACCTTCTTTTCAAATCTATTTATATCACTATCAGCACCAATAACAATCAAGATGTCCTCTTTTTTGAGAGGGTCATCTGCTAATGGAGATACAATAATTTCTGTGCCCCTTTTAATCGCGACGATGTTCAAGCCATATTTTGCCCTCACATCCAATTCCACTAATGAATGTCCGGCAAGTAAATCATTTACTTTAATTTCAACTATGCTATATTCATCTGATAATTCAAGGTAATCTAATATATTATTAGAAACAATATAGTGAGCAATACGCCTTCCCATATCCCTTTCAGGATGGACGACATAATCTGCTCCAATTTTCAATAGAACTTTCTCATGATAATCATTTTGCGCTTTAACTGTAATATGATTGACTCCTATTTCCTTTAGCATAAGTGTTGTTAAAATACTTGATTGAATATCTTCACCTATTGCTACGATTACATGGTCAAAATTTCGAATTCCAAGGCTTTTTAAAATGTTTTCATCTGTCGTATCCGCAATGACTGCATGAGTAGCAATAGAAGCGAATTCATTTACTCGATCCTCGTTTTTATCCATTGCTAATACTTCCATTCCTTGTTCAGCGAGTTCCCTGCAAATACTGCCCCCAAAGCGTCCAAGTCCGATAACTGCGAATTGTTTTTTCAACGTAATTCCTCCGTTATATCAAATGAAGTATATTATTGATTGACTAGTTGATTTTTAAAAGCATAAATAGCCGCTTGCGTGCGGTCTTGTATTTCCAGCTTGCTTAAAATATTGCTTACATGTGTTTTGACAGTCTTTAACCCTATAAATAATTCTTCCGCAATTTCTTGGTTTGTCTTCCCTTCAGCTATTAGCAACAATATTTCATATTCCCGATTTGTTAGGCTTTCATGGAGCAAAGGCTTATTTCTTTCTTTCATTCGGGCCATCATCTTTCCTGTCACTTCTGGTTCAAGAACAGATTGTCCTTTATATGTTGCCCTTACAGCATCCGCAATTTCACTGGCAGTTGACGTTTTTAATATGTAGCTCGCAGCCCCAGCTTCTAAAGCGGGATACACTTTTTCATCATCTAAAAAGCTTGTGACAATAATAATTTTTGCATCGGGCCATTCCTTCATAATCGCTTTTGTTGATTCAATGCCGTCCATTTCGTCCATAACAAGATCCATTAAAATAATATCCGGACGTAATGCTAGAGCCATTTCTAAGCCTTTAGCTCCATTTTCTGCTTCCCCTATTACTTCTATATCTGTCTGAACTGAAAGGTAAGCTGAGACACCGATACGGACCATTTCATGATCATCCACAAGTAGTACCTTTATCATTCTCCTCATCCTTTTTTAAATAAATTGGTACTTTCACTTCGATATTTGATCCCTTTCCAATAATACTAAGCATTTTTACACTTCCGCCAATTTCAGAAGCTCTTTCTTTTATATTCGTTAATCCATATGAACCAGATTTAGCATTTTCGACATCAAATCCTTGCCCATTATCTAATATTTTTAAGAATACTACTTGATTGATTTGCTTTAAATTCACTTCCAAGCGGCTCGCCCTAGCATGTCGCAAAGTATTCGAAACCGCTTCTTGAACAATCCGGAATAAATGGTCTTCCACACCTTTATCCAATGTAATATCTTGAATATTCCATATCACTTCTAAAGGCAACTTAGAAGTAAGTTCAGAAAGCAGCTCTTCTATTCCCGACTTCAAACTTTTCCCTTCGAGTTGAACAGGTCTAAGGTGTAAAAGCAAAGCTCTCATTTCGGTTTGCGCTTCGTTAACAATGCTTTCCACGAGCTTTCTTTGCTTTACTGCAGTATCACTCATAGGATCGGGGTTTTGATTAATAGCTGATAAAAGCATTGTAGCTGCAAATAATTGTTGACTTACAGAATCGTGCAGCTCTCTAGCTAATCTGTTTCGTTCTTTCGTCAACACTTCTTCTTTTAATTGATTATTCCATTCCACTTTTTCGTTCGCTAATTTTTGTTGTACAATTGCTTGTTCTTTAAGACGGCGTGAAATTCCTTCTATTCTATGCCATATTATTAAAAAATCATCATTTTGTTTTCTTTTTTCGGGATTAAACTCATAATTTCCGTGTTCAATTTCTAATAATCTTGCAGCTACTTCGTCACTTTTTTGATGCACGGTATATCCAATAATCCACCCTGTCACTGCTCCAAATATAATACAAATAAGTAAAATAAAAATTCCATTAGGCAATAAAAAAATACTTTCCCGGAGTAGTGCGGTATACCAGTCTGCATCAATTAAAAAAATGAGGGCAGCACCTACAAAAACAGAAACTATAAAGGCTGCTGAAGCAAAGTAAATTGAGAATGTAATTTGAATTCTCATATTCGCCTCACCTCAACATTGCCTATCATAACATTCGTAATGATTTTAATCGTACGAACTGCTTCTTCATTACTGTCAGGATGATAAATGATATTAGAGTTGAATATTTCAGTTTCTTCATCAAACACTTTCAACTTTCCACTAATTCCTGAATGATTTACAACGACGGAAGCATCAAAAGGAACAAGCAATTGCACGTTTCCAATAAAACTTCTGATTACGACAGTGCTCTCACCAGGAGGGAGCATCGTCATTCCAAGATCAACGACAGTATCCCCAAGGCCACATTGAATATTAATATCATCCCATTCAAAAACTTCATTTACCTTTTTTTGGCTACCAAACAAGATATTTTTAATAAATGGTTGTTTTTTCTTAAATAGGGAAGATTTTGGCTCAGGTTCTACAGTTTGAACAACAATTGTTCGGGAATGTTTTTTAGTTTTTGAATACTCTATTAAGGCATATATGACTGCTACAAAGATAAAAAATTTTAGAAAAGCTGAAGATAGTATTGGAATCACGATTAAAAACAAACCAATAATCAAACGGGCACTACTTTTTTTACGACGGTTTTTAGCAGTATATAAAAGAAAACAGCCAATGACTAGAGGGATAAAAAGCCGCCAATTGAAAAGAATTTCAATACCCATTCCAATGGCAGAAATTAGCATAAACCAGCCAATAAGACTCGTTTTGCTCATATTTTTCATTTTATCCTCCTCCTTTCTCCAAAAAACCATAATGAAAGTGGAAAGAAAGGCGACATAGAAACGCCTTTCTTAAACAATTGTTATTGTACCACGTTTTCTTGTGTCTGAATTTGTTTTTCTGCATTATTTATTTCTTTTGCCAGCTTTTGAATCTTGGCATCGAAAATGGTAATTTCATATTCATCGTCAAAGTTTGACTCTTTTTTGTTCATTTCGGATGCTACTGAATCAAAATTTTCTGCAGCCTGGCCGAACTCAGATTCACTTAATAATTTATTCATTTTTTCTTTCATTGAAAGTACATTTTCCTTGCCCATAAGCTCCAATCTCTTAATATGCATATCCTTTACTTTTAATTTCATCTCTTCATGTTTCTGCTCTAATTCCGACAATTGTTCGATAGCTGTATCATAAGCCTGCTTAAGTCGTTCTACTTGCTCTTCTGCTTGCGCCTGATAGAGCAGTGCAGTCTCTGCTAATCCATCCTCACCAGCTTGAATGGCTAGATCCCTTTGTTCTTTACGTTTATTCGCTAGTGCAGCTGCTAGCTTCCATTCTTTATGAAACTCATTTTTTAACAATCTTTGTCTTTCAACTAATTTTCCAGCCTTTTCTAACTCTTTTTCACTATCACGAACATATTTATTTAATTGTGCAATAGGGTTTTGTTTAACTTTCACTTCTGTCACACCTTGAAAATCCTCAATAATCGATTGTTTCATTTTCTCAAAAAAGTTTGTCATCGTATATTCCCTCGTTTCTTTATTTTTGATTTTTTAATTTTGCCCATTCGCGATCAAAGCCGGTAAATGGATCTTCACTTTCAACAACTGGCGTTTCTTTTGTTCTGTCCCAGTTTTTATATCCTGTGTAAAGGATGTAAATAGCTGCTACTCCCGCTAGAGCAGGAAGACTTCCTAATAATCCCGAAAATCCAATCAACCCGATCACTGCCCAAATAATTTTTCCTACCGTTGAATTTGTAGCCATAAATTGCTTATAGGAAAAGTAAACTATAAACAGGCTGATCGCCATCCCTATCATATGACCTACACTAGATAGTGCTATTATTGCTAAGATAACAGCAGCTGTAATAAGTAAAAACTTTTTCATTATTTTTTCCTCCTTCCGTTCTCTATGACTTAACTTTAATGGAAATAGAAAGAACTATTAACCAGCCTGAGCTTGATTTTTTTCTCAGTCTAGAGGCGGATTTTAATAAATAAAAAGAGGATGCACCAATTGCATCCCTTACTTTTGCTTATCTTTTATATGCGTCCATCCGTCCTCTTGGATGATTTTATTTTCCTTCATTAGTTTTCCAAGTGCTCTTTTAAAAGCACCTTTGCTCATATTAAATCGTCTCTTTATATCTTCTGGAAGGCTTTTATCCCAATAAGGCATTGAGCCACCTCGTCCTTGTAAATATTCAAAGATTTCATTGGCATCATCATCAATCTGCTCATGTGTTCTAGGAAGTAAAGAAACGTTGATTGTACCGTCTTCTTTAACGTCGATTATACGTCCCTCCACTTCCTGACCGAGTCGTGGTTCTTCCCTTCTTTCGCTTTCATGGATAAATCCCATATAACCTTCCTCTGTTATTATGAAAGATCCAGCAAGGAGTAGCCTGTAAACCGTCCCTTTTACATTTTTATTAAAAACCTGGGGTTCAGCTGGAATAGCTATTTCTCTCATTATTTCTTCCGTTCCTAGCTTTCCGTACAAGCGATTTTTATTATCTACTTTTAATGAACAATAAAGCTTGTCTCCAATTGTTGGCCATAATGAAAAAAGTGCAGGCAAGTCATCCATTGACACAAGAATATCTTTTTTCAATCCAATATTTACGAATACACCTAAGTTCTTTTTAACCTCTACAACCTCAACCCAATCATACTGTCCGATTTGAACGGTAGGAATGGTTAAAGTTGCAGACAGCCTTCCTTCATGATCCTGATATAAAAATACTTGGACTTCCTGTTCAACCGTTATCGGTTCATTAACTTCGGATTGATGCAATAACACATCCTCTTCCCCATCAGTTAAAAAGAATCCAAATGGCACTTCCCTTGCTACACGAAGCTTTACAACTGTTCCAGCCTTCATTATCAAATCCCTGCTTTCAACATAACCTATATTAATAGGACAAATTATACCATGTTAAAGAAACAAAACAAAAAATTAATCAATCCTACGCATACTGCTTCTCATTTTGAACTTTTCGCTCCCTTAAAAATAACACGGCAACGATAAAGGTTCCTATTAGAGCTGAAAATGAGCCCAGCCTATACATATAACCTCCTCCAAAATGTTCCATTAAATAACCACCGGCAGCACTTCCAATGATAGGTGCAAGGCCATTGAATGTCGCAAAATAAGCCGTTTGCCCTGTTGCAATCATTTCTCTTGGAATGATAGAGGCAACATATTGCAGGGAGGCAACCATGAAAATAGCAAATGTCACACTATGCATCGCTTGAGAAGAAACAATTAATACAGGTTCTGAGAGAAGACTATATAAAAACCAGCGAATCGTATAAAAGCATCCCGCTATGCTGATAAGCACTAAGAGAGGAATCCTTCTCATCAAAATGAACATAATCCCAACGACAGGAGCTTCACTTAAGGCGGAAAAAGTCCATGCTAAGCCAATCAGCCCCTCTGGCGCTCCCAACGATTTTAAATACAATGCAAGCATACCATCGTTCATTCTATGTGGAATCGCGATAAATAAAACAGCAATTAAAAAAATAAAAAACTGTGGATTGCGAAATGCTTTTTTAAAACCATCTTTCGTAACTGGATTTCTAGGTGCTTTTGAGTCTGATAGTTTTAAAGCTATAAAAAAAACGCCAACAATGATAATTGTGTAAATCATCCATAAGTATTGAATACCTATTTTTCCAATAATGTACCCGATAATAAACGATGCAGTGGCAAATCCAATCGAACCCCATACCCGAATCGATCCATAGCTTCTCCCATTTTCTTTTGCAAATGTTGTAGATAAACTATCTAACAACGGTTGAATCGGAGACATAAAAAAATGAAATACAAGCATGCAAATGACTAAAAGTAACATCGTTGGACTAAAAAATATTGCCAAACCGATCACTAAAGTTGCTGCTAATAATAGAAGAAGAATTTTTTTAACCGTTTGCTTTTTATCTGATATGATTCCCCACAAAGGTTGGGAAAAGATTGCTACAATCGGACCAACAGCCAAAACAATACCGATTTGCCCAGGACTAAGTCCCTTATAACGAAATAATAACGGAAAAAACGCATTTATGATCGACATTGCCCAATAGAAAAAAAAGTTAAACATTGATAATTGCAGCATTCAAGTTCCCCCAAGAAGTTAGCGATATTTTTCATTTTATCAGAATACCATCAAGTCATAAATAATAACGTGATGATATTTGTAAGGGTATGATAGAATAATAGTATATAATCTTTTGAAAATTAGAGAAACACAGTGGAAAATTATAAAATGAGAAAGGATGATTATAATGGGTAAAACGAAGCATCCTGGACCTATGAAACTACCAAAAATTCCAGATCCAAAACATTGGGTTAGCCCGATTCCATTTGGACTTGGAAAGGTTAAACCAAAACATATTCGCGATACGATGAAAGTCGTGATGGAAAATCGCGATAATCTTCCTTACGCCTACCGCATTCTTACGCAAGGAGTTTGCGATGGATGTGCACTAGGTGTTTCAGGGCTAAAAGATCAAACTTTAAAAGGACCTCATCTTTGTACAACACGCCTAAACGTATTGAGATTAAATACGATGCCTGCGATAAAAGAGGAAATATTGCATAGTGATATTGAAGAACTTCGCAAGATGAAGAGTAAGGACCTCCGACAATTAGGAAGAATTCCTTATCCCTTATCAAGAAAACCTGGTGAAAAGAAGTTTAGGAGAATTACTTGGGATGAAGCATTAAACAAAATAGCTGAAAAAATAAAAAGTATTGATCCTAAGCAATTAGCCTTTTTCTTGACGGCTAGAGGAATTACGAATGAAGTTTTTTATACTGCTGGAAAACTTGCGAGATTTTTAGGAACGAACAATATTGATAACGCTTCCCGTATTTGTCATTCCCCGAGTAAAACAGCATTAAAAAGATCGCTTGGAATTGGTGCCTCCAGTTGTAACTATCAGGATTGGATCGGAACCGATGTCCTTATATTTTGGGGTTCTGTAGCAGCAAACAACCAACCCGTTTCCACTAAGTACATGTATGCAGCAAAAAGAAAAGGGACTAAAATCATTTGCATCAATCCATACAGAGAGCCTGCAATGGATGGATACTGGGTTCCATCCATCCCTGATTCCGCATTATTTGGCACAAAAATTGCCGATGATTTTTACCAGGTCAATATTGGTGGAGACATCGCCTTTATGAATGGCGTCATTAAACATTGGTTTGAAATGGAAAAACAGCATCCTGGATCTGCTCTCGACCATCATTTTATCCGTGATCATACGAAGGGTTTAGATCGTTTACGAGAGCATGTTGAAAAACTTGATTGGGAAATTCTCGAAAAGTCTTCAGGCATTTCAAAAGAAAGAATGTTCGAATTTGCCAGCCTGTTAGCAAATGCAAAAAGCGGCGTCTTCGTATGGTCGATGGGGTTAACACAGCATCGCTTTGGGACTGATAATATCTCACAAGTAGCCAATTTAGCCATTTTAAGAGGATTTATCGGACGTAAGTATTGTGGAGTCATGCCAATCAGGGGCCATTCAGGAGTTCAGGGTTCTGGCGAAATGGGGGCAGATCCTTTTTCGCTTCCTGGAGGAGATTTTGATAAAGCCAATATTGCGCGCTTAGAAAAGATATGGAACTTTGACATTCCGAAATGGCAAGGTGATATCGTCGGCGTTTCTTTGGAAAATGCGATGTTGCCAGAGGATCACGAACGAAAAACAAAGGTTTTTTATACGTCTGGAGGCAATTTTCTCGAAACAATGCCAGATCCTCATTTTATAGAGAAATGCTTGCAAAATATTGAATTACGTGTTCATCAAGACATTATTCTTAACAGCTCTACCCTTGTAGATGCAAAAGAAGAGGTAATCGTCCTCCCTGCTATGACAAGATATGAACAACGCGGAGGCGGCACTTCTACATCGACGGAGCGGATGGTTTATTTTTCACCAGAAATTAAAGGTCCGCGTATTGAGGAAGCTCGCAGTGAATGGGAGATATATGTGGAACTTGCAGGGCTGATTAAACCGGAACAGAAACATCTGCTTAATTTTTCAGAAGCGGAACAAATTCGGAACGAAATTGCGATTGCCAACCCAAATTATGACGGAATCCAGCATTTAAAAGAACGCGGCGACGTTTTTCAATGGGGTGGAGCTTGGCTTTGTGAAGACGGAATTTGTCCGACAGAAGATGGAAAAGCCAATCTTATTCCAATTGAATTGCCTGACGTCAGAAAGCCTGATGGTCAGTTTTATTTAACGACAAGACGAGGAAAGCAATTTAATTCGATGATCTACAGTGATAAGGATCCATTTAATGATGCAGATCGGTATGATGTCCTCATTCATCCAGAAGATGCTCAAGCTCTTGGAATAGTAGATGGAGAAGCAATTGTTGTCTATAACAAATATGGAACCTTCCAAGGAAAAGCAAAATATGCTGATACAAGAAGTGGAAATATTTCTGTTTATTGGCCGGAAGGAAATGTATTAATTGAAAAAGGTGTGTATGAAAAATATGCTGGCATTCCAGAATATAATGCTAGCGTGACGGTTGAAAAAGCTGATCTATACCTTTCACAAAAAGATACAAAGTATGTGGAAAAAAGAGTTGAAGATCTTGAACAAGATATTAGTTGAGAAGGCGATACGATGAACATTCAAATGAAAGGCGAACTGAACATTTTAAAATACGATGGAGATGGCTTACTTGAAACAACCGATTTAGCTGCTGTCGAGTATCCATTAACCATTTACGTTGACGATGAGGAGTTTGCTACGATTGTTTGCAGTCCTACAAATATAAATGAACTTGTAATCGGCTTTCTTGCTTCAGAAGGGTTAATAAGAAGTGTGGATCAAATATCTTCTATAGAAATTGATGAAAATCGGGGATTTGCATATGTACATTTAAAAATTAAGCAATCTATTAATAAAGAATTCTTCTCCAAGCGAATGATCGGTTCCTGTTGTGGAAAAAGCAGACAGTTTTATTTTTATAATGATGCGAATACTGCTAAAACAATCATGAGCAGACATTCGATTTCTATTCATGAATGCTTTTCGCTAATGAAGCTATTACAGGAATGCTCGATAGATTTTCAACTAACTGGTGGCGTGCATAATGCTGCCCTCTGTACTAATGATACAATTCTTTATAATTATTCCGATATCGGGAGACATAATGCATTAGATAAGCTCTACGGCTATATTTTACAAAATAATGTACCCGTTAAAGATAAAATCGTCGTTTTCAGCGGGAGAATTTCCTCTGAAGTAATATTAAAAATATCTAAAATCGGTGCGGGAATATTAATCTCTAAATCTGCCCCTACTACGCTTGGAATTGAACTCGCAAATGATCTCGGAATTACGGTAATAGGATTTGTAAGAAAAGATAAACTAAATATTTATTCCCATCCAGAACGGATCATTGAAGCAAATCAATTACAAATAGAAATGAGAACGTGAAAAAGGATGTGCCTTAATTGGTCACATCCTTTCATTATGCACTGCTTTAACCTTTACATTATATAGCATCCATTACCTTAAACTGTGCCTCAATGAGACGGTAGTATTCGCCTTTTTGTGCCATCAGCTCGTCATGATTGCCTTCTTCAATAATATTTCCATTTTCCAGTACGAAAATTTTATCTGCATCACGGATTGTCGACAATCTGTGGGCAATAATGATGGACGTTCTTCCTTGCAACAACGTTTTTAACGCATGTTGGATTTGAATTTCTGTTTCTGTATCAATGCTTGCTGTCGCTTCATCTAGAATAATGATACGAGGGTCCGCAAGCAATGCCCGTGCAAAAGAAAGTAATTGCCTTTCTCCTACAGATAAAATATTCCCTCGCTCTTCTACTTCTGTGTCAAATCCCATAGGAAGATTTTCAATAAATTTGTCTGCGCCAATTGCCCGTGCTGCTTCCTTCACCTGTTCATTTGTTGCTAAAGGATTACCAAATCGAATATTTTCCATAATCGTTCCAGAGAAAATAAATGTATCTTGAAGAACGACGCTAATTTGGTGACGTAAACTTCTTAATGAGACTTCTCTTAGATCATGGCCATCAATTTTTACTGCTCCACCTGTAGGATCGTAGAAGCGTGAAATCAAGTTGGCAATCGTTGATTTCCCTGAGCCCGTATGCCCAACTAATGCGATTGTTTGACCAGGCAACATTTCTAGAGAAATACCCTTTAATGCTTTTCGCTTATCATCATAGGAGAATTCAACTTGTTCAAAAGCAATATGTCCAGAAATATTTTCAAGCTCAATTGGATTTTTCTGCTCGTGGACAATCGGACGTTCATCCAAATATTCAAAGATACGTTCGGATGAGGCCATCGCCATTAAAAGCTGATTGTACAATTGTCCAAGTCTTGATATTGGCTCCCAGAACATTCCGAGATAAAAGGCAAAGGAAACAAACTCACCTAAAGTTAATGACTGTGCTTGAATTAAGTGTGCACCATACCATATGAGCACCCCTGTACCAATCGCATTAGTCAACTCCACTAATGGACGGAAAAACGCACTTTTCTTCGTCGCGATTTGCCAAGCATCATAATTCTCTTGATTGACGCCATCGAAAAATGCCATATTTTCTCTTTCTTGAGTAAAGCTTTGTGTAACGCGAATACCTTGAATACTTTCATTCAAATGTGAATTCAATTTTGATTGTTTAATTCTCATAAATTGCCAGGATCTACGAATACTTTTACGCAATGTCGTTGAAATTAAAAACATTAATGGCAGGATGACCAATACAGCCAACGTTAGCTGCGGACTTAGTGTGAATAAAATAACTATTACACCAGCGAGCATTAACATATCCATAAAAATGTTAATAACCCCATTCGTAAACAGATCCTGCAATGAATTCGTATCATTCATGATCCTAACAAGGATCGAACCCGCAGACCTTTGATCAAAGAAGGAATGAGACAGTCCTTGCACGTGAGTAAATACATGTTTACGCAAGTCGTATATGACCTTTTGACCAAGTTCATTACTCCATTTAATTCGATAAATGTTTGCAACATATGCAATCAAATAAAGTACGGCAATAATCGCTACAATCCACATTAAGTAAGAAACATTTCCCTGCTGTTTAATGGCTTTATCTAATGCATACACCCCAATTAAAATCGGGATAATGAGCCTAACAGCTGTAGTAATCAATACAGTAATGATGGAAGCCGGCAATAAGTTCTTTGAATAAGGCTTTAAATATTCAAACAGCCTTCCCATCTGATTCCAGTTAAATGGTTTATCTATTAATTGCTCAGTGGAATAACGAAATCGTTCCAATACGAGTGGATTTATTTTTTTTGTTTTTTCCATTCTTTCTCACCCTCTCTGGCCTTGCAAGATTGCCCTTTGATCTTGGAACTGGATTTTATAGACGCGCTCGTATTGACCACCATTGTGAATCAACTCATCATGTGTGCCTCTTTCGACGATTTTACCGTCTTCTAATACGAGAATTTCATCCGCATGCTTTAAAGAAGAAATTCGGTGAGCAATGATGAAGGTTGTTCTCCCCTTCATGACTTCCCTCATGGCTGCTTGGATTTTAAATTCCGTTTCCATATCAACAGCACTTGTAGCATCATCCAGTATGAGAATGCTCGGATCAAGACAAATGGCCCGGGCAATGGCAATTCTTTGCTTTTGTCCTCCAGATAGTCCCATCCCACGTTCACCTAAAACCGTATCGTACCCATCGGGCAACTCTACGATAAAATTATGTGCATCCGCTCTTTTCGCAGCGTCAATGATTTCATCCATCGTTGCATCTGGTCTTCCGTATGCAATATTCGCTTTAATTGTAGAAGAAAATAAAAAGCTCTCTTGCAATACAAATCCGATATTGCTGCGCAGTGATTTTAAAGCATACTCATTTACATTTTTACCGTCTATTAACACTTCGCCAGATTCGGGTTCATAAAATCTAGTAATCAATTGAGTAATACTTGTTTTACCTGATCCAGTTGATCCGACAAGCCCGATAATTTTTCCAGCTTCAGCTTTGAAACTAATATCTTTCAAGGCAAAATTGTCGTCTCCGGCATAACGTAGGAAAACATTTTTAAACTCAACTTCACCTTTTAATCGTTCAGGAGCATAAGCGTTCACTTTATCAACAATATCTTCCTTAGCTTCCAAAATCTCAAGAAGCCTTTCACCGGAAGCCTTTGATTGAGAAAACATATTAATAGTAAATCCTAAACTCATTATAGGCCATAAAATATAACCTACTAAACTATAAAAAGCTACGAGCTCACCTGGTTTTAAGGATCCTTTAATAACTAGATAGCCCCCAAATGATAGTAGAGCTACGACACAAACGTTTCCGAGAAACTCCATTAATGGAAAATACTTAGCCCAAATATTAGAAGTAAAGATCATATTATCTTTATAATCAGCGTTGGAATCGTTAAACTTTCCAGTTTGAAACTCTTCCCTTGACAATGATTTTACTGTATTGATACCCGAAATATTTTCTTGTACATTCGTATTTAGTTTTCCAAAGGATTTTCTGATTCCACGGAAGGCAGGATGCACCGCCCTATCAAACTTATATACAACAAAAAATAAAAATGGCAGAGATATCATCGTTGCTAGTGTAAGTGGAACAGAATAATAAAACATGACCCCAAAGGCAACCGTTAACATTAAAATAAAGCGGAATAATTCTGAAAATCCAAACGATAAAAAGAATCGGAAAGACTCAACGTCCGCAGTTAAACGCGACATGAGATCTCCAGTTTTTGCATTGTCGTAATATCTGAATGGCAAAAACTGTAATTTTTCATATAATGCGTTACGCAAGCTGTATACGGATTTAATTCCAAACAATTCTCCTGTATATTGGTGGATAAACGTAACGATTCCTTTAATGATCATTATTCCTAAAAAACCAAATGTTAATGGTGCAATTAAGTTATACTGACTTTTCAATACTACTTCATCGATCGTAAGCTGAAGAATGATCGGATAAATTACTGTAACCGCCGTCACAAATAGCAAAAAGAACAACGAAATGAAAAAGTATTGTTTGTATGGCCAGTAATATTGCCTTAACTTTTTAAATGTGTCCATACAAATCCCTCCCCTATGGCAATTGGCCGTAATAACTAATATATCGGCTTCCGAAATTTTTTTCCACTGTTTTTCAAATTTTTTTTATCATTCCTCCCAATTTCGCAAACTTCCTACTCCAAAAGTCTGAGATGAGATTATTTTTTTACTAAATAGCTTGCTTTTATGCTTATCGAAAGAGCTATGTGATTTGAGACTAGCTTGATTTCTGCTCCAATCTTAATTATTTTATAGAAAACAATTATAACTTAGCATTAACACAAAAAAACGTCCAATAAAAACTTTGGACGTCGATTCAAATATAAATATTCTTATGCTTTTTCAACTTCATTTAGAACTCGATTAACTCGCTTTTCAAGCATTTTCATACCGCCGCCGCCAGCTTGAAAATGGCGAAGCTTTCCTTCTTTGTCAAAGACATAGTATGCAGGAACATATTGATTTTCAAGAGCATCGGCAAATTTTAGTTCACTGTCAACAAAAATCGGTTGAGTGATTCCGTGCTCGGAAGCAACCTTCTTTATTTCCTCAAGATCTAGATCATTTTCGGAACGTGGCATATGAACTGCAACTACATTCAATTTATCCTTAAAGTCGTCGCGAAATTGATTTACTTGTGGCATTGCTTCCTTGCAGAGATGACAACTGATAGACCAGAAATGGAATAATGTTGGTTTTTCCCCAATCAGCTCATCTTTCGTAACTTGTCCGTTTAACCATTCAGTTGCACCCACAAGCTCAGGCATTGGTTCACGAAGCTTCATAATATGATTCTCCTCTCATTTATCAAATCATTATGAAGGACAGGCATAAGGTTGCCTGTCCAATAATGTTAAACTGATAATGTTGCTTGTCCAGGTCTCCAGTTAGCTGGGCATAGACCACCAGTTTGTAATGCTTGAAGAACACGTAATGTTTCGTCAACGTCACGGCCAATGTTGTTATGGTTAACAACAGAATACATTAACTCTCCCTCAGGACTGATGATAAAGAGGCCGCGAAGAGCGATTCCTTCCTCTTCAATCAATACACCGTATTCTTTTGAAATTGCATGATTCGTATCAGCTGCAAGTGGATAGTTTAAGTCACCAAGACCATTATCTTTTCGATCCGTTTTAATCCAAGCTAAATGAGTATGAATGGTATCAGTAGAAACACCGATTACTTCTGCATCCAAATCCTCAAATTCGTCATATCTGTCAGAAAGAGCAGTGATTTCTGTCGGACATACGAATGTAAAATCCATTGGATAGAAGAAAAGCACTGTCCATTTATCATTTTTCATGTTTTCTTCTAAGCTTACCTTGCCAAACTCCTTATTAGGCAATACTGCTTCCATTTCAAAGCGTGGTGCCTGTTTACCTACCATACGTTCTGCCATGTTGAATTAAACCTCCGTTTTATTATTATTTCATTGAGAAAATGATAATTAGATTCTCAACTATTAATAAGTTACAAAGCCATTATAGGACTGTTGTCGAACTTTGTCAAACTTATTTGTAATTACTATAAGTAAATAGTAATTTTAAAATTATTGTCACCATTTTTAGGAGAATCCATACTATCATTTTCAGCAACTTCTCTAATATAATCCTATCATTTGTAGAAAAAATAATAAAATAAAACGCACTTTGTCGAATTTCATCTGTTACTCCGTTTTTTCGCTTCAAGGAGTCTTCTCATGTTGTCTTCAGGATTCTGTTTACTTTTTTCTTCGTATTCAGTCTTGTTGGTAGATTTCACTTTCTGATAATCCTGTTTTTGCTTGAGAGTTTTAACAGGATTTGCTTTTCCCCCTCGCTTACTAGATTGCTCTAGCTTTTTAATCTTTGGAATTTCAATTTCTTTACTAACGTCTTTTCTATGTTTTACATATCTTCTTGCCCACGATGCTATAGGAAGTAAACCGAACCTTCTAATGGCTATTTCAAGAAAAAAGAATAGAAAAGCGATAAATATTAACCACATGGAAATGGATTGTTTTTTAACCGGATAATGTGGAAGATCGTCAAAAGCCATTCTTTCTTTCGATAATTGTTTTCCTCCAGTAATGCTAGCAGCTTCTTTAAGTAACGAAAAGTTATTTCCTTTTAAGAGCAGCTCGTCTGAATACGGAACCGTAAAGCCCGTTTTATATAGCCTTTCTTCTCCTTCATCTGAATATTGCTTAATTCGCAGGAAATACATGCCGGGATTATGCTCCATCACTAGTTCATATTTGCCTGGCGCGATAATTTTCATGCTTGTATCCATTTGTTCCCCTGATTGCGAAACGACAGCCGTTTCTATTGGTCCAAGGTCACTGCTAGATGATTCCAATTGAATGCTCGTGTGACCATTTCTATTTTCAACATGTACCGTGTAAGGCTCACTGCTATAGGAAGGCAACGTTCTACTAACTAGTTGATTAATAAATTGTGGCCATTGCTCCCATTTCGCCCAATTCCCTGCCCATTTTCCACTTAAATCTGACGTGTACGCAATTGTCCTCCCGAGTCCAAATTGCCATTCTGCAAGTATGGGATCTTCTTTTTCGCTTGACAGAACAGTTTGTGCAGTTGCTTTCGGTGTAACAGCAATATAGGCATTCATTTCTGGAACTCCATCCTTGAATAATGGATCCCAATCAACATTCGGATGGATGTTCGGATAAAATGGATCATCTACAATATACGTTCTAGTAAGAACAGCCGTTTCTCTCGATAAAATGCTTGGAATCACTGAATCATCTACAACATCGTAAAATCTCCCAGATCCGTATTCAGCTAAATCCTCCAACAACAGCTTATCTGCATCTTGCCCTAAAGCTACCGTCGAAAGTGTTATATTTGTTTCTTTCCCTTTATCAATGAGGGCGTGATAATCATTATTCGTCGCAGATTGTCCGTCTGTCAGCAAAATAATATGTTTTCTCTGCAACTTTAATGGTATGAGCTTATTAAAAGCTTCTTCGAGAGCCGAGTAAATTTCCGTTCCCCCTCCTGCAGGTACAGAACGAATTTTTTCAATCGCTTCTTCTTTATTTTGAATGGGTGCTGCTTCGATGATTTCCCACGGGCGATCGTCAAATGCGATGAAGCCTAGCGTATCTTTGTCTCGAAGCAATTCTACTGACCTAGCAGCTGCTTCTTTCGCTAGTAATAGTTTCTCCCCCTCCATACTTCCAGAGCGATCCAATACGATAATCAGTCCGAGTGAAGGGAGCTCCTGCTTCCCTTTTACTTCCATTTCTACAGGGAGTATTTCTTCAATCGGTGTTTTAAAATAACCTCCAAGGCCGTAACTATTTTCGCCTCCAGCCATGACAAACCCTGTTCCAAAATCTTTTACGGCTTGGCTGATGAGTTTCATTTTCTTTTCGCCTATATCTGTCGCAGAAACGTTATTAAAAAGAATAGATTGATATCGTAAATAATTAGAAAGAGATGTTGGCAATTGTTGCGGTGTTATTTGATCTACTATCAGTCCTGATGATTGCAGAATCTGGCTAACCCCTTCATTTTGCTCAGTCTGAACAACTAATACCTTAGGTGTTCCTTTTACGTTGGAGATCGCCTGCAAATAGTTATTTTCCGCAAAAGTATCCCCTTTAGCTAATATCTCTCCTTTATAGACGTATAATCCTGTTTCAGTTGCTTCGTGGGTAAAGGTTAATAAATTCGTCCCTTCTTTAATCTGGACATTTTTTTCAATAATCTCTTCATCATTCAACGTGATTCGGACTTTAGATTCCGCAGCATAATTACTTTCTACTTTCATCGTTAATTTTACTTTTTCCCCTTCGTACAAAGAAGAAGGCACCGTAAATTCCGTAATCGCCATATCTTGTCCAACATGCCGAGAAATCGGTACATAATCTAATACAATACCTCTTTGCTTCAACAAGCGTGCAGCATCAAGGATATTTCCTGAGGTTTGATTTCCATCTGAAAATAAAACAATACGACCATTAGAGTTATTCGGAAAAATGGAACTCCCTAATTGAATACCTTGTTCAAGATTTGTGTCATAACGATTAATATTAGACGAAAATTCTTGAATTAAATCTTTATTCGCTTGAAATGATTGTTCTACTGCTGCATTTTTTCCTAATGATAAAACCGCAAATTCATCTTTTTCTTTTTTGGACTGAACACTTTTTTCAATCCAAGATAAAATTTCGTCTTCAGTTCCAATCATGCTGGCAGAAGAATCTACGAGAAAAATAACATTTCTTTCGTCTGTCTGAAAAATAAGCTGAGGCGTGGCCAGACTCAAAATTAATAGTGTAAACACTAACCCTCTTATACAAGTGATCCATAATTTGTTTGCCTGTTTAAATCCTTTTGATTGCTTGAAAAAAAGAAATAGCACCACACCAGCTGGTATTAATAATAAAAGAAGTAAAGGATATTTAAGCTCGAGTCCCACGCCTCATCACCTCCCATTCGAGAAACAGAACCATTAAAGCAGCAAGAACTAACCAAAACCACAGCCCCTCATATGGACGATTCACAACATTATGTTCACCTTGTTTAATCGACTGGTTTACGTCAAAAGAAGCTGAGTAAGGGATTGACTTTTCCCGTTCATCTAAGTTCACTGCAAAATACATCGTTCTTTCGTTTACAATCGTTTGGTAAATTCCTGGCTTTTGCGGAGCGGTGAAGCTTTCCTCGAGCAGATTAAAAGATTCAATGAATTGGTTGTTTTCCGTAAATACTTTCCATTCATTCTGATCAGCATCCACGTTCAGCCAACGCTGCTCACCTGGAAGAAAAAATCCAAAAAACTCTTCATTAGCTGCTAGCCATTGAAAGCTCTGATATAGAAAAATCGGAAAGCCTGTTTGCAGAGGCCAGTCGGTATTTTCTATAGAAAATTGTAATACAATAACAGGAAATCCATTCTCGGTTCCTTTTTGAATTAGTGGAAGGCTACCACTCTTTGCGATTACAGGTAGTTTGATATTATTGCTAGAAAATGCAGAGTCAATATATGTTTTATTAAATTCGACATATTGAAAAACCGGATCATTTTCCGTTTCAATTTCTTTTTGAATGGCGATTTCTTTACTTTTTTCTGGAGTAATGGCGAGTAATGGTCTTTTTGGCCATTTATCCAATGGCATATTTTCCACTACAACGATACCATCCGATAAATCCCTATCCATATCCTCTTTATTTATTTGAATCGTTTCATATCCGATATTTTCTAAGCCTTTTCTAATAAAAGGACTAATTTCTCCGACCAAATAAACTTTTGATAAGGAAGGACGTCTCACAGCAATGAGTTCATTATCAATCGAATAGTTGTCATCCACCTCGATAAGCGCTTTATAATATTCACTTTCTGGAAGTTTAGAGATTTTGACAAACTTTTGTTCGCTTGGTTCGATCGTCACTTTTTCCTTGTACAAGGTTTTTTCGTTCTTAATAATTTTTAATGTTGCTGTTTTTTGCACATTACTTTGGTTATCTATAACAGAAATCCCCGTTATCTGATTATCTTTTTCTCCTATACCGAATGATTTAAGTGAAACATTTACTCCCTCTTTCCCCATATTCATAACGGATATCGGGAGCGTTTCTGATATTCCTTCTACATCTTCAGGCTTAACAGAATCGGAAAAAACAAATAGACTTGTGTCTTTATTCACGGCAAGTGAGTTTGCAAGTCTAATCGCTTTATCCATATCGCAATATTCATAAGACAAATTTAGCCCATCTATAGCCTTACGAACTTTATTCATATCCGTTTCCTTATTGATCAATAGATTCGGCACACTTCCTGCTGATATAATCGACACTTCCTGATCGTCAACGTCCTTTAACATTGTAGAAAGATACTCTTTTGCCTCATCCATTCTTGATATCCCATCATGTTCTGCTGACATGGATGCCGAAGTATCGATGACAAAAATAATGTGCTCACCTTCAATACCCTTTGTCATCCAATAAGGACGAGTTAAGGCAATCATCAATAATAGTAAAATCAAAAGCTGTAAAAATAGCAATAAATTTCGTTGTAGCTTATCGAGCCAAGGGGAAGCTTGCCATTCATTCATTACTTGTTCCCACAGAAGGTTAGATGGGATTATTTTTTTTTCGTAGCGTTTTCTAAACATATAAAACACAATAACAGCTGCCCAAAAAAACGCTAATAATAAAAATATTGGATTCATTAACCCCATTTCTTCACCTCATTGTACAATTCCACGAGAAATAAAATCTGATAGGAGCCACTCTTCTGCAGTCTTATCATCACTTAAAAAGATATATTGAACATTAAGCTTCCTGCATGATTGTTCTAATGTATCATTATGCTGCTTTAATCGTAATTGGTAGGCAGAAACGAGCTTCGGACTTAGACTGACATTGACTTCTGTTTCCAATTCACTATCAATCAACTTTGCATCGCCTGTAAATTCAGGGTCAGCTTCTTCTTTGCTTAAAATATGAATAAATAATATTTTTGATTTGGCTGAAGCTGTTTTTAAAAGCAGTTTTTCATACTCTGCGATTGCTTCCATTCCATCTGTAATGATGATGGTTAATTGCTTCCCTTTTTGAAGCTTCTTTTCTATTTCTTTTACAAAAGTGGAAGTTGTTGTCTTTAATTGCAGTTGTAAAATCTCGGATAGCACTTGTTTTGCATAATTGCTCCCTTTCCTTTCTATACTACGAGTATTTAAAGCAGAAATAGGAATAAATGATAACCTATCCTCATTGACTAGCGTGATATAACTTAAAGAAGCAGCGATCTTTTTGGCAAGCAGCCATTTAGATTCCACTGTTCTCATGGAAGAGGTACAGTCTAAATAAATGGCTACTTTTATTTCTTGTTCATCTAAGTATCTTTTTATATAATGGCGTCTCGTCCTTCCATACACGTTCCAATCGACGAGCCTGACGTCGTCACCTGGCTGGTACGAACGAAAATCGGAGAATTCCAAAGAGGAACCGAATTTATGGGAACGACGAATTCCTTTATGTACTCCCGTCCGTTTAGAATCCACAATTAAACGTAACTTTCTTAGTCGAGAAAGAAATTCATGTGATATCATGTGAGTGCACCTTCATGTTGCACCCATTCGATTGTTTCATCAATTAATCTATCAGAAGAAACGCCTGCAGCTTCCCCTTCAAAATTAAGTAAAATCCGGTGACGTAGTATAGGTTTTGCCACTTGTTTAATATCTCCGATTGAAACGTGAAATCTTCCAGCAAAAAGCGCTCGTGCTTTTGCAAGATTAATCATGCTTTGAAGTCCCCTTGGGCCCGATCCGTATTGGACATACGACTTTACTGAAGGGCATACTCCTTCATCATCAGGATGTGTTCCGGCAATAATATTAACAGCAAAATCGAGAATTTCATCGGAAACGATAATATGTTTGACCAGTTTTTGAATATCAATTACTTCATCCTTCGCCATCACTTTTTTTAATTTTGGCTTCTCCACTCCTGTTGTTCGGTGGATGATTTCTTTAAGAGACTCTCTATCGGGATAGTTCACATTTATTTTACAAGTGAAGCGATCGAGTTGGGCTTCTGGCAATGGATATGTGCCTTCCATTTCGATTGGGTTTTGAGTAGCAAGCACAAAAAATGGGTTCACCATCGCTTTCGTATCACCCATAATCGTTACAGTTTTTTCCCCCATTGCTTCGAGTAAAGCACTTTGCGTCTTTGGGGTCGCACGGTTGATTTCATCTGCAAGTACTATATTCGAAAAGATTGGTCCTTCAAAAAATTCAAATTTTTGTTTTCCCGATTCATCGGGCTGGATCATCATCGTTCCCGTTATATCGGATGGCATTAAATCTGGAGTGAACTGAATTCTTGAAAAAGAGAGATCCAGGACCTCTGAGATTGTTTTTACAAGCATTGTTTTTCCGAGTCCCGGCAACCCTTCAAGCAAAGCGTGGCCTTCAGAAAAAATCGTCCATAGCAGTTGATCGATGACTTCATCCTGGCCTACGATAAATGCTTGGATTTCATTTTTAATCATTTTTAGTTTTTCTGCTGCTTGAAGAAAATCTTGTTCACTGATGTTGGTCATCCTCATCACTCCCGATCTGGTTTTATCTTAGAAAAATAGTTTTTTACAATGGATTCTAGTTCTGATGGAAGCTGCAATCGATTTGTACTTTCACGGGAGGTTTTCTCATATTGATTGTAAACTTCTTCATAAGGTCGGATAGTCCCTTTTAAGACTGGACCGTTGCCTTCGCCACGTTCTACAGGCTCCCCTTCCCCGGTTTTCCCATTATCTTTTTCAATATTCAATTTTCCATCTGTCGTTTCAGGAATCGTTAAATCTCGAGAACCCATCCCAAGCCCGGCTCCACTATTGCCTTTTCCATTGCCTCCAGAACCGCCTTGTCCTGCACCTTGGCCCTGTCCTTGTCCTTGGCCTTGGCCTTGACCTTGTCCCTGCCCTTGTCCTGGACCTTGGCCATTGCTTCCATTTCCAGGGGACGAACCGTTTTGTTGTTGTTGCGGATTATTGCTTGCGGTATTGCCATTTTTACTATTTCCTTGGGATTGAGCAATGTTTGTAGAAGTTTGGATATTATTTGAAAGCATTCTTTCTACAAGTAAATCACTTGCCTGTTGCAAGATTTTTTGCGAATCTGCTAGATTTGATGAATTTGAAGCCTTATCCATCATAGAACTCAACTGATTTTTCAATGAATTGATATCTTCAGAAGATATTTGATTAGACTGACTTTGAATAAGTTGGGATAGTAATTCCTTTTGTTCATTATTTAAGTTCGACAATTGCTCTTGTAATTTTTGCATTTCCTTCTCGAGCTTTTCCTTATTTTGATCTTTAAGTGCATTCGCTAATTCGTTTAAGTTTGCGGATTCCAATTCGTTAATGACTTTATTTAATGCAGCCTTGTTTTCATCAGCTTGTGTCTTCTTTAGCATAAGCTCATTGCTTTGCTTGTTCAGTTTCTTTAAAGCCTCGTCCGCCTGTTTAATATCTTTCAATTCATCTATGGCTTCTTGGATTGCTTTTTTTGTAATTGGATTTGTTTTTTCCTTAGTAAGCTTCTTAAGTTCCTTCTTCGTTTCCTCAACAATTGCCTTTTCTTTTTTCAGCTGCTTTGCCTCTGCCATTTTTTCATTAGGTGATAAAATCATTATGGAAGTTATCACAATGAAAAAAAGGGAACATCCTAATAGAACGGGATATACATATTTTTTCTTTCTATTTTTCAAATCAAGTTCTGATTTTTTCATATGAAGTAATGCATCACTTCTTTGTAATGTATAGACGGTTTCATCTTTTTCAATAAATGCTAAGGCAGTTGAAACTCTATCCTCTCCACAATATTGATCATATAAGGATGCTGCAGATTTATGGCCAGGTCGTGTTATCCGAAACTTCATAAAGAATACGATGGCTGCAATCGCTGCGAATGTCATGACATACGTATTCACAGCGATTATTACGGTAAAGCGGGCCAATAAAAATAAGCAAAAAGTAAATGAACTGCAAGCTAAAAGAAAAAGCTGAATTTCCTTTGCAGCATGCTCAGCCTGCAATTGTATTCTTACTTTATTAAGCAGCAAATAAAATGCTTTTCTTGCATCCATAGAAATCATCCTTTTTTCGGAATCATATTAGGCCGTAGCTTTTTAATACTCACCCAAAGTGCCAGAAGCGCCAAAATCGTATAAATAATTAAATAACTCCAAATAAGTGGAAAAGATATCCCTGTAGTATCTTTAAAAGCTTGATTAATCCCTTCTTCAAATAATCCGCTAAATACAATGGGTGGATTAAATGCAGCCAATATATACGGAAGGACTAATGGCGGTTTGACATTGGCAAATTCATAATAGCTTATCGAAATCATGAATAAAAATGCTGCACCACCTGAGAGGAATAGAGTTATTCCATATGTTGAAATCATGGATACAATCGTTCTTCTAATTAAGGTAGAAAATAGAATACCAAAGCTACCGAATACAAAAATCGTAAACAAGTAAAAGCCCATCACTTTGACGATTGTAACTGGCGAAACGCCGCCAAAAAGAAACACTAATGAATAAAATGGAAGGCTCGCAGCTAAAAGCAATAGTAAATAAGAAATGGATGAAGTTAGTTTACTTATTATGATACTAGTTGAGCTTTGAGCCGTCGTTAATAGAATGTTCAATGTTTGACGCTCTCGCTCCCCACTAATGACGCCAGATGTCAGTCCCGGTGTAATAAATAAAATCAGACCTAGCTGTAAATAAGCCAATACCATAAACATAATCCTACTTTGATCCGGGCGAATAAATTGCGAACTACCGCCCATAGATGTTTCTAAAAACATATATCCTATTACAACGATGCCAATTGCAATTAAATAAGATAGTAGTCCTAGGAAAGTACGAAAAGAGCGAAATCTTAGCTTAAATTCTTTATTTAATACAGGATTGATGAATAAATTTTTCAATTTAAGTCTACTCCTTTCGTAATTTCCATAAAGACATCTTCAAGATTGGATTCAAGTTGTTTAAAACTTAAAATAGGCAGCTCTGCTAATATTGCTTTTTTTAATAAATTCATTTGAGCTTCTTCATCACCAGAATATTGAAATTGAATTGAATTATTTTCCAATTTAATGACTCTTGAAACAGAAGGATCATCCTCAAAAAAAGAAATGGATCGATCTATTTGACCATGTAAAGCGACAATTATCACTTTATCGGCTTGAAGTTGTTGCTGAATATCTGCGACAGATCCGTGTGCAACTAATTTTCCTTTATTGATTACACCAATTTGATCACACATTTCAGAAAGCTCAGGTAAAATATGAGATGAAATAAGGATTGTTTTCCCCATATTTTTCAGTTCCTTCAATATTTCTCGCATTTCGACGCGAGCACGAGGATCGAGTCCAGATGCTGGTTCGTCGAGAATTAATACTTCAGGATCATGGATCAGGGATCTGGCGAGACAAAGTCTCTGTTTCATTCCTCGGGAAAGCACATCCACATAGGAGTTTTGTTTCTCCGTTAAATTAACTAAGTCTAGGAGCTGTGGAATAAGTTTTTCACGATCCTTTGCAGAAATTGAATAACTCGCACCGTAAAAATCTAAATATTCATTAACACGTAAATGATCATATACGCCAAAAAAATCTGGCATATATCCGATTTTCTTCCGAACTTTTTCAGGTTCGTGAGTGACACTAGCGCCATTTATAACAGCTGTCCCTGATGTTGGTGAAAGAAGTGTGGCTAATATTGAAAAGGCCGTTGATTTTCCTGCTCCATTATGACCGACGACGCCAAAAACAATCCCTCTTTCGATATTAATCGATAAAGAATCAAGTGCTGTAAAGGAGCCGTATTTTTTCGTTAGTCCATTAATTTCGATCATTTTTTTACCGCTCCTTTAATGATAAACTCAGGGAAGCTAATATATGGCTCATTTTTCGAATTGAATTTTTCTAGTTTAATCGTGATTTGCCCATTGTCGGAAACAAATTCCTGTAAATGGTCATTCTCTAGTTCAGATTTACTTTCATCGATTAGAGCATACTCTCCTGTTTTATGATTTAAAAAGGAAAGCTTGAAAGAACCGAATCCGTTCATATTGTATTGAATCGAATTAAACTCTGTCTGTTTCGGATCAATTTGTTCTGGGAGGCTCAATACAACCTCGTATATTCCATCTTCCAACGACATTTCATACTTACCGAATTTATCATATATATTACCTTCGATTGGAGTTATATCAATCCCTAACTGATCATTTTGCAAAACAAATGGACCTGAAATCTTTCCACTTGCAGTAAATGGTTGATAAATAATCGCGGATCGACTATTTTTTTCCTTTTTATTCGTTACGTTAACATCGACAATTTTGTTTTTTGTATATCCAAAAACAATAGGCATATTTTCTGTGGAAGGTGAATTAGAGACAATAGCCATTTGCAATTCATCTTTTTTCATCTCTTCAAGTTCTTGATTATTTTGATTATTATATACGCCATAATCTATTGGAGCTGTTAAAATAGCGTCTTTTAGCAAGACGTCCACATCAACAATAGCTCCTTTTTCGGCTGCTCCTAATTTATAAGCATGATTTCCTGACCATATAAATAATTCATCAAAATCATAAGGGAAGTGATTCGTGATTTTTCCCTTCAAGGTACCGTCCTTTAATTCAAGATTAATATCAAAATTTCCACTTACCTGTTTTGTTGCATAACCAACAATAGATCTAGCTGACCAATACTCAACATCAGCAAAATCGTACTGTAATGCATTTCTTGTTTCAGACATAACCGCCTTCCCCAACACACTCTCTCCGGTGAAAGTATCACCACTAGTAGCTGGAACTCCATAAAACTCCTCTTTCGGCACCGTTAGCTGATAATGTCCACTTCGATTGGAAAATACTGTAGCTGTATACATCCCACTAATTTGTCCGCTGTTATCAACTTTAAATAATCCCATCTCAGCTAACTGTGGACTCTTGAGACGATCCTTCGCACCAACTACAAAAATACCTGCAGACATGATGATGGATATTGTTGGTATGACCCACCATGCATGTTCTCTTTTATCGATTTTCTTTGAAAGAATATATAAAATCGGAATAATGATGATCATATACCCTAGCATAATGAACACAATAGTTCCGATTGAAAAGATAGATGCGGAAAATAATTCATTCGTGGAACCAAGCATATGATAAACTGTTTGATAAATTCCTTCCTGATTGATATTACTATCGTATTTGGAATTCATCATAGAAAAGATGGATTGCATCCAATCTGAATATCCCTTCCAAGAGGATAAAGGCTCCTCACCTAATGAAAAGGCTGTTTGCCAAACTTCACCTTCACCTGTTTTTCTCATTACGATGATGGGTATGTTTGCAGCTACTAGTTTGATTTCTGCGTCCTTTGCTATTTCACCAGTCCGAACTTCTAAAGAAGAAAAAGATATATTCTCATTTATCGATTGTAGGAATGATAAATCATCCATTTTTTCTTCTTGAGTTGTTTGCATCGGAAGAAATGGCTCAAGTTCACCCCATGCATGATGCTCCTTAGCAGTTGCACCAGTAATTAACGAACCCCCACCAGTTATCCAGCCAACTATAGCACTTTGCTGTTTATCTGACAATTCAGATAATGGATAATCATCTAAAACTAAATAATCAAAAAACTGCAATCCAACTTCATCACTTGGAACATCTTCTTTCTTTAGATGGATGATTTTTGGCTGTTTTCCGTTTAATTTTATTAGTTGCAATTCCTTTAAACGATCCGGACTTTCACTCAGCAGTCCAATGGTTGCTTGGTTATCTTCCACTTGACGATAGGTTAATTTAACTTTTCCTATCAACGAGATTTTTTTTCCTTTTTTCCAGCTTCCTTCATATAATACAATATTCTCTTTATTGGGATTTGAATTATATAAAGAAGTTCCCGGCATTATGACCTCATACGTTTTTTCACTATTTTTAGGGAGGTTAACTTTAACAGCTTTCGCTCCGCCTAGATTATAGTCATTAGAAATAGAAATCAACATGTCTCCACTAAAATCTGGCCCATTATTTCTCAACATAATTTTTAACGGAAAGCCTCGTCCACTTTTAACCATCCCTTCATAGCCTTCTTGAACAATTACTTCAATGGATCCTTTTGCAGCTGTGGCGGAAGGTGTATAAAATATTTGCAAAACTATAAAAAAAAGCAATAAAGATATCGTTATCTTTCTCATCATTGTCCCCCTTACAATCCCTATATAAAATAGACGAAGAAAATTGAAAAAAGTTCTTGTCATATTATGACGGTGTTAGATATTTTTCTACTATTTCTAAGAAAGCTTTAACCTGTTTTAATTCAAAGGCAGATTCATACCCAAGCAGCCACGTATCTCTTTTTATCGGTCGGTTTTTTTCGTCCAATAGAGGGATTTTATACACATCTTTTTCTGAGCCTGTTAATGTGATTGCCGGTAAAATCGCATACCCAATACCATTGTAGGTCATTTGTTTACACGTTTCGATTTGATCTACAATAATTGTACGTTTTGGTACTGTTTGGAATTGCCTATGCCACCAGTTCTGAATTTCTTGATAATAATTCGAATCACTCTTAAATTGTATGAATGGGCGATCTGTTTCCATAACGTCTTCTATTTTACTAATTTCTCGATCAACGAGGTAAAGACTATCATCGAATAAATGAAACTTTTCCCCCTTCCATTCGGTCGTACCTCTAATGATCCCTACGTGAACTTCCCCTTCATAGAGGCTTTTCAATATCTCACTGCTCCACCCTGTAATTAATGAGATTTTTGCGTGAGGATGAGCGCTTACAAATTGCTTTAACACTTTAGGAAGCCAATTCTGACCAACGATAGATGCACATGCGATTTTTAGCGTCCCATGCACTTTTGCATTCAGCTCTTGTATTTCTTCATAAACACGCTCTCTATCCTCCAGCATTTTTTGAGCAAAATCAACAACCATTTCTCCTGAAGGTGTTAAAATCACGCCTTTTTGTGTACGAATAAATAATTTAGCCCCCCACTGCTTCTCAATATTTTGCAGTCTTTGTGATAGGGCTGGCTGTGAAACAAATAGTTTTTCTGCAGCTTTTCTCATATTAGCTTCTTTGGCAAGGACAACGAGCAGTTGATAATCAGAAAATGACATAGTGACTCCTTATTATCTAAAATAATTTTAAAAAATTTGGCTCCCATTATGGGAGCCGTCTCAAGTTTATACATGATTTAACTTTCTAATATAATGATTGAGTTCTTTTAAAAGGGCCCTTCTTGTAAAAATCCCCTCAAAATATCCATCCTCATCTGCAACACATAAAAAAGGATGATCGATAAGCAAGGCTAGCGCTTTTTCAAATTTGTCATTTAACCCAACTTTTGGGATTTTTACAGCCATTACATCTTCCACTTTTTTGTCTGTTAATTTTTCAAATTCAATTCGTTCTAACCCAAGCAATGCCTCTGTTATCATGGCAGAACTAATTAAACCGTGCAATTTAAAGCGGGCATCCAAAACAGGAATGGCTGAATAACCACTTTTCGTTAAAACAAGTAATGCATGTTCTAGATTATTTCCAATTTGTACATGTGCTACTTTTTCAGCTGGAATTATATAATCACTGATTTTTGGATCCATAAATTCATGACTTTGTAAGGAAATCATAAGAAAACTCCCTCATCTCTTTATTATCTTCTCATTTTTATTTTAACATAAATCATGCAGAGAATATGAGAATCTTGCAAGATTAAATATTCAAATAAAAATGGACGATTCATAAACCATTAGGAGGGATTCTTTTCTTCCTGTACAATTTCAAATATTTCAATTGCCGTAATATCAATATCGTCAAACTGATACTTCTGTTTGTTCGAATCCTTATCATATTCCTCAACTTCAAATGTTTGTGTTACAGGAAAATATTTTACTTGGCATAAGGTTTTTCCATTTACTTCAAACAGTCTTTGAGGAACTTCCTCATTTCCTTCCGTTTTTTGCATCGATTGAAGCCGTTGAATAATACTTAATAACTGTGACATTTTATAAACCCCTTTCTTTTGGAAAGACAAAAAAATTATAAACGAGATTGGATGGAGAAAGCAAACCAAAAAAGATTTGTAGCTGAATTTTTAATAATGAGTTTAATACATAGCCTTTGCAATTAAAAAACTTTTTAGACAAAATGCAAAAAACTGCCCAAAAAGGACAGTTCTAAGGATAGGATGAAAAGAAATATATATCATTCTTCTTTCATATTTATTAAAGATTCATTGAGTGAAGCCAATGCTTTTACAATCGTTCTTTTTCGATTATATCCTTTAACATTGACAGATAAATCATTCATGTAAGCAGTGACTTGACCCCATGAACCGTAAGGCTTGAAGCCATAAATATATACTTTAATCATTCCAGTGTTTGTGGGAATAAAAATGTTTTCAAATCTATTATTTTTCCTCATCTTATCATCTCCAGCTTCTTTTAGAGCGTAAAAATGGGCATAGATAAATATAACATTGTTTATTAGGGAAGTACAAGAGGATATAGAAATTTTCCATAATTGTAAAGCTTCTTCCCTTGAAGTCATTTCAATGCTATAATATTAACAATTCAGACTTTTATAATGAAGGAAAGGGGTTCCATGTATGGATAATCGCAATAACAACCTTTTAGAACCAACAATTCAAAATCTTGCACAAGCAATATTCACTGTAAATCGCCATGCTAAAACTGCCATCAACCCCAAATTTTTATACTCTCTAAAAAAAACCGCCTTGAATAAAATGATTCAGGAAAAAAAAGCTTCGAAAATTGGACTACATTTTTCAAGAAATCCTAAATTTAGCCAGCAGCAATCCGATGTTTTAGTTGAATGTGGAGATTATACTTTTCATATTCCGCCCACTAAAGAAGATTTTGAACATTTGCCTCATCTCGGACATCTTGATCAACATTCCCGCAATCCCAAAACCCGCATGTCACTAAATTTGGCAAAACAGCTTCTCATGAATTATACCGGATTAAAAGAAGAGAATAAGAATGAACAAACATTAACACAAAAACCTGTTTTCAAAAAACTAGGTGATAGCTTTTTTTAATAAACAAGAAACCCGGAAATTCCGGGTTTCTTGTTTATAAAATATGTTGATCGATTTTTATGATTAATTCTTTGATTTCAGGCTTGCTTACCTGATCTGCAGTTCCGACTTGTTCACCTTTATGGCGCAAATCTTCTGTTATCAATGAAGAAAAAATAATAACTGGTAAATTGGATATTCTATGATTCTCTTTAATTCTTTTAGTTAAATGATGGCCATCCATTTGTGGCATTTCAATATCTGTAATGACTAGTTGTACCTCATCATAAATATTTTTTCCTTCATTCACTAAAGATTCAATATAAGAAAGTGCATCCTTGCCATTCTCGAAGAACTCTACGTTCTCATAACCAGCCATCGATAAAGTTTCATTAAGAAGCTTCCTTAATAATGGTGAATCTTCTGCAGCAATAATTTTCTTACTGGAACGTTCCCTTTCTCCCAGTTTTTTAATTTGTCCTACATGGATTCCTGCCTCAGGATTAATATCAACAATAATTTTTTCAAAATCTAATAGTAATATAACGCTATCAAGATTATTAATGACCCCTGTAACTTGGGAAGAATCAACACTGTAAAGCTCTGTTGGTTTTTCGATTTTGTCCCAAGAAATACGATGAATTTTAGTTACATGATGAACATGAAATACAACTTTCATTAAATTAAATTCCGCTACGATAAACTTTTCCTTCGCAGGATCATAAGGACCATTCTGAGCTAACCCTAAGGCTTTTTCCAAACTTACGACAGGCATGACTTCCCCACGAAGCTGCATAATTCCTAATATATTCGGATGTGCGTGAGGAATAGGTGTGATCGGTAAAGGATTGATAATTTCCTTTACTTTCAGCACATTAATTCCAAAATTATTGTGATTAATTTCAAACTCGATAATTTCCAGTTCATTCGTCCCGCTTTCAAGCAGAATTTCTGAATGATCCTCCATATGCTTTCCTACCTTTCAATGCCTTTGTTCTTATTAATCCCAATATTTTATCAAGGCTTGTGTTCCATTATTTTCTTCTCCTTGTTCTGCAAGAGAATCATACATTTTTTTCGCTAATTCAAGCCCAGGCAAACGAAGTTCCATTTTTTCAGCTTCTTCCAACGCTATTCCCATATCCTTAATAAAGTGTTTAATAAAAAATCCAGGAGAATAATCTTCTTTGAGAACACGTGGAATTAAGTTGGACATGGACCAGCTTCCTGCAGCACCGCTACTGATTGACTTCAATACAGATTCAGGATTTAATCCGGCCTTTCTAGCATAAACAATCGATTCAGTAACCCCTATCATGTTTGAAGCGATGGCAATTTGATTACACATTTTTGTATGTTGACCTGCGCCAGCTTCTCCTTGATAAACGATATTTTCCCCGAGTATATTAAAAATAGGCGTCATTTCATTGAAGGTTTTAACATCGCCACCTACCATGATTGAAAGTGTTCCATTTTTCGCGCCGATGTCACCACCAGATACCGGAGCATCGAGAGTATGAACTCCCAACTTTTTTCCTTCTTCAAAAATTTTCTTTGCCAATGTCGGAGTTGAAGTAGTCATATCGATGAAAATTGCTTCTTTTTTCGCACCTGCAAATAATCCATTTTCTCCGAAATAAATTTCTTCAACATCGTGAGGATAACCAACCATTGTAATAATTATGTCGGCATGTTCTGCAATTTCTTTAGGAGTATCCACCCACTCTGCACCATTTTCCAGTAATTCTTCTGCTTTTTCTTTCGTTCTGCTAAATACAAAGAGTGGGTATCCTTCCGACAGTAAATGATTTGCCATGCTTTTCCCCATAACACCTGTCCCAATAAAACCAATTGCTTTCTTAGCGCTCAAAACAATTCCTCCATTAATATCAAATTGATCTTAGTTTTCCGCCATCAACAAAAAAACTACTTCCAGTCATATATGTATTTCCTTCTGATGCTAAAAACACGACGACCTTAGCAAACTCCTCCGGCTTTCCATCTCTTCCTAAAGGAATACTTTCTTGCGCTTTATCTGCTATTTCTTCGACAGAAACACCTTTCTTTTCTGCATTTGCCTCGTCTAATTGTTTTATTCTATCAGTATAAATTCTGCCTGGAGCAACAGTGTTCACCAAAATATTGTATTGCGCAAATTCATCTGCCAATGTTTTAGCAAGTCCTGCAATTCCCATTCTAAAAGTGTTAGACAAAATCAATCCAGGGATAGGTTCGCGAATTGATGATGAAGCGATATTTATTATCCTTCCCCCATTTTTTTTCAAATAAGGAAGTGCTTCTCTAATAATTCTAATATAAGAAAGCAAATTCAATTCGAAAGACTTTTGCCAATCTTCGTCACCCATATCTTCAAATCCGCCTGCTGGAGGACCGCCTGCATTATTGACTAATATATCGATTCCCCCAAAAGCCTCAACAGTTCTCTTTACCATTTCTGTAATTTCTTCTGGGTTCGTAATATCACACCGTGCCCAGCTTACACTTCCACCATTCAAATTCTCTAATTCTGTATGTACTGTCTTTAGTTGCTCTATATTTCTACTTGCAATCATTACATTTGTACCTTCTTTAACAAACTGCTCTGCGATTGCCTTTCCCAACCCTTGACTGGATGCCACGATCAACGCGTTCTTGCCTTTTAATCCAAGTTCCATTAACAATCCTCCAATCAATAAGAAATTTATCCCTATTATACCACTTTGTGCTTCTTTTCTATTTAAAAAACTTCGTAGACTTCTAATCAGAAGGAGATTCAAGAACATTTTCAGTTTTATTCTAGTTAACCTCCATTAAAATCAAAATTAGGACGTTTTATTTCTTTTAAACCAAGAATGTTCCCATAAAATTGCTTACATTCCTCTAAATTAGTAACTGACAAACTTATATGGTGTAAACCGATTATTTCAATCACTATGTTACCTCCTCTCACTTATGAATCATTTGACCGTCCGTTTGAATTCTCATCGCCTTTTCCTGAGCAATGATACATAATTCAGCCGCTTTAAATGCATGGGACTGTGGCATTGCATTCTCTGTCCCATTTAAACAGTCTAAAATAAACTCTCCAAAAAACGGAAAGCCAACTTTCCCATAACATTCGAAATGCTTTTCCCCATCTTTATTCACTAAATATACGTGATCAGAAGTAGAATCACGAGCAATATCAATATATTTTCTAGCTTCTATATAGCCTTCCGTCCCTAGTATGAACACTCTTCCGTCTCCCCAAGTTCCTAGACCATCTGGTGTAAACCAGTCAACCCGAAAATAAAAGGTTGCCCCGTTATCCGCAACTAAAGTAGCGTCTCCAAAGTCTTCGAATTTTTCATATTGGGGATGATGATAATTTCCTACTTTACTATGTAAAACCTCAGCATCCTTGGCTCCTGCATAATATAAAAATTGCTCAACTTGATGACTGCCTATATCGCATAAAATTCCGCCGTAATATTTAGGATCAAAGAACCAATCGGGGCGATTTTGAATATTAGCACGATGCGGACCTGTTCCGATAACTTGAACAACTCTGCCAATTGCCCCTTCCTCAATAAGCTGACCTGCAAAAATCGAACTTTCTACATGTAGTCTCTCACTATAATAAATGCCCCATTTAAGACCAGTTTCAGATGTTTTCTTTTTTGCTTTTTCCAATTGTTCTAATGTAGTGAATGCAGGCTTATCGACAAAAAAATGTTTTCCGTGATCCATTGCTTCGAGACCAACATCCGCTCGCTCTGAAGGAATGCTTGCACAGGCAATCAGATGAATCGATGGATTGTTTAAAATTTCTTCCTTAGATGCAGCTGCATGTGCGCTTGGATATGCTTCACAAAATTGTTTAACTTTTTCAAGATCCGGATCAAATACGGCTACAATTTCTCCACCAGCCTCAATAAGCCCGTTTGTCATTCCATAAATATGTCCATGATCCAAACCGATCGCCGCGAAAAGGAACTCTCCTTTATCAACAACCTTTTTGATTTTAGTTCCTTTGGGAGCATAGTTCATTCCATCATTTTTGTTCATGTATGGATCCCTCCTTCATTATTGAAGCCTTCTACCGAAAGCCAATCTACCAATATGTAAAATATTTAGTTTTTTAAAAACATTCTTAATGAGATAATATCATATATGTATTGAAAAAATCCGAGTAAAGGAATGTTATGGGATAAAGAGTAGATTGAATTCAAAGGTTGATGATTTTTTATCAATAAAATCAAACAAAAAAAAAGCCAGACATTCGTCCGGCAAAAAAAGGGGGAAAAATGAGAATGAAATGACTAGGAGATCGTCATATCAATCATGATTATTATTCTATACCACCCTTTTCAAAAATATACACTTAAAAAATATTACATTTATATTACATTATTTTGTTATGAACGAGCTCCATAACTTCATTTACTGTTTGTAACCCCAATGCTTCTTCAGCTAATTGCTTCATTTCATTTTGATCAAGCTTTTTAATGAGGCTTCTTGCTTTTAAGATTGAAGATGCGCTCATTGAAAACTCATCTAAACCTAGCCCTAAAAGAATCGGAATGGCGATTTCATCACCAGCCATCTCTCCACACATGCCAGCCCATTTTCCTTCCTTATGTGCGGCATCAATCACCATTTTGACTAAGCGTAAGATAGCGGGATTGTATGGTTGGTATAAATACGAAACGCGTTCATTCATTCGATCCGCTGCCATCGTGTACTGAATTAAGTCATTTGTTCCAATACTGAAAAAGTCAACTTCTTTCGCGAATTGATCCGCTAATACAGCAGTAGATGGAATTTCAACCATAATTCCCACTTCTATTCCATCTGCAACTTCTACGCCGTTTTCTAAAAGAGTTGCTTTTTCTTCCTCTAATAAAGCTTTGGCAGCTCTGAATTCGTCTATCGTCGCAATCATTGGAAACATAATTTTCAAGTTCCCAAAAGCACTTGCACGCAATAGTGCCCTCAGCTGCGTACGGAACATCTCCTGCTCTTCAAGGCAAAGTCGAATTGCTCGAAATCCTAGAAATGGATTCATTTCGGTCGGCAAATTTAAATAAGGAAGCTGTTTATCGCCACCAATATCAAGTGTCCGAACTACGACTGGTTTCCCTTCCATTTTTTCAAGAACCGTTTTATAAGCTTCAAATTGTTCATCTTCTGTCGGCAACTGGTTTCTTTCCATATAAAGAAATTCAGTTCGATAAAGACCAACACCTTCCCCTCCGTTAGCTAGAACATTATCAGCATCTTGAGGTGATCCAATATTCGCTGCTAATTCAACATGATTGCCATCGCGAGTTTTGGTAGCTTCATCTTTTAGAAGAGCCCATTCAGCTTTTTGCAATTCAAAATTTCTTACATCATCTTCGTATTTTTTAATGATTTCTGGTGTTGGATTAATATGTACTTCGCCATGCAACCCATCAACGATTACAATATCACCATTTTCAATACTACTCGATGCACTTTTTGTACCTACCACAGCAGGGATTTCCATGGAACGAGCCATGATTGCAGAATGAGAGGTACGTCCACCAATATCAGTTGTAAACCCTTTAACAAATTGTTTATTTAATTGGGCAGTATCTGATGGTGTCAAATCTTCGGCTATGATGACCACTTCTTCAGCAATTAATCCAGGATTCGGTATTTTTACTCCTAGCAAATGGGCAAGAACTCGTTTTGAGACATCTTTTATATCCGCAGCTCGTTCTTTCATATATTCGTTATCCAGCTGTTCAAACATAGATACAAACATATCGGTTGTTTCTTTCAAAGCGGCTTCAGCATTAGTCAAATCCGTTTTTATTTTTTCTTCTATGGATGACAATAATTCTGGGTCGCTTAATACGAGAAGATGAGCATCAAAAATTGCTGCTTTATCTTCTCCTAAGTCAGCTAATGCTTTCTCCCGAATTATTTCAAGATCCGCTTTTGCAGAATTAATTGCTTTTTGAAACCTGCTGATTTCATCATCAGCATTAGAGATAGCGGTTTTACTAAATGAAAGATCCGGCTCAACAAGCCGATATGCTTTTCCGATGGCAATTCCAGACGATGCAGCTATCCCTTTCAAAATTGTGGACATTACTCAGCAAGTCCTTCTTTTTGGAACAATTCTTCAATGCCCGCCATTGCTTCTTGTTCGTCGCTGCCATCTGCACTGATAGTAATTTGAACACCTTTGCCAATTCCAAGTGACATTACACCCATGATGGATTTTAAGTTAACTTTCTTGTCCTTGTATTCTAGTTGTATATCAGATGAAAATCTGCTTGCAGTTTGCACTAACATAGTTGCAGGTCTTGCGTGGATTCCTGTGTCTGATGTTACTGTAAATTGTTTTTCGATCATTCCAATCGTCTCCTTTTCCCAAAGCAATATTATTGTGATACCTAATACAAAAGTAGCCAATTTTGGCTGTTTCGTCAATGGTTGAGCATTAAATTGCAAGAAAAAAATTAAAAACAGCGATTTCGACTTTATTCATCCATATTTTTACTCATTAATACCATTTTTTCTTTAATGCTCTTTACTTCTTCTATAAAAGTTTTAATTTCTGTATTTGTTGCATTTACACTTCCGTAGCGAACACTTTCATATATATTCATCGACTCTGTAGATATGTGTATTTCGATTCTTTTAAACCAGTCTCTAAATGATTCATTTGAAAGACGCCCCAATTTTCTCTTACCCGCAAATTTATCGAGTGATTTTATCTCTCTTCTTATTACATTTTCAATATCGCTGTACATAAGACCTACATTATTTCTCTCCTGATATGTTGAAACTGTAGATATTAACGGGTTTAGGGCTTTATCTTCCTCTCTTCGATATGGACGACGGGATTTATATTTTTTAATAAAGTAAAAGATAATAAAGCATAAGACGATGGAACTAACAACTAAGACAATATTATTAGCAACTTGTGATGGTTCAAGATTTAAAATAATTTCTGCATCGTCCCTACCGAATTCATCCCCTTCAATAAATCGATGTTCTCTGTCTTCCGTTTGATTTATCGATGATTTTGGAAATAATTTCATAATCGGTTCTATCATAATGAGAAGAAACGTTGCAAACAAAGAAAGCAATTGAGCAAGCAACGGCCGTAAATAAAGGTTAAAAAGATATGCTGCTAAAAAAGCAACAGCAACAATTCCGATCGTCCCAACGGATACCCTAAGTAACAATCCATTTTTATCAATAATTCGGCTTTCAAAATACCTTCTTAAAAAGGTCCCAAATGAAAAAACAAGAAACTGAACTAATAAGAGCAACAGAACAGGATACAAAAATGGTAAAGAAAAAATAGCAGCGATCATCCAAATCACAAATGCCGCAAATACTGTCGCTACTAATATTCCTTCTCCCCCATCTACGGAATCATTGACATTATTCTCTATTTCCCTGCTTAAAGCGAAGTAAAGAAATACCATTGATAAAAGAAAGATCCAAAAAGGCAATTGAGTAAATACACTTAAAAGAAAAAGAATCGGTGCAGCAATTACAATAAAGTTAAAAAGAAATCCTTTTGCATTCATACGTAGTAAACATAATAAGATTACACTGCCCACACATACCAACATTAAAAATGGCCAAGCAATCGTGGAATAATACGAATCCATTACATGTATGGGAGAAATCATTAAACTAACTAAAATAGCCTTTAATAAGAAACTTCTAATGATCCCCCATTGTGAATGTACCTCGCTCATCATACTGCCGTACTCTTTTGTTTCCATTGCGTTAATACTCCCTTGCTATTTACTTTATAGATGGAGCGTCCTGTTACTGCAATTTCTTGAAGAACTTTTTGGGTTTCCATTGTTTCTAAACCTAAAAATGTAATAACGGAAGGTAATTCTTCGTTTTTCAGATGACTTAGCATCTGTAAAGGTGGAAACAAAAGTGATGAAAAAGAAAGAACAGTTAAAAACTCAAAGGCTGCTTGCCTATGTTGTGCCCCAAAGCCTTCTTGCAAATAATAAAAAGGTGAGCTTCCAAAGGATCTGACATTAACGGCTAAGGAAAAAGGAATCTCTTCCTTTAAGGCGTAATCAATGAGGAATGCTGCTTGGGAAATCATTTCTTCCAGTCTCGCGTTTATGGAATAACGTTCAGATATATTTAAGATAATCAACCACCCACGTGAAGCAATGGGTGAAAATACTTTCGATTGTAAGGTTTGCATTTTTGCGCTTGCTTTCCAATGGATATGGTGGAAAGGATCTCCCGCAATATAATCCCGGACTCCAATTGGATGCATCGTATCCACGAATAGAGAAGTTTTGACATCTTGCAATCCTTGTTTGTTCTTAATGACAAAATCAGATATATGGACTGGATTTCTTTGCGGATATACGAGAATTTTTGAATTAATTAGATTTTGATACGTAAGATCCACATATCCACTTCCATATAAATGTGGGATTCTTACCGCTATCTCCCGTATTTGCGATTTCCCCCTTTTATTGGCAATGACAGGGATCAATATCTCTTTCTCTTCATTTTTCCATATGAAGAAAGGAATATTAATTTCTACGAGCCCGTGATTTATACGATAGGGTAAACCTACTGGGAGAACGGACTGATCGAATGTCATGAAAATGCTAGCTTTTAAGATGGGCATCCCTTTATTAATCATTCTTAATTTCCACTTGCATTCATCGTCAATAATGAGAAAGCTTTTTTCCTTCACATTTACTATATCTAATCCTTTGCCTGCAATTTTAAAATAATACGAATGCAATAGTAAAATAATGAGACAAGAAATAAAGATAAACATGATGAGCAATAGATTCGCCAAAAAAGCTATAAGAATAAGGAATAATAAAATATATGTTGCATAGTAAAGACCCTTATTAGACGAATTTGAAAAACGATACCACTGATTCATACTTCAGCCTCTACTGGAACGGGAATTGTTTGTAATATTTCATTAAAAATTTCATCTATCGTTTTTGTAAGCGACGCTTCTATTGTTAATTGGAGTCTGTGAGCCAACACAGCTTGTGCAACAATCCTAACATCATCAGGAATTACATAATCTCTACCTTTTATAAAAGCTGCACCTTGACTTGCTCGAATAAGTGCTAACGCGGCTCTCGGACTGGCGCCAATTTCAATTTCGCCATGTTCTCTTGTTTGCCGAATAATGGCAAGTATGTATTTCTCAATATCCTCGTCAACTTTTACCATTTTAACTTGGGCTCTAAGACTCGAGATTTCGTTTGAAGATAAAATCGCTACAACATTCGTATAAGGATCCGTTTCTCGAAATCTTCTAATCAAATCCAATTCTTCTTCGTAACTAGGATATTGAACCGCTACCTTCATAAAAAACCGATCCAATTGTGCCGCTGGAAGAGGAAATGTACCTTGCTGTGTATCAACTGGATTTTGTGTAGCGATAACCATAAAAGGCTCTGTCATCTTAATTGTTTCACCATCTATGGTTACTTGTTTTTCTTCCATCACTTCCAATAAGCTTGATTGTGTCCTTGGTGTAGCACGATTAATTTCATCAGCCAATAATATGTTCGTCATTACTGGTCCATACCTTAATTCAAAATCCTTCGTCTTCGGATTGAAATATTGTATTCCGGTCACATCGCTTGGAAGAACATCTGGTGTAAATTGAATTCTTTTAAACTCGCCATTAATGCTTTTCGCAAACGTTTTTCCTAATAACGTCTTTCCAGTGCCTGGTACACTTTCTAATAATACATGCCCCCCTTGTAACAGAGAGATAATTAAAAAATCAATTTCTTTTTCTCTTCCGATTAACACTTTCGATACTTCTTCTTTTAATTTTTGTAGTTTGGTTTGCAAGGCAATTCCTCTCCTTAATGACAACAATGTAAAATTTCAAAATTTGGCTATTTTTTGTATTCTTCTTCCATTTATATCATAACTTTATAAATTTGTTTTTCAACTTGCACTTTTATAAAAAATAGTGCAAGATATTACCAAAAGCGTTTTACACCTTGAAATCACACTAGAAATAGATGAAAAAGCAAGGGGGAGTTAATGTTGAAAATCGCTGAAGTTGGTAATATTATTGAATTTAAGGATGGGCTCCAAGGAATTGTCGAAAAAATAAATGAGAATTCCGTCATTGTAGATCTAACGTATATGGAAAATTATCGTGATTACGATTTAGAAGAAAAAACGGTTGTTAATCATAAAAATTATAAAATAATTCAAGAATCAGTAAACGTTTGATGCAAGCGATTCCGCTTGCATTTTATTTTCGTTTAAGGAATGATTAATAGGGAAATCTTTAGAAATGGATGCTATTACATGAAAGGAAACATGATGAAAAGAAACATAATAGACTGGAAGTTAATGATCGGATTTATTTTGGCATTTTTATTAATTTATTTAACGTTTGAAAGCAATCAAGTATTTTGGTATTTATATACGGCAACGATGTTGTTTTTAATTAGCTTTGCCATTATAAATGAAAAGCTAGACGACGAAGTGTCGACAAGACAATATATTTCAATTGGCATCCTTTCAGGAGTTGCGCTTTTCTTACTATTTGCAGCTGGGGATTGGATCATTTCTTTTTTACCAAAAACCTTTAGTTCACAAGTTTCAAAGCTATATAGTCGTTTTTCGCTTGAATGGATATGGCATTATTTTGTTTTATTTTTTATCGTTATTCCTGGTGAAGAAATTTTTTGGAGAGGATTCATTTTAAAAAGACTGATGAGAAAAATGAGTAGTGGAAAAGCTATTTTAGCTTCAGCCTTTATAAACGCAATCGCCTTTTCCCTTTCCGGGTATTATATCTTAATGATTGCAGCGTTTGTAAGTGGTCTCGTTTGGGGAATCTTATATGTGTGGAAAAGAAGCATGCCTTTATTAATCGTTTCCCATATCGTTTTTGATTTACTCCTTCTCATCATCTTTCCTCTCTCCTAACGAATTAATATCAAATTGTAACATTTTTCTTCAAACATCGTCTAACTTAGCAAAGAGACAGAAATTAAGGAGGAAATCATCATGTTGAAAACAGTAAAAATAATCGCTGCCTGCTTTATAGCAATGCTTTTACTAGCTGCATGCGGAACTGGTGGCCGTGATGCAAACCTAACAAATGGAAACGGTGCAGGTGGGAGCCAAGAAGAGAATAATGCACCAGAAACAGAAGAAAAGAATGCTGATGATCCAGAAAAAGAGAATGGTGGGACAGAAAAAGATCAGGAACAAAGTGCAGAACAAGAGGATACTTCACAAAAAATAAGATTATTCGAAATGAATATTACGTATGAAGTGAACAAAGAAAAGAAGGAAGATACTGCTTTCTTACAATCGAGCGATAATCAGGGTTATTCACTTTATATTTTGCCAGAATTTGAGTTGACTGCTGAAGAACCTAATAAAGATATCCTTTATTTAAAAGATAATGACCGCCACTTTATGAGGATTGAAATCCTCCCGCCGGAAACAAATATGGATGATGCTGTGGCAACGATCAAAGAACAACTAACGGCCGTTAATTCTGAAGTTACACAACTAGAAGCGAAAAACGCTCAATGGCTGGAAAATGCACAAATTTATCAAGCAGAAAAAGATGATGACATCGTTACAGCCTATTTATTAAAAAAAGATGATCTACTCCTTAAGTTAACAGTCTTTACAACAAAAGAGCAAAACTATTTAGACCCATTCTTAAAAATGGCAGAAACAATTGAAAAGAAATAATGAAGGCGGCTATTCGTTTAGCCGCTTTTTTTTGTTCCAGGCTTTAACCAAAGGATGAACAAAAATATTAAACTGACGTATCCAAAAAAAGGATATAAGATGCCGAGCAATTCACCGTAATTTACCCTGCTGATCACATAGACAAAAACAATGACTCCTCCGTGTATCCAAAGACTTCCTACAGAAATGTAGCGACTTATTTGCCGCTCCAATCCGTACATATTGCCAATCAATGAAGTAAAAATCTCACCATATATAATAAGTAAATAGATGAAATAAATACTGCTGGCAGCACTTTTTACAATAAAAGCCATCGGAATCTCAAAAAGCATTGGATTTGGAAGGGAAGTTAAAATAATATGACTAGAAATTAAAATAATAGTTAAAATTGCTCCTCCAATCCACCCTCCAAGTTTAACAATCGCTTTCTCATTAATTTCAACTGCAATAGGTACAAGAACAGCCTGGGCAAGAGCGAGGTTAAATGCAGCATAAGAAAAAGCGGCAATGATTGCTTTAACACTAATAAAACCTTCTGGATTATGCAGTAGCGAAGCAAGTAGTTGGCTGCTTTCAATCGTTTTAGATAAAAGAAAGAGATTAAAAAAAATTAACATAGGGACAACAAAAGTATTAACTGCAAATAACCCTTTTACACCTACCGCCATAACAATTAAGGCTAGAGCAATGGTGGCAATAGATCCAATCGAATGAGAAACGCCAAGCTGTTCTGTAAATAATGCTTCAGCTCCTGAGAGCATGACCGCGCAAACTCCTATTAACATAATCATCGTAAATACATTCATGATTTTTGATAAAATAGGACCAAATAAATATTCATTAAATTGCTCAAATGAAGAAGCTTGAAGATCAATCGCTTTAATCATAATCTTCGTCCCGAGAAATACAAATAAATAGCCTGCTATTAAAATGGATATAAAACCCCAAAAACGATATTGAGTAAAAAACTCAACGATTTCTCTACCAGTTGCGAATCCAGCACCAATAACGGTACCTACATATACTGCAGCCACTTGTAAAGCGCCTGTCCATTTTTTCAATGCATTGCCCCTCTTCAACTATTTTTTTGCCCTTTTAAACCATATGTAAGCGAACGAAAAAAAATCAAAAAAATATTTTAAAAAACTTGAAAGTCAAAAAAGGTCAGTGTATAATGTAAACAGAAGGTCAAAATAGGTCAATGAATCCTATTCCGACTTTTTATTTTTAACCAATTGGTCAAAGTTAGTCAAAATCAAATTGGAGGTTTGATATTCATGTTATGCACTAAATGTCAAAAAAATCATGCAAACATTCAACTCCACTTAAATATGAATGGTCATAAACAAACCTTACATTTATGTTCTGAATGCTATGCAATAGAAAAAGAAAAACTACATGCTTCTATGCAAGGTCCAAGTGGATTTGAAGATTTGTTCAAAGGTTTTTCAATGCCAGAAAATCAATTTAATAAAGTAAAAACAAAAACTTCTAATAGAAAAAATGGATTTCTAGATCAATTTGGTCGAAATCTTAATGATGCTGCGAACGCTGGTCTTATCGATCCCGTCATTGGACGTGAAAAAGAAATTGAAAGAGTCATTGAAATCTTAAACCGCAGGAATAAAAATAATCCTGTCTTAATTGGGGAGCCTGGTGTTGGTAAAACGGCCATTGCTGAAGGACTTGCCCTAAAAATAATTGAAAAAGACGTTCCTGCAAAACTAAGGAATAAAGAAGTTTATCTCCTTGATGTTGCTTCTCTTGTAGCGAATACAGGTATCCGTGGACAATTTGAGGAAAGAATGAAGCAGCTCATCAACGAATTACAAGAACGCAAAAATATCCTATTATTCATAGATGAAATTCATCTTATTGTCGGTGCAGGTTCTGCAGAGGGTTCAATGGATGCCGGCAATATTTTGAAACCAGCTCTTGCAAGAGGAGAACTTCAAGTAATCGGGGCAACTACATTAAAAGAATATAGACAAATCGAAAAAGATGCTGCCCTTGAGAGACGTTTTCAACCTGTCCAAGTAGGTGAACCTTCAATCGATAAAACGATTGAAATCCTACAAGGCTTAAAAGAAAAATATGAAAACTATCACCAAGTCGCATACAGTGACGCTGCAATCAAAGCCTGCGTGGAACTTTCAAGTAGATATATCCAAGATCGTTATCTACCAGACAAAGCAATCGATCTAATGGATGAAGCAGGATCGAAAATAAATTTAGCAATGAAATCGCCAAAATATGAAGATGTACAACAACGAATGGCCGAAATTGAACAAGAAAAACAAGCGGCACTATCTGAAGAAAATTATGAATTAGCTGCTAAACTTCGTGATGAAGAATTAAGTCTTGAAAAATCTCTAAACGATCATTCGGAAAATGACAAGCCTATCGTTGAAGTTAGTGATATCCAATATATTGTGGAATCAAAAACCGGCATTCCTGTTGGAAAACTTCAAAGCGATGAACAGCTAAAAATGAAGCATCTTGAAGAAAATCTTGCTAAAAAAGTGATTGGTCAAGAAGAAGCTGTTAAAAAAGTCGCCAAAGCGATACGTCGCAGCAGAGCAGGATTAAAAGCTAAAAACCGTCCGATTGGCTCCTTCTTATTTGTCGGTCCAACAGGTGTAGGTAAAACAGAATTGACAAAAAGTTTAGCTGAAGAGCTATTTGGAACAAAAGACGCCTTAATTCGTCTCGATATGAGTGAATACATGGAAAAACATAGTGTATCTAAATTAATCGGCTCTCCTCCTGGCTATGTGGGCCATGAAGAAGCTGGTCAATTAACTGAAAAAGTGCGCAGAAATCCTTATAGCATTATTCTTTTGGATGAAATCGAAAAAGCGCATCCCGACGTACAGCATATGTTCCTGCAAATTTTAGAGGATGGACGTCTTACTGATAGCCAAGGAAGAACAGTCAGCTTTAAAGATACTGTGATTATTATGACAAGTAATGCTGGAACTAGCGGAGCAAAGCAAATCCAAGTTGGTTTTGGTAAAAGCGATGTTATGAAAGAAACAAATATTCTTGACTCACTCGGTTCTTTCTTTAAGCCAGAGTTCTTAAACCGCTTTGACAGTATCATTGAATTTAATAAACTTGAAAAAAATCATTTACTATCTATCGTTCAATTACTACTAAATGAGCTTGAGCAAAACTTGGCTGAACAAGAAATGAGTCTTGAAGTAACGGATGAAGTAAAAGAGAAATTAGTTGAACTAGGGTACCATCCAAACTTTGGTGCACGTGCCCTTCGCAGGGTCATCCAAGAGCAATTGGAAGACAATATTGCCGATCATATCCTTGACCATCCAGAAGAAAAGAACTTAAAAGCAGTAATAAGAGATAATGATATTACTTTAATTGCACGATAATAAAATCAAAAAGCTGTCCAAACCTAAATGGTTCGGATAGCTTTTTTGTTTATAACAAAGTTTCGGCTCCATCAATATAGATTTCAGAGCCAGATATATGGCTGGATGCATCGGAAGCCAGAAAATGAATGAGATTGGCGACTTGTTCTGGTTGACCGGGTTGATCTTCCAGCGGGTAGCTTCCTTCAGGGTATTCCACTGGTATTTGCACCTTTTTAAGTTTTTCTTCGTTTGGATGTGTATTTTCTCCGATATTCGTTTCAATTGCACCTGGACAAATAATATTTACACGGATTTTATATTTTGCTAATTCCAGAGCGGCCATTTTTCCAAAGGCCATTTGTCCTGCCTTTGAACTGCTATATGCTGACATACCAATTCCAGAAAATTTGCGGTTGCCATTAACAGAACTCGTAATAATGATACTTCCTCCATCTTTTTTTAAATGAGGAATTGCATACTTTACAGTTAAAAATGTACTTTTTAAATTGGTTGAGATTGTTTGATCCCAATCCTCTGGTGCAAAGTCCTCTATTGGTGTAACAACCCCATTTATTCCTGCGTTAGCAAACACAATATCGAGACGTCCAAATTCTGAAACTACTTGATTAACGGAGCTTTCGACCCGATCTGGATCAGATAAATCAACATCCATTATGATCGCCTTTCCGCCAAATTGTTCAATTTCTTGTTTTATCTTTTCTGCCCTCTCTTCTTTTAGGTCAAGAAGTCCAACAGATGCACCAGATTTTGCAAGCTTAATAGCCGATGCTGCACCTATACCAGAAGCGGCACCTGTTACGATAGCCACCCTATCATTTAAAGACATTAATGAATCTTCCAAAAGGTAAACCTCCTTCTATTTTCTTTTGGACAGTTTACCCACTTTCAATCATTCTAGTCTTTAATTTCCGTACTTATATGTGACTGATCCTTTTACATTCGTTTTTACTCTAAATAGCCCACCTGTATGAGGATACTCATTCAATGTTTCTTGATCCAAGCCTGTTCTAGCAGTTGTTATATATAATTCGTTCATATTCTCACCGCCAAAAACGCAAGACGTTACTTGCGGTGCAGGAATTGGAATAGAATCCAGCAATTCACCAGTATTCGGATTCCATTTTGTTACACGATATCCGCCCCAATGTGCTACCCAAATATTTCCTTCCACATCAGATGTCATTCCGTCCGGTACTCCGATACCATCTGGGATATGAACAGCAACACGTCGATTTGAAATTTCACCTGTTTCCAGATTGTAATCAAATGCAGCTACTTGCTTCGTAGGTGTATCAATATAATACATAGTCGAAAAATCAGGATTCCACGCAATACCATTGGAACAAGTTATATTATCCAATACCTTCTTGACATGCCCATTTGGATCAAGTACATATAAGTTCCCTTTTCCTTTTTCACCATCATAAGGCATTGTTCCCGCCCAAAACCTTCCTTTAGGGTCGCATTTTCCGTCATTAAATCGATTATTTGGCAAATGCGCTTCTGGATCCGAAATCGCTGTCAATTTCTCTGAAGGTAAGTCAATTTGATAAAACCCACTTTGAAGAACTGCAATGAGTCCTCCGTTCTTTTTCGGTACGACCGCTCCAATATGCTCATCTAATTGAATTTTTCCCGTTTGTCCCGACAAAGGTTCATATATATGAATACATTTTCCAAGAATATCAACCCAATATAAAACGTTAGAATCTCCGTCCCAGGAAGGCCCTTCCCCAAGTTCAGCCTTTATATCTAGAATTAATTCAACTTCAAAGCTCATCATTCTTCAACCTCCAATATGTAATTATGAAAAAGCTCCGACTAAAAATAATCGGAGTTTTTTACGGGAAGCTCATTCGCTCATTAACTTTTTTAAGTTCTTAATATTCACTTTTGAACTTTCCATCGGATCCCCATCAAACTGTTCTTGTTCAATGATGAACCATTTCACATCATTTTTTGTTCCGACATTTAGTAAGCTTTCAAGATCTAAGCTTCCTGAACCAATTTCAATACTTCTCTTTTTGCCATTCTCAACTGCCATATCTTTTAAATGAAGGGATACTACCCGATCGCCGTACTGGTTAATAATCTCAAGTGGATCGAGGTCTGCGAAAGTTGCCCAATAGCAATCAAGCTCAATTTTTACCAACTCAGGATCGGAATTTCCAAATAAAAGATCAAACCCAGTTTTACCGCCAAATGTTTCAAATTCAAAATTATGATTATGGTAAGCTAATGTGAAGCCTTCTTCTTTACAAGCTTGTCCAATTTTATTGAACTCTTCTGCAGTTTTTTTCCAAGCATCTTCGCTATCGCGGTATTGAGGAGCAATGGCTGGTACAATTAATAGGTCATTTCCTATTTCCCTATTATATTTAAACGTTTCAGCTAATTGCTCTCCTTTAAAAGCATCGAGCATGATATGGCTTCCTGCGACAGTAATACCTTTTTCATCAAGTACACTCTTTAATTCATGAGCTGGAGTATTGAAATAGCCTGCAAATTGTATGGCTTCATATCCCATATCAGCTACTTTTCCAACAGTTCCAAGAAAATCTTTTTCAGCTGCTTCTCTAACTGAATATAATTGTAAAGCTGCTTTTCCCATACATTCATCCCTCTCCAATTGTATTTTCCATCCACCATACTATTCGATTCTTGATTGAGATTTCCTTTTATGTAAAAAATTATTTAGCATATGGAAGTGAATATTTTCTTACGTAACTATTTGTAACTGCCACACGATGAGTGGGTAAAGATTTTTTCTTATTAGGTGTTTGAAAGTTTTGGTAATATTCATTTAATAGATGATCAAGCTCTTGGCTGCATTGGATTGTTTTAGATGAATTTAAACCATAAATTTTTCCAAATAAACACATTTTTTCACGCTTTTCCTGAATTTTTTTTAAAAATAGTGCTTTTTCTTTACGACTTCTGTGCATTATAAAGTTCTCCCCCGTGTATTGACCTTAAAACTCAACTGTCATTATCTCAACAATATTTGCAATTGTAAATGGATTCGCAAAATTAGACAATCTTTTTAAAAGTTGTCATAATTTCTTAACAATTGACTAGATTTCATATTAGTCGTCATACAAACGATATTGAATCGTAACGTTACTTTTCTTCTATTCAGGGTAAAATAACAGAAACAACTATGAAGTTGGTGATTGGTATGGAGAAAAGAGATTACTATTTTGATAATGCGAAATTTATTTTAATCTTTTTAGTCGTCTTCGGTCATTTAATTCAATCGTATATAGATTCTAATTCATTCTTTTCCACACTTTATAAATTACTATATACCTTCCATATGCCTGCCTTTATTCTAATATCTGGTTTTTTCGCGAAAGGTTTTTATGAAAAAGGCTATATTAAGAAGATTACTATAAAGCTAATCATCCCATATTTAATTTTTCAAGTCATTTACTCCGTTTTTTACTTTATTTTGTATAGTAAGTCAATGATTAAGATTGACATATTAAATCCTCACTGGTCCCTTTGGTTTTTGATTAGCTTATTTTGCTGGAATATAATGCTCATTGCTTTCAATAAGTTAAAGCCCGGATATGCTATTACTTTAGCATTACTCATTGGATTAATAGTAGGATATGTGGATTGGATTTCCAATTACCTTAGTCTGTCAAGAACATTTGTATTTTTCCCCTTTTTTATTGTTGGATATTATTTAAAAAAGGAGCATTTCCAATTATTAACCAAGTCTCGAACAAAAATTGTTATGGCAGGAACTATAGTCATCATAGCATTAGTTTTCATCATTTTTCCAGAGTTAGATGAAAAGTGGCTGTTAGGTTCAAAACCATATAGCTATTTGGAAACCATTTCGGCTATTGGCTTAATAAAAAGGATCGGAATATATTCCATCAATTTTCTCATGGTAGCGGGATTTTTTGCTTTTGTACCAAAAAGAAAATTCTTTTTTACGAAATTCGGAAGAAATACACTGTATGTATATTTACTACATGGTTTTATCGTGCGGGCTTTCCGAGGAAGCTCAGTCGAGTCATATATATATGATTCCAAGACACTGATTGTCCTGTTGATTATTTCTCTTTTGCTAACCTTTTTCCTCTCTAGTAAATTTGTGACTACAGCAACTCAACCCATTATTGAATTAAAATGGTCACGCTGGAAAAAAACGATTGGACGTGTAAAAGAAAATATGAGTATACCACGCGGGCAGAGCTAATAAGCTGCCCGCCATTGTAGTTTTAGGGGAAGTCCTGTAAAATAGTAAAGATTACAAAAGAAAAGTGCACATGTATCTGTTCAAAAATCATCGCAAGAAATAATTTATATATTCTTTACTACAGGGCAAAGGAGAAAGTTTTTTCAATGAAAATCATCGCAAGTACCTTAAATGCGAAATATATTCATACGAATTTAGCGATTCGCTATTTAAAAGCATACGCAGCACCAGATTTTGACGTGGAGCTTGCGGAATATACGATTAAAGATCCAACACTAAATATTGTTACAGATTTATATAATAAAAAACCGGATGTCATTGGCTTTAGTTGTTACATATGGAATATAGAAGAAACAATCAAGGTTATCGAAATTTTACGTAAAATTATGCCAGATGTAAAGATTGTTCTCGGTGGACCAGAAGTTTCTTACGACGTAATCCACTGGCTTAAGCGCTTGCCGGAAATTGACTTTATCGTTATCGGCGAAGGTGAGGAAACGTTTAAACAGCTGTTGCATGAGTTAAACGGCAAAATGGAAATGGAAAACGTACTCGGAATTGGATATATGAGAGAAGGAAAACCAGTTATCAATTCTGTGCGCCCTAAAATTGACTTGCGAGAAATGCCATCACCTTTTAGATTTATAGAAGATATCCCCCATTTATCGAAGCGAGTCATTTATATTGAAACAAGCCGCGGATGTCCTTTTAGCTGCCAGTTTTGCCTTTCTTCCATCGAAGTAGGTGTCAGATATTTTAATCGCGAAAAAATTAAGGAAGACATTAGATATTTATTAGACCATGGTGCTAAAACGATTAAGTTTGTCGACCGGACTTTTAATATTAGCAGAAGCTACGCGATGGAAATGTTTCAATTTTTAATCGACGAACGAAGACCAGGGACTGTTTTTCAATTTGAAATTACCGGGGATATTATGAGACCGGAAGTCATCGACTTTTTAAATAAAGAAGCACCTGCAGGGCTTTTCCGTTTTGAAATTGGAGTACAATCAACGAATGATTTAACAAATGAACTCGTAAAAAGAAGGCAAAACTTTGAAAAATTAACAAGGACTGTCCGAATGGTCAAAGAAGGCGGTAAAATTCTGCAGCATTTAGATCTAATCGCGGGACTTCCAGAAGAAGACTATGATTCCTTCCGCAAAACGTTTAACGATGTATTCTCGCTTGAGCCGGAGGAATTGCAGCTCGGATTTTTAAAAATGCTCCGCGGGACCGGCTTAAGAATTTCTGCAAAACATTTCGGTTATACGTACATGGATTACGCTCCATATGAAATTTTAGGCAATAATGTCATTGATTTTGATGATATTATTAGGATTAAGCAAGTGGAAGATGTATTAGAAAAATATTGGAATGATCATAGGATGGATCGAACAGTCAAATTTTTGACTACAAAATGTTTTGAAACTCCTTTTGATTTCTTTCAAGAATTTGGAACGTATTGGGAAGAGCAAAATTGGTCACGAATCGGCCACCAATTAGAGGATTTATTCACTCGACTTAAACAATTTCTTTCTGAAAAGAGCATTGAACATTCCGACTTGGCTGAAGGGTTAATGAAATACGATTATTTAATAAATAGACGGTATAAGCCTAGAAAAGCATGGTGGGATGAAATCGTAGAGCGCAAAACTCGCTCTGAACTGTATGCGGCCATTATTGAAGAAGCTCAGCTTATGAAGCAACTAAATGTAAATGAAAGAGAGCTTTATAAGCATACGCAAATTGAAATATTTCCTTTTTGCATTCAAACATTTCAACGGGAAGGGAAGATAATGCCTCAATCTTCTTATGCCTTGGTCCATTACGAACCAACCGATGGAAGTCCAACCATTTATCCGTTAGATTTGATAAACATTCAGAAAAAAACCGGAAGCTAATACAGCTCCGGTTTTTCTTATATTATAATAGTTCTTTTCTTAATTGTTCAGATGATTTTGGCGAGAGCATTCCCATTGGAACATCAAAAACAGTTTTCGCTCCTGACTGTCCCTCTTTGCTTAGTTTATATGCAGCTCTAGCATAGGCTGTTAACACACTTGCAGTGTATTCCGGGTTGCTATCAAGCTTTAAAGAAAATTCCATGATTTCTTTGTTGCCCTCACCCGTCTCTCCACTTCTTATAACAAAGCCTCCATGCATCATTTTAGTATGGTTAGCATTAAATTCTTCTTCTGAAATAAAGTTAACGATTGTTTCGTAATCAGAAAAATAATGTGGCATTTCCTTAATCGTTTTTTCAATTTCAGAAAGATCTGCTCCTTCCTCAGCTACAACGAAGCACTCCCTCAAATGCTTTTCTCTCGTGGTCAATTCAGGGTTTTCACCGTTTCTTACGCGATTTACCGCTTCTTCAATCGGGATTGTATATTGAACGGCTGCTTTAACCCCATTGACCCTTCTTACCGCATCAGAATGTCCTTGACTTAAGCCTTTTCCCCAAAAAGTATATGTTTCCCCCGCTGGTAAAATGGCTTCGCCAAAAAGACGATTGATCGAAAACATGCCTGGATCCCATCCAACTGAAATAATACTAACTTTGCCGGAATTTTTTGCAACTTCATCTATTGAAGCAAAATACTCCGGAATTTTAGCGTGTGTATCAAAGCTGTCAATTGTATTAAAATGCGCAGCAAATGCTGGTCCTTGCTCAGGTAAATCTGTTGCCGAACCACCACATAATATCATTACATCAATATCATTTTTATAATCCTCGGCAGAAGCAATCGGATAGACTTTTACATTCGGATCTGCGACAGTTACACTTGCTGGGTCACGTCGTGAAAAAACAGCTACAAGTTCCATATCTGGATTTTGCTTTATTGCAGCTTCTACTCCTCTTCCAAGATTTCCATAACCAGTAATTCCTATTCTAATTTTGTTTCCCATCATTAACCCTCCTGTTGTCTATATCAAAAATATGATAAACCTTATGAAAGAAAAATCATAGTATTTTTTACCCAATAATGACTCTTTCTGTTGGGTAATGGAAGTCAGGCTCTTTTTCATTACTTGACATGATGAATAAAAATGACAATATTCCAATTCTTCCTATGAACATGAGCAAGATTAGGATGGACTTACCAAAATCAGTTAAGTATGGAGTGATGCCCATTGAAGCTCCACAAGTACCGAACGCTGATGCCACTTCAAAAATGATGGAAATTAGGCTAGCATCCTCCGTAATAGATAATAATAAGATGGATAAACCAGTCAATATTACCGCTAGCATGAGTACCACCAACGATTTGATTACATCATTTTGATGAATTTCTCTTTGAAAAACTTTAATGGAAGAACGTCCCCTTGCAAAATGAAAGAGAAAAAGAATATTAAGAGCAAACGTCGTCGTTCTAATTCCGCCACCAACTGAACTAGGAGACGCACCAATAAACATTAAAAATGATAAAAAGAGTATAGTCGAAACTGTCAGCTGATTTACATCTAACGTTAGTAAGCCCGCACTTCTCATTGTTGTTGATTGAAATAAAGCATAGAAAAATGATTCATGCCATGATTTTCCAATAAAAAAATGATTATATTCAATTGCTACGATTACAACTGTTCCTATTAATAAAAGTAAAAAGTAAGTGGAAGTCGTAATTTTCGTAAAAAGACTAAAACGAAATCGAATCTTTTCATCCTTATGAAGTAAAAACTTTTTCACTTCGATCCAAACAGGAAAACCAATTGCTCCTAAAATAATTAATAGCATCGTTACAAATTGAACAAAATAGTCTCGTGCAAACGGAATGAGCGATTGCCCAGTAATATCAAATCCAGCATTTGTTGTAGCGCTGATGGAAGCAAATAAACCTTGCAATAATGCTTCCTGCCAGGTAGGGAAATATTGAATATAATAAGTCCCAAGAACGAGTGCACCAAAAAGTTCAATGCCCAAAATAATATAGATAATTTGTTTTAAAAGGGCAACAAGTCCAGATAGATTAATTTGATTTTGATCAGTTCGAATTAATTGTCGATGCATCAGTCCAACTTTTTTTCCTAATAATAACCAGAAAAATGTACTGATCGTCATAATGCCAATTCCGCCTATTTGCAAAACAAACATCAGCAGAAAAATACCAGGTATGGTAAAAGTTTCAGCTATATTCACCGTCGTTAATCCAGTAACACTAACTGAACTTGCCGCAGTGAATACAGCATCCATGAAAGACCACTGTGCTCCTGGTTTGCGGGCAAATGGTAAACTTAATAGGATAGCCGAAAAAGCAACCGTTAAAATGTAGTAAGTAACTAGGATCCTAAAAGGCGTTAGCCTAGTTAACGAATGTTTCTTCAAGTGTTTCATGCCTATTATTATCCCCCAATGTAACATCATCCTTCTATATTAAAGAAAAACTTCAGTATTGAAAAGATAAACATCCATTTTTTTCATCCTATCATGCTTTTCCACTATATACATTTTTCACTTATAAGAGTTGGAATTACCAGTAATGCTTTTTTTATTTAAGTCCATACTATAATTACGATGTAAATTACATTAAAGGAGAGGATTCAAATGGCTAATCGAAACAGTAATCAATTGCTCGTTCCAGGAATAGAACAATATTTAGATCAAGTCAAATATGAAATCGCCCAAGAATTCGGAGTAACTCTTGGTTCAGATACTGCTGCAAGAGCAAATGGGTCAGTAGGTGGAGAAATCACAAAAAGATTAGTACAACAAGCCCAAGCTGAACTTAATGGTAAACAGCATTAATAAAAGGGGAAGCTGAATAAGAGCTTCCCCTTTAGATTAATTGTATAAATTGGCAGATTGACTTTTGTGAACTGCTTTTTTCTTAGAGATTAAATATCCACCTAACGCAATTCCTATTAACACGATCCAAAAAGTTAATTTCCAAGCGGTAGATTCTGGGAAATGCTCGTTAAGTAGGGCAACATTTGGATGAGCTAATGTAAAGATTGATAATTTCACTCCTACCCAGCCAACGATTAAAAAGGCAGCAGTCTCTAGTGTAGGATATTTGGCTAATAATTTTACGAACGTCGTTGCTGCAAAACGCATAATGACTACACCGACTAGCCCACCTATGAGCATAACTGTAAATTGCCCTCCGTCAATTCCACCAACTTGGAACCATCCAGTTGGCTTTAATGTAACAGCTAGGGCAACCGCGGCAAGCATAGAATCAATCGCAAAGGCGATATCAGCAATTTCAACTTTAAAAACAGTTATCCAAAATGATTGACCTTTTCTATTTTTCACCGTTTTTTTCGTTTTATTTTTAAACATATGATGAATTGCTATATACATTAAATAAGCGGCTCCAAGTGCTTGAATTTGCCATACATTTACGAGGAAAGTAATCGCAAATAGAGCAGCAAAACGGAAAATAAACGCTCCTAATAATCCGTAGAATAATGCTTTCTTCTGTAGTTTTTCCGGCAAATGTTTTACCATTACGGCCATTACGACGGCATTATCTGCCGCAAGAATACCTTCCAATCCAACGAGCACTAAAAAAACCCATCCATACTCTAAAATCATCGATAATTCCATCAAAATTCCTCCCTTATTTTTTACATCCCCTCAGGCAGGAAATTTTGATTTCAACGAAAACAAAAAGACCTCTGCCATATGGGCAAAGGTCTTGCTGGACATTTATTATGCCAACAAAGCCGGTGAATTGCTTCACGAAATGACGACTTTGTTTTAGGTGAATCTCAACTATTCACCTAACGCTACTCCCCTTTGACTTTTACGTCAAATGTATGTATTTACTTATTATTATAATATATGGAATCTAGTAAAGCAATATTCTATATAATCTTTGTCTAATAGAATTAAGTTGGCAGATATAAGATTTTTTTATACTTTCTCATAATAATTTTAAAAATTCAAATGAAGGCATTCTCTTCATCATAGTAGAATAAGTTTTTACACAGCATTACTTTAACCACCATAATTCAATTGGATTTAATTCATATTGATTGTTTTCTCTGTACATAAACTGACACATAATAAGTTCCCGTCTTAATGTGGCATAATCCTCATGAAATTGTTTTAAATACTCGTTGATTTCTTTTTCAGGATAAATACGTCCAAATTCCAAGCCTTTTACCATATGCTCTAGCACAACGAGCTTTTTCTTCCGTTGTGCTGGATAATTTTTCAGCTTTCCATCCTTTGTAAAGAAATTTTGAATTATTTTTAACCGTTCCTCTTCCGTCACAGCCATTTCCATATTGTTTCCTCCCCCTGTTCCTACTGATAAAATTGCTTTAGCATTCATCTCTAAAATTTTTGTATTTAATGAAAAATAAATCGTGTTCTTATCACGGCGTTCTCTTATTAATCCGACCTCACGCAGCTTCGCTATATGATGCGTAATGGTCGGCGGCTTAAGTCCAAGCTTTTCTGCAATCGCTTGACCATGCAACGGACCTTGCTGAAGCAAGGCAATGATCTTAATTCGTGTAAGGTCACCTAATGCTTTGTGAAATTCAACTATTTTATTTAACTGCATATTAGCAACACACCTACTTTTATTATCATCTAATTAGATGATAATCGAATTAATGTGAGATTTCAAGATAAAAAAATAAGAGATGGGCATTCATCTCTTATTTTGCAATTACATTTGAATATACACTTTTTAACTATGTTGTTTTTTCCAGCGTTTCTTTTTCCGATTCATTCTCCTCGTTTCGGGATCAAATAAACTATATACAACTGGGATGACAAATAGCGTTAAAAAGGTACTGCTGATTAATCCACCAATAACCGTGACTCCCATTGGCTGATTCATTTCTGTTCCTTCTCCTATTCCTAGTGCAAGAGGAACTAAACCGAGAATCGTAGTTAAGGCAGTCATCAATATTGGGCGTGCACGGTCTTTGACGGATTCAATGAGTGCATCATAGCTGGTCAAACCCGCTTGTTTGCGCTGATTGATATAGTCAACAATAACAATTGCGTTATTAACAACTATTCCTGCTAAAATGATGATTCCAATAAAGGCCGGTACGCTAATTGGCATTCGGCTTCCTACAAGGGTGATGGCGACCCCAATGACCATGAGTGGCACCGTAAACATAATGACAAACGGATATTTAAATGATTCAAACTGTGCTGCCATGACGATATATATAAGAATAATGGCTAAAATAAATGCCATAATCATATCATCAATTGAATCATCGAGTAATTCCTTTTCTCCGCTATACTTCATCTCTGTATCGCTCGGAAGATGTAAAGAGGCTATTTCAGCATCAACCGCATTCGATATTGAACCTAAGTTTGTTTCTGCACTATATTTTAATGTAAATTCCACAGAATCTAGCTGGTTGATTCGTTGAATTTCTACCGGTCCAGATCCTATTTCAATTTTTGCCAACTCTCCTAACTCTGCATAGGAACCGTCTGGCTTTCTGATTAATAAGGATTTTAATTGGTCGATATCCTTCGTAACACTTTCTTCATATTCAACATGAACACCAAATACGTCCATCTCATCAGTCATGATTTGTGAAGCTTGAACACCACGTGTTGCATCATTAAAAATCATGGCAATTTGAGCAGGAGCAAGTCCGGCATCAAATGCTTTATCTCTGTCTACCGTAATATGTACTTCTTCAACTTTATTTGCGGTTGTTGTTGTTAAATCTGTTACATTTTCTAAATCTTTTAATGCGTTGTATATTTTATCTGTGCTTTCATCTAATCGCTTTTTATTCGTGTCCGAAACATTAAACGTCATCGTTTGTGGAGCCATTCCTGAAGCTGCTTGTACATTGAAACGAATTTTAGCTTCAGTATTTACTTTTTCAACTTCTCTTTCTATTTTTGGCTTCATTTGATCAACAAATTCGAATAAAGATTTGTCTCTCTTTGCAAGAGGTTTTAATTTTACATATACCTCCGCGCTATTCGCCATACCTCCCCCTTGGAAGGTAGACTCTTGTGTTGACCCAATTAAACTAACATATACATCAACATCTTTTTCTTTCTTAAGCTCATTTTCCATTATACTTATTACTTTTTCCGTCTCAGAAAGTGCCGCTCCATTTCCGAGCTTTACATTCATACTGAAAAAACCTTCATCAGTCGGCGGAAGAAATTGAGTTCCTACTATAGTCATTCCGAACAGTCCAGCTACAAACAATACGAGGGAGATAAATAGTACAAGAAATCGGTGACGCAATGACCAGCGAATCGAACGATCAAGCATATTCATTGCTTTGGATCTACGCCTAATCGCTTCATAATCACCATGAGGCTTTTTTAATAATCTACTCGCAAGCATAGGAACAACCGTCAATGCGACGAATAAAGAAGCGAATAAGCTAAATGAAATCGTAAAAGCAAATTCCTTAAATAATTGTCCCAGTAGTCCACTAATGAAAACGACCGGTAAAAATACAGCAACTGTTGTGAGGGTGGAAGCTGTGATGGCCCCGGCGACTTCTTTTGTACCTTCAAATGCTGCTTGTCTCGGTTCTTTTCCCATAGATAAATGCCGATATATATTTTCGATTACAACGATGGCATTATCGACAAGCATCCCAATTCCAAGGGCTAGTCCACCTAGTGTCATAATGTTTAATGCGAAATCTGCAAAAAACATCAAAACAAATGTCACGATGACGGAATAAGGGATGGCAATTCCGATAATGAGAGGGCTCCTTATGTTTCTTAAAAAGAAAAATAAAACAAGCATGGCCAGTGCTCCACCAATGATTAATGAATTCGCGATATTCCCAATCGCCATCCTTACGTAATCACCTTGGTCAAAAAGAATATCTGACTCAATTCCTTTATATTGCTCCTTCTTTAAAAGAGCCTTTAATTCTTTTTGAAAATCTCTTGAAACATCGGCAGTATTTGCATCAGATTCTTGAAGCACACTTAGTAGCACAGAAGGCTTTTCATTTGTTCGTGTAATGCTCTCCGAAGCTTGTTCTTTCTGCTGAACTGTTGCAACATCTTTAATTCTAATTTTTTCACCATTTAAAGGATTTACACTGATGACAAGATTAGCAATTTCGTCCGCAGAATGAACCATACTCATAATACGAGTTGTGAGCTCTTTTCCTTTTGTGAGAACGGTATCGCCTGGTGTAGAAATATTGTTCGCTTGAATAATATTGACAACATCAGCCTGCGATAAAGAATATTTTTTCAAATCATCTTGATGGATGGTCACGTTGATCTCTTCTATTAATTTTCCCGTGACGTTGACACTTGCAACTCCTTTTACCTTTGTCAATTCAGTCGTTAACTTGTCCGTTAAATTTCTAAGACCTTTTTCATCTTTATCGGTTTTCAGTGAAAGTTGAATAACAGGAAACTGAGAAGGATCAAATTTTAAAAATCGTGGCTTTCCAGCGTCCGTCGGGATTGGGGTTTGATCAATACGCTGCAGCACGTCGTTTTGGATGTCATCAATAGATGTAGACCAAGAAAACTCTAACAGAATCAAATTCGAGCCTTCTTTTGAAATGGATTGTATATTTTTAATGCCCGGTAATGTGGCCAAACTTGCTTCTAATGGTTTCGTTATTTTCTCTACGACTTCCACTGGACTTGCACCTTGATAAGATGTAACAACTACTGCTACCGGTGGATTGATATCTGGAATTAATTTAAGCGGTATTTTTATAAGAGATACGATTCCTAATATGATGACAAGAAACATCGTTACAATCGTAAAAACGGGTCTCTTTATTGAAAATTTAATTAAACTCACTACGTATACCCCTTTCGGACTCCCTTAACGTTTTAATTATAACAATTTACGATGTGGAATTATATTGAAATGATGGATTATTTTTGTCATTTAAAAAAGCCGGGGTCCGAAAACCGGCTTTTTATTTTTGGCTATTATTACTCAGCTTTTCTTGCGCTAATCGAACCATCTCTTTAACCATATTGCCACCGATAGGGCCGCCAACCTTCCCCGCTTCTTCCGATGACAAATGCCCATTATATCCTTTCTTCAACGGAATTCCTTGCTCTTTTGCGATTTCAAATTTTACTTCATTGGGATTGTTTGGATTAACCTTATACCCTTTTTCGGACATTACTTTTGCTTTAAAATCATCTAAAGCGCCTCTTGCTCCTGGGACAAGCGTCCTATTTCGTCTAGCCATAAACATTCCTCCCTTTAGGTGATAGTATGACCTAAAATTGAAAAAGCTTTAGTGGAAATTTTGGAGATAATCAATTTGAGGTTGTTCAGCTGTGATTTTTGTAGTCAATAGTATTAGGTCATTACAAATGGATCAACACTAATTACAATACACTGTTGAAGCAATAGTGCATTTATTCCAAATTCGCATTAAGAGTGGGGTTGACAGCATGTATGTTTACTAGGCGTTATGAGTAGGATTGGTGACCTTCGTCGTCGAAATCTTACTCTTGAAGGGCAACAATAAGAGGATTGGTGACTTTCAGCATTAAAATCCAACTCACGAAGGGCACCAATAATCAGATTGATGACCTTCAGCACCGAAATATAACTCGTGAAGGACACCAATAATCGGATTGGTGACCTTCGTTATCTATTATTCCATTGCATAAGGAATCTTCAACAATAATTGCAAACGAAGCTCAGTGCATCAAACATTTGATAACCTTTTTAATATTTCCCTTTGATTTTTCTCTCGGATTGCACCCTTCATTAGCTCTACCGACAAAGTGGAGTTATAAATTCTTTTATCATTGCATATATTCCAAATAACTTGAGACAAGTACATAAAGTTTGATGGTAACAACATATTATTATTTCCAAAAAGGAAGTCTTATTGATGGTAAAAACGATTCTTTTAATTGGTTTAGCTTTCGTCATCCTTATGCTATACTCACCCTTTAATCGTATTTGGAAAGATAAAGAGGACAAAATGATTTTGTATAGCTATTTAACAATATTATTATTGCATCTACAACTTCCTGTCATAATGGACAGTATGCTTCTTCCTGCTACATTGTTTTTTATAGGAGCCGCATCGTTAAGTTTATTAGGAAAATGGAATTTGGCAAAGTATTCACTTACTGCTTCTGGAATATTGTTATTTATAGGTTTTTTGCTTACTTAATTAAAAAAGTAGTGCCTCGTTTAAGAGGACACTACTTTTTTCATCTTAATCATGCTCATCCATTGGATTGTACAATTTAACATCAGGATTTTTATCCTGGAACCAGCGCAACGCAAAATCATTTTCAAATAAGAATAATGGTTTGTCGAAACGATCTTTAACAAGAAGACTTCTTTGGCTTGAAAGAGATTCATCAATTTTGTCATTTTCAATCCATCTTGCAATTTTTGAACCGATTGATTCCATGATGACATCCGAATTATATTCATTTTTCATTCGATGTTCAAAAACTTCAAATTGAAGCTGACCAACCGCACCGAGAATATAGTCTTCCATTCTGTATGTTTTATAAAGCTGAATGGCACCTTCTTGAACGAGCTGCTCAACACCTTTATGAAAGCTTTTTTGTTTCATTACATTTTTTGCTGTGACCCTGACAAATAATTCAGGGGTGAATTGAGGCAATTTTTCGTAGTGAATATTTCTTTTACCTTCATAAATCGTATCGCCAATTTGGTATGTTCCAGTATCATATAAACCAATAATATCGCCACTGACTGCTGCGTTCACAGTGCTTCTATCATCTGCTAGAAACTGTGTTGATTGGGATAGTTTGAATTGTTTTCCCGTTCGGGCAAGAGTTACATTCATGCCTCGTTCAAATTGTCCAGAGCATATTCTGACAAACGCTATACGATCACGGTGAGCAGGGTTCATATTCGCTTGGATTTTAAAAATAAAACCTGAAAATCCTTCAGAAGCAGGATCAATTTCCCCTTCATTCGTCATCCTTGGTTGTGGAGACGGTGCAAATTTTAAATATGTTTCTAAAAATGTTTGGACGCCGAAGTTTGTTAGTGCACTACCGAAAAATACAGGAGACAATGTCCCGTTATTAATTTTTTCTACAGAAAATTCATTTCCGGCTTCGTCCAGTAACATTATTTCTTCCAAAGCTTGTGTGTATAGGCCCGATTTTTTCAAAGGATGATCTCCAAGTATTTCACCATCCTCATCTAATTCTAAAAATCTTTGATCTTCATCAACACGAAATTGCTCAATTCTCTTATTGTAGCGGTCATAAATACCATAAAACTCTTTTCCCATTCCAATTGGCCAATTCATCGGAAAGGATTCGATTCCGAGCACTTCCTCCAACTCAGCAAGCAACTCAAGCGGGGTTCTTCCTTGGCGATCTAATTTATTTATAAATGTAAAAATTGGGATTCCCCTCATTCTACATACTTTAAATAATTTTAATGTTTGTTCTTCAATCCCTTTGGCGGAATCGATAATCATGACAGCACTATCTACTGCCATAAGTGTTCGATAGGTATCTTCACTGAAGTCCTGGTGTCCAGGAGTGTCCAATATATTAATTCGAAAGCCATCATAATCAAATTGCATGACAGAAGAAGTTACGGAAATTCCTCTTTGTTTTTCGATTTCCATCCAGTCGGATGTGGCATATTTCCCTGTTTTTTTACCTTTTACAGTTCCAGCATCGCGAATCGCTCCACCAAAATAAAGAAGCTTCTCCGTCATCGTTGTTTTTCCGGCATCTGGGTGAGAAATGATTGCAAAAGTTCTTCGCGATTCCACTTCTGCTTTTAATGTTTTTGCCATATACATAATCCCTTCCGTTGGTCAGTCTTTTTCTATCTTATTCCTTGCAAGAATGAATTTCAACGGTAAGTTTTTAAAAAAGCCTAATTCTTTAAGAGAAAAGTTTTTCATAAAAATTTTTTCTTCCGATTTGATTCAGATAGTCAATTTTTCTTTTTTCATAAAAATCATTAACATTCCCTCTATCAAAATACCATATGCAATCCATTAAAATACTCAATTTATATACATCAAATAAATGCTTTTTTTCAATATCGTCTAAAGGTCTATACTTCATATAATCAGAAATTATTTTCTTCGCTTCTTTAAAATTTAGGTATTGATCAACGTCGTGCCGCCATGCTCCATATTCAACTAAAACGACTAAATCAAATAATAGGTATGTATAATTTGCATCATCAAAATCTAAAAGTGCACTGCACTTATCATCTTTATAAAGGATATTTGTAAAATGAAAGTCTGAATGGCAGATTCCTCTCGGTAATGTCTCCGGAAGATCTAATTGCTCCAACTCATTTTCAAGCCATAGTAGTTTATCATTTGCATTTTTTGTACCTAATTGTTTGGCTTGTTGTTGGGCAAGATTGCGACATGTTCCTACGTTATAATTTAATCTAGCTTCATTATATAAAGGCTGATAATTTTTACTAATATTATGTAACTCTGCTGCTAATTTAATCAGTTCCGTTTGTTGATGTTCATTAGGTGCTTCAAGATGTTCACCTTCCATATATTCGAAAACAACATACGGCTTCTGTTTATAAATTCCTACGAAGCTTCCATCCCTGTTTAAAAATGGTTTTGGACAGGGAAAATCATGTTTCTTTAAGTACGTAAGGAAGCTCGTTTCAAATAATACGGACTGGACTGTACGATTTTCATAATATCTAAAAACAAACAGACCTTCTGTAGTTTGAACTTTAATATTTGTTTGAACGGTTCCATTTGTAAAAGCCACAGAGGCTACGTAAGTTCCTAAAGGATAATTTGAAAAAAGTTCCCTTAATTCATCTTCTGTGAAATTCGTTTTAATGGAATCCGCCTCCTTTACTGTGTAAACGTCCGGACGTTTTTTACACTGTCCGGACGCATTTAGAATAAAATCATATTTCAGTTATCGGCGACTGCACATATGCCAATAAAAGCTTTTCTGTATTAATAAGTGAAGTTTCATGGGTTCTTTCAAATGCATGAGACGATTCAATTCCTGGACCAACCAAGCCATGGACAATATCGTGACCTGCATTAATTGCTGCTGACGCATCAGATCCATAATATGGATAAATATCTACTTTATACTCAATATGATTGTCCTTCGCTAATTGAACGAGATGCTTTCTTAAACCGTAATGGTAAGGACCGCTCGAATCCTTCGCACAGATGGAAACAGTGTATTCGTCAGAAGCCTGTCCTTCACCAAGCGCTCCCATGTCAACCGCTAAATATTCGACCGTTTCCGGAGAGATATTGGCGTTTCCACCGTAGCCGATTTCTTCATTATTAGAGATAAGAAAATGAGTTGTATAAGGCAATTCAATATTTGCAGATTTAATATACTTAATCAGCTGCAATAGGATAGCTGTGCTTGCCTTATCATCCAAATGCCTTGATTTGATAAAGCCGCTCGGTGTTATTTGAACACGTGGATCAAAGGAAACGAAATCGCCGACATTGATGCCAAGTTTTCTTGTTTCCTCTTCACTATTCGTGATCTCATCAATCCTTACTTCAATATTTTGCTCATTTCTTTTTGCATCCCCTGCATCCTTGTATACATGGACAGATGTTTGCTTCATTAATATCGTACCTGTATACGTTTTTCCTGAGTCGGTTTCGATTTCACAATATTCGCCTTCGACCGAATTCCAGCGGTATCCACCAATCATCGTCAGTTTCAATCTTCCATTAGATTTGATTTCTTTTACCATCGCTCCAAGTGTGTCGACATGTGCAGTTAACATCCGATGTTGTTCCGTATTTTTACCTGGAATCGAAATAAGCAAGCCGCCTTTTCGATTTCTTTTCATTTCAAGATTAAGATCCGATAAATATTTTTCACAAAAATCGATTACTTTTCGTGTATTACCGGAAGGGCTCGGAATCGAAACTAATTCCTTAATCAATTGGACTGTATCTTTTACTTGAGGAAATTCACTCATATTACATGCTCCTTTATGTACTAAGATGTTATAATCATAACACGAGTTTCATGAAACGGAGGATATTAAAGTGGCTTTACATTCATTTTTATTAAAAGCGGATTGGCCAGGGGGACGAAATAGTGTCGGTACGATTGCTGCTGGCAATCTGAAAACAGAAGTTTCGATTCCACCAGAAATGGATGGACCTGGAGTTGGCACAAACCCTGATGAAATGCTCTTAGGCGCGGCTGCTACATGTTATATCATCACGCTAGCCGCCATGTTGGAACGTGCTTCTATCCCAGTTTCAAACCTTACAATGGAGTCCGAAGGTATTGTTGAGGTTGAAAAAGGCATCATCACTTATAAAACAATCATCCACCGGCCAACTGTCATTCTAGCTGATTATGAACAGATTAAATTAGCTCAAAAATTGGCTGAAAAAGCAGAAAAAAGCTGTATGATTTCACGTGCTTTAAAAGGCAATGTGGAGATTAAGCTTGAAGCCGATATAAAA
>NZ_JAIAZY010000050.1 GCF_019459225.1 Bacillus sp. IITD106
AGCAGGAAATTATAAATTTGAAAAGTTGTAGATAACTTTTTAAAGTAGTTTCCGTCTAGCTCCAGGCCGCCCAGCGACTAGCAACTTTCAGCTTCTTCCTCCGATAAGTCAACATCGGCTCGTTCCTCGCCGTGTTTCCTTTATCTCGTCAGAAGCTTAAAAAGTTTGTACGTCGCTGAACGGGCGCCTTGCGCTTTTGTTCTAAATTAGCCTAAATTTCCATTTTTTTGATTCAAAATGTACTTTCTTACGTCTAATTATTTGAAAGTGACATTTTCAATAAAGACTCGTATTTTAATCATTTTAATGTCATATTTTCATAAATATTTTGTGAGGAGGTACAATATTGATCTTGAGAAGATTATCCGTTTTTCTTGCTGTATTGCTATTAACTTTAACGCCATTAGGGAACGAAACATTCTATTTAAGTGATTCCAATGTAGTTTTTGCCGCAAATGAAAGCTACCAAACGACGGCCAATCTAAATTTGCGAACCGGTGCTGGAACAACGTACAAAGTAATAACGGTCATTCCGAAAGGAAAGCAAGTAACACTCATTTCCAAACACGGTACCTGGTTCAAAGTCAGCTATTCTGGTAAAACGGGATATGTGAGTTCAACGTATTTAAAACAAGTAACATCAACTTCCACACCAACATCACAGTCAGTTGTATACTCCACGACAGACAACTTAAATTTACGAACTGGTGCCGGAACAACGTACAAGGTAGTATTGGTGATCCCGAAAGGAAAGCAAGTGACCTTAATCTCCAAACATGGAACATGGTACAAAGTCACTTATTCAGGAAAAACTGGATATGTCAGTTCTGCCTATTTAAAACAAGTCACATCAACCTCGACACCAAAAGAGAATCCACAAACTGTAAAATATGCTACAACCGACAACTTAAATTTGCGAAGCGGTGCGGGAACCACATACAAAGTAATAACGGTGATTCCAAAAGGAAAAGAAGTAACGCTTATTTCGAAACATGGATCTTGGTATAAGGTTAATTATGCTGGTAAAACTGGATACGTAAGCTCGCAATATTTGAAACTACTAACTAGTGATAATCCAAAATTAACCGTTAAAAATGGAATCACATATGTCGATGGAGTCATTGTGGTCAATAAACGATATTCGCTGCCATCAACGTATAATCCTGGTGAAAGTAAGGAAGCGCGATCTGCATTCAATAAAATGCTTGCCGATGCCAAACAGAAAAATATCAGTTTCCAAGTAATCAGCGGATTCCGAACATATGACTATCAGAAAAATTTATATAACCGTTATGTAAAAACATATGGGGAAGCAGAAGCTTCAAGATTCAGCGCGAAAGCCGGGCATAGTGAACATCAAACAGGGCTGACGTTTGATATTGGAGGACCGAATGAAGCACATTGGCTGAAACAGTCATTCGATAAAACAGCAGAAGGAAAATGGTTAGCAGCTAACGCCCATCGATTTGGATTCATCATGCGTTATCCAAATGGAAAAGAAGGGGTAACTGGATACATGTATGAGCCTTGGCATTTTCGTTATGTTGGAGTAGAACGAGCAACAAAAATCTTTAATAGTGGAAAAACAATAGAGGAGTATTACGGTTTTTCAGGAAAGTAGATTAAGAGATCCTCCTACCTATGTCATGTTTAAAAGATGAAAAATTCGGCCTATTTTAAAGCATTTCCTTATACGGTATAGTATAAAACCATACACAGATGATTCTGGAAATTTGTGTCTATGAATCTAAACGTTGGTCACTAGACTCGTATAATGGGGTGAAGAAGCATGACGAGTAGGATTGAAAAAATAAGATTAAATATAAGAGGCTTATTTGAGTCCACTTATCAAATTTTGAAAGAGTGGACTCAAAAACATCCTTCCGTTGTATTGATTTATACGATCTTTTCTTGGGTTTCCTTAATTGTCTTTGTGCTCAGCTTATTTTTCATGGAAGACTCGCGTAAAATATTCGTGCAGTATTTTTGGTCATTTTATTTGATTTTGCAATTTTGGTTATTATGTCGTAGTAAAACATTATCTTGGAAGCATTATACACTTTTTTTTCTTGCATCGGGCTGGTTGATCGTACCGTTGAATTCAGTCATTGTCCTTTCGATTACGTGGTTTTTAGGTGGTCAAGCCTCAAATGTATGGAGTCAAGCATTTTTAACACCTATCGCAGAAGAAGTATTGAAATTAATCCCGCTCGCTGTCTATCTATTTTTTTCTAGACGAGCCTCATCTTTGAGTTTAAGTGACTATGCACTTATAGGAGCTGCTTCAGGCGCTGGCTTTCAATTTTTAGAGGAAACAACAAGACGATTAATTTCCGGTAATCATTATGGAGTAACATTGCTTGGAGGAAAAGTTCTGCATTGGGACTTATTTACTTTATTTCCGGGTTATTTCGAGGAAAGTATTTTTCCAACTCAAATGACTTCGGGACATGCATTATTAACTGCTATGGTAACATTGGGAATCGGAATAGCTGTTAGATATAGGCATAAATTTTTAAATTATTCCTACATTCTACCCGGTTTCCTTTTATTTATGGCCATTTTTGATCACATTTTATGGAACGCTAGTTATCAAGCGCCCAAATTATTACAAAGTATTCATAAAATCCTAGGGAGCGGCTATGCCGCGAAACCATTATTTTTACTAATGCTAACAGCTGCTTTGCTCATTGATTATTGGAAAATGAATCGAGTTCGAGAAAAAATACCTTTGCTTGAATACGAAAAAGTAATCAATCCTTTTACTGAACTCTGGAATCTAATCGTAGCCTTATTAAAGGATAAACAGCGATTCGGCTATTTATTGTTTTTTTACCGTGAACGCAGGGAACTTGCTTTTACCTTCATACATGGTAATGCAGAAGCAAAGGAACGTGTAGCTTTATTGAAGAGCAACGTTCAAAAGTATTATGCAGCTTTAACGATTATAGCATTCCTTGCACTAGCTTTTTGGGGATGGGAAACGATATACAGCAACTATGAAACTTGTTTTGCTTGTTTATTTGATTCCTTGCAAAATTGGTGGGACAGATTGTCTGGATGGGAAAAGGGAGCCATTATAGCAGGAGCATTTGCCTTATCTGTTCCGTTCTTTGGCGTCTGGTCAGCAATTGGTGCTGTTTCAATGGGAATGGGAGTTGTAGCAAGCGGGCATCAAATATCAGATATGCTCCGGAACCCTAAAAAACTGCTTTCACCTGAATATGCAGCAGCAGCTATTTTTACACTTGGTTTAAGACGTTTTCCATTTGGAAAGATTGTTTCAGTAAAAGTTTTAAAAACCGCAAAAGGATTCACAAGACATGAATTTACAACGCAAGGTGGACTAACCTATCGAACCACGCATGGGAGCTTGGGGGAACTACGATCTGTTTTTGCCAAGATTGAACCTCGTCATCTTAAAACAGGGACAGATACAAATCGTGCCTCAAGAAGATACGCGCGATCTCTTGGTAAACAAACGGATGATGCGGGTCATGCAATTGGGAACAATCTTGGCGGTCTAGGTACAAGGTTCTCAGGAAATATTTTCCCGCAAAACTTGAGCATTAATAGAGGAAGATTCCGGCAATTTGAAGAAATGGTTGCACAAGAAGTTCAAGCAGGTAAAACGGTGTTTGTTCGTGTGGTGCCAAAATATACGAGTGGTTCTACAAGACCTTATGAGGTTGTATATAATGTAAGAATAGATGGAGTGACAATCACGAGGGTTTTTCCGAATCCGTAAACGGATGAACATGCTAGGCAATTTCTCAAGTGTTATGTGGGGAAATGAGTCTGTAGTATAGAACTAGGAGATGATAAAGAATGGAGTCTAGTTATGTTATAGAGGTTGATACAGTTGATACAAAACAAAACGAACATGATTTATCGTTTATTGGGGGGCATCCTCGCATTCCTGAGTCAATAGAAATCCCAATCTGCCAATTATGTGGAGTAAAGCAAACCTTCTTTTTTCAAATGGCATTTCCACAAGACCATTTTTGGCATGACTTTTCTATGGCTGTGTTTGCCTGCACTTCTTGTGCCGATGAAGAGTATCTTATTCCTGAAATGCTTCAAGATGCCCTGCCAGGAATAAATATTCCAAAGGACTTTCTTAAAACATATCAGAAAAACTTTAAAATTATTATTTTTGAAACAAAAGAAGGGGTTATAAGAAAAGATTATATAGAAAAGGTTCAATTTAAACGCTGGAATCTCAAACCTACTTCAGAAATCAATCTTGGTCAAAATAAATTAGGTGGCAATCCTCAATGGTTATTGGATGATGAAGCACCGGCAACTTACGCGAATTCAATTCCGATGTTTTTTCTTATGCAGCTTATGGAGGGGATGAAATTTGAAATTGTAGAAGATGCTCCTCCACAAATAATATTAAACTTAAGAGGACAACCTGAGCCTTCGAAGCATCGTTATTATGAGCTTTTTCTGGCAAATTATTTATATTTTTTTGGAACAAAAGATCGTTCAAATCCACTTGTATATATTCTTACACAGATTTAGCCATTTTTAAATGTTGGTCCAGTAGTAGATACCAGTTTAATGAATATAAATGATAAAAGTCTTTTATTAATATGTCTGGTCGTGATGGTTATGATTCAAAAGAAAAAGCTTTTTATCTATTCTGGATTCATTTGGTGTGTTCTTTTTGCATTCATGAGTTTTTATTGGGCACTAGGAGGAATGGTAGGAGTAAAAACATTAGGTGGTTCAATCTACCAACATGCGTTGAAGAGGGAAGCGTCTTTTATAGCAATCGTTTGGTTAACCGGATTTATAAAGCTAGGTGGAGGACTATTTTTGCTGTTATTTTTAAAGGAATGGTCAATAAAGGTACATCGCCTACTTTATTACATATCAATAATCGGGGGCATCTTTTTATTTTTGTACGGTTTAGCGAACTTTATTTCACTATTTTTTGCTTTCTCTGGGTTATTATCAATGCAGATCGAAGGCTATGCCCTTATGTGGAGACTCTTATTCTGGGAGCCGTTTTGGATGCTTGGAGGGGTTTTGTTTATTTTATCTAGCATAAAGTTTAATGAAGAGAAAAATGTTTCGGCTGATATCGGACAAAAGTAATGCTAGGAGCTGAAAATATGAAGATTAATATTTTTCGGGTTTCAGAAATACTGCTTGGTTTGATCTTTTTATGTGCTGGGCTGAATGGGTATATCGTTTTGTTCGGATTCAATCCTCTGTTCCCAACTAGTCCAAAGGCAATGGAATTTCTGGGAACGGGTTATTTGCTCGCTTTGGAAAAAACACCGGAAATTGTTTGTGGACTCCTTTTAATTTTTCGCCGTTTGGTACCATTAGCATTAACGATTTTAGCACCAATCATCATTAATATTCTTGCGTTTCATATTTTTGTAGATTACGCATTTCTACCGTTAGCGTTACTGATTTCCTTGCTTGAGGTAATATTAATATGGAAATACAGAAAGAATTTTATGTGCTTAATTAGTGCCTAGCACCCAACTTCCATCTTGGGCACTAAGGAATATTTACTTTTTCAAATTTACCAGCTACCATAAGGGTCGACAATAAAAACTGCATAAAGTTTGTTGCACTAGGGGAGCCGCAAAGGCTGAGAAGAACGAGGAGGAGCGTTCTAATCCCTCATTACCCGATCTGGATAATGCCAGCGTGGGGAAGTGCGGCTTTATGACGGTATTGTTTTTCTAATTCCGTACATTGCTGCATCTTCCATTAGGGTGCAGTTTTTTTATTGTAAAGGCTCTTTTCCCAAACAATATCGAAATTAGATGTAAATCTCAATAACGAGAAATAGATTTTATCCTTGAATCTGATATTAAAATGGGAAAAGAGCTACCGGCTTAATAAGAACCGTTAAACTTCCTTATTAGGCGTAAAAGCCGGCTCTTGGGCTTTTACAAAAACAACAAAATTTAAGAAAATAGCCATCGTAAAAAATCAAACAGGAGGAATGCGTTTTGTCTCAATCTATTTGCGGTAAAAGTCGTATTGTTGGTCTCAGGTTCTCACTCTACCCAATGAGTGAGCAGTTTGTTGATGTAATCAAAGGTGCTTTAAACGAGGCAGATACATCAAAAGTATGGTTGAAAACGGATGATATTAGTACATGTATTCGCGGAAAGTCGGCACATGTTTTTGATGTCGCAAAAGCTATCTTCCTCCATGCGGCGAAAAGGGGGTTGCATGTAGTGTTGAACGGGACTTTTTCAATTGGCTGTCCTGGAGATTCAGAGGGGGATTCGTATATGAATGTTGACGATGTGCGCAGTAACGAAGCGGATTTGTCTAAGTTAAGAATTGAAGCGCCGACACAGTTTGCACTGTATCCGATGAATGATTCAAGCTATATGGATTTGATTGCAGATGTGGTAGAGATTGCGAAGAAAAAAGGAACATTTTCGGGTGGCATTCACTATGCAAGTCGACTTGATGGAGATACTCATGATGTGTTTGCGACATTGGAAGATTCATTTATGGCTACACAGGAAAAAGTAAGCCATGTTACGATGACTGTCAATATCGCGGCAAATAGTCCATCCAGAAAGAAAGCGTAAAGCCAGTAAGATTAGGAGGAGAAACATGTTTAAATGGAACTTGCGTGAAATAGTCGTCATGTCTACGCTGGCGGTTGCCTTTGCCATAGTATATTTATTATTTTTCCAAGTCGGAAATGTTATGGTTGGCTTGATGGGACCAATTGGGTATGAGCCTATCTTCGGAATATGGTTTATTGTTTCAATCATCTCCGCTTATATCGTTCGAAAACCAGGAGCTGCATTTCTTTCGGAAACCATTGCAGCTTTTATTGAAGTTTTAATAGGAAACGTAAATGGACCGAGGTTAATATTGTCCGGAATGATTCAAGGATTGGGTGCGGAACTAGTTTTTGCGGCTACTGGGTGGAAAAGATATTCCGTCTGGGTTTTAATGGCCGCTGGAATGGGGTCTTCTGTATTTAGTTTTGCATGGGGTTATTTTCTCTCTGGCTTTCAGGCACTGTCTCTTCAATATGTTTTATGGATGTTTATTATCAGGTTAGTATCTGGAGCTTTGTTGGCAGGATTATTAGGCAAATATATAAGTGATGCGCTCGCAAAGACGGGGGTTCTAAACGGAATGGCACTAGGGAAAGAAAGGAAAAGGAGAAAAGCAGCATGACTGATTTGTTGAAAGTATGCAATTTTTCTTTTTCTTATGATGAATCAGAACCTCCCATCCTGCACGATATTACTTTTTCAATCGAAAAAGGTGAGAAGCTTTTGTTGTTGGGTCCTAGTGGATCTGGAAAAAGTTCACTTGCATTATGCATTAATGGGCTTTTTCCTAGATCCATTGATGGAATAAGTACAGGTGATATTTCTTTGCTTGGAAAAAATATAGATGAGTACTTACCAGGAGAAGTTAATCAATATGTTGGAATCGTCTTCCAAGATCCAGAAACCCAATTCTGTATGTTGACAGTCGAAGATGAAATTGCTTTTGGATTGGAAAATATCAATTTTCCTCGGGTTGAAATGGACGAACGGGTTGAATGGGCAGCGAGGTTAATGGGAATAGAAAACTATTTGTCTGCTAATATAGCTACCCTTTCCGGAGGAATTAAACAAAAACTAGCCTTGGCTTGTGTCTTGGCGATGAAACCGAAGTTAATCATTTTAGATGAACCGACAGCACTTCTCGATCCAGTGTCCACCAAAGATTTTGCAAATACCATACAGCTTCTGCAAAAAGAATTACAGTTTTCCCTTATCGTAATTGAACATAAGCTTGATCACTGGATTAGCTTTACTGACCGTTGTTTAGTCCTTTCTGATTCTGGAGAAATCATGTTTGACGGCCATCCTCGCAGCTGCTTCCAATCTCATTTGAAACAGTTAATAGAGCTGGGAATCTCGTTGCCTCAAACTTTTTTATTCAAGGAACAATTCTTGACTTCGAATATCGTCCCTTTTACCTTCGAGGAACTTATTGAGATTTTGGATGAAGTACCGGATATAATTGAAAAATTAAATACCCCTAAAGAAACCATAATAGAAGCTAAAAACATCTCTTTCTCACGGAAAAAGAATCGTATTTTTCAAGACATTAATATTAACATTCCGAAAGGCATCCTAACTGCAATAATTGGACCTAATGGTGCCGGAAAAACAACACTTTCCTATTTATTGAGTGGACTGGAAAAGCCGACTTCTGGAGAAGTTTTATTGAAAAACCGAAATCTCACTACATTTTCAAAATTGGAGCTTAGTAAAAATATAGGATATGTTTTTCAGAACCCAGAACATCAATTTATTACTGAATCGGTTTACAGTGAAGTGGCGTTTTCTCTGAAAATGCAAGGATTGGATGAAAAAAGAGTAAATGAGATTAGTGAGGAAGTGCTTGCTTCATTTAGGTTAAAACATGTGGAACAACATCATCCTTTTTCGCTAAGCCAAGGTCAGAAAAGAAGGTTAAGTGTGGCAACGATGCTTGTAGATGAACAATCTTTCATTATTTTAGATGAACCTACGTATGGACAAGATGCCAATACGACAAGAGAGTTGATGAATATGATTGAAAAAAGGCTTCAATCTGGGGTTTCAGCATTAATGATAACCCACGACATGGAACTCGTCGATAAATATGCGGATTATGTCTTTGTGCTAGTCGATGGGGAAGTTATTTTTCAAGGAACTCCATATCAATTATTCTCGGGACATAAAGAAAATCTGGAAAAAGCTCGGCTCCAGCTCCCACTTAAATATGAAGTTTTGAAACAATGGAAACTACGAGGTGAACGTTTTGCAAATTCAATCCATTAACCCAAGTATAAAAGCATTAGCCGTCATTATTGTTATATTGTGTCTTTCATTTGTATTTGATCCTGTGACTCCATTTATACTATGGATCTCTATTTTGAGCGTTACTTTTATATTTGGAAGGGTGAATCTAAAAAGATTTCTGCTCTTTTTTCTCCCTTTCTTAATATTGGCATTCGGTTATATATGGACAACAGCAGTATTTTCACATCCTCCTGAGGGAATAGAGCCACTTTCTTTAGTAAAATGGGGCTCTGTTGTCATCACAGACTATGGTCTATACACCGGATTGGCCCTTGGATTTAGGGTACTATGCTTTTCTTGTTTGTCTATTCTTTTCATCATGACAACCAATCCAATTAAATTTATTTTAAGTTTTGTTCAGCAATGTAAAATGCCTCCAAAGTTGGCGTATGGCATCCTTGCAGGTTATCGATTTTTACCTCTATTGAAGGATGAATTAAAAATTATCCAACTTGCTCATAAAGTAAGGGGAGTAAATCGCATGCAAGGATTTCGTGGAAAGCTATTGGCCAAATTAAAGTACATCATTCCTTTACTTGCGAGCGCAATCCGAAAAGCCGAGCGCACGGCGATTGCAATGGAATCAAAAGGTTTTACCGGGTCACGCAATCGGACATTCTTTCATAAAGTGACAGTTTGCCGTCATGATTGGATATTTCTTGGCATGATGGTTGGATTATTTTTCGTAAGCTTGTTCATTTCCATTCTAATTGGAACGTTTAGGGGAATAGGGTCTCTATGATCACTGGCTAATGCATATTCCTACGTTGCATGCCTAAAAGAAATGAATGAATACTCACAACTTATGGCAATATCAAATCCAATAAGTGGTATAGGTGCTATAATATGTATAACCGCTATAATATGTATAACCGCTATAATATGTATAACCGCTATAATATGTATAACCGCTTGAGAGGGGATTGTTGGATAAGTTTTAGGATAAAGAAAGGAAAGAGAAATTATGGAAAATGTAAAAGTTCTCCTGAGAAATCTTAAAGTATTGAAAGGTTCATTTGAAGATTTTAATACAAACGATGTACCAGAAACACCACACGAGTTGTTTCTAGAATGGCTACACAAAGCGATTCGTAATGAGATTCCAGAACCGCATGCCATGACAATTTCTACTGTTGATAGCGAAGGCAAACCAGATGCTCGGGTCTTAATTTTAAAAAATATTGATGAAAATGGATGGTATTTTGCCACGAGTGCTGAAAGTAGTAAAGGAAAACAAATATCCGAAGTAGCTAATGTTGCCTTAACCTTCTATTGGCCAGCACTTGGAAAACAGGTTCGCATACGAGGTACCGCCGTTGACTTGGGAAGGGAAAGGAGTGCGGCAGATTTTTTAGAAAGAAGTGAAGTTGCGCGGGCCGGCGCGTTAATTGGAAAACAAAGCGCTTCTCTTTTAAATCGAGAAATATTGGATCAGGCATTAATAGAAAAACTTGAGGACGTGAAAGAAACCCCGGATTTGATCTACCCGCAGTGGAAACTTTACTGTGTACAAGCAAATCAAGTTGAATTTTGGCAAGGGAACGCTGATCGCAAACATACTAGACTTCAATACCGAATTCATGAGAATCAATGGGTACACGAACTCTTATGGCCGTAAATGTGGAAACTTGAAACCAAGGAGAATTAAATGAAAATCAAATATTCAAACCAGATCCCCAACGCTGAAGAATTATACAGGTTATACGATTTTGATGGCTGGAATGATTTCTTGAAGCTTCCGAAAGAAGATTTACACCGCGCAATGATTCAAAGTTGGTTAATCATTTCGGCTTATGATGAAGATCGATTAATAGGCACCGGGCGCGTTATTTCGGACGGAGTCATTAATGGCTATATATGCGGTTTGATCGTTCATCCGGATTATCGTCGTAAAGGAATAGGGACCGAGATCATGCGAAAGTTAGTTGAGGAATGCCAAAAAGCAAATATACATATTGAATTGTTTAGCGAACATCATAATGCTTCCTACTATGAAAAAGTTGGGTTTAAAGAATTTGCAATCGGCTTGAAATATAATAAGTAGCCTCATTATCGAAATTTTAAATGGAGGGGTATCTGTGCAAACATTGTTCCGCTACAATTGGCAGGTCAGGGAAGATTGGTATTGTTTATGTGAAGAAATCGCTGAAGAGGAACTGCTTCTTAAGAGAACTGGTGGGGTAGGAGGAATATTGGAGACGCTTTTCCATATTGTTGATGTAGAGTGGAGTTGGATTAGAGTACTTCAAGGAAAATCAGATTTTCAGGAGAATTTTGAGGAGTTTAATAGCTTAAAAAGGGTGCGGGAGCTTGACGCCAAATTTAAACCTGAAGTGGAAGAGTTTGTACTAAATTGGGATGAGAGTATGGAGAATAACTTGTTTCATGATACATTGCCGGACGGACGAATTGTTACAGATACGTGGGGCGAAGTTATGAGACATGTGATTGCTCATGAAATTCACCATATTGGTCAATTGTCCATTTGGGCTAGAGAATTAGGAATAAAACCTGTATCGGCCAATGTGATTGGGAGAGGTCTTGCACCTATACCTCAAAAAAAATAAAGATATCAATTCAAAGGGGGCGCTATCAAGTGCCCTTTTATAATAGGAAAATTATTTCACGTACACAAAAAATAAGGTTTTTTTAGACATGCTTTTCCTGTTGTAAGGAAAAATTTCTATTGCAACATTGTTTTTATATGTGTATATTCATTTGTGGAATGTATATTTTACATGTGTAAAGACAGGGGAATAAAAAATGGAAAACTTAGCAAAACCTCATTCTACTATTTCACGCAATAAATTACTTGGGATAGCGGGTCTTGGATGGGCATTTGATGCAATGGACGTCGGAATCCTATCATTTGTCATTGCAGCACTTGCAGTAGATTGGAACTTGACACCTAGCGAAATGGGCTGGATTGGCAGTATAAATTCCATCGGTATGGTAGTAGGTGCGTTAGTATTTGGGATGATGGCTGATAAGATTGGGCGGAAAAATGTTTTCATGTTAACATTGGTCTTATTTTCGGTAGGAAGTGGACTTTCGGCGCTTACAACGACATTGGCAGCGTTTATGGTCTTGCGTTTTTTCGTCGGAGCTGGACTGGGAGGAGAACTGCCAGTGGCATCGACGCTCGTTTCGGAAAGTGTCGAAGCGGAGGAAAGAGGACGCATTGTTGTTCTTTTAGAAAGCTTTTGGGCTGTTGGCTGGCTAGTAGCGGCGCTAATCTCTTATTTTGTCATACCTGAATTTGGTTGGAGGGTAGCACTTATTATCACAGCCTTGCCGGCATTTTATGTGATTTACTTGCGTTTAAAGCTGCCTGATTCGCCGCAGTTTTCAGCTAAGAAAAAATTGACACAATCGGTTTTTCAAAATATCCGTGATGTATGGTCAAAAAAATATGTAAAGGCGACTATTATGTTGTGGATTGTATGGTTCATGGTTGTCTTTTCATACTATGGTATGTTCCTATGGTTGCCAAGTGTTATGGTGATGAAAGGGTTCAGTCTCATTAAGAGCTTTGAATATGTTCTAATTATGACACTTGCACAGCTTCCAGGCTATTTTACAGCTGCTTGGATGATTGAGCGAATGGGCAGAAAATTTGTACTGGCAGTATACTTGCTCGGTACTGCTCTTAGTGCGTTGATTTTTGGTAATGCTGAAACAACAGCTATCCTTCTCATCTCCGGTATTTTGCTTTCATTTTTTAACTTAGGAGCTTGGGGAGCACTTTACGCATATACACCGGAGCAATATCCGACAATCATCCGAGGAACTGGGGCAGGAATGGCTGCAGCTGCCGGTCGAATAGGTGGGGTATTGGGACCGTTATTAGTAGGTTCTCTTGTCGCAGCAAAAATTGATATTGGCATAGTTTTCGGGATTTTCTGCATCGCCATTATAATTGGTGTACTTGCAGTCATATTTTTAGGGAAAGAGACAAAACAAATCGAATTGGAATGAGATACATGAAAGGGGTTGTTCCATAAGTTTTTGAAACTTATAGAACAACCCCATGTTAATTACTGAAATATCGGAGCTACATACGGCATTGTTTTTGCTAATATCCAAACTAAGAAAAGTACTACTGGAGCGTGGAAAATCAATTGCAACATAGAATACCCAGCGAGATCTTTAGCTTTGACGCCTAAGACACCTAGTAAAGGCAACATAAAGAATGGATTAACCATGTTAGGAAGTGCTTCAGATGCATTGTAAACTTGTACAATCCAGGCCATGCTTACATTTAATTCTTTTGCAGCTTCGAGCAAGTATGGTGCCTCTACAATCCACTTTCCACCGCCTGAAGGGAGAAAAAGCCCTAGTATAGCTGAATAGACTCCCGCAACGAATGGGAATGTATTTTCAGTTGAGATGGAAAGAAAGAATTTCACTAAGACATCATTCAGTCCGGAGTTCATTAAGATTCCGAAAATCCCTGCATATAGAGGGAATTGAATGAGCACACCCCCGATAGCTGGTACGGAATTAGAGACTGAGTTTAAGAAATTTCTTGGTGTCCAATGTAATAGTAATCCAATCATTAATAACATAAAATTATAATTATTAAGATTAAGTGCGGCAATTGGTCCTGTTTTCGAAATCACGTTTATAATATAAATTAATCCGATAGCAACTATTAAGAGATTTAAGATTGGGCTATACTCTAACCATTCCCCTGGCCGTTGAGCTTTCTTCTTTTCCTCGAGAGATCCGATTCTACCATAATCAATTCCAGCCATTTCGGCTGTTTTCGCTTTATCTTTATTTGGTGCAGACACAAAAGCTATCCAAACAGATAAAACGATGAGAACAACAATCATGACTAAGTTTTGCCAAGTAAAAATGGTTTGTGACATTGAGATCGTACCGCTGATTTCGTACAATTCGGCTGGAATGGATGCTTTTGTAGCCATTAACAAGGCTGCCGAAGAGGATAGTCCTAATGCCCAAACACTACCAAGTCCAAGGAATCCTGCAGCTCCCATTGCCCGATAGTCTACCCCTTTTACCCGACTACTAATTTCCTTAATTAGGATACCACTAAACACCAAGCTAAAACCCCAGCTTAAGAGAGATGTAAACATGGAAAAAAAGGCTACAAAGGCTACTGCGCTTTTTCCTGTTTTAGGTATCTCAGCAAGCTTTACAATTAGTTTATGAACTGGTTTAGAAGAAGCTACTACGTAACCTGTAATAATGATAAAGGCCATTTGCATCGTAAAAGGAATGAGATCCCAATAGTGAGTTCCAAAGTCAACCCCAATTTCGACAGGTGTCCTTCCCATTAATAAGGCAATAATTGCAATCAAAACAACTGCAACCGCAGCAAAAATATACGCATCTGGAAACCACTTTTCACTCCAATTTGCTAGTGAAAAACCCATGCGGGCTAATAGTCCTTCTTGCTCTTCAGTTACTAACGGTTTTTCTTGCTTTTCATTTACTTTTTTAATCTCCATATAACACACGCCTTCCATTCAAAAATGATTTTTCAAATAAACTAGAAAATATTTTTCATAGTATGATTGCATAAGTTAAAAGGCTTGAAGTTTGCACATCGATGGATAGGCGCTTGCGCTTTTGCTCTTATTCCTTTACCTCAATCATAATCGCATCACCTTGCCCGCTGCCTGAGCATATTGCAGCAATACCAACGCCACCACCACGTCGGCGTAATTCATAGGCAAGTGTAAGAATAATGCGTGCACCACTTGCCCCAATTGGATGTCCGAATGCAACGGCACCACCATTCACATTCACTTTATCTGGATCAATATTGGCTATTTTATTGCTAGCAAGGGCAACAGCTGCAAATGCCTCGTTAATTTCAAACAAATCGATCTCTTCGACGGCTTTTCCTGTTTTCTTTAAAAGTTCATTTATTACAAGACCTGGTGTTTGCGGGAAGTTCTCTGCTTCTACTGCTACTTCAGCATGCGAGATAATAGTTGCGAGTACATTTTTTCCTTCTTTTTCTGCACGTTTATCACTCATCAATACGAGAGCCGCCGCCCCATCATTAACACCAGGAGCATTCCCTGCTGTAATGGTACCTTCTTCGCCGAATACAGGACGTAACTTCGCAAGTACATCCTTTGTTGTATCTTTACGTGGTGCTTCATCATTGTCAACCACGATTGGCTCGCCTTTTCGCTGTGGTATTTTAACTGGGACAATTTCTGTCGCTATTGTCCCATTTTCAATAGCCGCTATCGCTCGCTCGTGACTGCGCACTGCCCACGAGTCCTGTTCTTCGCGTGTAAGGCCAAGCTCTGCCGCTGTTCTATTTCCGTATGTGCCCATGTGAACGCCTGTAAAGCTGCATGATAGACCATCGTGGATCATTAAATCAACCATTGGCGTATCGCCCATTCGCAAACCCCATCTTGCTTTAAATAATGCGTACGGCACATTCGACATCGATTCCATTCCGCCTGCTAAAATGACTTCCTCGTCACCGGCACGAATAATTTGATCCGCTAATGTAACACTCCGAAGGCCGGAAGCACATACTTTATTAATCGTTTCCGTTTTGATATTCCACGGAATACCTGCTTCTCGTGCTGCTTGACGTGATGGAATTTGCCCTTGGCCCGCTTGAAGTACATTTCCAAATATGACTTCATTCAAATCTTCAGGACTTACTTCTGCACGTCGCATCGCTTCTTTCATTGCGATTCCACCAAGTTCTGCAGCAGTTAATGATGAGAGGGCTCCGCCAAATTTACCAAATGGAGTACGTGCACCTTCAATAATGACTGTTTTGACCATTTATTTCACCTCCTCAAGTTCAGGTAAAACTGTAAAGCTTCCTTCCGTTTTCTCTTTTACTTCATTAATCGTTACGCCTTCTGCCAACTCCATAAGTACCATGCCGTTTTCAGTGAAATCAAATACAGCCAAATCCGTAATTAAACGGTGTACGACTCCTTTACCAGTGAGTGGCAAGGAACATGCTTTTTTTATTTTTGCTTCACCGTATTTATTGACATGTTCCATTACGACAACGACACGTTTGGCACCATTTACAAGGTCCATCGCTCCGCCCATTCCTTTAACCATTTTTCCTGGAATCATCCAGTTTGCTAGATCCCCATTTTCAGAGACTTCCATGCCACCGAGTATGGCAAGGTCGATATGTCCGCCGCGAATCATCGCAAAAGACTCGGCACTATCAAAAAATGAGGAGCCCGGAACAGTTGTAATTGTTTCTTTACCAGCATTAATTAAGTCTGGATCTTCTTCGCCTTCCAATGGATATGGACCAATACCAAGCAAGCCGTTTTCTGATTGTAGTAAAACGTTAAAATCGGCTGGTATTTCGTTCGCCACTAATGTCGGCATCCCGATGCCCAAATTCACATTCATGCCATCTTTAATTTCTTGTACCGCACGTTTCACAATTGTTAAACGCGTATCCCTCATCATCATCCGCTCCTTCATATGTCTTGGGAAAGCAGTCTTTAATTAACGTATTTCAGCGAGGTTCATATAAAAAATCTTGTTAAAGTTTTTGCAGTCTAACAAAGATTTCAATACATTCGTGTTTTTCTTTTACGCTTTGATTACTGTCCTGCGTTCAATTCGTTTTTGATAATCTGTTCCTACGATTAGGCGTTGTACATAAATGCCTGGTGTATGGATTTCATCCGGATTCAGTTCGCCTGGTTCGACAATTTCCTCAACTTCTGCAATCGTGATTTTGCCTGCCATTGCTGCGAGGGGATTAAAGTTGCGAGACGTTTTTCGATAGACGAGATTTCCGAGTGTATCTGCTTTCCATGCTTTTACTAGAGCAAAATCCCCAACGATTCCTTCTTCAAGTAAATATGTTTTTCCGTTAAATACCTTTGTTTCCTTCCCTTCTGCGATTGGCGTCCCGACACCAGTTGCGGTATAAAAACCAGGGATTCCGGCTCCTCCAGCTCTCATCCGTTCAGCAAGCGTTCCTTGGGGAGTCAACTCTACTTCAAGCTCGCCGCTTAAAAATTGCTGTTCAAAAATCTTATTTTCACCAACATATGAGGCAATCATCTTTTTAATCTGTTTATTCGCTAAAAGTAGGCCGAGCCCCCAATCATCTATACCGCAATTATTGCTATAAACTGTAAGATCTTTTGTTCCTTGTTGACGAAGTGCTTCAATCGCCTTCTCCGGTATACCGCATAGACCAAATCCGCCAACAATAAGTGTTGCACCGTTTTGAATATCTGAAATCGCTTCCAATGCAGAATTCATCACCTTGTTCACATCATTACCTCCTCATGCTGTTTATCATGTAAGAGTTTACATTCTGTTTGAATATATGTAAAATTCATAATTAGAATACATTTTATTCTAAAATAGAATAGTAGGAGATTTTTACATGGAGCTCCGTGATATAAAGGCCTTTATTGAAGTAGCAAATCACCGTAGTTTCACGAAAGCTGCAGAGAATACATATATATCACAGCCTTCGTTAAGCAAGGCGGTTAAAAAGCTGGAAGAAGAATTACAAGTTGAACTTTTTGATCGTTCAACACGGAATCTGCAATTGACTGATGCTGGAAAAATTGTATATAAACAAGGGCAACTCGCCTTTTCGTCCCTGAATGAGATGCATAATTTGTTGAAGGAGTTAGTTGATGTGGCAGTGGGAGAAATAAAATTTGGAATACCACCACTCATTGGAACACTTTTTCTTCCGCATATTGCTAGTACTTTCAAAGAGAAGTATCCGAATGTGAGGCTTGAACTTGTAGAACTGGGAGCAAAATTGATTGAGCAGCTTGTTGAAGAAGGAAAGATTGACCTTGGATTAATTGTTCTGCCAGTTGATGAATCTATTTTTAATATTTACCCTTTTTTCAGTGACGAATTTGTATTGTGTATTCATCGAGAGCACCCGCTTGCCAATAGAGAATCTGTTGCTTTGCATGAATTAAAAGACGAACAATTTATTATTTTTTCGAAAAATTTCACCTTGCATAATTTTATTATTAATGCGTGCAAAGATGTGGGATTTAACCCGTCTATTTCGTACAAGAGTTCACAGTGGGATCTAATTTTAGAACTGGTAGCCTCCAAACTTGGAATAGCCTTATTACCCAAAATCCTTTTTGAAAGGCAAAGTAACCCCACAATCAAAATCATTCCATTAGAATCGCCAACGCTTCTATGGAATTTAGGCTTAGTAACAAAAAAAGGTGCCTATCATTCGTTTGCGTTGAGAAAGTTTTTAGAACTTTTTTCTACTGGTAAAGATAGTTAATTTTTTGGGAGGAAACGTCAAAAATTCCCACATGAGATTCTGAATATTGTACCCACTCCAAACACCCAGCGCATAGGATAATACAATCCATGCACAAAAGGGGTGAAAACGGAGTGGGCTTATTTATTAATAATAGTGAACATCCAGAGGTTTTTAAAAATAATAAAAAGATTCGAGCGCAGAATCAAAAGATTTTTAAGGTAGACTACTTGTCAGAATTGATCATACAACAGAGAGAAGCAAATGAGGCATTAACTCATTCCTTCCTCGATTTAAAAATTTTATATGAACAGCAAGGAAAAACAAATACAAAGCAGTGGACTGAAATTGGAAACCAACTGGATGAATTGCGGGATATTCACTTAAAACACGAAAAATTCGAACGTGATGTAATTGAATGGCTTTCGAAAGTGAATGATAAAAGTGAAAAAGAGAAAGAAGATGAACTTGCTTTAAAACAAGAATGGCTGAAACAGATGAGGAAATTAATAGAAATGAATGGCGAAATCCTCCATCGTTTGAAAAAATCAGAATCGGTCAATGAACAACTTGCGTTAAAGATGAAAGAACAGATGGAATTACAAAAACATATGAAGGACGAACTTTCGGAACAAAAAGAGATTCAGGGGCAAGTATCTAGCAGACTAGAAAATCAAGAGGCATTAACGGAGAAAATGTTAAGAGAAATAAATCATCTGCGCTCAGTTTTATTTGAACGTGCCAGCTTTTTAGCTGAACGAATTGAAAATGGTTTTAAGCTGACGTCTGCATATGTATATAGGTTAATGCATGGAAATGACCACTCATTAACGATGTTGATGAATCCAGAAAAGAAAGATTCCAAAAAACAAGAAAGGTGATGCTCATGTCGGCATCACCTTTTTAACTTTATTACTTATTATTTTGCGATGTCTTTATTGGAAAGAGGCAAAGAAATCACTTTTCCACCAATTTGGACATGAATATTATCTTTGAAAATAGCTTTCACAATTCCTTTTAAGGAGATGGATGAATTAACAGTTATCGTTTGCTTATCCAGATTTTCTGCAGTCATACCATTTCACGCCTTCCTTTTTATCTTTGTGATAGTGACAAACAAAAATCTTATCATTTATGAAAAATAATATCATAATTTTTACTAATTATAACATGAAACTTAGCACAAGTATTATGATTTGCTTAAAAAATTCAATTAAAAATTTGGAAAAAGTTAATGCCTATGTTCAAAAGTATAGACAATGATAAACATAAACATACATGGAAGTTATATAAAGTTTTCACGGAAAAAATATTGCTGCATATGTCAACTACAGCATCATATTGAATGTTTATGATTTCTTTTTTGGTGGTATACAACAGTAAAAATGATGATAGTGAAGGATATGGCAGTAATATTATTGAAAAGTATTTATAACATAGCGAGAGGTTATTCAATCATGGTAAATGCTCTTATACACTACTAATAGTCGTTTGTAATGCTTTCATAATCCCCGTACCATTATATATAGGCTACTGTTCAACTACTCCAGAGTTCAAACTATTTTCTTCAGATTGCTCCTACCTTAAAATTTGTTATGTTGTGCTCTAAATAATTGCCTGCTTACATGTTCAACAAAAAATAAGAGAAAAAGGGAGTTTTATTTGTCATGCGTAAATTTTATATTGTTTTGTTTACTTGTATGCTATTTTTACTTGCTGCATGTAGCAGTGGAGCAAGTAAAGATAGCATCAAGGTCATAAAGTTTGCTGATGCAGGATGGGATAGCATTCGTGTCCATAACAGCATCGCGCAGCTTATTATCGAGGAAGGATATGGATACGATACGGATGTAACAGTTGGTACGACTGCCGCAACGGTTCAAGCGCTCGAGCAAGGTGATGTCAATGTTTATATGGAATTATGGACCGATAATATTAAGGAAGTATATGATAAAGCAATTGAAAAAGGGAGTATCATCAAAGCCTCAACGAATTTTGATGATAATGCCCAAGGTTTGTACGTTCCAACGTATGTGATTGAGGGGGATGCGGAGCGGGGAATTGAGCCCATTGCTCCTGACTTAAAAACGGTAGAAGACTTAGCTAAATATCCAGAGATTTTTAAAGATCCTGAAGACCCGAGCAAAGGACGGATTGTGGGTGCTCCTTCGAGCTGGGTAGTAAGTGAACATTTGGAAACGAAAATAAAAACATATGGATTAGATGAAACATATAATTACTTGGCTCCAGGCTCAGATTCGGCTATTGTTGCGTCACTTGCCGGGGCATATAAAAAAGGTGAACCTTGGGTTGGATATTACTGGTCGCCTACTTGGGTGACAGCAGGATACGACTTAACACTCTTGGAAGATAATCCATATGATGAAGCAGTGTGGGAAGAAAATAAAGGGACTGAATTTCCGCCGAACGATGTTGTCGTCGCGGTTCATAAAGATTTTCCAACCCAGGCAAAGGACGTTTATGAATTTTTACAAAATTACAAAACAAGTAATGCACTGACAGAAGATGCACTTAATTATATGGAAGAAAATGAGGCAGAGGCGGACGAGGCTGCAAAGTGGTGGATGAACGAACATGAAGATGTTTGGACAAAATGGGTGCCTGAAAATGTAGCTGATAAAGTAAAAAAGGCTTTAAAGTAAGAGATTCGTAGTTTTGAGGAAAGAGCTGCATAGGATTGCAGTTCTCCTCTTTTTTAAAAGGCATATTTTTAAATATATTAGAAAGGTGTTGGAATGGCTGTTCTATTACAGCCTGTGATTATGGGTGAATTTCCAGATATACGAATACCAATTGGTCGTGGTGTAGAAACGTTTATTGATTTTTTAGCAGATAATTTTAAAGCATTTTTTGATTTTATTTTTATCATTGCCTCAACTTCGATTAAAGGACTTGAATCAGCTTTATTGGCCATACCATGGTGGGTTTTTATTATCATTATCTTTTTACTTGGATGGTATTTTACGAATTTATATGGCGGGTTACTGTTTTCGTTTTTCATTTTCTTAGTTGGATCTTTCAGCCTATGGCCAGAAATGATGACGACTGTCGCGATTATATTAATCTCCGTTTTACTCTCTCTAATCATCGGTATCCCACTTGGAATTTTAATGGCCTTTAACAAAGTATTATCGACGGCGATGCGACCTGTACTAGATGCAATGCAGACGATGCCAAGCTTTGTATATTTAATTCCTGTCATCTTCTTTTTCCCGCTTGGAAATGTTCCGGCAGTGATTGCGACTGTTATTTATGCACTGCCACCTGTTAGTCGTTTAACGGAGCTTGGAATACGAAATGTTAATAAGGAAGTTGTGGAATCGGCACAGTCATTCGGATCTTCAACGATGCAAATGTTAGTCAAAGTTCAGCTCCCCCAAGCCTTGCCGACGATGATGGCGGGTATTAACCAAACGACAATGATGGCACTTGCCATGGCGGTGGTCGGTTCAATGGTCGGGGCGCAAGGGCTTGGTGAACGCGTTTTATATGCAATAAATCGTATTGATATTGCTTTAGGATTTGAAGCAGGCATTAGCATCGTATTCTTGGCGATCATTATTGATCGAATAACGGGTGGAATTGCTGAACGTCTTCAGAAGCACAGGAGGGAAGACAAATGACGGTTAAAATGAAACTTGAAAATGTATCGAAAATATTTGGGAGAAGGCCGAAAAAGGTAATCCCTTTAATTGAAAAGGGCGAATCTAAAAGCGATATTTTAGCAAAAACAGGGCATACCGTCGGCGTTTACAACGCATCTATGGAAATTATGGATGGTGAAACCTTTGTCATTATGGGGCTTTCTGGAAGTGGGAAGTCTACATTGATTCGCTGCTTGAATATGTTGAATCGACCTACAGCAGGCGCTATATATGTGGATGGAGAAAATATCGTTGATTATAATGCACAGCAGTTAAAAAACTATCGGCAAAAGAAAATTGCAATGGTGTTCCAGCATTTTGGCCTTTTCAGTCACCGGACAGTCCTAGGAAATATTGAATATGGATTGGAAGTGCGAGGTTTAGAGAAAGAAGAGCGCAGGAAAATTGCTCAAAAACATTTAGAAGTGGTTGGGTTAAAAGGGTATGAAGATAAGTATCCCGACGAGCTTTCTGGCGGAATGCAGCAACGAGTTGGCATTGCAAGGGCGTTAGCGAATGATCCTGATATTTTATTAATGGATGAGCCATTCAGTGCGTTGGATCCATTAATTCGCAGAGAAATGCAGCTGGAGCTTCTTGATATTCAAAACAGGCTGAAGAAAACAATCATTTTTATTACACATGATGTAAATGAGGCGTTTAAAATTGGTGATCGCGTCGCCGTCATGAAAGATGGGTTCGTCGAACAAATCGGAACTCCGGAAGAGATTTTAGAGCAGCCTGCGAACGAATATATATCTGAATTTATAAAAGATATCGATCGCTCTAAAATTCTTCAAGCTGAACACATTATGGTGAAGCCATTCGGCTTAGTTTCGTTAAAAGATGGATTGAACGTAGCGGTTAAGGTGATGCGGGAAAATGGAATTTCCAGCGCCTTCGTTGTCGATCGAGAGCGTAAGCTGCAAGGACTCGTGACGATTGACCGTGCAATTGAAGGGTTAAAGCAAAAGAAAGCATTACAAGAGGTTTTAGACTTGGAAGTCAACACAGTAGATCCTGCTGAATATGTGCAAGATATTATTCCAAAGGCACTAGAATCTAAATATCCAATTGTCGTCGTCGATGAAGAGGGACATATTAAAGGGATTATTTTACGAGTGCATGTGTTGGCAAGTTTGATTAGCGAGAACGGCAATGGTGATGAGAATGAGGCGGAAGGTAGTGAGAATGTAATTGTATAGAAGAATGCAGAGACGGGCAGGAGACTCAAACAAGTCAACATGCCCGTTTCTGCATTTTTATCCATGGAATGGGCACGTTGAGGTAGGGCATCGTGACCTCTTCGTTGCTATTTTCGAAGGAAAGGTCACAATGACTGCTTCAACGAGCCCTTTTTGTTGTTTTATTCGAAGGAAAGGTCACGATGATTGCTTCAACGAGCCCTCTTTGTTGTTTTATATAAGGGAAAGGTCACGATGAACACGTCAACGTGCCCACTTCGTCGTTTTATTCGAATGACATGTCACTATAAACATTTCTATTTAAATATCCCGAACTCTTTTATCCCTGTTGACAGTCTATCGATAGTCTTTTTAATATTTGTCCTGCTGTCCGGCATTAATTGAATATTAGATTTTCTGGCAATCGTTTCGACGACCTCATCAATTGACATGGTGTCTGTATATAGGTGTTCTTGAAAAAGATCCTTCGATAAACTTTCGAGTCGTTCTGCCATTTGTTTGTGTGCCCATGAATTTTTTCCTTCAAGTCTTTTCTTAAGTCGTTTTTCAATCGTCTCCTTCGAAGCGGATAAAGTAAAATGCCTTATTTCAATTCCATCTAATCTTAAACGTCCTACGATTTGGTTAAAATAATCCTCGTTCGTAAGCGTCATCGGTACAATAATGACTCCAGAATATTGTTCGGCGACTTGTTTTAGCAGTTTATAGTTTGCTTCTCGCCACAAAGGATAATCTTGAAAATCCCCTTTTGCTATCTCTCTAGGAACATTTCGCATCAAAACATATCCAAATCTTTCTGGATCGTATACATGTGAATCCTTTATTCTACGTTGCAATTCATATGCGGTTGTTGATTTCCCCGATCCAAATGTCCCATTAATCCATATAATCAAAAACGCCACTCCTTTTTCCCAGGAACCGAGATTATACCCGTCCCTGACAATCATTCAATTTTGCTATAGTAATCTTTTTCGAGTATTTTCGTTGAGTAATAGAATTTCGATTCCACGATAGAAGACATATACTTTACATAGTCTTTGTCTACTTGCACTCCATTATTTGCTGTGAATGTCCGAGTAGCCGAATTATACTTGCCCTTATCGGTTATAAAACTTTTATTTGAAAATAGAACAAGGGGTTCAGCATCGGAAAAAATATCCGTTCCCATAAGGAGCCTTGAATCATATTCTAAGCCAAGTAAATTAGAAAGTGTCGGTAAAATATCTAAACTAGAAGCTGGTTTTGAAATCACTTCGGGTTTCATGCCTTTTGTATAAAGAATAAACGTATTTTTGTAAAGTTCAAAGTTTCTTTCAACAGGATGACCTGCCAGTTCATCAATTGTACGATCGTCCAGGCCATAAGGATAATGATCTGCACTTAAAGCTATCAACGTTCGATCTGCAATTCCTGCCTTTTCCAATTCGCCTAGCAAAAATTCCAAGGCACGATCCAGTTCAAGCTGCGCTGCAATATAGGCCTTCGCTTGCTCAGAGTATGGCAAGCTCTCAACATATTTTTTATTTTTCCAAGCAATATAATTACCTGTAAATGAATATTGCATATGGCCGCTTACAGACATGTAATACGTATGAAATGGCTTGTCGTTAATGTATTCCGGCACAGTTTTCTCCATCATTTCCAAGTCAGATTCTGGCCATGTTGCTTTCACATTAAGCCCATTTCCTAACCCCTTATAATTATATCCTAAATTAGGATGAGAAATATTTCTTCCATAATACGTGTACGTATGATTATGGTAAGCCCTCGTTGGATAGTTCAATTTTTTTAATTGATTGCCAAGGACAAACGGTAGGCTATTCTTACCTGATTCTTGAAAACTCCAAACTCCACTTTTCGGAATCAAGCCTTGGAGAGCAACGTATTCACCATCCGATGTGCTCACTCCCCATACTGGAGTATAGAAATTAGTAAATTGGTACCCTTCATTTGCCATTTTATATAAGGTAGGCGTTACATTCTCATCAATGGCAAATGGCGAAAAACTTTCCGCGGTTATGAGAATGAGGTTATATCCTTTATATTTGCCAGTGTAATCATTTTTTTTCGTAGGTTGAACATTTGCAAAATATTGATGCATGTCTTTTATAACTTGATCTTTTTCTTCTGAAATAAGTTTGGAAAAATCAATATTCAGTGTGTTGTATTCCACTATTTTTTCATCTTTCTTTTGGTTCTCGTTCTTGTTAGTAGGAGGTGCACTTGGCTCGGCTTTCACTGGCATCTTTACTTCAGGAGACCAATGCGTCAAAAGCCGTTGAAAATCGATACGCATTGTAGTAAGTAATCCAAGATGTTCCACTGAAAGAAGGGGGGCGCTATTTTTGAAATACAAGTCATACGCAGAGTTTTGCTCTTTTCCACTAGCATATACCGAGGCAATCCCTGTTGAATAACAAAGGACAATTAAAATAAGCAATACACCCCGCTTCATCCAACTAATTTTATTTAAAAGAAACATTTTTTTGCCAAAAACAATAACCATTAGGATAGGAAAAAATAATAGGAGGAGGACTATAAAATGGCCACGTAAATAATGGACGATGTCCTTCCAAAATTCAAAAATTTGAGCACTTTTTCCTAAGGAATATATACTGTAAAAGGTTTTGAAAAATTGAAAATAAATGAGTTGAGATATATAAATTATCGCGATAATGGCAAAAAGTAGGTTAGCTACTATTAATCTTGCTGTACCTTGAAAGAAACTGCAAACTAAATAAATGAACAACGAATAAGCAGTCATAAAATAATAAGAAATGACTAAGTCTGTATAGGAAAAATTATTAATTGTCGACAATCGAAAAATAACATCAATGAAATAGAATGACAGAATGAAATATATTAAGAGTAAGTCATCTTTTACTAATGCTTTCATCAAATCACCTCCATGATAGCACCTTTATTATGTTAGACGAATTTTGGAACGAGTCGTTACACAACGATAATAAATGTGTGATACTCATATAATTATGAAGAAAGAGTAAAGTGTATGAAAGCTTGTCAAATTCTTGTAGAAGGGAAAAGACAACTTTTTGTGGAAATAAATAGGTATGAATATTGAATGAGGCAACAGGATTTGGAAGGACTAAAAAAACAGTTACAGTAGGCTATGTTAAAAAAGGTGCATTGTAACTATCTCAATAAGCTGGATGACAAAAAAGAGCAAAGATAAAATCGAAAATATTTTTATTTTTAAAATGTGAGGCGGCTCCTAGATAAGAGTCGCCTGCCGGCATATTTGCGTAGTGAATTTCTTTTTTAAGGCATTTCGTCTTCTTTAATTCGATTTTTAAAAGCTTCGTGAGTAACAATGTCCTCATGTTGTTCAGTTTGCCTAGTGTGTTCTTTCTCTTCAGTCCTGTTATTTTTAGGGAAATTTCCTGGATGCCCTTTTTCTTTATGATTAAAACCTTTGCCGCGACTCATTTTTATCACTCCCTTCCATACTTATTTTTTAGTTTGGACTATCAAGCCAAAATTATGAATAGGAATCTT
>NZ_JAIAZY010000051.1 GCF_019459225.1 Bacillus sp. IITD106
TTTATTTTAATGTCTAGCTTCATTGCAAAATTAGGAGGAATTATGGAACATTCAATTTTATCTTTACTTCCGCCGATATTAGCGATAGTGATGGTTATTATTACAAAAAGAGTGCTGCTCTCTTTAGGGACAGGGATAGTCGTTTCGGCATTGCTATTGTCAAAAGGCAATGTTTCGGAAGGTGTAGCAATATTATGGAGCGCAGTAAAAGGAATTTTTATTAAAGATGGAGCTTTGAATACATGGAATGTGTATATTCTATTATTCCTATTTTTACTAGGTGTGATTACAGCTCTGATTAATATATGTGGAGGAAGCAGAGCCTTCGGAGAATGGGCGATGACTAAAGTGAAAAATCGTGCAGGTGCCCAAATTCTTGCAGCTATATTTGGTATCATCATCTTCATTGATGATTATTTTAATGCACTTGCAGTCGGACAGGTGGCTCGTCCTATTACTGACCGCCATCTAGTCTCAAGGGCAAAGCTTGCATATATTATTGATTCGACATCTGCTCCGGTATGTGTTGTGTCTCCGATTTCTAGTTGGGGAGCTTTTATTATTGGGATTATCGGAACCGTTTTAATCCAACACCAAGTAACGGATATATCAGCTTTTACTGCATTTATTAAAATGATACCAATGAATTTGTATGTATGGACTACCTTGGCCATGGTTTTTATCATCGCGTGGCAAAATATTGATTTTGGAAGTATGAAAAAACATGAAGAGCGGGCAATCTCGACCGGAGTTCCATATGATCCGAGTAAAATCATTCAAGGTGGAGTGAAAGATGATCTGCCTATTAGTGAAAAAGGAAAAGTCGGTGATCTATTATGGCCAATCATTGCGCTTTTTGTAGGAACATTAGGTGCTATTATTTGGACCGGTGCAAGGGCAACTAAAGGTAAAATTATGTTAATGGAAATATTCGGAAATGCCGATGTGTCAGAAGCGCTTGTCATCGGTGGACTATTTGGATTGTTTGTCACCGTCGGCTTGTTTTTTCGACAATATGTCAAGCAACGTTCAGTCGAGCGGGGAATGCTTTTTACTGGAATTAAAGTAGGCATTAAGTCAATGATGCCCGCTGTGTTAATATTATTATTTGCTTGGGCGATTATTACGCTAGTAGATGAATTGGGTACAGGTTTATATCTAGGAAGCCTAGTTGAAAAATCACAATTAAATCCTTCCTTTTTGCCCTTCATATTATTTATTGGAGCAGCGGCAATGGCTTTTGCTACAGGTACATCTTGGGGATCATTTGGAATTTTGCTTCCAATTGCTGGTCAAATTGTTTCTGTGACGGATATATCCTTGTTGTTACCAGCTCTTGCTGCGGTCCTAGCAGGTGCAGTTATGGGTGACCATTGTTCCTCAATTTCTGATACGACGATCCTTTCTTCTACTGGAGCGGCTTGCAACCACATGGATCATGTCATGACGCAATTGCCATACGCGTTAGTATCTGCGGCGATTAGTGCAGTTGGGTACTTGGTATTAGGGGTAACGGATAGTACGATTTTAGGTTTAATTACCATTATGATTTTACTAGTGGCGTTATTTGCAGTCTTACGCTACTATAAGCAATCAGAAGTGAGAACAGGGTGATATCATCCTGTTCTTTTGTTATATTAATATAACTTTTTAAAAAATGATTAGCTCAGAAAATGTCTTAAATTATGTAAAATTTAAAAATTTTCTGTTTTGACAAGATGGGCTTATCTAGCTATAATATTTTTAGAAGAAAAATAATCAGAAAAAATAAAATCTTCTAAAATGAAGAGGAAAGGGGAAATGAAATGGAGAATCGCGCGCAGTTCGGTTCAAGAGCCGGTTTTATTTTTGCGGCTGTTGGTTCTGCGATTGGCCTCGGGAATATTTGGCGTTTTCCAGCGGTTGCGTATGATAATGGAGGAGGAGCGTTCTTTCTTCCGTACTTATTCGCATTGCTTACGGCTGGTATCCCGCTATTGATTCTTGAGTTCGCAATCGGACATAAGTATAGGGGATCTGCACCATTGTCTTTAGGAAGGGTCAAAAAAGGTGGAGAATGGATCGGTTGGTGGCAAATCTGTATTTCCTTCGTCATTGCGACATACTACGCTGTCATCATAGCCTGGGCTTTAGCGTATACTTTCTTTTCGTTTAAATTGAAGTGGGGGAGCAATACACAAGATTTTTTACTTGGTGAATACCTAAAAGTAGGCGGGACAGAGACAATGGGCAGTTTTGTACCAGGTGTTCTTTTCCCATTAATCATTACTTGGGTTATTGTGCTTGGCATTTTATTCGCCGGAGTCAAAAAAGGAATCGAAGTATCCACAAAAATTATGATTCCACTTCTCGTCTTTCTCTTTTTTATAATCGTGGTGCGTGCTCTTACATTGGACGGTGCAATTGAAGGGCTGAATCAATTTTTTAAACCTGACTGGTCCACCATCTTGAACGGAAAAGTTTGGGTAGCGGCATACGGACAAATATTCTTCAGCTTATCAATTGGTTTTGCCATTATGATTACTTATTCTAGTTATTTACCGAAGAAGTCCGATATTACGAACAGTGCCTTCATTACCGGTTTTGCGAACTCAGGTTTTGAATTGCTTGCAGGCTTCGGTGTGTTTGCCGCATTAGGTTTTATGGCTGCCCAGCAAGGAGTCCCTGTGAATGAAGTCGTCAAAAGTGGAGTGCTATTGGCATTTGCGGTATTCCCAACTATTATTAACGAGCTGCCAAGATTTCAAGAGATATTTGGAATATTGTTTTTCGTTTCCCTTGCACTTGCAGGGTTAACATCACTTATTTCGATCGTTGAAACGTATATTGCTGGGATCCAGGAGAAATTTAATGTAAGTCGAACAAAAGCGGTTCTTTTTGGTGGAGGATTTACAGCTTTAGTATCCCTTATGTTTTCAACGCAAAATGGTTTGAATCTTCTTGATGTCGCCGACTACTTTATAAACCAATTTGGAGTGGCGATGGCCGGTTTGTTCGAAGTTATCTTTATAGCTTGGTTTGCCAAACAGCTTAAACCCCTACAAGCCCATGCCGATTCAGTATCTGATATGAAGCTAGGAACATGGTGGAGGATCAGTTTATCTATCATTACACCGATTGTTTTAGGGTATATGATGTATGATAATTTACGTCAAAACTTAGTCGGGGATTACGGGAATGGGGACTATCCACGTGAATTCCTATTCAAATATGGTTGGACCGTTGCAATTGGAGCACTCTTACTTGGAGTTATCATTACATTAAAGCCATGGAAGGGGCATGCTCTTGAACAGCCTGCTTTCAAAGATAAGGAGGTTTCATAATGACAGGTAGTGCAATTGCCATGATGGTTATTGGAGTCGTCATTATTTGGGGAGGTTTGGCTGCAAGTGTTGCTCTTGCCATTTCAAAAGCAAGAGAAGCAAAAAGAAAGGCATAAACTATGTAGAGCTTCGAGTAGGAAAAATAACTCGAAGCTCTATCTTTTTAGTCGCTCTTGCCGCTCCCATAATCGTAAATGTGGATAGGGGTCAAAAGACCATTCATTTTTTCCATTGTCTTTATACATGCCGAAATGTAGGTGGGGAGGGAATTTCCCAGACGTCCCCGGTGGCCCGTATCCGGAACTTCCTACGCTTCCGATTACTTGACCTGGAGATACAATATCACCTATTTTTAAATCTTTAGAAAAACCATTTAAATGTGCGTAGTAATGATACGTATTATTTAAATCACGAATCCCAACTCTCCATCCTCCGTACTTATTCCAGCCTTTTAACTCAACAACACCGTATCCTACCGCGCGTACCGGTGCTCCATATCCAGCAAAAATATCCGTTCCTTCATGGATTCGCCTGCCACCCCAGCCACGGCGGTCTCCCCAAGTGTTTTTATACGTATAATTATACCCTTTAGGAACTGGAAAAGCTTTTTCATCTAAATCTATTCGATTAAATTTACGATATACTTTCGCATTTGTCATGATCGATCTAACGGTTTGGTCCCGTTTATAATAATCCCATATGGCGATACGAAAAGCTTGATCGTTTATTCCGTACTGGGAAAGGTATTTTGCCAAAGTAAATAAATGATCCTCACCGTTATGATTATCTGCTTTTCCATCGCCGTTGCCATCCATTCCAATACCATTAAAAAAAGCAATCCTTATTGGATTCGTATCATTTGGATTCGGATTTAAAGGACCTGCCCATTGTTCCGGGGATACGTAATATCCAGTTATACCGTTTGGTTTTGGTAAATCTTTTCTTACGTAGCGGATACTGCGTTCAAATTGATCGATTGCAGCCACATAATACCAAGGTATTCCTGTGATGGATTCAGTTTTTTTATACAAGTTCATTCTTTTATCGTAAATTTCTTTTTGTGATAATTCTTTTGCCTCTACTGTATTAAAAGGTAGGAAAAAAAATATTAAAATGACGGGTAAGAGTTTTTTCATGATAGTGGACCTCTTTTCAAAATGAAGCTTGGCCTCACGAAATCAGGCCAAGCATCCAAACGTTATTTTTTATTTTCAAGCTGCTGCCTGTAATTAGAGCGTTCCAATTGATGATTTTGATCACCAGTTGCTTCACCATTAGCATTTTCCCCGTCGTTTAATTTTCTGCCCTGTGGAGATCGCTCCAACATTAATTTTACCGTATCCCTTACCGTTTTTTCTTTATCAGGAGAGCGGGCATTCATTGAGGCGATATTTTCTACGTTTTGACGTAATCTAGGGTCATCGGTCACATAAACATGATACCAACGTGGGACAACACTAATTGCCGTTTTCTTTACTTGGTCTGCAATTTCAAAACGTTCATCATTGCGGTTTTCATTTGTCGTATACGCAATTAACACTTCTTGGTCGGTTACGAGCACACTCGCATCTTCTACACCCGGCAGCATAACCAATACTTTGCTTATACTATTAGCAGTCTCTTCCTTGTTCATCCCCTGAATCGCTTTCGTATTTTTAACATCTCCTGTTGGAATAGGGGTTTTTACTTGACGCACATATCCGAATAAATCATCATCCTGCTGGTTGCGGTTATAATTCGATCCATGCTCCAGTACATTTATTGAATTTCCACTTTTATGATAAACATGATTATCTTCGGCAGTTCTCATATTGTTATTGGCACCACAACCAACCAACATCAAACAAACTAAAATAATTGGAATTGATTTATATTTCATATCAAATACCTCCTCATTTAATAGAATGTGCAGGAAAATATATTTTTTTCTTAGTAATTGTTGGGGATTAAGCTATAATTTATATAACCATTTGAAATTTCGGAGGGGAATATGATCATTATTAATAACTGCCAATATGAGTTGGTCAATGAATTTCGAGACGGATACAATGAGGAAGCGTTTCGAGCACGGTTCAGCGATGTTTTATCGAAATATGATTACATTGTGGGAGACTGGGGTTACGGCCAGCTTCGTTTAAAAGGATTTTTTTCTGATCAAAATCAAAAAGCTTCTTTTGATACAAAAATTGGAACATTAACAGAGTATTTATACGAGTATTGCAATTTCGGCTGTCCTTATTTTGTATTAAAAAAAGTGGAAAAATGATTGGCAGATGTCCCTTAAAATATGGGACACCTATTTTCAACTGTCTAGCTCCAGGCGCCAGCCCCTCGAGGTCATAAACCAGCGTCAATAAAAGTCAAAGACCGGACTTTTTTTGACTCAGAACATTTGCTTGTCGGAGTCCCGCAGGATGCGGGTCAGGAAGGCGTTGCAACAGGACGTTGCGCCCTTAGCCTTCCTTCATTTATCAGGCGCCTTCCGCTTTTCTTAGCTATCTTGATACGGTATTTGATTCTCCTTATCAGGATCATCATGCGTATTATGAGCATTTGGCCCTTTGCGGGGGTTATCTTCGTGCATGGATTTAAATTCATAATTAAAAGCACTTTGAGTACGTTGACCTTCTTCCCAAGGTGTCGATTTATTTTCGACTGGTGTATCTTTTCCGCGCGGAGCACCATAGGCTCCTTCCGGGAGTTCTTCAGGAATAATATAATTTCTTTGGTCGGCAACATTCGATAAATCTGTATATGGAGGGTCTTGTTTATCTTGGTTATTTGCCTTAGGACGATCCTTAGCCATATTCAACCTCCTTTTTTACATTATTTTGACCTTGTCAACTTTATATATCCTTATCAATTTTTTCCTCATTGGACCACATGCCATTAAGTTTGATATGATAAAAAGTGAAAAATATCAAGTGGAGGCATCAGCCTATGTATTTTGTAGATAGGGAAAAAATTGAAGAAATATTACTTTTTATGGAAAAACAAATAGAGTTGATTCAAAATCATAACAGTTGGGAATCTGAAATAGAAAAAAGTGCTTTAGAGCGGGGCGTACATACTATTATTGAAGCGATTCTTGATACAGGAAATGCGATGATTGACGGATTTATTATGAGGGATCCAGGTAGTTATGAGGATATAGTTGATATTTTGACGGATGAAAAAGTGGTCGATAAAGAATTGTCCCTTGTTCTAAAGGAGATCATTTCGTTTAGGAAAATGCTTGTCCAGCAATATACAAATGTAGATCATGACGTATTACTAAATGTAGTTTCGACGTCAATAAATGGACTACAAACATTTCCTGAAAAAGTTCGGACGTATTTGACAAATGAGCTAGGTCCCGTCTCCGCTTTTAAAAATTAAAAAAACGGCCTTTGATGGCCGTTTTATCTTTTAAGCTTTGTTAATCTTCTTTAATTTCCCCTTTGGAACTATGGGCGAGTCTGCTTGAGGCGGCGGCTGCAATTGCACCGACAATATCATCTAAAAAAGTATGACATTTTCCTGATGAATGATCATTTAATTTTTCTAGTATGCCTGGTTTTTGCTTATCAATATATCCATAGTTTGTAAAACCAATGGATCCATATACATTCACGATTGAGAAAGCGAGAATTTCATCTACACCGTAGAGGCTTTCATCACTCGCAATAATCGATTGTAACGGTTCATCCAGCTTTCCATTTTCAGCAAGTATATCCAACTGAATCCCTGTTAAAATGGCATTTTGCACTTCTCTTTTTTGAAGAACACGTTCAATATTGTAAATACATTCCTCCATTTGCAAACCTGGATGATATTTTTTTTGGAGGAACATCACTAGCTCTGCAATATCTTCAATTTTAACCCCGCGTTCTTTTAAAAGACGCCGTGCAGTTTCTTCTGAAATGCTTATGTCTCGTTGATTGTACATTTGTCTCATCCTTCCCGTAATTGCCTCATGAAATATCTTTTGCCAAATTCAGCCTAAAACTACTCGGCAAGAAAACTTATTACCTTCATATAATTGAATATCAGGATATACCATGCGCTTTGCAAAGAGCAAATGAAAGAGGGATGCTCCATGTCAGTTAAAATATTGGAATATTATTTTGGTATGACACCAGAACAAACGATACAAGACGGAAGCACCGTTCGATACATGGTAGATAACTCACTTTATACTATTATTCAAGTGACTCATTTGGAACAAGATGCGTTAATAGAATTATATGAGATGTCGGAACATATGGCAAAGTATGGAGATCATAAAGTATCTACTTTTGTTCCGGCATTAAATGAAAAATTTCTCGTTACCCATGAAAATCAAGATTATGTACTCATGCATAATTATATTTTTCCTCCATCGCGAAATAAAAACACGGGAAGAAAGCTCGCTACATTTCATGAAAGAGGGAAGTCGATCCAAGCATCCATTTCCGGGGCAAACAGGGTAGGACAGTGGAAATCGTATTGGATAAAAAGACTTGAACAAATAGAAAATGTGTGGACAGGTGTTGTACAGGAGAGGACAGGGGAGGAGTTTGAGAAATTATTTATTAAATCATATCCATACTATTTAGGACTTTGCGAAAATGCTATTCAATATGTAACGGATACAGAACTTGATGAAGAATTAACTTTTTCTGATATGGGGACGATTGGTCATCAAAGGTTCCATGAAAATGTATGGAACAACCAAATGGAAATAAGAAACCCATTTGATTGGGTATTTGACCACCCCGCGCGTGATATTGCCGAATGGATTCGGGATTGTTACTTTCGCAACAAAAGATCATTTCAGCCTGAGTTAACACAGTTTTTGCGAGGATATGAATCGGTCTCTCCATTATCAGCATTTTCTTGGAGATTAATCTATGCCCGATTACTTTTTCCGTTGCATTATTTTTCTTGTATTGAAGATTATTATCTCACCTCATCCCAATGGACTCAAAAGCAATTAGAAGAAAGATTAGGCCGATATTTACGGGATGCAAAAGAATATGAACGATTTTTGGGAAGCTTCTATCAATTAGCTGGAGTCGGACATGGAAACTTCCCAGTCATTGATTGGTTAGTCCCTGCATATTAAAAAATAAAGAGCCTACTTTTAAATAGGCTCTTGTGAATGAATATAAAATTAGCTTTAGAATACCTGCTCTACTTCGAGTACACCAGGGACTTCCTCAACCAATGCACGTTCAATACCAGCTTTTAATGTGATAGTGGAGCTTGGACAAGTTCCACATGCACCAAGTAGACGGAGTTTTACAATTCCATCCTCTACATCAACGAGTTCACAATCTCCGCCGTCTCGAAGGAGGAATGGGCGTAATTTATCTAATACTTCTTGAACTTGTTCCATCATTGTTTGTTCATACATTGATATCGACTCCTTTCCATATAACCATTATAATCAGTATAAAGAAAAAAATCTATAAAACAATCGATTTCGATTCTTCGTTATAAACAAGGGAGAGAAACATAATGAAAAAGAAAGTTGACATTTTTGTTTATGGAGCAGAACAGATTTGTGCAAGCTGTGTTGGGATGCCTTCATCGAAAGAAACATATGAATGGTTGGATGCGGCCATTTCAAGAAAATATCCAGAACAGCCGTTTACAATTCAATATATTGATATCTTTAATCCGCCAAAGGAGGAAAAACATCAGCTATTTGCTGCCCGTGTCATAGAAGAGGACTTATTTTATCCTGTCGTAACGATTGGCGAGGAAATTGTTGGTGAAGGGAATCCGAAATTAAAGGATATTTATAAAGAGATGGAGAAGTACGGATATGAAGAGGCCAGTCCAAAATAAGGAATGACCTCTCACTTTTTTCATTGTTTTTAAAGTACTTATCAATTTTAACCTTTATGGAACTTATACATCCAAAGAACTCCGGATTTAAGGATTCTTGCAATTCTTCCTGTTATGGCGCGATCGGCCATTAAGCCAAACCCTTGCTTTTTCCCAAGAGATCCAAGAACGCCTTTTAATTTTATGGTAGGCATTTCTTCCGGAAGTTCTTTTCCTTCCCAGCGTTTCGTTAGGATCATCACGATTTGCTCCGCTTGTCCTTCCGCCAGCTGTGCACTTGGAGCATATGGAAGGCTTGCGCAGTCTCCGACAACATACACATTTTCATGGTTAGGAATATTATGGTACTTTGTTAAAATGACCCTTCCTTGTTTATCCTTCTCGACATTTAGGTCACGGACAATTTTATTCGGCTGAATTCCCGCGGTCCAAACGATAACATCCGTATGAACAGGCTCATCGTTATTAAACAACAATTGATCTTCTACTTTCGTAATATTTGCTTCGTTCACGACATCAACGCCATTCATATTAAACCAATTTTGTACATAGCGACTGATTCTTTCCGGAAAAGATGAAAGAATTGTTTTTCCACGGTCAAATAGTTTGATAATTAAGTCCGGACGGCTTTCCCTCAGTTCACTGGCAAGCTCAATACCGCTTAAGCCACCGCCAACAATACTGACAATTGAATTAGCTGGTAGATTGTTTAACTTTTGATACGTATCCCGTGCTTTCCCGATTGTTTGAATGCTATACGTATATGTATCCGCACCTGGAATGTTATGGTACTTATCCTCGCAGCCTAATCCAATAATCAGGTCATCATAAGAAACGGATTCTTTATTAGACATAAGAATTTCTTTTTTCTCTAGATTGATTTCCGTTACTTCACCATATACAATATTTAAATTTGGGTGCTCAGGAAAAGCTACTCGTACCTCTTGGTCTGAAATCGTCCCAGCTGCGAGAGCGTAATACTCCGTTTTTAAAGAATGATAGGGCACTCTGTCAATGAGTGTGATTGTTACATCGTCCGGCAGATGATTTGGCAGTAATTCACGAAGGACACGCATATTTCCATATCCTCCACCGAGCAATACTAGTTTTTTCATGAAAAATATCCCCTTTTTGCCGTCTACTTGAAGAAAAATTGTTAAAAATGTTAATAATGATAGCACATTGATTATAATCCCACGTAAAAGTATAGCTGATTCCCATTTTATATACAACATACGAGAAAAAGGAAAAGTCATTTGGGATTATTTCAAATATTCCCTTAGTATAATCCTACCCTTTGACTATCAAGGTTTAAACAGGTAGGATTATATTGTTATGTATGGCTCTAACAACTATCGATTGCAGACTTCTTTTGATATAGCCAATAGATGCGATCATCAAGGCGCCTGCGTTTTGTTATGAGGTGATGTTTTGAATCCAATAATCGAGTTTTGTATAAGTAATTTGGGCAGTGGAGGATATGAAGCTTTACAGGTTTTAGAGGAAGATCCTAATTTAGATATTGTGGAATATGGCTGTCTTGATCATTGCGATTTGTGTGCCGAAAGTTTATATGCACTCGTAAATGGTGAGGTTGTAACAGGGGAAACTCCTGAATTGCTTGTGAAAGCTATTTATCAATATATAGAAGAAAATCCAATGTTTTAATTGGTTGAGAATGTGGCATTAGAGGTATATACTTAATGTATAAGCTTGATGAAAGGAGTGCACATATGAGTACAACCATAACACTTACAGAAGCCGCAGCTTTACAAATAAAAGATATGATGAAACAAAATGGAGAAGAAGACGCATATTTTCGTTTTTCCATTAATGGTGGTGGCTGTAGCGGCTTATCATACGGCATGAGCTTAGACCACGAAAAATCAGATACTGATGAATTTTTTGAGCAGTATGGCATCCCCGTTGTCATAGATCATGAAAGTGCTCCGCTTTTAAAAGGAACGATTATAGACTATAAACAATCCTTGATGGGTGGCGGCTTTACCATCGACAATCCGAATGCCCTCGTATCTTGCGGATGTGGTTCATCTTTCCGTACAGCAAATGCTCAAGGCACGCCGGAGAAATGTTAGAAAAATTGTTAAATAAATACACCTCGTCATGTACTTCAAATTTACATGACGAGGTGTTTTTTATGAATTCGGTAAAAAGAAATTTTCACTATCCGAATTATTGCATAAAAAAAGAAATATGCGCGTAAATTGGTCGTAATTCTCGATAAGACTGCATGACATATGATGTTGGTCGGTAAACCCGTCGTAATTCTCGACGAAACTGGACAGCAGAAGAATTTGGTCGATAAATTCGTGGTAATTCTCGACGAAACTGTGTGACAATAGAATTTGGTCGATAAATTCGTGGTAATTCTCGACGAAACCGGACGGCAGAAGAATTTGGTCGATAAATCCGTCGTAATTCTCGACGAAACTGTGTGACAGAAGAATTTGGTCGATAAATCCGCAATAATTCTCGACGAAATAGGATGGCAAAAGAATTTGGTCGATAAATCCATCGTAATTCTCGATGAAACCGGATGACAGAAGAATTTGGTCGATAAATCCGCAATAATTCTCGATGAAACAGCACGACAAAAGAATTTGGTCGATAAATCCCCATATAGAAAAATAGAGCCGGAATCATCCGGCCCTACTTTTCATTAATCAAACATTGAAGTACTATGCATTGGCTGCAAGCGCGCTTTCGGATCAATATATGCTTTTGCATTGCTTACAGCAGTTGGAGCTTCTCCAAATCCAGTTGCGATGAGCTTAACTTTTCCAGGATAAGTTGTAATATCTCCTGCTGCATATATACCCGGAATATTTGTTTCCATCCTACTATTCACAACGATTGAGTTTTTCTCTATTTCCAATCCCCAATCTTTAATCGGACCGAGTGAAGAAACAAACCCATAATTCACAATCAAAGAATCAAGCTCAACAGAAATTTTTCCTTCTCCTCTAACTTCTTCCAGAAAAAGCTCTCTAATGGCTTCATCATCACAAGCAAGATTAGAAGCTACATAAGGAGTGAGAATTTCTACTTTAGAATTCTGTAATTGAACAACGCTGCTTTCGTGTGCACGGAACTTATCACGGCGGTGGATCAATGTGACTTTTTCAGCAATTGGTTCAAGCATGAGCGCCCAGTCAACCGCTGAGTCTCCGCCTCCAAGTATAGCAACACGTTGACCTGCAAATTTTTGCATATCATCTATAAAATAATGGAGATTTTTTCCTTCATATTTTATTGCTTGTTCAATTTCCAGTCGGCGAGGTTGGAAAGCGCCAATTCCCGCAGTGATAATAATAGTTTTCGAATAGTGGATTTCCTCTTCCGATGTAAGCTTAAACGTTCCATCTTCCAATTTTTCCACATTCGTTACGGCTTGACCAAGGCAAACAGTTGGCGAAAACATCGACATCTGTTTTGTTAAATTATTTACTAGTTCCTGGGCCTTAATTTTTGGAAAACCCGCTACATCATATATATACTTTTCAGGATAAAGGGTGGAAAGTTGACCGCCAAGCTGTGGGAGGCTTTCAATAATCTTAACACTTGCATCTCTCATTCCTCCGTAAAAGGCAGTAAACAGACCTGTTGGCCCTCCTCCTAAAATGGTAATATCATATATTTTTTGATCTTCTTTCAAAGAAAATCCCTCCCATAATACTTGAAAAAATTCATCTTTCACATCATAACACATACGGGCGTTTCTTACCTACTTCTATAGTTTTCATACTTAAGTATGAAAAACTGATAAGATTGATTTTTGAATATTAGTAATTTTCGTTTTTAGTCAAAATTGCTTGAAAAAGAAGTAGAAAAGCATATAATGTAATGGAGATGTTAATAATTTATGACATTTTTCTGGATTTTTTTCTGATTGTACGTGAAGTGAATCACATTAAGAAATTATAACATTTTATTTATTTTTCCGTACAAACTATTAATAATACGTTGTAAAGGTGGAAGTGTAGATTATGAAGAGGCCCAAAATCGTTGTATTAGGTGCTGGTTACGGAGGGTTAATGACTGTAACTCGCCTGCAAAAACAGCTTGGAAGTAATGATGCTGACATCGTTCTAGTAAACAAAAATGATTACCACTACGAAACTACATGGCTACATGAAGCTTCTGCCGGTACTCTTCATCATGACCGTGTTCGTTATGATGTAAAAGATGTAATCGATCGAAGTAAAGTTGATTTTGTTCAAGCAACCGCTTTAAAAGTAGACCATCAAGCGAAAAAAGTTATTCTAGACAATGGTGAACTAGATTATGATTATTTAGTTATTGCTCTTGGAGGCGCTTCAGAAACCTTTGGTATTCAAGGCTTAGACAAATATGCATTCTCAATCGTCAATGTAAATGCAGCACGTCAAATTCGTGAGCATATTGAATATCAATTTGCTACATACAAGGCTGAAGAAGAAAAAAATCCCAACCGTTTAACAATCGTTGTCGGTGGTGCCGGGTTTACAGGAATTGAATTTTTAGGAGAGTTAGGAAATAGAATTCCTGAACTTTGTAAAGAATATGATATCGATCAAAAGCTAGTACGAGTTATTTGTGTAGAAGCAGCCCCAACTGCTCTACCTGGTTTCGATCCTGAACTTGTTAAATATGCGATGGCAAACTTAGAGAAAAAAGGCATCGAATTTAAGATAGGCACAGCTATAAAAGAGGCTACACCAGAAGGAATCATCGTAGCCAAAGGTGAAGACGAAACAGAAGAAATTAAAGCTGAAACCGTCATTTGGGCAGCGGGTGTTCGCGGAAATCCAATTATCGAAGCGTCTGAAATCGAAAACATGCGTGGCCGTGTAAAAGTAGATCCTGATTTACGAGCACCTGGACTCTCAGATGTGTTTGTCATCGGTGACTGTTCCCTTGTCATTAATGAAGAAATTAATCGTCCATATCCACCGACTGCACAGATTGCTATGCAGCAAGGTGAATTGGTTGCGAGAAATATCGCCAGACTAGTTAAAGGGAATACACATTTAGAATCATTCACTTTTGATAATAAAGGTACCGTATGCTCACTGGGTGACGATGATGCGATTGGAGTAGTATTCGGAAAGAAAGTAACGGGCACCAGAGCTTCATTTATGAAAAAAATGATCGATAACCGTGCATTGTATATGATTGGCGGAGTGCCACTTACAGTGAAAAAAGGAAAATTTAACATTTTCTAAACCTTATTAAGGGAAAGGCGGATTCTTAAATTGATTCTGCCTTTTTCTATTTTTATTAGTCATTACGTTGATTGGAGGAGAAATCAACGTACAAGATTAATCTTAATCGTCATTAATTTGTCTAAATATGACGATTGACGCTCTTACTTTCATCTAGTAGACTTGGACATAGTGTAAAATCAAGGGGGGATTTTATCCATGTCAATCATTCCAATTTTACTAGTATCCATGCTGTTATTTTTTGTTTTATTTTTTGGCATTGGATTTTTATTAAATATGTTGCTGCGTATGACATGGATTATGGCGATCGTATATCCAATCATAGCGCTATTAATTATAAACAAAGTAAACTTCAGTGAATACTTTACACATCCAGGACCATCTTTCTCAAGTTTAGGAAAAAGTATATCTGAATTGGCTGCATTTGATATTGCCATATTAGCAAGTGGATTATTAGGTGCCATTACTTCTGGTTTGACAATGAGAGTGCTTCGTGCAAAAGGATATAGAATGTTTTAGAGGATGTTCAAAAAGTCACCAAATGATAAGCTGCGAATCTCTTCGTTGGCTTGTTCCTGCGCTGCTCATGTATCTAAAAGCATACATTCCGCTGCTCGAAACTGCGCCGCCTCGATCTTCTTGCTTCTAATTTGGCAACTTTTTGAACACTCACTTTTAGGGACTTTCTTTTAAGGAAGTCTTTTAATTTTGCTAAAAAATTTGATTTTAAAATTCATATTTTTCTGCTTTTTATGCACAAAAGGAATATTTCCTCTCGAAATGGGAAAGTAATAATTTTGAGAGGAGTGTATGGATGTTATATATTAAACAAACAGGAAAAAGAACGATTATGATTGTTTTATTCATTATAGCTTTTTCAACTACATTTGAATCTATTACTGGAATGAATGCTAGAACATTCGCTGCAAGATCGGCTCCGATGATAAGTGATTTTGAAAAATGGTTTTTTGTGTCTCCATCTATAAAGGAAAGGAGATCATCACTTAAACATTTATATAGTTCCATAGAGGATCAGTTTACATATAAGGCAACATCCTCTAAAAAAGAAGAACTAAAATCGTTAGAAGATGAGGACTGGTCTCAATATCCCACTTTGGAAGTAACCGCAACAGGCTACACAGCTGGAGTTGAATCCACTGGGAAAAATCCTGATCATCCTCAATACGGGATTACATTTTCTGGTGTGAAGGTTAAAAGAGATTTATATTCAACCATTGCGGCTGATATTAATGTATTTCCACTTGGAACGATTTTATATATTCCAGATTATGGTTACGGCGTTGTCGCGGATACGGGTTCAGCCATTAAAGGAAATACGATAGACTTATATTATGAAACAGTTGATGAAGTGTATAAGAAGTGGGGCAAACGAAAACTTGAAGTATATATCATTCAAAAAGGAAATGGCAAATTAACAGAAAAAGATTTAAAGACGCTAAATGAAAATGAGACTATGCAAGTATTTCGGCAAAGATTTCTAAAAGATAATGCAAAAGATCAATAAATAAAACAAATGTTTCTCTTTTGGAAGAGAACATACAAAAAAATAATGTATTAACAAACAAAACATGTGAACTGCACCCCAATTGTTAGACATACATAACAATTGGGGTGCAATTATTTTTTATACTACAAATAATTTATGGAGGATGACTGCCCATACAATACCTGTTAATCCACCGAAAAATACTTCAACTGGTTTATGACCCAATAATTCTTTCAATTTTTTAAATTCATTTTGTTTTTCTTTATGTGTTTTTCCTTGCCAATCATGTAAATCGGAGATCATTTTTTGAAAGTCAAGAGAAAGTCTATTTAAAACTACAGCTTGTTCCCCAGCTTGTCTTCTCACCCCAGTAGCATCGAACATAACGATAATGGCAAAAATAGCTGATACCGCAAAAAGCGTTGATCCTAATCCTTCAACAAGTGCTACACTCGTTGTTAATGCCGTTACTCCTGCTGAGTGCGAACTTGGCATTCCGCCAGTAGAGGTGATCAATGTCCAATCTATTTTTTTGGTCATGATATAATACAAAGGTACTTTAATAAATTGAGCGAAGAATATTGCTGTTATTGCAGCCCAAAAGGGGAAATTATGCAGGAAATCCATTAGTAACATCCTTTCACATTGTCGAAAGTGTCGGTTCCATTTATATTACCACAATACAATCAAAGAAATCATGCGTTATTTTTTTTGAAAATTTCGATACTCGAAATATATAATCCTTTCATTTATAATTTATATTGAGGTGAAATAAGATGTTCAATATTACGAATGAAAATCCATTTGAAAGAAAAGAGGAATGTTTAATTGTTGGGCTTTTTGAAAAACCAGAAAAATTTACTGGAATGCTCGAACAGTTGGATGGAATGTTTGACGGAGAATTAACAGAGCTAGTTAAATCAGGAGATCTTTCTGCAAAATTCAAATCAATATCGGTCATCCACGGTTTAGGGAAATCAAATGTTAAACGTTTTGTTTTTGTAGGACTAGGCAAGGAAAAAGAAATAAGTTTTACAGCATTGAAGGAAGCATTCGGAGCGGCAAGTAAAGAGTTGAAGGACTTACGCATTCGCAAGCTGGCGATAGCCTTAGATTCATTTATATGTGAAAAAATTGCGGCGGATGATGCAGCATTGGCATTTAGTGAAGCATACATAATGGGTACATATGAGTTCCAAGGTTATAAGCAGAAATCAAATGAACCTGAAATCAAGATTGAAGCTATTAAGATTTTCACAGATGCGAATCAAGAAGAAATTAAACATGCAGCTGAAATAGGCAGCTCCTATGGAAAAGGAACGAATTCAGCTAGAACACTCGTAAACTTGCCAGGCAATATGCTGAAAGCAAGTGATCTTGCCCAATACGCAAAAGAATTGGGAGAAAAGCATTCATTTGAAGTAGAAATTTTAAATAAATCGGAAATTGAAAAGCTGGGAATGGGAGCATTTTTAGCTGTAAATCAAGGCTCTTCAGAACCACCTTATATGATTGTTTTAAAATATCAAGGAAAAGACGAATGGAAAGATGTGATTGGACTCGTCGGAAAAGGGATTACCTTTGACACAGGCGGGTATTCCATTAAGCCAAAAGACGGCATCGTCGGTATGAAGTCTGATATGGGGGGAGCGGCAGCAGTATTAGGTGCGATGGAAATTATCGGAAATTTGCATCCGGAGCAAAATGTTGTTGCTGTCATTCCAGCGACTGATAATATGATCAGTGGAAACGCCTTTAAACCAGATGATGTCATCACTTCTTTCAGCGGAAAAACGATTGAAGTATTAAATACGGATGCAGAAGGAAGACTTGTGCTCGCGGATGCCGTTACTTATGCAAAACATCATGGTGCTAATTATTTAGTTGATGTAGCCACTCTTACTGGTGGAGTGATTGTAGCACTTGGGCTTGATAAAACGGGTGCTCTGACAAATGATGAAGCCTTGTTTGAAAAGGTGTTGGAAGCATCCTACGAAGCTGGAGAGTTCATTTGGCGTCTTCCTTACACTAAAAAAGATAAAGAGAGAGTCCGCGGCAGTAAAATTGCAGATTTAAATAATTCTCCAGGAAGAGAAGGACATGCCATTATGGGCGGTGCATTTATTGGAGAATTTGCAGAAGACACACCATGGGTGCATTTAGATATAGCAGGAACCGCTACGACTAAATCTGAATACGATTTAGGACCTGCAGGTGCAACTGGTGTCATGGCTCGAACATTAGCCCTGTTTGTTGAAAATTTTGAAATGGAATAAAACATGTAATTGCTAAATTGCCCATGCCATCTAGACCTTTGTCGCATAAACAAATATAGAAGGGCATTTGTTTATAGACGAAGGAGGTTGCTAAAATGATGTATTATCGCGGCCCTGCACCTTATGCGGATGAACGCTTTTTTTGGGGTGCTCCATTCCTTGGTGGATTATTTGGAGGATTGATTGGTGGAGGAATTGCAAGTGCATTTTTTCGCCCCCGTCCTATCATCGCTTATCCGCCAGTAGCGCCGTATGCATATGGAGGAGTGCCGCCTGTACCTTATGGCTATGGTGCATATGGAGCACCTGGAGTTTATGGGGCTCCTTATTATTAAAGGAAATTATGTTGCTCATATGCAATAACGAAGAGCTCTCCGACTATAGGGGAGCTTTTTGTATATGAAAGGGATTAGGGCATCCGATATAGAATAATATATTCTAAGGAAATGGAGTGTGAATAATGGGAAACCAAAACTCTCTTCTTGATGCCTTAGGTATTGAGATGGTTGAAATTGAAAAAGGAAAAGTCATCGCCACCATGCCTGTAAATGATCAGACGAGACAGCCTTATGGCTATTTGCACGGAGGAGCTTCAGTTGCATTAGCAGAAACGGTGGCAAGCATTGGAACGGCTGCTTTAATAGATTTAGAAAAAGAAATATGCTTCGGGTTAGAAATTAATGCTAATCATGTTCGATCAAAAAAAGATGGAGTCGTCACAGCAGTTGGTGAAGTCCTTCATCATGGAAAAAGCACGATGGTTTGGGATATCAAAATTAAGGATGAGGATGAAAAACTAATCTGTATCTCAAGATGCACCGTTGCCATCGTTCCAAAAAGATAGTAAGTTTTAGGAAATTTAATATGGGGAAAAGGTAATGTATATTGCTAATTAAGGAGTGATGAAGTACATGCCTTGGTCAAAGCATGACTACCCTGATTCCATGAAGAATTTACCGGATCGAGTTCGTGAGAAAGCCATTGAAATTGCCAATGCTGTCTTAGAGGATGGTAAAGACGAAGGCAGAGCGATTGCAATCGGCATAGCTCAAGCAAGGAAACATTTTGAAGATGATGATCATAAAAGGCAAGAATATCACATTATGGCAGATGGCGAAGATTGGGTGCTTAAAACAAAAAGTGGAAAACGTGCTATAAAAAGAGAAGATACAAAAGAAGATTTACTGGAAGAAGCAAAAGAGTATGTAAAAGATCATGATGGAGTCTTATTTGTTCACACTAAAGATGGCGAGGTTTTTCAAAAGCTTTATGAGTAGCTAGGGAATGGACCGGCTTATCGGCGATATTGATTCTTTGACACTTGCAGGTCCTCCTCTTATATAGAGGCATGGAATTACTGAATTTCTTTGCTCGATGCCGAAAAGATATAATGCCAATAATGAGGTAGAGTACTCATTATTGGCATTATTATATTTAATAACTTTCTTTATAACGTTGCTGTTCATGTCTTAAGTTCCACCATAGGATTCCAAATGCAACAAGGAACAAACCGCCAGTTACATAAAAGACAGATGAGATACCTGCATGACTCGCAACAAATCCACCTAAAGCAGGCCCAATTACGTTTCCTAAAAAGCGGAAGCTCTGATTATATCCAAGAATTTCTCCTTGCATATCGAGTGGTGCTTCGATTCGAATATAGGCAGTAATGCAAGGTATCATTCCGCCAACGGCCATTCCATAAAGAAATCTCAATCCAACTAATTGCCATAATTCCGTTACGAGTGCTTGAGGGATGATTAAAATGGATGCAAGAACGAGGAGAAGGAGCAATACTTTTTCGTAACCGATTGAATCTCCTAGCTTACCCCATTGGCGAGTTAATAATAAATTTCCGAAACCAGTCGCTGAAAAGGCCAGCCCAGATAAAAAAGCAATGCTTGTAGCATGAGTCAGATCACTAACGTATAGAGCGAGTAAAGGTTGAATACTAAAATTTCCAACTTGAATCAGTAATGCAATCACCATTACCATGACAAGCATTTTGCGATTGAGTATTTGTTTGATGACAGCTTTTTGAGTTCGGGGAACTTTCGTCTTCGCAGCTTCTTGTTGTTTTATTTCCTTTATTCCGAATAACACAACCGTTGTTGCAATCACAACAGAGACAGAAGTGATAATAAAGGTATATTGAAAACCAACATTATCTGCCATCATTCCACCAAGGATTGGACCGAAGAGGCTCCCTGCGACATTACCCATCTGTAAAGTCCCGAGCGTTTTTCCGGCTTCTTTTTTTGGAGTTTGTTTAGCAATAAGTGCAATAGAAGTTGGGATAAATCCTGTCACGAACCCCATGATCATTCTTAAAATAAATAGCCCGAATACACTATGAATGACTCCCATGAAAAAAACGGAGGTGGCAATACCATAGCCAGTAATTAAAAGAATCGGCTTAAATCCATACTTATCACCAATTCGCCCCCAAATAGGAGAAACGATAAAAGCACTTAAAAAAGTAACACCAAAGACAAGTCCCGACCAGCGTTGTATATAATCATGGCTAAAATCGCCGAGAGTCCCGATATACAACGAAATGAAGGGAAGAACCATCGTCATACTTGCAGCAATGAGAAAATTGCAAATCCACATAATGAGGAAATTGCGTTTTTCGATACGAATTGAAAACACCTTCTTATTTAATTTTGAAATATATTTCGACTCCCTAAATATTAGTATATAGAAATCTCATATTTTTTCAATAGCTCTGCTCGGGGTAAATGCACGAAAAGAAGCGGCAATAAAAAGGCCGCCTCTTAAAATTGAATGGAGTACATTAATTCGTATTCTTTTATAACCCCTTCTAACGCTTGAAGACTTTTTACACTGTATGGATCATCAGGCTTTGCTTCTAGTTGATTCCTCAGCTTTTGTACGGCTGAAATCAATGACTCCCTATAATCAAGGATATCATCTTCATAAGGTCTTACCATTTTTAATGGAATATTTGCCTGTTCACGGTACGCAAGTGCTTTTCTTTCATGGAAAAATGGTACATCCACCTCGTTCGGATGATGCAAATCACCTTGCCTTGGATGAATCAGAACAGCTAAGCAGCGAACTGTATATGTATCCTCGTTAACAGCTGTGATCTCACCAATATATTTACCAGTTTTATTAAAGGCCGTAACAATTTGTCCGACTTGCATGTACAATTCCCCCTTTTCTTCTATTATGGAAGAGAGATGCGTTTTTTTCAATTTTCGTGTAATGTTACTTGTGGAGGGTTTGTGTATGAAAAAATTTCTTTTTTTACTAATGTTTGTTACGATATTATCTGCATGCGGCACAAATTCTCAAATCATAAATCTAAATGAGGAAGCTGCTTCAGGCAGTGATCAATCTGAAGAGAAAAAAGTAAATGAGGAAAGTGTCGACAAATCCGAAGAGAAAAAAGGAGATCCAGAAATGGCTGAACAAGTAGTATATCCACAATTGTCCACTGAAGTGGCAGAAAATGAAAAGTTAGTACAAATGAATACAAATATGGGATCCATTAAAATTAAATTGTTCCCTGAACAAGCTCCAAAAACGGTAGAGAATTTTTTAACACATGCAAAAGAAGGATATTATAACGGAATTATTTTTCACAGAGTTATCAATGATTTCATGATTCAAGGCGGAGATCCAACTGGAACTGGACGTGGCGGAGAAAGTATTTATGGAGAGTCATTTGAAGATGAATTTTCCATGCAACTATTCAATCTTCGTGGCGCTCTTTCCATGGCGAACGCTGGACCAAATACAAACGGAAGCCAATTCTTTATCGTGCAAAACAATCATATAGATTCTCGTGTCAAGGGACAGTTGGAGAAAGCTGGCTTCCCTGAGAAGATAATTGAGGCATATATCGAAAATGGGGGTACACCTCATCTGGACCATCGTCATACTGTATTTGGACAAGTTGTTGAGGGGATGGATGTTGTCGACAATATTGCAAACGTAAAAACAGCACCTGGAGATAAACCTTTAGATGATGTCGTCATTGAAAGCATTGATATTATCAAGGAATAACATCCAGCCGTCCAATATGGGCGGCTTTTCACATTATTGTCGACTTTTTCGGAATCGGTGTCTTGGTTTTATAAAAATAACTCTGATATAATAAGAACTGTATTCATAAAAAAGGAAAGGATGTTTTCCTTGTTATCTATTTTAAAATCGTTTGTTTTATATATGCCATTTCTTTATTTTCCTGAGGATAAGACTGAATATATTCCGGCAGCTCTGTCGATGTCGATTTTTATCCTTGCGGCGATTCTTACTTTTATCTTTATAAAAAAACATTCCAAAAAGCAAGAAGAAAAAACGAAACATCTAGAAGAACAAATAAAACGTGAGCAACAGGACAAGCATCTATAAACGTGGATGCTTTTTTATTATTCTTTAACTTGGGATATTTCATTTTTCTCATGGTAATAATGACAAATAGGGAATTTTAACGGAGGTTGGCTATGAGAAAAATGATGTTGTTTTCCATGTGTCTTTTTCTTTCTGCATGCTCGAATCCTCATCCGAAGAAATTGGACATAAATATTAAAAACCCGGATGGAGATTCTCTCGGAAAAATAAAGCTAGAGGAAAAAGCGGAAGGTATTAAATTTAAAGTTGATTTAAAGGGTTTGCCTCCAGGCGTACACGCCATACATATTCACGATAAAGGGAAATGCACCCCGCCTGATTTTTTATCGGCAGGTGATCATTTTAATCCTGACAAGAAAGAACATGGGCTCCTTAATTCGAAAGGTTCTCATGCTGGAGATTTGCCGAACATAATTGTGAAGGAAGATGGTAAGGTAAAAACGGATTTTACTGCTAAAGGTGTGACCTTTCAAGAGGCTAAAAATTCCCTCTATACAACTGAGGGTACTTCGATTGTCATTAGCGAGGGAGCGGATGATGGCATGACTCAACCGGCAGGAGATTCTGGGGGAAGGATTGCGTGCGGTGAAATAACTAAGGATCGAAAGCCAGCAAAATCGACAAAAAAGTAAAGTGAAAAGTACTGCTCCTACATGGGTAGAACAGTACTTTTTACTTTAACTAAAAGCCAATTTCAATCTTTCAAGCCCTTCTTCAATAATAGAGCGAGGGCAAGCCGCATTAATTCTAATAAAGCCTTCCCCACCTTGGCCGTAAGAATTTCCAAAATTGACTGCTAACCCAGCCTTTTCTATTAGCCTATCTCGAATTTCTTTATCGGAAAGCCCCGTTTTTTGGCAATCAACCCAAACTAGATAGGTTCCTTCTGGTTCTATCACTTCTAAATTAGAAAATTCTTTTTCAATTCCGTTTTTAAGGACATTCATATTTTCTTTTATGTATGCCAAAGCATCATCAAGCCATTTTTCACCATGTTCATAGGCAGCTTCCATCGCGATAATTCCAAACGTATTTAATGTATGAAAGCCTTCCTTATTCTGGATATCTTGTAATTTTTTTCGCATATCGGCATTTGGGGCGATGATGAAAGAGGCCTGCAACCCTGCAAGATTAAATGTTTTGCTTGGTGCCATAAAGGTTACAATAAAATCCGCAAAGGATGGATCCAAAGAGCAGATTGGTACATGCTTATGAGGAGCAAAGACAAGGTCGGCATGAATTTCATCCGATGCGATCATGACTCCATATTCTCTACAAAGCTCTGCTATTTTTACAAGTTCCTCTTTAGACCAAACCCGCCCTGATGGATTATGCGGGCTGCATAGTAAAAAGAGTTTTACACCGCTTTTCAATTTTTCCTCAAAATCCACAAAATCAATTTCGTAGCGTCCATTTTTAAAAACAAGTGGAGAATTGACGACTTCTCTCATATTGCTTTCAATCATATTAAAAAAAGGCGTATACACAGGAGATTGCAAAAGGACTTTATCGCCTACCTCAGTAAAAGCACGAATTGCCATACCAATCGAAGGAACAACGCCAGGACTATACAGAAGCCATGAAGGCTTTATACTCCATTGATGTCGTTTGCTAATCCAATTTACAATAGAATTTGCTGTGTTATCCTCAATGATGGTATAACCAAAAACTCCATGCTCTACACGCTTTTTCATTGCTTCAAGAACTTCAGCTGGCGGACGGAAATCCATATCGGCTACCCACATCGGGAGCAATTCATTTTTTCCGAAGGCTGCTTTCATACCATCCCATTTAACGGAGGATGTATTTTTTCTATCAATAGTTTCTTCAAAATTATTCATTGATAGGCTCCTTTCAAATTCTTCATATCTTTAATCATAAATCTGTAAGGATGGATTTTACAAGTAACTAAATGAAATGCTTTATTTCTTCGTACACTTTTTTAGGTTTTTCTTCCGGCAATAAGTGGCCAGCGTCATTTAAAATGACAAGCTTTGAATTTGGCAAGTCTTGAGCAAGACGGTACCCAATATTTAATGGAACTACCTTATCATACTCTCCCCAAATAAGTAAGCATGGGGTTTGAATCGTTTGCAGTGCTTCAGGAGCAAGATCTCCTTCTCTATGGCGAAGCATTTTGGCCAAAGCTCGGAAAATCTCATTATGGTGAAAAGGTTCCTCGTATCCCTTAATCATTTCTTCATCAATAATTGATTGATCGTACACGACAATTTGCAAATTTCCTTTTACCCCCGATTTCTTAAGATAAGATTTTACAAACAGACCAATGAATGGAACATATGTTAAAAATTTAAGGTGAGTTTTTGCACGTGGTACATAACCGGAACAACAAATTAAAATGGCTTTTTTAATTTGTTCGGGTCGTAAAAGGATCATATTTAACACAATCTGACCACCCATTGAATGTCCGGCGGCAATAATATTTTTATAACCGAGCCTTTCAATAAGAGTTAGAATAGTACTTGCAATATTGGCATATGTATAATGGAATTTCGTTGATTTTCCGCTTTTTCCGAATGGAGGAAAATCAACCGAAATAATGTTGAAGTCATTTTTTAAAAGTGGTATTAATCTCCGAAAGCTAAAAGTCGATGATAAAAATCCATGGATGAATAAGATAGTATCCTTGGCGCAGGGTTGTTTATATTCTTCATAGTAAATGTCTATTCCATTTACTACCATAGAGGAACGTGTCTGTTCCATCCTACCACCTCCAATTTATATAATACCCTATTAAAAAGGTTTGAAAGATTCGCCTAGGGGAAAATTTCTTATATAAGAATAAGAA
>NZ_JAIAZY010000052.1 GCF_019459225.1 Bacillus sp. IITD106
ATGCTGTCCCTTGAATAGCTTTTTGGTGCCAAAAATCGCGCTTCTTTTTTTCTTTTTCAAAGACATAATTTGCTTTTGCAATCGATCCAAGCGAAACTGCAAACGTCCCAGTCGATTACTGAGCTCACTTATCTGGACATCTAGATATTGATGTTCGAATTGATAGGCGTGTTCATAGAGATCCGTTTTATTTTTATATTCCACGGCAAAAAAGCGTCCTTTTTGCTGTTCCCTGGATGTTTTATTGAAGTTGGGCTTGCCTTTAACAAACGAATCTTTTATTTTACGAAGCGTTGTCAATTGCCTCTTGGTTGTTTTGATTTTCCTTTTTACAGATTGCATCTGTTCCTCTTTATTCGCAATGTACATGTTATTCAGTTCGTTCAATGACTTTAAATGGGCATTGGCTTCTTGTACAGCAGAATTTGCATAATAATCGTTTAATCCAAATCGGTTCTTCACGGTTTGGTGAAGGGATTGCGAACGTCTCGGTGTACCCGAGCGTTTTTCAAGAATCTGGTTTTGAAAGGCGAAGTGTTTGGAGCGATTGAACAAAAGAAGTGCATGAGAAATAGACTCTACCTCAACGTTTAATAGTGTTTGTTTATATACTCTATTTGAAAAGTACGTTTTCTTCATTGCACTCACCACACAAACATATGTTCTAATTCCATTATAGCAAGGGTACTATGGTTTGACAATACCTACCAATCAATCTTTTTTCAACAAAAACAGGCGATTCATCTCCTTCCTAAACTTTATAGGTTTTGAGGAAGGAGTCTTCTCGCTAAATTAAGATAAAACAGCTTTAGTAACAGGATCAACGAAAGGTATAGGTAAAGCAATTGCCATTGAACTTGCCAAAGAAGGTGTCAATGTCCTAATTAATGGACGAGACTATGAAGAGGTAGAACGAATGGTAAATGAAATCAAATCGGATTTCCCGGCTACCTCTCCTCAAAACGCGACAGCCGATCTTGTCGATATAAAGCAAAGAGAAGCTTTATTTAAAAAATATCCCACTATTGATATTTTAGTTAACAATATGGGTATTTATGAAATAATGCAATATGAGGACATTGACGATGAAGTATGGGAAAAATACTTCCGTACTAATGTTCTTGCTGCAAATGGATTATCGAAATTTTATTTACCTAAAATGTTAAAAAATGATTTTGGCCGCATTATCTTTATTGCGAGTGAAGAAGCAATCATGCCTTCAGGACAAATGCCTCAGTATTGTATGACAAAATCAATGCTATTATCATTGTCAAAAAGCTTATCTAAATTAACTATAGGAACAGAAGTTACAGTCAATACAATCATGCCAGGACCAACACTCTCTGAAAATGTTCAACAAATAATTGAGGGCATATACACTAATACTAATATGACTTTTTCAGAAAAAGAGAAAGAATTTATGACTACAAACCTCCCTCAATCGGAAATTCAACGATTTATCAAGCCAATCGAAATAGGTAGACTAACTACATTCGTGTGTAGTCCTTATGCATCCGCATTTAAAGGTTCTCCAATCCGGATGGATGGGGGAATGGTACCGACTATTTATTAACATTTTTCTATTTCAAAATATTGTGGTAAGGTCGGATTTTGACAATTCACAATGGGAAGATACAAACTCAGTTATATCAAAGGTTACGAGAGTTGTTTCGTAACTATTATCCTGCTATTAAGTTAATCATTTTTCCTCCTTAGGATTACTTAACGTTGTAAATCCGGATGTTATACCTAATTCTTCCTCGATACTTCGTTAAGGTTCGACGAAACAATAAGCACATTATTCTACAATCCCATTACTAATAAGGTAATTGCTGAATAATGTGCTTATGACTTTTACATATTTCAAAGACCGGCTGAAAGTACCTGTCTTTGTAGACCAACAATTGTTTATGCACCTTTATTTTCCTGCAACATCCAAGTCATTAGCAGCTTACGGTCAACTAACCTAACCTGATTTGATTTTGCTAATTTTTTGGCTTGTTCAGTAAAAAAGCTATTTGTAATGACCCAGCATTCATCCGCATTATAATGGCTTTTAGCTGAAGCTATTTCTTGCACTGCTTTTAGTACAACATTCTTTTTATATCTCTTTGCTTGGACTTTAATTTTTTTACCTTTAGTTGTTAAAATCAAGTCCGCTCCATAATCCCCGCTAGCAGGAGTTAATTGTACAAAATAACCTTTAGCTTTTAACAAAGCTTGGAGATATTCTTCAAACTTTCTTCCCTTCATTTTATCAACTTCCAAAATACCCGACCTTCTAAGTTTTTGTTCTCTTAGTATATTAACAATCAACGCAAATAATAGAGAACCTCCAATAAAGACTAATATGGTTATAAAAAATAAAGGTTCAGCGCTAAGTATGGACCAAAGTAATTCGAAGCCAGTTTTAAAACCACTGAAAAAATCCGACAGCATTCTAATCTCTCCTTTATTTCACTTTCAGGGACAATTTATCCTCCAGATTCATAATTCACTACCACATAACGCTTGAGAAATAGCGCACTATTAATCATTAATATTCGACATCAAGTGCTAAAGTCCTTGTAAAAAGTAGTTCTTTTTACCTCACAATTAATCATAAGAGATCCAAAGCATCGTGCCATTCGCCAAGCAAAAATAAGCGAAATCAGCCGTATGCTCAAAACAATGGCACAAGAACTAAACATCGTCATCATCGCAATATCTCAACTAAGCCGTGGTGTCAAAAGCCGCGATGACAAACCCCAGTTCTATCAATTTATCTACGTATATATAAAATTTTACATTCGGATTATTGTAATATAAAAAAACTGTAGACAAACCCGAATTCTTGGAATTTGTCTACAGTCTCATAGAATACTTTTTACTATTTAGGTATATTTTCCATACATTCACAAAGGATTCATTTACATTATTGTTCTATCATTAATGATTATCCTTGAATTTCATGGTAAAGCTCATTCCACTTTTCAAGCATTTCATCTTTGTTTTCCATTAACCATTCTACATCTCTTTCTACCCATTTAATTTCGGAGGTAGCTGGCAGATAAGGTGTTTCATATTCTGCGTTTTTATTTGTAAATCTAAGTGTACCTAATTTATTTCCTAAATAGTTCTGTCCTTCCACACTCATTAGATAATTCACCATATTTTTAGCCGCCTTCATATTAGGGGCATCTTTAATTACAGCAGCACCAAAAGCTGATATACATATAGCTTTTCTGTTAATTAGAATATATCTACTCAAACTGCTTAATCTTTAAAAATTTTGGTCTATAAATACTACCATCTTTCTCATGCATTGGCCAACTAGATGTATTTACATTATAGCTAACGAGCAACTCACCGGGATCTGATAAATGCGGGTGACCTTTTGCATTATATGTGTAGATTGAATCCCCTCTTTCAGATTCGGAACAATAGTATAGATAGACGGGGTCTTCAAAAGGTCCTTCTGGCGAATCGCCTGTATAGATGCCAAGTCGTTTACCTGTACCGTGTTCTTGAAAAACTACGATATACTTTCCGTCTAAAAATCCGCCGTCCATATATGAAACGCTCAACTCACTCGATACTTCCTGAGCGATCGGTACTGCTTTTTCCTTTTCCTTATTCCAACTAGCCCCATCCCAAAATTCCCAGTTGGCAAAGTCTGTGAATTGATGTGGGGATATTCTTGCAACAACCATCTTTGTCGTTTCCCATTTTTGTAGACCATAGATATATATATATCCATCAGGTTTTGAAACGTTGGCTTCTTCCGTGTTTGCCATAAAGCCGGCTCCAAAATATGTTATCTTTCCGTTAGCAGCTTTATAATAAAATGGGGTGTCAAGCTGTGTTTGTTGTTCAAGAATTGGACCCTCATCACCAATAGGTGCAGAAACGCAGGTAACTCCATTTACTTTAAATTCAAATCCTTCTGGCTGAGTAGGATCAGGACTAATAATCATAGGAAAACAGTGAAAAGTCCCTTTAATCGAAATACCATCCTGTAACCAATAATAGGAATCTTCGATATTTTTTCCTTTCTCTGAAGCTGGAATAAAATAACTTGTTGGGTTATCCTTTTCATCCGTATTCCACAAGAACTTAATGGCATCCTTTTTGGGTTCATTACCTTCAAGGATTGCGATTGAATTATTAATCATTTTTGAAGCAATACGGCGATTGTTTACAGGATCTACTGACCCTATAAAAGTATCGCCAAAGACGAATATCGTTTTTGTTTTATGAGCTTCCCCCGTTCTTTCACAACCATTAAAAGGAATAGAGTAGATACCGTCCGCTCCACTCCAACCTTCTTTTCTATGAAAAAGATCTGTCCAATCGGATGCAGGTTCTACTGCCAATCCCTTCCCTGCATAAACTTTCACTTTACTAAAATCTAAAGAGTTTCCCCATTCCGAATATTCATTCGGACTCCCTACCTCAATATTTACTTTTAAAGAGATCTTAATATATCTTGCTAAAACACTATTAAACTTAATAGATAGGTTGTCTTCATGTGCCATATTGGACTCTTTTCGGGTGAAGTGGGGAAAATTATCCGTAACGATTAATGCTGTCCAGTTTTGTTTATCTAATGAATGTTCAATTGTTAAATCTTCTATCGCTCTATTAGTCGAGGAAATTGAAATATCTATACTTAAGTGCCGTACCAGCATTTCTTTAATCGGATAGGTTCCACCTAAATCAAAAATAGTCCATAGTTTTTCTTCAATATAACGTTTTTCCGACCTGGCAATTTCATCAGAATCATTATAATAATCAAGTTTATCTAAAAGCATTTTAGATGAATTACTTCTTCCTCTGAAAACTTTATGAATAGGCAATTCATCTCCGACTTTATTAGGAGTACGTATATTGTTCATGATTAAAATTCCTCCATATTAACATGCACTCTAGCTACTCACTCTTAATCTCCCTTATTCTAATCCATCTCGGACGGTAGATATCTGCATCCGCAATATTCCCTGAAGGGTTGGTGGTATTAACATTATAACTGATCAATAGTTCACCCTCTTTTGATAAATGGGGATGAGCTTTTGCATTATACGTAATGATACTTTTTTCATTTTTCTCAGCTTCTGGAACAAAATGAATGATTTTACTTTTAGAAAAAGGCCCTTCTGGTCTATCTGAAGTACTCACGGCAATATATCCACTCAATGTATCTTTTTCATAAACCAATACATATTGATCCTTAAACGGTCCTGACTGGATATAATCTACGCTTAGCTCTGGGGAAACACCTTCAACTAAAACCGCTGCATCTAAAATATCTTTTGACCACTTCGTTCCATCCCAAAACTCCCATTTGTCAAACTGGCGGATTTCTTCCCGTGGCACCCTTGAAACAACTAAATCCTTCGTTCCGGATTTCATATCTTTATAACCATATACATAAATGTACTGCTCATCATTCTGGGGAACATTTAAAATACCAGCCCCAAACACGATACTTCCTGTGCCATCCGCTAATTCTCTATATAATGGTGTGTCTAACTGTTCCTGTTGTTCTAAATAAGGTCCTTCTTTAGTTAACGGCATAGAAATCATTGAAACTCCATCAATTGCAAATTCAAATCCAGCATCTCCACTTGCATCATGGACCATCAAAAGCGGGAATAAATACAACTCATCATCTACAATCGCTCCATCCTGAAGCCAATACCAACTACCTTTCGGAGAGTTATCTGTTTTAGGAGTAAATAAGTTGACATCTGTAGTATTGGAATTCCAAATAAATTCCATCTTTTTTGGGTCTGGTTTAATCCCTTGCAAAATTGCCAAAGAATTATTTAGCATATTCGCTTGTATACGTTGTCTAGTGACTGGATGAACGTTTCCAATGTAAGTATCGCTAAATAAGAACAATGTTTGTTCTTCCTTCCCTTCTCCACCTTCAAATTTTCGATTTAATGGAAGAGAATAAGTTCCATCAGCACCAGTCCATTCCGTATATCTGCTAAACAATGCATCCCATTCATCCATGTGTTCAACAGCAAGACCAGAATCTGCAATAAATTCCACTGCACTTAAGCCGTATTTTAATTTGTCACCAGACTTAGCTCCCCAGTTCCCCTCATTTATTTTCGGAGTGATCTTGATAAATTTTGCCGAAACGCCTCCAAAATTAATAGGAGAGTGTTGTTTATCATTTAAATTAGTCGCTTCTAACCCATCTTTACCTGTGGCAATCGCTAATTGATATGGATAGCCTTCTCCTTTTAACTCTGTCCAGTTTTTTTTATCTAACGAATAAGAAATGGTAATATTCTTTATGCCAATCCCTTCGTCGCCACTAGCATTATAATTCCATACTTTCATTTCTTTAAGCGGGTACGTACCCCCTAGATCAAATATGAGGGATACGTCATTATTTGGAAGTTCAGAGGTCTGCCACATCGTTTTTGCATTATTTCCATGTTTTTTCTTATCATCCAAGCCAAAATGATTAATGATATTTTCTACATCATTTTGTTCCATATTTTCATCTTCCGTATGTACAGAAATTGGAATAATTTCCCCACCGGCACTCACGGAAGGGCTATATCGGTAAAAGCGAACCTCACTCAAACCAAAAACATGATCCCCCTGATTGGAGGATGACCAATTTCCATCTCCTGGCTTAGCTTTTGCAACAATTTTAATAAATCTAGCTGGCAAGCCAGAAAATTGTACAGGACTATTCCTTTTATTATCTAAGTTCGTTGGATAAAGCTGTTCATCTCCATTTCCAACTGCCAATCGAAAGGGATGCCCCTTTCCTTTCCATTCCAACCATTCGTCACCATTCGTTGAATAATATATTTGTATATTCTTTAATCCGAATGATGAATGATCTTCATTATTACGATTGGCATTAAAGTTCCAAATCCACATTTCTCCTAAAGGAACTACCTTCCCAAAATCAAATGTAATAAAAACTTCCTCGTTATTTTTCGCTGTTACTCTCCACATATCACTTTCCAAGCTGGAATGTGTCTGATTTCTTCCATTTGTACCTGACATTCCATTGTTATTGACTACGTTAGCTGTATCAAATTCAGCATCGGAAGGTCCTAGAGTGGATTGAATCGGAATTAATGGCCCGCGAAATTCTTCGAAACTTTTTTCCTGTTTTTTCGAACCCCATAAACTGGTTGAAACAACTAAGATAATAAAGGAACAACAAGTAATCATAATCAGGAATAATGCAGCCTTTTTATCCATACGTTTCTTCATATTTTCACCCTTACTCGTTTCTCATCAGCAAAAATCTAAGGTGAAATACTGATTGTTTGTTTTATTAAATTTGCTACACCCGTAAAAGTACTTAAAGAAGTGTCTTCTGTAAATTCTATCATTAATGTTTTATTGTCCAGTACTTCATAAATTCCACCAATAAATAGATCTTTACTCTTTGCAATTTGCCCGCCTATAATTAAAGCCTCAGGAGAGAAAGCTTTAATATGGGAATTTAAAGCTTTACCTATATTTTGACCGAAAATATGAAACACTTTTTTTGCACAAGTATGATTACTCTTTGCCATTTCCGCTATAGTCTTTACTTCTTTATCTTCTATATCAATTCCAAATTCTTCGGTTAATCTTAAAATACCTCTTTTGGAAATATAATCGTCTACAATGGAATCCCCAAACGGTTGCTTAAAGATCCATCCATTTTCAGGAACGCGAGAGTCATGTTTTACTAAATTCCCATCCTCCATAAATGCCGAACCTGCACCTGTACCAATGGTTAAGTAAATGGCCTTATTGTAGTTTTTTCCCTTCCCTGTCATCTGTTCTCCTAAAGCAAACAAATTAGCATCGTTGTCAAATAAGATACGAAAATTGTCATCAATTTTACCCTTAAATGACTTCTCTTGCTTAACTAATTCCATCAGTTCTTTTCGAAGGTTTACTTCATAAAGCTGATCAAATTTATCTACGTCTCTAATGTAGCTAATTCCCTCTTCATAAGCAAAAGGTCCAGGGAAAGCAAATCCGACGCCTACTACATTTATTTCTTTATCTAAAATTCGATTTATTTGCTGTTTAATTCGCAAAAATAAATTTTCAATAATCGCTTCCTTTGATTCTTTAGATTTGGAAGGAAAAATAGCAAATGAATCAGTTATAATCTCCCCGTGCTCATTTAAGATCGTTGACTTTATAAAAGATCCACCTACATCAAATGCAATCACATACTTATTCATTCTCATACATCACACCTAGTAAGATACTTTGACTAAAAAAGAACGATTGTCACCAAACGTATAACCATTAACATTTGTTGCTACCCCATTTGGATTTAGTATTTCTTTCCTAACTGAAAAATGATTCTACTACATAAACGTTTTCTAAAACGCCGAATTCTAGTGTTGCAATAGTCCCATTATTTCTGATTTCCATCTTCATAGTAAACCCACCGAGAACTTGCTTTAAAAATAATTAATGTAAAGATTAAAGTGATGATCAATAAAATCCAGGCTAACGCGGAAGCATAGCCCATTTGCATATCTTTGAATCCTTTGTAGTATAGGTAGAGTGCGAAAAATAACGAAGAATTATTTGGCCCTCCATCTGTCATAATATAGGCTTGTAAGAAAATCTGAAATCCAGAAATAACGCCCATAATGACATTAAAGAATATAGTTGGCGTTAACATAGGTAAAGTTATACTAAAGAAACTGCGGATATAACCAGCACCGTCTATTTTAGCTGATTCATAAAGTGTGCTAGGTATCCCTTGCAAACCTGCTAGATAAATAATCATAGTACCTCCAACTGCCCATAAATTCATAAGGATGAGGGAAGGCTTTGACCATGCTTCATCTGTTAACCAACCTGGTCCCGTCATTCCGATATTTTCTAGGAACGTATTGATGAGCCCAAAATTTGGGTCAAGGATCCATTGCCATAATAAAGCAACCGCTACGCCTGATACGACGGTCGGCAAATAGAAAATGGTACGGAAAATACGAATTCCAAATACTTTTTGATTTAATAAAACAGCCAACAATATACCTACTGCTGTATTCACAGGCACACTTAAACCAACGTAATAAAATGTGTTGAATAGGCTTTTAAAAAAAAGTGGATCTTCCAGCATTATTTTATAATTCTTTACACCAACCCATGTCGGTGAATCATAAATATTGTATGAAGTAAAACTTAAATATAATGAATATAAGATTGGGCCTGCCATAAAGAAAACAAGACCTATTAAACCTGGTAAAAAAAAGAGGTATCCTGTAATGGCTTCTCTTGTACTTAGTTTCATATTACTATTTTTAAATAACAATTTGGCTTCTCCCCTTAAGAAATAAGGTTTCTCTCTTTTTATATTTATAAAAAGAGAGAACCTATCTGTGTTTTAGTCCAGGGAAATCAATGATTTTTCACTGCATTTTCTGCAACTTTTTGTGCATCTTCAAGTGCTTTAATAGGATCGACATTTGAATTGATTACGGCTTCCTCAGCTGCATCTACAGTGCCATGCCAAGAAGGCAACTCTTCAACAAATTCAATGAATCTAGCAACATCCATTTGTTCAATCATTACTTCCCAAATCGGATCTTCCATAAATTTAGGGTCCATAGCAGCTTGCATATTTGAAACCATTGATCCTGATTCTTCATGAATTCTTACCTGTACTTCTGGGCTTGTTAAATATTTCAATAATTCCCAGGCAGCTTCGGCTTTCCTCTCATCTTTATTATCTGTAAGTTCATAATCAAATCCAGCCGACCAAGTAACAGACTTCTCATTAAAAGGAATGGCAGCCACGCCAAAATCCAAATCAGGATTATAGCGCTTTATATCTTGGTATAAATTATTTACATCGACAATCATTGAAGCTTTTTCAGCAATAAACGGGCTGAATTCAAGTGCGTCTGCTTGTGATTTAAAAGCAGCCATTGCTTTTTTACCGTACTTGTCATGTATTGTTTTGATCCATTCTAAGGCTTCTACATTCTTAGGATTTGTAAATGTTGGATTTCCGTCCTCATCCCAAAATTCTCCACCATTAGCCCAAGACAATGTATGCAAGTGTAGGTTACCTATTGATGGCGAAAATCCAATTCTCTCTAACATGTTGTCCGATTTCCAAACAGTAAGTTTCTCACTATACTCTTCTAACTCTTTCCAATTAGTCGGTGGTTTTTCCGGGTCTAGTCCCGCCTCACGAAAATGCTCCTTATTATAATAGAGAACCCTTACATCGGTATCGCTCGGTAAACCATATACACCATTTTCATATTTCATTTTATCAACCAAAACAGGGAAGAAATCCTCAAGATTAAAGTTGTCTTTTTCAATAAATGAAGAAATATCCAAGATAGCTCCTGATTGCGCTCTCGCAGGTAGGGTGCTTGTATCATTCAAAGCAAGATCTGGGCCACTTCCACCCGCCATTGCTGTTGGGAGCTTCGTAAAATAATCAAAAAAGTTAATTCCTAATTCCTCAACCTTAATATTAGGGTTTTTTTCTTCAAATTCTTTGATTAAATTAGTCATCACTTCTTTCATAGGACCATCAGAATGAATATGCCAAAAAGAAATTTTAACCTCTTCGCTTTGTTTTTCTCCCGATGAATTATTTTTGTCTGTATTTCCCGACTTATCCGTGTTGCTATTTTGACTCGAGCAGCCAACCATCAATATCACAATCAATAGAAACATCCAGCCCATAGAAAACTTAATACGATTTCTCATTTCAATCCCCCTAAAATATAATTCTGCCATTATTACTAGAACGGTAATGAAAGTAAGACATATCCCTCACCGGCGTTAAACATTAGCCTTTTATTCCTGTTACCGCTGCTCCTTCAATAAAATACTTCTGAAAAGAAAAGAACAGAATAAGAGTTGGCAACATCACGATCAATGAAGCCGCCATCATGACATTCCAACGAGTACCAAATTGCTGTTGAAAACTTCTTAAGCCAAGTGAAAGTGTAAAGCTATCTGGGTCAGTTAGGTATATTAACGGTCCCAAAAAGTCATTCCAAGCAAACATAAATATGAAAATAGCACATGTTGCCATAGCTGCTTTTGATAAAGGAACATAGATACGGCTCCAAATATAAAATTCTGATGCACCATCAAGCTTTGCAGCTTCATTTAATTCCTTAGGAATTGACATATAAAATTGTCTAATTAAAAATATATAAAATGCACTTCCAAAAAAATAAGGAGCTATAAGTGGGATATACGTATCGATCCAGCCTAATTGTTTATAGAAAATGAATAATGGGATCATCGTAATCTGTGGTGGAAGCATCATTGTTGTGATCATGACAATAAACCATATATCCCTGCCCGGCCATTTTAGTTTTGCAAATGAATAGGCTACAAACGAAGAGGAAAAAACTCCTCCAACGACAGATAGTACTGTAATCAATACTGTGTTAAATGTATAACGTAAAAACGGAAATGACGTTACAGCTTTATGAAAGTTATCCCATTGAAAAGTTTCCGGAATCCACTTCGGCGGCAATTCGAAAATTCCAACATCTCCCTTCAATGAAGTGGATAACATCCAAATAATGGGGAGAACAAAAAGGACACTTGCTGAAATTAAAATAATATAAACAATCGTTTTGTGAATTCTCCTACTCATTGTCATTTATGTGACCTCCCTTCACCTTCATCTGAAAACGCTTAATGCAAGCATAAAACAGATTAGGACTTTCGTCTTTTCGAAAATCTGCCATTATTTTATAAAAATAGGACATTATTTTTTTGAAAATGGCAAATCCAAAATAAAAAACGTACTATAAAGAATTTCTGCATTGCAACATAAAGAAATGTAAACTAAATAGTAAACTATTACATAAATAAAATGATCATCTATTTCTATCTCATACTCCACTTCATAATAAACAATTCGTATAAAGTGGCTTAACAAATCGTTTAAAAACACCACATTATTTCATGCATTAACGATCGTCATCTTGAAAATCATATCGCTTACGATTTCTGGGAATATTGCGATATAACGTTATAAAAAACAGACACACCTCTATTTCTAATACAAACTAGATAGAAAAGATGACCATTTAAATATGATCGGATTGTAGAAAAGAAATTACATGTAAAATTTATTCAATTTGCACTTTTAGATGAAGCAGTTCTCTGCCATTCACATCAACATGAACTTCATTGTCAACAACCTCTAGATCGTCGATATATTCTTCAAGGGTATTAACAATCATGGCAGAAATAATATTTTTTCCTGGAATAGAAAATTTATAAGATGATTGATTTACACCTAAATTTCGTAAAGTTGCTATTAATCCACTATTATCCTCGGCCCGTTTAATATAAAGTGGAACAACTTTCTCACCAGTCCCGCAAAATAATCTACCACTTTTTTCTTCTTGGCAATTGATAGCAGCATTTATTTCTATGGGATTGGCTGCGTATACTCCAACACTATATGCATCCATCTCCTCAAATTGATTAAATGGACTAAGTACGTACGTAAACGTTAAATTACCTGATTGACTTGCACAAAAGTTTGTATCCCAATAATTATTCATTGGCCAGGCAAGCAAAAGAGGATTTTCATTTCTTATAATAGATTTACTTTCTTTCCCAAAATTAAAATCGCCTATTTGAACGAGCGGCGCATCTGGACATGCAAGTGTAACTCCTTTTTTATCATCATAAATAGATACTGTTTGATCAACAGTGACCCAGTCTTTACTCACATTTCCCATTTGTTCCTTATCTAACTCTACGAACATGCCTGCTGTATCATATTGAGACCTCCACCCTGCCTCTAGACGAAGTGGAAAAGCGAAATAAATAGATTCCGGTGTTCGCACATCTTTTTTATCAAGGATTGCCTGAAATTCAATTTTTGGGTGAAGAACAGAAAAAGTCATTCGTTGCTCTAAATACTTTACTCCTTCTGCCTCAAAAATCGTAACGAATGATACAGTATTTGCAGACTTGTGAATTTTCCAAGATACGACTCTCTCCGGACTTGTCCTCTTAGCCTTCCAACCATGATTCCAAACACTTATACTCTTATTCCCTAAATCAATGTCTCTTGGAAAAAAAGTTTCTCTTTTTTCAGGATTATGTAAAGGGTCAATTCCTTCCTTGACATACTCGAACAGCGTCCATTCACTCGTTTCATCAAGCATCGTCCAACTTCTAATCTTGTCATATAATTGCTTAATTCTCCCTGTTTTCGGATCAAACTCTAAACGATAGTAAGGTGTTTCTAGCGAATCCTCATTCACAATATATTTTACTTCCTTGTTTGCTGTTTCGGATTTTAGTTTATTGAGCTCCCTTAATGGGATTTTCCTCCATGAAAAGGGTTCAAGTTTAACCGAACCAAAATATTCATCATCCTTTAAAATTGCATATGGCAAATATTGTTTAATCCTCGCAGCAGATAAATGTCTACCCTTAGCCAACCAATCTTTCGGAATACAGACCTCAACTTGTTGTTCAACATTGGAGGTGTTAACAAGGAGAACTCCTTCTGGTTCCGTGGATTGCAGTGGGTTATTCGCCAACTTCTCCATTTGTTTTCCTAAAATATATGAAGATAGATCCGCAGCTTGATAGGCCATTTTTGACTTATGAATTCGCTGGGAATATACTTCAGGATCATCTGGATCTGTAATAGAGTGGGCAGCGCCCCATGTATGTTCATCGAATAACATCATATTAAAAAAAGCTTCTTTTTTTATTTGATCATAGTGTAAACCAAAACTACCTTGAATTGCTTCAAGCATTTCCGCTTTTCTTAATCCTTGTTTCGCCTTGCGATTCAATTGAGTTTCCCTAGCAGTGCTGGCAGATCCAAAATTCCAATAATCCGTCCAATCTCCAGAATAAACAGGTATGTTTTCCTCTCTTATTTGTTTCACTTTCTCTAATAGCATTTCAGGAGTTACAAAACGAATTTTAAACTCTCGATCTTCCTCATTGTATTGTTTGATTAAATGTGCAAGTTCTTGATCAGGACAATTATTATCAAACAATGGAGGGTTCGTCGATGTAAGATAAATAAAGTCATATTCATAACCATTCGATTCTAATCGATTTACATATTCTTTTATCCCTTTATGCATCAACTCAGTGTCCGACTTTGAAGTTTCGAAAAATTGACTAAATAACGAATAATGCTCGCCATGAAATGTTAATAGCTCGCGGCTATCAGGTGTTTTCCATTTAAAAAGTTTTGGCCGTTCAAATGGAATTCCTCCAAAGTGAATATTAATTCCTGTAATATAAAAATCAACTCCTGCATCTAATAATATTTGACTAAATGGCCATGGTTGTCCATTTACATCATGGTTTATCGCCGTATTAAGTGGGATATTAAATTTTTTGCGCAGCTCTTTAATCGGATATAGTGCCCTTCCAATTTGCTCAGAATTATTTAATGGCGTTGAATGCATCATAAGCGCTGATATACTCATTTGGCCATTCTGCAAAAACTTTTTAAATAGCTTAACCCTTTCTTCTGACGATGTTTCCAACCATTTTAATACCGGATAAGTAGCCTCGCATGTCCATCTGAATTTTGATTCTTCCGGAAAATGTTCAGTTTGCACACAGAGGTCAATCGCTTCATCTATATAATCCCTTTGCAACTCCATTAATAATGGTTGAGGATGCGTATATCCAATATCTAAATGACTGTGATGCAAACAAAGAATTTCTTTTATGTGACTCATGTCTACACTCCTTCATAAATAGTAAATATGTCCATTCACTGATCGTTTTTCGAGCGGTCTATTAAATCTGCAATACCGATAAATGTACTGTTAGATGTATTATTTGTCACATCAACCTTAACTTTTTCAGATCCTAAAGTTTCATAGATTCCATCCTTAAATAAATGGAAGCTTTTTGAGATTTGACCGCCAATGATAATGGCTTCGGGAGCAAAAGATTTTATATAAGGATTTAAGACACTTCCAATATTTAGACCAAATTGATGGAACACTTCCTTTGCACCTTTATGATGTTTTTGAGCTAATTCGGCTATTGTCTTCACTTCATCATCTTCAATCTTAAGACTCAACTCTTCCGCTAGGTTTAATACACCCCTTTTCGATATATAATCATCCACGATCGAATCACCATAAGAATCTTGATAGATCCAACCGTTCTTAGGAACTCGAGGATCATTCTTAATTAAGCAGGCATTTTCCATAAATGCAGATCCTGCTCCTGTACCAACTGTTAAATAAAGAACCTTGTTAAAATTTTGTCCTTTACCAGATTTATGTTCACCCAAAGCAAATAGATTAGCGTCATTCTCAAATACGATTAAAAATTCAGAGGCAACTTTACAATGAATCGTAGCCACTTGTTTAATACGTCTCATTAATTCTTCACGTATGTTCACTCCGTACAAACTATCAAATTTATCAATCCCCTGAATATAGCTAATACCGTTTTTATAATCAAAAGGACCAGGAAAAGCAAAGCCTATCCCATTTAATTGAAAATCATCAGTAAAACGCTTCATTTGCTCCTGAATGATATAAATAAAATGATTGATGATTTCTTCTTTCAACTCTTTAGCCTTTGAAGGGAAAATAGCAATTGAATTCGGAATCACATTGCCTTGATGATTCAGAATCGCTGCTTTAATATACGAACCCCCAACATCAAAAGCAATGATATATTTATTCATTTCTCTTAATCACATCCATTTTTGTATAAAATCGCTTGTTAAAATGACTAAATAAAATTTCTATAAAGACGATATTTAGGAGAAAGCTCAGTTTAGTGTTTTAAGATGTATTTACGCTAATCACATAAAATCCGATTCTTAACCTATTTCGAATTATAGAAGATAACATCTTAGGTTTCTTTTCAAAAAGTTGCCATGTTTTTATAAAATTAGGACATGTTTATAAATGTAGAAAAATAATATGATATACTGATAGTTGAAAAAATCGTTCTGTAAGAGGGGTGTGACAGAATTGAGTTGGGATCATTCATATAAAAATGGCGCCATATTACTTAACCAAAATACTTCCCAGATTATAGGCGATCACATTTCTATTTCCATTCATTACTGGGGGGCAAAACAATTACATTATAATAACAAGCCACACCAACATTCTTATTTTGAACTATGTTATATTGTTGATGGGAAAGGTAAATATATTGATAACGGGAAAATGTTTCCATTAAAAAAAGATGTTCTTTTTCTATCTCGCCCCTATATTAAGCATCAAATTATAAGCGATTCTGGTCTTGATATTATTTTTGTAGGATTTGAAATTAACAAAAAAAATACGATTGGGAAAATGGTTGAACATTTTTCTTGTTTAGAATCCACTGAAATATTTATAACTGAAAACGCAAAAAACTCACCCGTTGTTAAGTTATGGACATCTATTCTCACATTAGTAAACGGACCATCTATCCAATTCAATGACTGGCTTCAAGGAGTATGTTCCGCTTTTTTCCTAAGTATTCTGGAGCATTTCAATGATCAAAAAACACATATCCAAAAAAAGAAACGTACTGCTTCATTTTTAATTTATCAAGCAAAGCTATACATACATGACAATTTACATAGGACATTAAAGCTTGACGATGTAGCAAATTACATATACATCTCTGGGAGACATCTATCACGTATTTTTAATACCGAGCTAGGTCAATCCTTTTCCAGTTATGTTAGAAAAGAAAGAGTTCGAAAAGCGGGAACCCTACTTTCTGATACAAATTTAACACACGAAGAAATTGCAAATTTAACCGGATTCGATAACGTCCATTACTTTTCAAGCGTATTTTCAGGTGAAATGGGATTACCTCCTGGAGAATTTAGAGAAAAATTTAGACGAGAACAAAATGATAGTTAGTAGCCATGTAAATAGAAGAAAGAAAGGGATTTTCTATGAAATATCAGTTGAACACAGAAAAAGACGCAGCACCTTTATATATCCAAATTAAAAATGATTTGAAAAAAAAGATAGAAGATGGCTACTGGAAACCAGGAGATAAAATAACTTCAGAAATAGAACTATGTAATTATTATGATGTTAGTAGAATCACTGTCAGAGAAGCAATCAATGAACTTGTTTGGGAAAACTATCTCGTTAGAAAAAGGGCTAAAGGTACTTTTGTTTTAAGTGAAAAAGATAGACAACCCTATCAAGATTATTCGACACACATAAAAAGCCATGCCTATGAAATGAATGAGATCGGAAAAGAAGTAAAAACGTTTCATGCAGAAATAAATAAAATACAATCAAATCGTTTGATTGCTAAAGAATTGGAAATACCAGAAGGAACTGAAGTAATACAATTACAGCGCCTACGTGGTGTCAATAATAAATTTCCGATATTTTTTAAAACCTATTGGAAATACGAACCGTATTTTTCTCTAGATTCCAAAGATTACTATGAATCCTTTTATCGCCTGCTAAGTTCTCACGGTATAAAAATAACCAAAATCCAAGAATATTTAGAAGCAGCCGTTCCAACAACAGAAGTTCAAGGAAAACTAAATATACCAGAAGAAAAGCCGGTATTAAAAAGAGTCCGTAAAGCAACGAATGCTGAAGAAAACTTTATTGAATATACAGAATGCTATTATGTTGGCGATAATTATCGTTATTATGTCCATTTAGATTTAATGGAGTAACCATTTCGGTTTTTATGAATAGTAAGCGACTTATCCCCACATAAATACTAGATTTCTTTCACAAAACATCATACAGAAAAAATTTCCATATTTGTATGAAAGTTCGTCCAGAAGTTATACTGCGTTCATGTAAATGAAACTTTGTACTTACACTTAATTCAAAGAATCGCCCTTAACTTTTAGTTAGTTGGCAGTATCTTTAACTATTCTTAACGATTGAATGATTTAGCTTCAATGCTAAAAAATAGACCACTTTGTCATTTCACATTGCTAATGTTATAACATTATGATAATATGACTTTTAAATTAATGAGGAGGATTCCAAATGTCTACATTCAACAAATATCCAGAAATAGTCGTTTCTCAATCAACTGATTTCGTATGGGAAGGATATGAGAATATCTTTCAACAATTGGACCAGGTAAAAAAAAGCAAAGGCAAAGTAATTCTTACGATTGATTGTTACCCGGGAGTAAACATGGAAGAGTTAAGGAAGAATCTTATTTCCCCCCTCCAACCAACGGAAACGTTCTTTTTAGACGATCTTTATTACTCTAGTGAAAAAATAACGGAAATGATCCAATACAATTTAACAGATGATAGAGTTTTTGGTATTTTTTCTGCACATGAATTCAGTGATTTTTTTGATAATGAAAAATTAGTAAATGCTAGAAAAATAATTGAATCTATTGAACAAGGTTTAATTATTATCTACGGAGTTGGCGCAACTTTTGTTTATGAACCTGATGTACTTATTTATGCTGATTTAGCGCGTTGGGAAATCCAAAAACGTTTTCAAGCAAAAATGCCTAATTGGAAAGCAGATAATGAGGAAGAAGATTTCCTTAAAAAAATTAAACGATCTTACTTTTTCGAATGGCCCGTTGCTGATAAACTCAAAAAAAGACTTTTTGATAAAGTAGATTACTGGCTAGATACGAATCTTGATCATCATCCTAAAATGGTAGATAAAACTCGTTATTTAGCTGGACTCAAGCAAGCTGTTTCACAACCCTTTCGTCTCGTACCATATTTTGCACCTGGTGTGTGGGGTGGTGAATGGATGAGAGAGAAGTTTAACCTTGATAAAGACGAAGTAAATTTTGCTTGGAGTTTTAATGGTGTGCCAGCTGAAAATAGCATTTATTTAAAATACGGAGATATAAAAGTCGAAATCCCTGCTAACAATGTTGTTTTTCGTCACCCTGTTGAATTATTAGGCAATAAAGTTTACGGTCGTTTCGGTAAAGAATTTCCAATACGTTTTAACTTTTTAGATACCGTCGAAGGACAAAATTTAAGCTTGCAAGTACACCCTGTCGTCGACTATGTACAAGAAACGTTCGGTGCTCGTTATACCCAAGACGAAAGTTACTACATCATGCATGCTGAAGAAGATGCTGTTGTCTACTTAGGATTAAAAGAAAATATTGATAAAAATGAAATGATTGAGGAATTAGAACGCGCTGAGAAAGGTATTACAGTATTTAATGATGAAAAATTTATTAACAAATTCCCAATAAAAAAACACGATCATTACTCAATACCTGGAGGAACAGTTCATTCACAAGGCAGAAATTCAGTCGTTTTGGAAATCAGTTCTACTCCGAATATATATACATTTAAACTCTGGGACTGGGAAAGAGTCGATTTAGATGGAAAACCAAGGCCCGTTCATCTTAAACACGGAATCAATTCCATCCAATGGTATAGGGATACAAGTTGGGTAAAAGAAAACTTGTTTAGCCCAAATGAAAAAATCGCCTCCGGAGATGGATGGATAGAAGAAAGGACAGGTTTGCATGAAACAGAATTCATAGAAACACGAAGACACTGGTTTTCTAAAAAAGTTCACCATCGAACACATGACAGTGTCAATGTCCTTAATTTAGTAGAAGGTGAAGAAGCAATTATTGAAAGTGTAAACAATGATTTTGAACCTTTTGTCGTTCATTATGCAGAAACCTTCATCATCCCAGAACATATTAAAGAATATACAATTAGACCTTACGGAAAATCTGAAGGAAAGACCATTGCAACCATCAAGGCTTTTGTAAGAGTCTAATCGTTAGTTCAGGAACCTAAAGGGGGTGTCTATGATAGATAGGCATGAGCAAAGAAATCAGAAAGGTTATCCAGACAAACAAATCACTAATTATGCAAAGCTTTTAAAAAAGATAGTAAATAATGAACCTATTCATATCGTATGCCAAGGAGATTCCATGACATATGGGCACGATACGGAAAGTAGTGATATTAGGCCAAAAAAAAGTGATCCTACTTGTGAAGAAGCAGCCACTTATCCAGAACATGAGCAAGCTGGGAAAACATATCCGGAAGCATTACAAGAATTTTGTAATATGATGTATGGGGAAGGCAAGGTAACTGTTACGAATAGAGGCTATAGTGGAGACTGGGCAGAGATGTCAAAAAAACGATGGGATACAAATCCTCAAGCAGATTTACATTTTCTTATGCTCGGCACCAATGATGCTTCAAACCCTTTCATACCGCTTCAAGTGCAAAAAGATATCGTTAAATATGTAGAGGATATGGGAAAATTAATAGAGCAGATTCTTGATTTTAAGTCAGCCATTGTTTTACTAACCCCTCCAAAACATTCAATCGATGATAACTTATTAATCGTTGCCTATCGCCAAGCATTAAAATTGTTAGGCAAAAAATATACTATTCCAGTCATTGATTCTACTGAATTTTTAGAGGGCTATCCAATAAAATACGTTCAATCTGACGAAGTACACTATAATACGAAGGGATACACAATTTTTGCGGCTAAAGTCGCTTCCCTACTTGCAGGTATAAGCCATGTGTACGATTATTTTACAATCGATTCGAACCAATTAATGGTGCCCTCATTTACTAAATATGGAGTGGCTATGAAAAATAATAATTCCAAAATGGTAACTTTAGAAGAACACCTAGAGTACATTAATGACACTGATTCGGGTATTCCAAACAAAGTGGTTTATCATATACCTTCAAGAACAAGCTTAACCATTTCTTTATACACCAATCGTCAAAATCTAGTGTTAACACCACTTTTTGAAATCCTTAATAAACAAGGAATTATTAATTTTAAAGTAGATTTTGGGATTGATTCAGGAAACTCTCTTTCAAATGATTTATTATACATTCATACAAAAAATCATAATTCTGTAAAGCCAATAAAAAATAACCTAACTTTCAATGGAATAACAAGCCAGGTAAACCTACACAATAAAGAATCGCTCTTCATATTAAATAATAGTCTTCATTTATCTACGAAAGGTTTCTATTCTATCATTATAGAAAATACAAGCCTAGTAGATGAAGTGTATGTAAGTGGATTTATAGTGAAGACATATGAATCGTATATTAGTTAAGTAGTGTTGTTTCTTCCATCATAACATTACAAAAAGTTTTGTATAAGAATTCCACTTAAACATGGTCTTCCGTATATATTCTATAAAAAATATACGGAAGACATAGGTTAATAGTATTCTTTCAATTCCTCATAAGGAAGTAAAAGAAGCCTATACTTGGAAATTCATCTAGGCGTAGTGTCTCAATAGAAGTTACTTTCATATGATTTGACCTCCCTTTTATCCCTGAACAAAAGTAGTCTTTTTATACTACCATTAGAAAACCGCAAAATAATATTCTTCTCTCAGCTTCTCCTATTGTAATTTATAAAGAGGGCTGCTTTATGGGCATCCATTTCCACACTTCATCAATTCCATCATAGAAATACAGTTTAAACAAAATAAACGTATGACAGAAAAAGACGAAGAGCATGTTTGGTAAGAAACATACCAAACATGCTCTTATGATACTCGCCGTTTACAGTTATTCTAGTTAAACAACGAAAATTGATCTTCTTCTTTATTAATGATAGCTACATGTTTATTTTTCTCTTCATTATTTATCATTTATCGACATCTTCCAGCCTGCCAATGGTATAAAATCTTCTATCATTAATAAGGTAAACAAACACTTTTTTCTTTAATTTAACAAGATTATTCATCCATACTCCACCTCATCCATAGTATGGACACGTAACTATAAGGCTAAAAGCTGATACCGTCTAAAGACTGGGGAGTTAGACCAAGCATTTGTATGTTAAATTTAAAAGTCTTGTTAAAAAGAGAATTGTTTACGCTTACTTGATGATAGTATACCTAGTCCTTCTCGATACTTTGTTACGGTTCGACGAGAAATTAAGATGTTAAAGTGGACTTGTAAATAATCAACGATTTTTTGGTCCGATAGAGGATTTTGCTTTTCTTCCTCATCAATTACTTTTTTTATTAATACTTTGATTTTGGATGAAGATGCATGATCTCCATCCGACTTTTTTATTTTTGATGTAAATAATTGTTTCATTTCAAATATACCTTTATGAGTTTGAATGATTTTGTTTTTTATTGCACGGCTAACCGTAGATTCATGCATATCTATTTCAGCAGCAATTTCTTTTAGAGTGAGAGGAATAAGCTTGGATAATCCATTTTCAAAAAAATCGCGTTGTTTCTCTACAAGAACAGTAGCAATTTTCAACATCGTATTACGACGTTGTTCTATACTTTTGACTAACCATTTGTATTGAATATATTTTTCATGAAGGTATACGGAACATTCATTTTTTTTATGTAACATTTCTTTATACTGGTCATTTATATGAATAACAGGGAGAAATTGATCGTTAAATGAAATAATATAATCATCGTTCTGTTTATCGATGATCAAGTCAGGAATTCTATATATAGTTGGATTAGCATCAATATTTATACAAGGTTTCGGTTGTAGGGTTTGAATACAATTTGCAATTTCGCTTATATCGTGCAAGGAAATGTTTAATTGTCTGGCTAGTTCTTGCCACTTTTTATTTGCAAACAAATCCATGTAATGTTGGATGACCTTTGCTGCTAAAGCATTCTCTGGATAAAAAGCTTTTAATTGTAAAAGGAGACATTCCTTAAGATCCCTTGCTCCAACCCCAACAGGTTCTAAGGATTGTAATCTTTCAATATTGCTCTCAACTAACTTTTTTTCAACCACTAGATAATTCGCTGCTTCTTCACTGTCAATCGTTAAATAACCATTATCATCTACATTAAGGACTAGAAACTCTAAAACTTTTCGTTCACAATCCGATAGATTTAGCCAACGAATCTGTTCTATTAAATAGTCTTGCAAACTTTGCTTTTCTGGAATTACAAATTCCAATGGATCTTTCGATTCATTCGTGTTGGTCGATTTTTTTCTTACGTTTTCATATTTTTCTTTAATATTAAATTCTTCTTTTCGTTCCTCTAATTCTATTAATGGATTTTCTAACGCTTGTTCTTGTATAAATTGTGCTAATTCAATGGTTGAATATTGTAATAAAGAAATCGCTTGTCTTAATTCAGCCGTCATCACCAAGTTTGTTGTTTGTTTTTGAAACAAACCTAGTTCCATTTTCCATCACACCTCCCTTATTCTAATATTTTTTAATTTACAGTAAACTTTAAGCATGCCTCTGCAGAACTTATATGCTAAAGACTGTGAACATATTTTAACACCTTATGCCACAGTCTTAGTTATATCATCTTTACATTAATTGATTACCGAAGTTTTTTGCTGTGCAATTTATTACACCGCTTTAGATGAAATTCGATACGGCTGTTTTTTTGCAAGATCAATTTATTTAGAATTAAATTGAAATAACCTACCCTGCTGATCCATTATTGCCAGCAGACCCTTTTGCCATAGTTTATCAAATAATAATTGGCTTTTTATTAAATCTCTGACAATCACAATTTGCATGGAGCTCCACCATAAACGTTCGCCCCAGCTTGCAAGTAATGCGGGAGTAAAAATGCATATGATTAAAGGTGACCAGTTCCAAGCTATACCCAATAAACCTAATGCAGTAAATAATACTGATATGATATATCTTGTAGAAATCACTAATGGAATTATTACATAGAAGGGTAAAGCGATTAATCCCAAATAACTTTTAGTAAAATAACT
>NZ_JAIAZY010000053.1 GCF_019459225.1 Bacillus sp. IITD106
ATTGGAGAGCTGTCCGAGTGGCCGAAGGAGCACGATTGGAAATCGTGTAGGCGGCTAACGCTGTCTCAAGGGTTCAAATCCCTTGCTCTCCGCCATTCATACAAAATATATCGGCCCCTTGGTCAAGCGGTTAAGACACCGCCCTTTCACGGCGGTAACACGGGTTCGAATCCCGTAGGGGTCACCATTATTATTATCGCGGGGTGGAGCAGTCCGGTAGCTCGTCGGGCTCATAACCCGAAGGTCGCAGGTTCAAATCCTGCCCCCGCAATTTAGTTACTATCAAGTAAACTTGAAAAGTAATGTAAGTTATTTTCGAATAAACTCGAAAAATAATGTAGGTTATTTTCAAGTGAAACTTGAAAAGCAATGTAAGTTATTTTCGAGTAAACTCGAAAAAACTTTGGTCCGGTAGTTCAGTTGGTTAGAATGCCTGCCTGTCACGCAGGAGGTCGCGGGTTCGAGTCCCGTCCGGACCGCCATATTTTATACATAGGCTCAGTAGCTCAGTCGGTAGAGCAAAGGACTGAAAATCCTTGTGTCGGCGGTTCGATTCCGTCCTGAGCCACCATTTTTTCAATTAATTATATACTGGTGGGGTAGCGAAGTGGCTAAACGCGGCGGACTGTAAATCCGCTCCCTCCGGGTTCGGCGGTTCGAATCCGTCCCCCACCACCATTTTAATACAGGGGTATAGTTTAATGGTAAAACGAAGGTCTCCAAAACCTTTGATGTGGGTTCGATTCCTACTACCCCTGCCAATATTATGGCGGCTATGGCGAAATGGTCAACGCATCGGATTGTGGCTCCGACATCGTGGGTTCGATTCCCACTAGTCGCCCCATTTTATTTTTAAAAGTTAATTACTTTAAATTGATGGGCTATAGCCAAGCGGTAAGGCAACGGACTTTGACTCCGTCATTCGTTGGTTCGAATCCAGCTAGCCCAGTATTTGCGGAAGTAGTTCAGTGGTAGAACACCACCTTGCCAAGGTGGGGGTCGCGGGTTCGAATCCCGTCTTCCGCTCCAAACATGGCGGCATAGCCAAGTGGTAAGGCACGGGTCTGCAACACCCTTATCACCGGTTCAAATCCGGTTGCCGCCTCCATCAGTTTTGCCCGAGTGGTGGAATGGCAGACACGGTGGACTCAAAATCCACTGCCTTCGCGGGCGTGCCGGTTCAAGTCCGGCCTCGGGTATAGAATATATGAAGAAAATAAACAGGTAGAGAAGATCATTTGATTGTCTCTACCTGTTTTTATATGTGTAAATACTATTTTATATTTACTATTGTTAGATTAGCTATTTCTTAATAGAATCTATAATTCAGTACCGAGCAAGATGCGTTTTCTTGGATATTGTAGTCAAAATTAAGATATATTTCTAAAAAGGCCAATTTTCTATATAGAGATTGGTCTTTTTCATGATTTTATAAATAAATATTTAAAGGATTTTTACGCATTAAGTAGAAGATGTATTAGTAGCGATAATGACGAAGACGCTTGGCGATACGTTATTGAAGAGTGAAAGTCTACAATTAAAAGAAATGAAGGTGAGATGAGAGATATGTTTCCATTTAAAATAGCACTCAATGCTTCCACCCTATTTCCTTTTAAACTTAATGTTATCCAGCAAATAGAAATAGCAGCAAAAGCTGGCTTTGAAGGTATAGAACTTTGGATGCAAGATCTTGAGGCATATATTGCGGGTGGAGGAACAGTTCAGGCAATCAATTCAGCTTTAAAGCAAGCAAATTTGGAGTTTATTAATGCAATTGCTTTTTTCAAATGGGCAGATCAGGATGAGGAAATAAGAAAAGCCGCGTTTACACAAGCGGAAAAAGAAATGCGATTGCTAGAGTCGCTAGGATGTAAATATATTGCTGCCCCGCCATTTGGAGATGTGGAAGGAACTAACTTAGATGAGATGGAGAGTTATTTTGAACATTTAGTTCATATTGGGCGACAAATTGGTGTGGAACCGATTTTAGAATTCTGGGGCAAATCTAAAAAACTTTCAACATTGGATGAAGCACGATATATTTTAGAGAAAAGCAACGTTTCCAATGGTAAAATGTTATTAGATCCATTCCATATGTATGTTGGCGGCAGTGATTTTGCTGGATTGAAAAACTTAAAAGGGGAACAAATCGGCGTTTTTCATGTAAATGATTATCCAAGTTATCCTAAAGTAAAAGGTCTAACAGATCAAGACCGCGTTTTCCCAGGGGAAGGAGTTTGTCCTACCAGTGAAATAGCGGAAAAGTTATATGAAATACATTATGATGGTTATTTGTCTTTAGAGTTATTTAAAGAGGACTTTAAGGGAAGAACAGCTGCTGAAGTTGCTGATTATGGTCTTCGCTCTGTGAGAAAATCATATTCAATTATGAAATAATGTAAATTATAAGTCTATAATCTAAGGGGAGGAGTAGACGCTTGAAGAAATGGATATTAATGATTGGAATTCCTCTCATTTTAGTCCTGACAGCTACCGGAATTTATTTTGCAAAAAGTAATCCAGGAAAAGATGCTAAAGTTGTAAAAGAAGAACAAGAAACAAGTACAGAGCAACAGCCAGTCGTTGAAGTTGATGTAGGAGTGGACGAAAAGGAACATTTGGCATTAACAAATGAAGCAATCAAAGAAACCCATGATACGATAAACGCTCTTATTGGTTGGGGAAAAGCAGATAAATTTAGCTTTAAGTCTAATCAGACGAAGTTAGACTCTTTACATAATGATATTGAATTAATCATTTTATATGCAAAAAAGGATACTGTGAAAACCGATATGGAAAATGCCCTGGATGCACTTGAAAAAGCGATGAAATCGGAGGATGTAAATGGCTTAATAGTCGTTCATCGTATTGTTCACGACTTAGATGGTTATTTAAATAATGATCCCTTAGACGGAAAAGTGTGGGGATACACAGAGACTGTAAGTGGAAATGCGAAGAAGGCGTTAAAATATATTAAATAATGATTATCCATATATCGTTGTTCAATTCTGGTTGAATATGAATCCGTACAGATGCAAATATATATTTAGAATTCAGTCTCGATTGAACATAAATAAAGACAGATCCCTTCCTTTATTCAAATAACTGTCCCTATTTACTTGGAGTCGAGACTGAAGCCCGGCTATATTAGATTTCAGCCTCGATTGATGTGAATTAGGGACAAAACTCCCGTTTTTTTCAAAGATTAGTCTCGATTGACTGGAAATCTAGTCATTTATTACAATTTGCAAAAAGACTATTTTGAAACAACATCGCAGGATTCGACAAAAATTTGAACAATTTGTTACAGGAGTTGCATTTCTGTAATTGTTTTTATATAATAAAAAAGTTCCTTAAAGATGCGGGTGTAGTTTAGTGGTAAAACTACAGCCTTCCAAGCTGTTGTCGTGGGTTCGATTCCCATCACCCGCTCCATACATACCAAGCGCAGTGTCTTTTTCTATTATGAATGGGGTGCTGCGTTTTTTATTGTTTACATTCTTTAGTGGAAACTTTGTCCTCATAACTAAGCCTATTCAGCTTTTTATGGCTCCCAGGTTTCCTAATGTGACATGCATTCAGTAGGGCTTACGTTTCTGAAAAAGGCAACTAAGCTCTTAACAATGAAACCCTTCCATCGCCCCCGTTAATTTGGGTGAACATCGCAGATAAAGAAGTTAGCAACTTTTCCGCTGATTCCTCATTAATGGAAGTCGGTAGATAAACGATTTGAAGAGCATTTTTTGTATTGTTTGTTACAACGGTTCGGGTGGAATCAACAAAAGGACTTCCGAAAGGTCCCTCTTTATCTGCTGAAACAATTAAATTTTCAATCTGATTCTCTCTCCCATTGAGTCCTTCATATTTTTCATCTTTTTGTCCAATGCGAAGCTCGATATCCCCATTTATTTTTCCCAAGTCATAAATGCCGATTGGAATTCTATATTTTAAAGAAAAAAAGTTATTGATATCGGCGGCTGAGTTCATACTAGGAAGAAATTGTTGTTTTTTTACTCGTCTATACAGTGCTTCCGCCGAATGTCTATAGCGATTTGGATCTTTTCCTAGACGTTTGAATATCGTACGCCATTCTTTTATTTCTTCAAACTCGTTGATATTCATTTCTTCTAAATCAAAAAATAGAGATTCTTGAAATAATTGCAGTCTTCCTTTTAACATTTGCGGAGACTCTTCTACAATAATGTTTGAGTAATGAATGATACCGATTTTTAATTCTGGTAAAGCAGCGCATAATTGCGAATCCAAATGAATTTCCAACCTTTCCACCTCCAAAAACCATTGAAAATAGTTTACCATAGAATTATGCGTAAAATCTTTATTGGCAAATTGCCGTTAATATAAAATGAAAGGAGCAAATCCAGTGGATTACAGTGAACTAAAAAAAGACATTATTTCATATAGTAAAAGCATCGGCATCGACAAAATTGGATTTGCTAGTTCAGATCCTTTTATTGAAATGAAAAATTTACTTATTCGTCAGCAGGAGCTTGGGTTTCAATCAGGCTTTGAAGAAAAAGATATCGACAAACGTACGGATCCAAGTCTTATTTTTGATGGTCCTCGTTCTATTATTGCGATCGCACTTGCATATCCGTCAAGAATGAGAGATGCCCCTAAAGGAAAAAAAGGGGAGCGAATGGGAATCTTTTGCCGTGCTTCATGGGGGATTGATTACCACGTTTTAGTTCGTGAAAAGCTTGAACAACTAGCTTCCTATATAGATAGCAGGGTTCCGAATTCAAGATTTAAGTTGATGGTGGATACAGGGGAGTTAGTGGATCGAGCTGTCGCAGAGCGAGCTGGAATTGGCTGGAGTGGTAAAAATTGTTCCATTATTACTCCTGAATTTGGCTCCTATGTTTATCTAGGAGAGATGATTACGAATCTTCCCTTTGAACCGGATGAACCTTTGCATGATCAATGCGGCGAATGTAGACTCTGTTTAGACGCATGTCCGACAGGGGCACTTGTACAGGCGGGACAACTAAATGCACAGAAATGTATCGCTTTTCAAACTCAGACAAAAGGCTTTTTAGCTGATGAATTTAGAGGAAAGCTCGGAAATCGAATATACGGTTGTGATACGTGTCAAACGGTTTGTCCGAAAAATAAAGGAATGGATTTTCATGTTCATCCTAATATGGAACCAGACCCTGAAATCGCGAAGCCGCTTTTACAGCCGCTTCTCGCTATAACGAATCGGGATTTTAAAGAAAAATTTGGAAGTATCTCAGGTTCATGGCGCGGAAAGAAACCAATTCAACGAAATGCCATTGTTGCTTTGGCTCATTTTAAAGAAAAGTCTGCAGTAAAAGATTTAATTGCTGTCATGAGAGAGGATGTTCGTCCTGTCATGAGGGGAACCGCCGCTTGGGCTTTAGGGAAAATAGGCGGGCAAGCAGCTCAAGAAGCCCTGTTGAAAGCTGAAAAAGAAGAACAGGATGAAGAAGTACGATTAGAGATTAAAAAAGGTCTAGAGTTCTTTGCCATCAAAGACGAAGCATAATAATCTTCGTCTTTTTTTATGCTTTTATAAATTACATCTCTCGCATATATATCGATGAGGAGGGATGTCTCGTGAAAAAACAATTGGCTGCAAAATTGGAGGAAAGGTCTGAACAATTTGTTCAAAGAAGAAAGATAGAAGAAGAAAAAATAATAAAAAAACAACAATCAATGGAACAGAGAAAAGCTGAAATTGTAAAAGTAATAGCCACAGGTAAAATTGTATCGAGAGAACAAACCGATGATCAAGAGCAAATTTATTATAATGTGCATTTAAAATATTTCATTCGTCAAGGTGGGCATTTTTATCTTGAAGAGGAGATAGAAAATCGAAAAGCATCGTTTTTTAAAGGAGCCGTATTTGAAGATGTGGAGCTGCCGGTCATTTATCCAAAAGAAACAGAAGAACACCTCTTAATCAAAGAAACTCGTAATGAACAACGTGTTCCATTTTATTATGATCGCTTAAAAGCAGTTCGGTATGCAGAGAGATGGTGGAATGACTATAATCCTGCTTATAAAAAATTCGAGGTGGATTGTACGAATTTTATTTCTCAATGTCTTCATCAAGGTGGTGCTCCTATGCGAGGAATGCCTAATCCTTCAAAAGGATGGTGGCATCGATATAATAGCTGGAGCTATAGCTGGGCAGTCGCCAATTCTTTAAAGAATTATCTTCAGACGTCCACTGTTGGCCTTAGGGCAAGGGAGGTACGAGATCCAATGCAGCTTAAGCTAGGGGATGTCATTTGTTATGATTTTCAGGGAGATGGACGTTTTGATCATAACACAATCGTAACAGGCAAGGATGCGGCTGGAATGCCGCTCGTCAATGCCCATACGTATAACAGCAGGATGAGGTACTGGGCATATGAAGATTCCTCCGCCTATACACCCAATATTAAATACAAGATGTTTACAATTGTAGATGATTCTTGAGATTTTATTGTATAATGGCACTTAGAGTAAAAAGAGGTGAAAAGAAGTGCCAATTCATGTTGTATTATTTCAACCAGAAATCCCAGCGAATACAGGAAATATTGCAAGAACATGTGCAGCTACAGGAACGAAGCTTCATTTAATTAGACCACTTGGCTTTTCAACTGATGATAAAATGTTAAAAAGAGCTGGTCTGGATTACTGGGAGTTCGTAGATATTACGTATTATGATTCCGTAGACGAATTTTTTGAGAAGAATCATGAAGGTGAACATTATTTGTTAACCAAATTTGGTACAAAGCCACATACAAGCTTTGATTATAGTGATGTAAATACGAATTATTATTTTATTTTTGGACGTGAAACGAAAGGATTGCCGAAGGATTTAATTGAAAAGCACAATGATACTTGTCTGAGAATACCGATGAATGATCATGTACGTTCATTAAATTTATCAAACACTGCTGCAATTCTTGTATATGAAGCTCTTCGTCAGCAAGGATACCCAAATCTTCATTAAAAAAAGTCCCCACCCCCCTCGGTGGGGGCTTTTCATTTCAATACCTATCATCAAATTCGAGAAATTCCTTTACTAAATCACAAACTTTATTTATATCTTCTTCATAAACAGACTCAATAAAAATATTTCTAACTGAGTGAAGAACGCTTTCGATTAAAAACGCTCTTGGAGACTCTGATTGAATTTCGGTGAGAAGAAAATCTAGATAATTAATTTTTCCTTTAGCTTTATTTTCAGTTTTAAAATGGGAAACAGTAATGTTTAATTGATTTATAATTTTTTCTTTGAGATCATCTTTTGAATAAAAAATTTTATTTTTTTCTATTTCATCGAGCCAATTAGAAGGAAAAAATGGAACTTTTTCGTTTTGATGATCACTAAGGACTTGTAATTGTTTAAGAGCAAAACGAACCGTTTCTTCTAAATCGTGTTCTTTTTTTAAACGTAACATCCTTATGTGCATGCTTTGTTGGATAATTCCAAAAAATATCACTGCATAATCTATTGAATAACGTTTTGCATCTTCTCCAAATAATTCTACAATCCTTTGTGCAGTCCAATTAAGTTCATTGATATGTTGAAGACGCATATAAGATTTTAGTTCTTGATCTTTCGAAAAAAACACTGATTCGTAAAGGGCGATTAAACTTTGCTCCCTGTTCATTTTTAGGCGTATTAATACTTGTTGAATAAAAATCTCTGGATCATTTTTAGGTTTGCCAAGAGATAGTTGTTGACGCAAAAAACTTGCCTCTTCTTTCACTTGATCAAGAATGGCCATTAGACATGCATTCTTAGAGGCAAAATGATTATAAAAAGTACCCTTCGCTATTTGAGCACCGTCTAATATATCTTGAATGGAAGTTGATTGAAAGCCTTTTTCTATAAATAAACGGTGTGCTACATCAAGTATTTGCTTTTTTCTAGGATTCATATTCTCACCTTTTGTACCGTTGGTCTATTTTTATAATAGCTTTAGATCAATCTTAAATCAACTTTTTCAAAAGAAAATAATTTTTTATTGATTTTTATAGACTGTGGGTATAGAATGTGTAAGGTGAGTATAAAGACAAAGATTTTATTTGTATGACAGGAGGAATACACCTTGGATATAGAATCCATTCAGAAAAAACCGCCATATGGTGCGATAGCCATTTTATTTTTCGCAGCCTTCGTATCATTTTTAACGAATACGTTGATTAACATTGCACTTCCATCCATTAAAGATGAATTTGATATAAGTATGTCAACTGTTCAATGGTTAGCAACTGGCTATATGCTGGTAAATGGGATTCTCATCCCTGCAAGTGCCTTTTTTATTCAAAGGATTTCTAACCGTATATTATTAATAACAGCCCTTTCTTTATTTACAATAGGAACGTTATTGGCAAGCGTTTCACCAACTTTTAGTGTTTTATTGGCTGGAAGAATGATTCAGGCTGCCGGATCTGCCATCATGATGCCATTATTAATGAATGTCATGTTAACGGCTTTTCCAGTTGAAAAAAGAGGAACGGCAATGGGATTTTTCGGTTTGGTCATGATTGTTGCTCCTGCAATGGGACCTACTCTTTCTGGCTATATTATTGAGCATTACAGCTGGAGAACGTTGTTTGATGTCATTCTCCCATTCGCGTTAATTTGTTTAATCTTAGCTATCTTTAAAATGAAAAATATAACGCCATTAAAGAATGTTCGTCTTGATGTGTTATCGTTGATACTATCAAGTATTGCTTTTGGTTCACTTTTATACGGATTTAGCTCAGCTGGAGATAAAGGCTGGGGAGATCCAATCGTATATGGAACAATAGCACTAGGAACCGTAGCGTTAATACTCTTTATTATCCGCCAGTTATTTATGGATGAACCAATGCTCGAATTTAGAATTTATAAACACCCAATGTTTGCTTTGTCCTCAGCTATATCGATCGTCATTTCAATCTCAATGTTTTCAGGAATGATTTTAACGCCAATGTATGTGCAGACGGTAAGAGGAATTTCACCAATGGACTCTGGGCTCCTAATGTTGCCTGGAGCGTTAATGATGGGAATTATGTCGCCGATCACAGGAAAACTATTTGATAAATATGGTGCCCGTGTTCTTGCGTTAGTCGGTCTCACAATTATGATTGTCACCACGTATTTATTTACTGATTTAACATTGGAAACTTCTTATTTACATCTGATCTTATTATACACATTCCGTATGTTCGGAATGTCAATGGTGATGATGCCTGTTATGACAAATGGAATGAACCAGCTGCCAATGCAAATGAATCCGCATGGAACTGCAATGAATAATACACTTCAGCAAGTTTCAGGTGCGATTGGGACAGCATTTATGATTACGATTATGAATAAACGAACCGAAAGTTCAGCGAAGGAATTGGCGGCAGATGCCATGTCTAAATTGGATACCAATGCGGCTCCACCATCAGCAGAAGCTGCTGCCGAAATGAAGCTGCACATTATGCACCAAGCAATGTTAGACGGAATTACACATGCCTTCTTTATTTCAACTCTCATCGCAGTATTGGCATTAATATTAGCGTTCTTTATTAAAAGGGTAAAACCACCTGTTCAATCTGAGCAAATTAATAAATCAACCGTAAAGTCAGAAAGAATTGCAACTGAATAAATTAAAAACGAAAATTGCCATCGTATTTGATGGCAATTTTCGTGTATGGATATATTTTTTTCTTTAGAGAACTACCGCCTTGAGCGTTAATTCTTTAAGCATTTATCTTCTTTTAATTACAACTGTTCAAGTAATTTCAACGACTCACGGTTGAAGGCTGGAATATCATCAGGCTGGCGGCTTGTCACCAATTGGTTCTGACAGACGACGACTTCCTTGTCAGCATAGTTAGCTCCTGCGTATTCCATGTCCACACGGATAGATTTGTACCCGGTTGCGTCTCGGCCTTCAAGCGTTTTTGAAGTAATTAACAATTGCGGACCATGGCAAATGGCAAATACAGGTTTTTTTGCATCCATGAAGGATTTGACGAATTGCACAAATCGTTCATCTGCCCTCAATTGGTCAGGTGAAAATCCGCCAGGAATAAAAAGGGCATCAAAATCTTCCGACTTCACTTCATCGATTCCCTTATCAATACGTACCCTTGCTTTCTCCTGCTTCCCTTTTACTTCCTTACCAGATTCCTTTTCAATTGTCACAACTTCATGTCCTGCATCTTGGAAGGCTTTTGCTGGTTCAGTGTACTCGGAATCCTCGAACATATTTGTAATAAGTGTAGCGATTTTTGCCATAACTATTCACTCCTTAATTGTAAGTCCACTTTTACTATTCCACGTTAGAGTTTAACTAAACTTTTATCATTTAATGAGTAGAGTCTTGTAATTTCTACAAACTGAGTGAGCATTGCTGTAATAGTGTGTGAAGCGCAGCAGAGGTAGAAGAACTTTAAGATTTCAGCCGCGATTGAGCGTGATACGCGGCAAGACAAAAAATAAATACTTCTTAAGAATGTGATAGACGTTTTAGAATGAGAAAATAAAATAACGAAAAGACGATTCGAATCACTTCGAATCGTCTTTTCGTTACAATCTGAAACTGGTATCAGATATTGTAATATCAGGATTTGCTTCACGGCCAATATTCGAAAAATTTCTTGCCCGTTTACTGATATTCTAGATTGGAAATCCTTTATTGCGAGACGCCAATCTTATTTTTTATTCACTCCAGGCTTATCTTCGTAACCAGATGTAAAGATGGCAGCTAAAAACGCAATGATAACACCAAGAATCATAATAGTTTTCATAATATATGTAAGCCTCCTTATCATTCTAACGCGATTATGAAATTATTATAGCCTATTTTTATTATAATGTGAATGAAACGAGTTTTTTATTATTAAAAATATGGCGAGTTCGTGAAGGAATATTCGACGCTGGCAGGGAATTATTCATCTTTAGTTGTCCAGGCGCATACAATGGATTAATCATCTCTCATTAAAAGGGAGGCCTATTATGGATATTTTAAAAAAGATTGAACAATACCGTTTTCAAGAGGAGAGCTTGAAATGGGAAGGAACATTTGCCGACTATTTGCAATTGCTTAAAGAAAAGCCTTGGGTAGCCCAGTCCGCCCATTCTCGTATATATAATATGATTAAGGACGCAGGAGTCGAAACCGTAAACGATAGAAACATATATCAGTTTTTTAGTCATCAATTATTTGGACTAGAGGAAGCATTAGAAAAACTTGTAGAGGAATATTTTCATCCATCTGCTAAACGACTTGATGTTAGAAAAAGAATTTTGTTATTAATGGGACCGGTTAGTGGTGGAAAATCAACACTTGTTACAATGCTAAAAAGAGGGTTAGAGGCCTACACAAGGACAGATAACGGAGCCGTTTATGCGATTAAAGGATGCCCCATGCATGAAGATCCTTTACATTTGATTCCACTTCATTTACGAGATGATTTTTTTGAAGAGTATGGCATAAGAATTGAAGGAAATCTTTCACCACTAAATACAATGAGGCTTGAAGAAGAATATGGGGGAAGACTTGAGGATGTACTTGTAGAGCGGATTTTCTTTTCTGAGGATAAGCGTGTCGGGATCGGAACATTTAGTCCATCGGATCCAAAATCACAAGATATTGCAGACTTGACAGGCAGTATTGATTTTTCAACAATTGCGGAATATGGTTCTGAATCTGATCCTAGAGCTTACCGTTTTGACGGTGAATTGAATAAGGCTAATCGTGGATTAATGGAGTTCCAGGAGATGTTAAAATGTGATGAGAAATTTTTATGGCATTTGCTATCCTTGACACAAGAAGGCAATTTTAAAGCTGGAAGATTTGCGCTAATAAGCGCTGATGAGCTAATAGTAGCCCATACTAACGAAACTGAGTATCGATCCTTTATTTCCAATAAAAAGAATGAAGCATTACATTCACGGATAATTGTCATGCCTGTTCCATATAACTTAAAAGTCTCACAGGAAGAACGAATTTACGAAAAAATGATTAAAGAAAGTGATGTAGCAGATGTCCATATTGCTCCCCATACCCTTAAAGTAGCAGCGATGTTTACAATTTTAACAAGATTAAAAGATTCTAAAAGGGGCGATGTTGATTTATTAAAGAAAATGCGCCTTTACGATGGGGAAAGTGTTGAAGGATATAATATGGCTGATGTTAATGAAATGAAAAAAGAATTTCAAGAGGAAGGTATGAGCGGAATCGATCCACGCTATGTCATTAATCGAATTTCGTCCACCATTATTCGCAAAGGCATAACAAGCATTAATGCATTAGATGTTCTGAGATCATTAAAAGAAGGGCTAGATCAGCATCCATCTATAACGCAAGAATTGAGGGAGAAATATTTGAACTTCATTTCTTTGGCACGTAAAGAATACGATGAAATTGCTAAAAAGGAAGTTCAAAAAGTGTTTGTTTATTCGTATGAGGAATCTGCTAAAACTTTGATGGATAATTATCTTGATAATGTTGAGTCCTTCTGTAATAAGACGAAGTTACGAGATCCGTTAACAGGGGAAGAAATCAATCCAGACGAAAAATTAATGAGATCAATCGAAGAACAAATAGGCATTTCAGAAAATGCGAAGAAAGCATTCAGGGAAGAAATATTAATACGAATTTCTGCATTGGCAAGAAAAGGAAAGAAATTTGATTACAGATCACATGCACGACTTCGTGAAGCAATACAGAAAAAATTATTTGCGGATTTGAAGGATGTAGTCAAAATCACCACATCCGCTAAAACACCGGATGAGCAGCAACTTAAGAAAATTAATGAAGTAGTCGCACGGCTAATCGATGAACATGGATACAATTCCACATCCGCTAATGATTTACTTCGTTATGTAGGAAGTTTGTTAAATCGCTAGCAATAGAAAAAACTAGGCCTTCTTAGCAGATTGTTAAGAAGGCTTGTCTTTTTCTAAACAGATTGTAAATTATTTTACTTTTTTGCATATGATAGAGTAATTACAACATGGACCCTTTTTTAAGAAGATAAATGAAGATGACAGTCGAGATAATATATGTCAAAAAAAAGATTTGGTGACTAAAATAGTTGAAGATTTTAAGGGAGGGTGAAGAGATGACAGAAGAAGTGCATCACCAGTTCGTAGTATCCCAGGAAGATTGGTCCCTCCACCGTAAAGGCCACGATGACCAACAGCGTCATCAAGAGAAAGTCCAAGAGGCAATTCGTAATAATTTGCCTGATTTAATCACTGAAGAAAGCATTATTATGTCCGATGGACGGGACGTTGTGAAAATTCCAATCAGATCATTGGATGAGTATAAAATTCGCTATAATTACGATAAAAATAAGCATGTTGGCCAAGGTGACGGTGACAGTCAGATTGGGGATGTGGTAGCAAGAGATGGCCCTGAACAAAAAGGTCCTGGAAAAGGTCAAGGCGCAGGGGATCAAGCCGGTGAGGATTATTATGAAGCGGAAGTCTCCATGATGGAGCTGGAGGAGGCTCTTTTTAAAGAGCTGGAATTGCCCAATTTAAAAAGGAAGGAACTCGATACAAATCAAATTGAACACATTGAATATAATGATATTCGCAAAACTGGTTTAATGGGAAACATTGATAAAAAAAGGACAATGATGTCAGCTTTTAAACGAAATGCCATGCAAGGAGACCCGGGATTTTATCCTATCTATCCAGAAGATTTAAAGTTTAAAACATGGAATGACATACAAAAGCCAGAATCAAGCGCGGTTGTGCTCGCCATGATGGACACGAGTGGTTCGATGGGGATTTGGGAAAAATATATGGCTCGCAGCTTCTTTTTCTGGATGACACGTTTTTTAAGAACAAAATATGAATCTGTTACGATTGAATTTATCGCCCATCATACAGAAGCAAAAGTTGTGACGGAGGAAGAATTTTTCTCTAAAGGAGAGAGCGGAGGAACGATTTGTTCTTCTGTTTATAGAAAAGCACTTGAAATAATTGGAGACAAATATGATCCCGCCCGCTACAATATTTATCCATTTCATTTTTCAGATGGCGATAATTTAACATCAGATAATCCAAGGTGCATTAAACTTGTGAATGAGCTTATGGAAATAACGAATATGTTTGGATATGGGGAAGTAAATCAATATCAACGAAATTCTACTTTAATGTCTGCCTATAAAAATATAAAAGACGAAAAGTTTTATTATTATATACTAAAGCAGAAATCGGATGTATTTCATGCGATGAAAAGTTTCTTTAAAAAAGAAGAAGCGCTACAACATTAAAAACCGGATTTTTCCGGTTTTTTGCTGCTTTTTTTGTCCAGCTTCAGTGCCTATCGACTAGCAAACTTCCTGTCCTTTTCTTTTGCGTAAGTCAACATCGACTCGTTCCTCGTCGTGTTTCCTTTATCTCACTCAGTCAAAGGCCCTGAAGTTTGTACATCGATGTTCAAGCTACTTACGCTTTTCTTATTTAACGCTTTAAAGCGTGTATTTTAATTTTCTGTATATTTGAAATCTTATTGACTATGGGTCAAAAGCAGTGTAACATTACGATAATTATCGTTATTATATTATGAAAAATAGGCGATGAAAAATATGGAGGTATTTTGCTTGAATGCAAGAATCTTTAATTAGGGGGGAAAAGAATGAAGGTTAGCTTAAATAAGCTTGCTATTTTACTTTTTGGTGTTGTATTAATGCTAGCGGCTTGTGGAACAAGTTCAAATGCACCAAAAGAAGAAGGGCAAAATCAAGGCGGCGGGAGCCAACAGGAAGAGAATCAAAATGAAAATCAGAATGAAGAGCCTGCCCAAAAATTTAAAATTGGGGTTACACAAATTGTTGAACACGATTCATTAAACGCAGCTTTTGATGGATTCAAGAAAGCTATAGAAGATGCAGGGTTAGATGTAGAATGGGATGAACAAAATGCTATGGGTGAACCAAGCAATAACCCTACCATTGCAGCTAATCTTGTAAATGCAGGTGTAGATTTGATCTTCGCGAACTCGACACCAAGTGCACAATCTGTCGCAAGTGAAACTCAAGATATTCCGATCGTCTTCACTTCCGTAACAGATGCAGTCGGAGCAGAGTTAGTTGAATCTATGGAGAAGCCAGGTGGAAATGTAACGGGAACGATTGATAATCATCCTGATGCGATTCCAAATACGATTAAGTTTTTAAAGGAACAGCTCAACGCCAAAAACATTGGAATGGTGTTTAACTCCGGTGAGCAAAATTCGAGAGCTCAAATAGATATTGCTAAAAAGACTGCCGAGGAGCTTGGTATAAAAATTGTTGAAGCATCTGCTTCTACTTCGGCTGAAGTAAAACAAGCAACTGAGTCATTACTTGGAAAAGTCGATTCATTTTATATTATTACAGATAATACAGTAGTATCTGCACTTGATTCTGTAGTAGATGTGGCAAATATCAATAAATTACCGCTAATGGTAGGAGAATTTGATTCAGTAAGAAACGGAGGTTTAGCTGCTTACGGTTTTGAATATTACGATATCGGTTATGAAGCGGGGCAAATGGCTGTAAAAATCTTAAAAGATGGAGTAAAACCTGCTGATATTCCTGCACAAGTACCACAAAATTTAAAACTTGTTATGAATAAAGAAACTGCAGAAACAATTGGCTTAGAAATTAAGGAAGAATGGAAAGCAGAACTAGAATAGATAGGAGATGATTCTTATATGTTTGCAGCTATGTTTGGCTCCGTTGAGCAAGGAATCATCTATGCAATTATGGCACTTGGAGTGTATCTTACATTCCGAGTGCTTGATTTTCCGGACTTAACTGTTGATGGAAGTTTTGTTACAGGAGCGAGTACTGCAGCAACAATGATCTTTTTTGGATATAATCCAATTATTGCAACGGTCGCAGCGCTTTTCGTTGGCTTTTTTGCTGGATGTATAACAGGGCTTTTGCATACAAAAGGGAAAATCAATTCGCTATTATCTGGTATTTTAATGATGATTGCTTTATATTCCATCAATTTAAGAATAATGGGATTAACGACAGAAAATTCAGTAGGACGTCCAAATATTTCCTTGATGAAAGAGGAAACAATCTTTACAAAGTTTCATCAATTTTGGGAGTCGCTTGGAATCGATTCATTTTTAAATTCTTTTTTATCAAACTTAGGAGTACAGTTTTTACCGAAAACGTGGGGGATATTTTTCCTTATGATTTTCGTGACATTGTTGATTAAACTTTTCGCAGACTGGTTTTTACAAACCGAAGTGGGACTCGCCATTCGTGCAACGGGAGATAATAGACGAATGATCCGCAGTTTTTCTGCCAATACAGATAATTTAATTATTATAGGGTTGGGAATTTCCAATGCTTTAGTTGCATTTTCAGGAGCTTTGATTGCTCAGTATTCGAAGTTTTCGGATATAGGTATGGGAATTGGAATGATCATCATTGGACTTGCCTCTGTCATTATTGGGGAAGCGATTTTTGGTACGAAAACAATAGTAAGAACCACATTGGCAGTCGTTTGCGGTGCTATTATTTACCGCATCGTATTAGGACTTGCGCTGCGTATCGATTTGCTTGATACAGGAGACATGAAACTGATTACAGCCATTATTGTTATTTTAGCGTTAGTTATACCGCAATTATTTGAAAAAAGCAGAGAAAAGAAGAGAAAAGCGAAGCGTCATGCAGAGAGGTTAGCTGCTCTTTCCAAAGCTGAAAAAGGGGAGGGGAAGCCTGTTGCTGAAGCTAGAGCGGATTAATAAAATATTTAATGAAGCAACACTTGATGAAAAAATAGCGCTTGATCAAATTAATCTTGAGCTAAAATCGGGTGACTTCGTTACAGTCATCGGGAGCAATGGTGCTGGAAAATCCACTTTGATGAATATGATTTCTGGCGCTCTTATGCCGGATTTTGGAAAGGTAGAGATTGATGGGAAGAATGTAACGAAGCTTCCAGAGTTTAAAAGATCTCAGTTTATCGGAAGGGTTTTTCAAGACCCAATGGCAGGTACTGCCCCGAATATGACAATAGAAGAAAACCTTGCGATGGCTTATTCACGCAATAAAAAAAGAGGACTTCGCAAAGGTGTCGACAAAAAGAGAAAGGACTTTTTCCGTGAATCTCTAGAGTCACTTCATTTAAATTTGGAAAATCGCCTTAACGCAAAAGTTGGTTTGCTTTCCGGCGGAGAAAGACAGGCTCTCTCATTATTAATGGCCACATTCACTAATCCTTCTATTTTGTTATTAGATGAGCATACGGCAGCACTAGATCCATCTAGAGCTGAACTGATTACGAATTTAACGAAGCAACTCGTTGAGAAAGATAAATTGACAACGTTAATGGTCACTCACAATATGCAGCAAGCGCTTGATCTTGGAAATCGGCTAATTATGATGGATAAAGGCCAAATTATTTTAGAAGTAGATTCCGATAAAAAGCATGAGCTGACGATTGATAAGCTTATGGCAGAATTCCAACGCATACGTGGAGAAAAGATGACAGATGACAAAGCATTGCTAACGATATAACGAGAAGATGGTTATTCAAAACAATTGGATAACCTCTTTTTTTGTTTTTCAGTTTCTTATAAAAAAAGACAGTGCTCTCAGATATAAAGAGAGCTACTGTCATTGAAATAAACATATATTCAATTTTAATTAATGTGGCAAGAACACTAGTTGGTAAAGGAATAACACACCGAATATATAAACGAGTGGATGAACAGCTTTCCATTTGCCAGTCACTACTTTTAATATAGGATATGAGATGAACCCTAATGCGATTCCAGTCGCAATGCTTGATGTTAGAGGCATACTTAGGATGATTAAAAATGCTGGGAACGCTTCATCTAATTCTCCCCAATTAATTTTCGCGATTGCTCCAATCATCAAGCTTCCTACTATAATGAGTGCCGGTGAAGTGATAGCTGCTATTCCTGATACCGCGCTGACGAGGGGACCGAATAAAGCTGCTATGAGAAATAGTACGGATACCGTAACTGTAGTTAGTCCTGTTCTTCCGCCTGCCGCAACACCTGCTGTGGATTCAACGTATGCACTGGTTGGGCTTGTTCCAAAAACTGCTCCCACCGTTGTAGCAACGGAATCAGCTAGGAGAGCTTGACGGACTCGCGGCATGGAATTTCCTTTCATTAATCCAGCTTGTTCTGCTACGCCGATCATTGTACCCGTCGTATCGAAAATAGTTACAAGCAAGAAAGAAAAGACAACAGCATATAGGCTATGCTGAATGACATCACCGATTGCGGAAAATGGATTCGTAACTAGTAATCCTTCTGGAAGTGAGGGCAATTGAGTAATTCCATTTTCAAAAGAGAGCTGTCCGGTGAAATAGGCGATTAATCCTGTAACAATCATTCCTAAAAATAATGCACCATGCACTCTCAATGCCATTAGAATTAATGTTACTGCAAGACCTATAAGAGTTAAAACGACACCAGCAGAATGAAGATCACCTAATGCCACAAGATTCGAAGGATGAGCAACAATCATCCCACTCATTCGCATCCCGATAAAAGCAATAAACAATCCTATTCCGGCAGTAATTCCGTGTTTAAGATTTTCAGGAATTGCCTCAATAAGTATTTTACGAAATGGTGTTAAAGATAAAATAATAAATATGATACCAGCAATAAAAACAGCTGCAAACGCAGTTTGATAACTAATATTATGGGTGCCGACGACAGAGTAGGCAAAATAAGCGTTAAGTCCCATTCCAGGTGCAATAGCGATTGGATAATTCGCCGCAAGAGCCATCCATAATGTACCGATAACCGTAGCGATGATGGTGGCTGTAAATACTTGTTCAAAAGGGACTCCTGCATCCTTTAGGATGATTGGGTTAACTACAATTATATACGCCATTGTTAAAAATGTAGTAAGCCCAGCAATCAATTCAGTTAAAACTGTAGTATTATTTTCTTTTAGATTAAACATTGAAGAACCTCCAAAGACGAACAATTTTAAACACATTTAGTATAATATTCGTTTTTAGTGAAATATGCAAGTAAAATCATATTCTCTTTAAATAAACTTGAAAAGTTCATATTTCATACTTTGCCCATCAAATGTAAAAAGCACCCCTAATTGGGATGCTTTACTATTATGATAAAAATCTTTTGCGGATTTCTGGAGGGGGCAGCATGCAGCTCTCGTTTTTCCCGAACCATTTATATCGATATTTTGCAAAAATATTATAAAATACATTACGAACTGGGGCTGGAACTACAATAAATGAATAAAGCCATTTCAAGGGAGAATTCAATTTTTTGCAAATACGCAACGCTGCAGTTGTTTTAAAATATGCTGCATTTTGTTCAATTAAAATGAGGCTATTTACATTTGATGGAACTTTGTATTTGTTCAAAAGCGATTGTCCAATTTCACTTTGCAGAGAGGCATAGTGAAAATATCCACTAGGATCGCGCTTAATAATAAACTGCACGCTTGAATTACAAAAATTACAATCGCCATCAAATAAAATGATTGCACTCATCGTGATTCCTCCCTTACTACCTCCATTATTTACTTTTCATTCGATAAAATCAACTATAAAAAACCTCCTAAATAAGGAAGGCTTGTTTTGTTACATAAATAAATTTAGTACAAAATAAATAATGGCTGATAACAAACCGGTAATAGGAAGGGTAATAACCCAAGTAATAATCATTCTTTGTGCGGTATCCCATTTAACCCCACGTATTCTATGAGCCGAACCTACACCTAAAATGGATGAAGTGATGACATGTGTAGTGCTGACTGGCAAATGAATATATGTTGCGCCAAAAATAATGAGTGCGGAGCTAAGGTCTGCTGCCACTCCATTTACTGGGCGGATTTTCATGATTTTTCCGCCGACTGTTTTAATAATTTTCCAACCGCCTACAGACGTACCAAGTCCCATCGCGGCGGCACAAGAAAATTGAACCCAGAAAGGGATGTCTGTAGTCGTATGGTAATTACTTGCAATGAGTGCCATCGTAATAATACCCATAGATTTTTGGGCATCATTCGTCCCGTGTGTATAAGACTGCAAAGCAGCTGTAGCGATCTGAATATATCGAAATCCTTTATTTGTTTTTGTTAAGCTCAAGTTTTTAAATTCAAGTTTAAATATTGTATAGATGATAAAACCTACTCCGAATGCAATTAACGGTGAAAAAATAAGTGCTTCGATGATTTTTAAAAATCCTGCATATTTAATTGTACCAAATCCAGCAGCAGCAATTGCTGCTCCAGCAATCGATCCAATTAATGCATGAGATGAACTGCTAGGGATTCCGTAATACCATGTTATTAAATTCCAAGCGATGGCGGAGATTAATGCCGCTAAAATGACAGTCGATCCGTTGCCTAATGTAAAAGGATCGACAATGTCTTTCGTGATCGTCTTAGCAACCCCTGTAAATGTCAAAGCACCTATAAAGTTCATGGAAGCAGCCAAAATAATCGCATGGCGCGGTTTTAAAGCTTTTGTCGAAACAGCCGTTGCTATGGCATTTGCAGTATCATGAAAACCGTTAATGAAATCAAATGCAAGGGCTGCGATGACGATAATAATTGTAATAATTAATATTGAATCAATTCCCATAAGATAGGACTCCCTTAAGCATTTTTCATGACGATACTTTCAAGGGTATTCGCAACTCCTTGGCAGCTGTCTGTTGTTTTTTCAAGGTTTTCGTAAATTTCTTTATATTTAATTAATCGAATCGGATCCGTTTCTACTGCGAAAAGATTCTTGATGCAGTCTCGTAGAACATCATCGCATTTGGATTCATAATCTTTAATCTTGATGGCATGTGGACGGACTTCTGGCAATTTTTTGCTAAAAATTAATCCGATGCAAATTTCAATTTCATCCACACATTTTTTAATCGCGTCAACAAATTTGTACATATATTCGTCTGCATGAGTAATGGAATACATTTCAAATAATGCTGCACAACTTTCCATTCCGTCAAGCACATCATCCATAATCATCGATAGGGTAAGTAAATCTTCACGTTCAATAGGAGTAATAAAAGAATTATGTAATTCCTTAATGATCTCATGAACATGAGTGTCGCCGATTGATTCATATTCTTTCATTTTTGCTGCGAAAATTTTAGTATCTTCTTTACTATTCAGCTTAAAATCGGCAAAATAAATAGAGCTCTCTTTTAAATTGGCGGCAATTTTTTCAAGCAAAATTGCAAATTTATCTTTTTTTCTTGTGAAAACCATTTTTAGTCCTCCTGAATGGCAATATGATAAACCTATCCTATTTTATCGCAAAATATCAAAAGTTAAAAGTTTTTGTCGATTTTATCGAAAAACACCTCTATAAAAACTTTTCAAATATTGAAGGTCTGTCTAAAAAAGAGGCGGTAACTTGCACCTTTTTAAGTAAAAATGGATGTATGAATTCAAGTTTTCGTGCATGAAGTGCTTGTCTAGAGAACTTTGGACTTCCTCCGTAAAGTTTATCTCCAGCTAGCGGATGCCCAATAAATGATAAGTGTACCCGGATTTGATGAGTTCTCCCTGTCTCTAAAGAGCATTCGATCAATGAGAGATTTTCTTTCCTAAAGGTATTTATTACCCTATAATATGTGATTGCCTGTTGGCCGGTTTTAGAAACCCTTCTTCTAGTTGGATGATGGCGATCTCTGCCAATAGGTTCTGTAATCTTCCCATTTTTACTCTCTATCATTCCGTCTGCAAGCGCCAAATATGTGCGTTTTATTTCGCGCGCCGCAAGCATTCTGTCAAGTACTGCTTGACTGAAAATATTTTTTGCAAATAAGACTGCCCCCGTTGTATTTTTATCAAGACGATGGATATGTCTTGGAAAATCCACTTGCAAATAAGATACAACGGCGTTTGTTAAAGTGTTCCTCTCTGTATCATTAGGATGAGTTGCCATACCAGACGGTTTATTTACTATTAATAGATAGTCATCTTCGTACAGAATTTCTAATGGATAGGCGAAAGGAGCAATCATGTTATTTTCTTCACATAAAGAAATGAAAAGTTCATCGCCTTGTTGTAAAGGGGTGCCCCAATTTGCGATATTTCTATTTACGGTGATAGCCTTGTCCATTCTTAAATGATGCACCAGTTTTTTTGGAACCTTCCATTCAGTACGTAATAAATGTTCTATATTCATTCCATTCCATTGTTCGTGAATGAAAATTCGCATCTTTATGAACCCCCTGATCTTAATTTCTTGATATTCCCACTCTTTTCTCCATGCATTCTATGTTATTCTAATAGAAAATAAAGAAATAAAAAAGGTAGGGTCAAGGGATGAAAGTAGTAGTTGCAGCGACTGAAGAACAGGGAGAAAGGTTGGAGGAGCTTATTCAACACTTCTATTCTTCTGTCTTCCCGCAATATTTTGATGATGATAAGATTTCTGAGTTTTTAAACCTGAAAATACTACAATTACCTAATCATGAAGATGAATCATTATTTACATTAGAGGGTGCTTTTCGCGCTATTTGTAGTATGGAAGTCATCATATCCATTTTAGAGTCTAATATGAATAAGAAATATACAAGGCTATTCAATAAAAATGTTGATATCTTAAAAGAAACAGGATTGTTTTTTCCTTTTACCCCTAGTAATTTTACTCCCCCAAAAAGAAAAAAAGCAAATACAATCTTCAGCATGTTTACAAATTCAACAAATCAAATTTTGATGTGAAAGGAAGGCTGTCTATAGTTTACAATAGACAGCCTTTTTCGTTGC
>NZ_JAIAZY010000054.1 GCF_019459225.1 Bacillus sp. IITD106
AAATAATTAAGGTAAAATACTTGACTTTCCATTGGAAACTTTATGCAACGCTAGTGAATTATGCTATGATATCGTCTGGGGGCTGGGAATGAAAAGGTAAATGTCCCGAGTGGAGGGATGTAGTATTGGGGGAGTAGATTCTTATTAACCGATGCCCTGACTGGTTTATTATTAGCTTTCTCAATGGTCTCTGTTACTTTTGGGCGAGAGTTTCCCGTACTTGATGCGATGCCTCTCAGACTGATGTTGTCATGATGTAATTTCAAAATCCTTCGATAATGAATCAAACAAAAAACCTTCTATATAAAAGTGTCACACTACCATAGGTGTGCTCACTAATTATATAGAAGGTTTGTGCTGGTAAACAGTTTGGCAATTGGTGGTAAACTTCTTGTCATGCGGTGGTAAATAATATGGCAGAGGTGGTAATTTCAGTGGCTGTAATCATCCTTTCATTATTTTAGTCAAATTGGTTCGCAAAAAAACTATAATGCACATTTTATCCCAACACTCATTTACCTAAAATTCTTCTGGTTCCCCACTTAAGAACGGGCTTTTTCTCTTTCTCGTAGTCTTTCACAAAACATAATGGCTTCTTATATGCTTACGCATCATGAAGCCATGCCACTTTTTTATTCCGCGGTCTTTAATATCCATCTTCACCACTCCAAACATATTTTTTAATAATTATATAGGGACGTTATGTTTGCCTGATTACAGCCTATCGTTTGAATTTTTTGTAGACTTTGCTGTTTAAAAATTTTTCATATAATTAATGTAAAATAATTGGTATATTATAGTTAAGAAGGGAGGGGTAATTTTGGATACAGTGGAAAGCTTTGTAGATAATGGTCTAATGTTGGAAATTCCGTCAGACACCAATTATTGGTTAGTCCGTGCAGACGGAGGGAGTTATTATGAAGATTTCTTAGTAAATGATTTTATCGCAATAGCTGACAATGAAATTTCTCTTGAATCAATCAATAGATTTCCACAGTTAAATACAGATATCGGCCATACAATAGAAGGTTTTAAAGCTTTATACCAAGAGACTTATTTGAAGTGGAATAGTCAACAGATATCACATGCAGCTTCCAGGACAATGAAATTCATTACTGAGATGAAAAAAAATGATATTGTCATTGTACCTTCACACAGGTCCTTATATTTTCTCATAGGAATTGTGGAAAGCGACCCTTTTCAGATTTTGGAGAAGGATGTAAATATCTCTGGCCACTACAAAAAATGCCCATATTTAAAAAGAAGAAAAATTAAATGGATAAAAGAAGTTCCTAGAACAGCTATCTCAGATAAAATGTTTTGGATATTTTCAACACACCAAACTATTTTATCTCTAAACGAACATGCCGAACATATAGATAGATTATTTACTCCTATTTATATTAAAAATGGATTTTGTTATAGTTCGTTAAAAGTTAACAAAAAAGAAAACATTACTTCAGCAGAATGGTTGAAACTATACAATGTAATTGAAATGGTAAGATCCGATTCAGACGTATTTGTAAAGTCCAACGTTCAGAGTCCAGGTCTCATAAGTCTACTTGCTCCTGCCGGAAATGTTTCAATAATCGTAGCAGTTACATTACTACTTTCAGGAGTTATTCTAGGTGAAGTCAATCTTCCGGGTGTAAAAGTACAAGGTATTATCCCTTATTTTTTTGGAAAAGGAAAATTAGAAAGAGAAAAAATGAGGTTAGAGAATGAAAGACTGCAACTAGAAAATGACAAGATAAGAATAGGAATTAATCTTTCTGGACAAGAAAAAAAGTTAGCAGAGTCCACAGCATTAGAGATATCGAAAGAACTGCGAATATCTGCTTTTAATGCCGGTAAAACCTTTGAATTTGAAAAGAAAATGGATAGCATTGATTCTCTGGATGAGGACGAACTCGAATAACTAGGAGAGTAATTATCATGATAAATAAGTATAGTGGAATATTGAAATTCATTCCGGTGAGTTTGATAAATAATACGAAACCCAAATAAAAAAGTGAAACAACTAAAGAATAGCCATATATAACTTGTATAATTTTGACCATTTTTTTCACTCCTTTATGGTGATTTAATATATCTTCTCATATTTCGTACATAGTTTTCAATTACTTTTGTGTGATTATTTTGATCATTTTTCAAACAATTTCGCCCGGTAAGCTCCGGGTTATTTTTATGTCCTCTTTTGGTTCAAACGAAATAGCGGGAATACTAAGTGCAACTGGTAAAAAAAGAAGGGATTTGTTATTATATATCGAATGACTGAAATTAATGATTATTGCGGATGAATTGAGCCACTAATTTTATAAACGCTCTTTAAAGGAGAGAGCCAGAACAACAGCGGAGCTACTTGCCATGGAATGTTACCGCCGATTCTTTGCATTTGGTGGAAGTGGTCGGGCACCCACCAAGTGCTAGAATCGGATTATCCGTTTTATCATACTTGAGCGGGTGTGCCTATTTGGAATTATTTATGAAAGACCTGCGATTGTACCTCACACGGACAAAAGTGAAGTCAATGCTGGCGAACAATAGTATTTGCGATTATTACGGCAGATTAATACTCGTGGGTCTCCTTTACGCAGTTACTGGCTTAAACATCCGCATTCGGTGGCTTCAAAACTCCACACTGCTGGCTCAATCTGTCCGCAATACTCAAAATGATAGAAGTAAGCTAGTTATAGATCCATCTGTAACAGCTGTTTCAGCCGTAATAATCAGGTGGTAAACTTCTTGTCATTCAGTGGTAAATTTCAGTAGCTGTAATCTTATATATTCATCGATTGTCAATTCCTAAGATTCTTCGCATTTTTGCCAGTTCTTCTTGTATGACTGATTCCTTTGCTGGTTTTTGGCGTACATAAATGATTTGGTTTGTCTCTTCTAAACTAGGAATCACTCGAGAGGCTATTGATTGTTTTTGTGTTAACTGCGCAATTTTAGGAGGGTAAGAAGATTCTGCCACATGAGCAAGCAGGTTCTCTTCCAATTTTTCGTATGTATAATGCTTGAGTGCTTTATGCCATGAATCTATTTTTTCTTGATTGATTTCAAATTGCTCATAATAGACTGCGATTAAGGCAAGTAGAGTAAAGGTTTCACGTTTCGTCATCTAAATCAAAATCCTCCTATCGATATGGTCATTGCCTTCGCATTTGATATATAGAGGATGCGGGGAAAAGGACACCATGAGTTGAGAGAAACGATTTTTATTCATGTATAAAAAGCGGTCAGTTATCGAAAATCATTAAAATCATATAATTTTGGTCATTATCTTTAGTAGAAACTGAAAAAAAACAGGCAATTTTTCAGTAATAATTCTCGAAAAACTCGTTTTTTTGTTAAAACGTTCATTCGCTTCAACTGTTCATTCTGACTATCTTTAAGATACTCGAGGAAAACATTTGAAAGCGCGCTTTCCAGGAAGGAAACGGAATGGAAAGAGAACGTTTTGAAGAAATCATTAAGAATTATGAGCGGATGATTTTTCACGTGATGAAGTCATTAGGGATTTATAAAAATCGGGAGGAATTTTATCAAACGGGATTGATCGCTTTGTGGGATGCCTATCAGCGTTTCGATGGGGAGAAGGGAAAGTTTTCAACATATGCCTATTCGTATATTAAAGGACGGATGCAGACTGAGATGACAATCATGAATCGCTTCAATGAGAGAAATGTTTTTCCGGATGATGACTTTTGGGAGATTCCCATAGATGAAAATAACAGACTGCCACTAGAGTTGGAGCAATTGCATTCTTACTGTAAAGGTCTGACAGAAAAGCAGAAAAAGTGGGTCATTGATACTTTTTATTATGGCTTGCGTGTACAGGAAATCGCTGAAAAAGAGGGAGTTTCTATTTCAGCTGTAAAGAAATGGCGATCGGGGGCAATTCAGAAAATACGCAGTAATCTGGAGGAAGGGATATTAGAATGATCGATTAGAGATTGGGGAAAATTGTTAAAGCGTGATTGTCTTTTTAATCGAATTGTTATGAGGAGTTGTGATTGCCGACCTGGTGGTTCTTTGCATGGCAGCTTTAGATGATATGTTGTAACTGCCATGCATCCTTATTAAGTGGTAAAATTGAGTAAACGCCTAGCTATCCTAAGAACGCTAGGAGTTTTTTTATTAATAATTTGCCAAATAGGACTCCCCTTGGGTGGTTCTCCATTAAGGTCTTTTCAATTGAAAAAATGATATAATTAAAGAAATACATAAAGAGGTGAGGGATGATGCGAACAAAGCTGCTGAAACGCTTGCCACTAAATCGACTTATGGATCTGAAAGTGGATTACGCCTTTAAACAACTGTTCGGAAGTGAAAAGAATAAGGAAATTACGGTTGTTTTTCTTAATGCTATTTTACAGAGAACAGGTCGTGAACGTATCAAAGATATTTCATTCGCGAACACGGAAGCCGGCGGTGAATATGCTGATGATAAACAATCGAGACTAGATCTTTTAGTTGTCACAACATCCAATGAATGGATAAATGTAGAAATCCAGTTCACGAATAAGTATGATATGATTAAACGCTCCATTTACTATTGGGCTGGCGTTTATCGGATGCCCATGCAAAAAAGTATGGGATATAGGGAACTACGCCCGGTTATTGCCATTAATATTTTGAATTTTGATTATTTAATCAAACGGACCGATTCCATACGACATATCATTTGTATGAGGACGAAGAACATTTCAAATTGACCGATGTGATGGAATTTCATTTTATAGAAATGTCCAAGCTAATACGGGACTGGAAGGCAGATAAGCTAGACCCATGGAATGACGTGCTTGCACGCTGGTTATTGCTGCTCGGAATGGTGGATCATCGAAACGGTGAGGTTTATGAAGATATCTTTAATGAATTGGAGGAAATTTCCATGAAGGATGAAACCTTGCATACAGCCTTTCAAAACTGGGAGGAACTTAGTGCCACTCAAGAGGAAATACTTGCTTATGAAGCGCGTTTAAAACGAGTATTAGATGAAGATGCAGCCCGCCGCGAAGCTGAAATACGTGAGCAAGAGGCCCGAATAGAGGAAAAGGAAGCAATAGCCCGACGCCTTTTAAAAAAAGGAATGGATGTAGAAGTGGTTGCGCGATTAACAGAACTCGCTGAAAAAAGAGTGATTGAAATACAAAAGAAGATGGAAAAATAGCCTTTGTAACAGATCTCTCCCTGCATTTAGATTTTACGCAGACCCTCCGCCATCGGGTTTCCAATTTTTATGACCATCTCTTATGATTGAAAGTGCCCTTCCATCAACTACTAATAATCAGTCACAAGTCAATGGCAACCTGTTCAGCAGTGGCTATAGTTCTCACTCGGAAACAAAAAGGGATTATGCATTTCCAGCATAATCCCTTGATTTAATCCTTCCAATATCCACATAACTTTTCTTCTTTTACAATTTTACCCCATTCCAAATCTATAAGCATTACATATAAATTGGCTCGGAGGGATAAAGGTGGTCTTTTCCTAATCATGTTAAAAACTCTTTCGTCGTTCACGACAATCGTTAATTTATCCGTTTCATTCAAGTCAAATGTTGTAATGCGACCGTAAAGAATATATGGTTGAAAAGTAGGGCGATAACGATCCGGAATACTTGGTTTGAAATCTAAATACCATTTATTGTAACCATCATGCTCAATGTTAAGCGTCATATCGGAAAAAGGATATTTTTCCTCACGCTTTTCTACGCTCCATTTAAAAGGTTTTTCATATAGGTCCGCTAATATGACCTGTATAAACTTTTTCTTTAACTGTTCCATTCGCTCTCTAAAATCCATAGGAGAGTGTCTTTCTACTCCGTTCTCACTATTTATATCTGTATCGTCTTTTCGGGCTAAATGCCCGGCGGCAACCATAAGGTCTTGGTACGTAACGTCATTTTGTGCCTTTGCAGCAAATTTTGATATCGTTTCAGGAGTTGGGGGTGAGGCTATCATTTTTCTAAGGAACCTTGAAATATGGGCAGCACTTACTCCAGTCTCGTTTGCGAACTGATTAATGGATCTACCTCCTTTTGCCCGCTCAAGAAGAATAGCAAATTCCTCTTTATTAAATTGGTCCTCAATATCCATAAAATTCCCCTCACTATAATTTATATTCTTATTATATTTAAACTGTTGACTACAGTCAATGGCGCGAAAAAGTAAATTCAATAAAAGTATTGTTTTAATTTTAATAGAGTGATATAATAATTTCCAAACATTATAAAAATTAGTAAAAAAGTCGTACGTGAAATGTCCTATTTAATCTTGCTTGATTGATGACTAAAAACAATAGGTAAGTAAAATGGAAACAACGCTTATAGTTATAAATACAATCTCAATGCCGAAGTATATAAGTTTGATTTAATGAAGGAAAGGAAAAGCTGGGACAACTTTTTTAATCACTGTAAGCGCAAACAAATGAACATTTAGGTTCAAGTGCGAAAGTTATCCTTGCAATCTATCAATATTTTGCGCTGATCTAAATTGGTACGTTTTACTTTGTGACTTATACGGGAATGGTAAGTGAAGATTGATCGTACATCCATCTTATAAAATGTACACTGCAGGAAATAATCCGAGAAGCAATTACAATATCGGCTACATCAGCAAGGGGGTGAGGGCAGTGTGAGCTTAATCATACATAGGAAACCCCTTGAATTAATAGTCTGGGAGGACGTAATTCAAGGGCTCCAATGCTGGAGTATACCAACTAATAACAGTATACTCCTTTTCATCAGAAACAAGCAAATACATAGGAGGGAGTAAAATGATAGAAGTGGAGAATTATATTATTAATGTTGATACAAAGGCGATTTTAAACAATTTCGATGAGTTCGGGAATCTATGCTCAATAGTGCTTGAAGGGGAAGAATTCTATAAGGTTAACCAAAGCCCATATTCAATTGTTGAGAGAAGCATTGAATATTATGGGCATAGCCTTCAAGGTGCGATAGTAGGGGCAAAAGGCGCGTTAGGCAATATTGACATGCCACCAGTCAAGATCTGCGGCAAGTTAGGGATTTACTGGTTTCCAATTAAATCGATTGGGAGTGATGATAATATTTGGCTGTCCGTTAATCATATTAAAGATTATGAATCTCTTGATGCCAAGACAGTTAAAGTCATTTTTCTTGATGACACAGATATCAAAATTGAATGCAGCTACGGCAGCTTTGATCGAAAAGTAAAAAATGCGCTAAAGTTGAAAAACACGTTAGAAATTAGGTCAAATAGCGAGTATTTAACTTCCAATAAAGACGCGGAGAATTACTTAATCATAAGAGATCCGGCTAGAAAGCATTATAGATTTAAGACAAGGAAGAAAAGAGATGATAGGAAAAAATTAGGATAGAGTAAGAAGAGGTTGGAGAAAGGAAAGAATTAGGAGGATTGTGAAAATTTTAAGCCAATAGATCACTTTTTTATAACAGTGGTCAATGAGGATTCCTATAGAATTGCAAGTAATTAAAATGACACTTATCCCTATTAAGGAGATACGTCAATGATTCGTACGCAAAAGAAGAAAAAAGCCAGAATCTGTTACAGATTCTGGCTCAATTCTATTCATTTTTTTGTTTAGGCCCAAAGAAATGAATCACAGCCAATTGATTTGTTTTAGGGTGTTTAGACTGCCACACTTTTAACCTTTGTTTTTTTATTTCTTTAAACAGATCTTTAATGGCTCCTTGAATTGAATTGTTTAAAGAAAAATCTACCCCATAAACACCTATGCGTTGTGTGCAAAATCCATCAATACTGTCCTCGCCATAATAGTAGTAACAGGCAGTGGCCAAAGTATAATCTTTATAAATATTATAAAAGATTTCAATATCCATGCCATTTTTCTTAATCCAATAACACCCACCGTCTACTGGTACATCCCCCGCTTGAAAGTGCAATTTCTGTTCTCTCCTTTTTACATATTAATAGTACCTTGGAATTGGATTTAATAATTATATTTGTCATTATGTAATGTATATTAAAAAAATGTCCATCCCCTTATAAATTAAATAAAAACAAGGTGAGGAACATGATAAGAAGATATTAATATTGTACCATATTAAATACAAATGTAGGGGGTGATTTATTGAGACACTGTTTTTACTCTAAGTGCCTATTAGGTTATCCATCAAATATAAGAGTGATGTGACTAAATTAAGTGCATCTTCTTTTTTTATCTGTTTTGTCCAATCATTCTTTAGTAAATTATATCGAAAGGAGGTTCGACAATTATTTATTTCTTCTTATTTCCTCCAAATACTCCTTTAATTGCATTGCTTCTTCTTTTGTAATATCTGAAAGAAAATCTAAATAATCGTTTTCTTCTCCAAATAAAAGATAGGAAGGGGAAACATTATAAAAGTTGGCTAATAAATATAGGGTTTCCTTATTAGGCTTTCTTTTATCTTGTTCATAACGAGAAAGATTTACACTAGAAATTCCAATCAGTTCAGCAGCTTGATTTTGTTTAAGCTTTTTTAATTTCCTTAATTGTATTAGACGATTGCCAAAAGAACTCATAACAACACCTCGAAAATTACCAAAGTGGTAAAAATCATTGACAAGATATTAGGGATAGTTTACTATGTAGGTAATTACCGATTTGGTAATTTGTAAAAAAACACAAACTACCTTTACGACAAAATTTTTAGTATCTTTGTAAGCTTTTCAATTTCAGATGGGCTCGCTTTTTGGATGTAGTCGAATAATGCTGGATATTCTTGCTTTAATGCCAACAAATTCTCTTCTTCTTTTGACAAATAAAGAAAAGAATGATTACTTATTTTGACTTGATGACCAAGTAAGTAGTCAATAGAAGTTTCAAAATACTCAGCAATATGCATTAAAACCTTAAACGAAGGCTCTCTTTCACCACGTTCATACATGCCAACTGTGCTAGCACCTACATTAAGTACTTTCCCGAGTTCTTCTTGTGTTAGTGCTAGACGTTTTCTTAAGAATTTTAGACGTGAGCCAAAAGTATTCATAATTTTCACCTATCAACATAATAACACTAAAAGAAATACAGAAAAATAGTTGGCACGAAATGTGGTATTTATTTTTTTAATCTGAAATAACACTAAATGTGTTATGATGTTTGAAAAGGTCGAAAGGTAGTTATTCATCGGAAAGGGCGTGATAAATCAATTAGTAAAATTATTTAATAGTTTTTAAACTTTGTCACACTTGAAAATCACATAAGGAAGAGGGGTTTGGAGAGATTAGAGTTGCTATTGCGGGTGTCAGGAATTGTGCGTGCAATCTAATTCAAAAGTATTGAGTATTACCGAGAACATAAGGATTCACGAGTTGGTCTAATGATTAGGGTTGCAGGTGGATATAATGGAAGCGCAAATTGAAAGTTATTTTATAAAAATAATAAGTATAAATAAGACAATATTAGATTTATAAATTTTTAGGAGGATGACTTATGCGTGTTTTACTAATTGGTGAATCATGGATTTCGCACTCATATCATATTAAGGGTGTGGATTCTTTCCTACAATCTGGATACGGAGAAGGTATTAAATGGATAAGAAATGCATTGCAATCAAAAGGGCATCATTTCGATCACCTTCCTAATCATCAGGCTATCGAAAACTTTCCGAGTTGGGAAGATTTACAAGATTATAACGTTGTTCTACTTAGTGACATAGGCAGCAATACATTACTATTGCCTCCTGAGACGGCGGTGTGGTCAAAGGTAACACCCAATCGTTTATCTTTATTGAAGGAATATGTTCATAAAGGTGGAGGATTTGGAATGATTGGAGGTTATATGTCTTTTCAGGGTATCGATGCCAAGGCGCGGTATAAAAATACAGCAATTGAAGATATTTTACCAGTGAATCTAATTGATACTGATGATCGAGTAGAGATTCCTGAGGGAATATCCCCCATTGTTGTAAATGAGGAACATGAAATCATTCAAGGAATTGAAACTAGATGGCCCGTTATTCTTGGCTACAATCGTGTTAAAAGTAAGGATAATTCCAATGTAATAGTACAGTGTGAAGATGATCCATTGGTTGTCGTTGGAGAGTATGGCCTAGGAAGAACTATGGCTTATACCACCGATTGCGCACCTCACTGGGCTCCACATGAATTTCTGAATTGGGAAGGTTATCGAACATTTTGGGATCAATCTATTCAATGGTTAGGTGGGGGGAGTAAAAAAAATGAAAAATAAGTTAAATATAATATTCACGTGTTTAATCACTATGGTTTTTCTAGTGACTGGGTGTGCTGGAAATTCAAATGTTGAATCTGGAAAGTCAAACTCAGATAACAGTATAAGTAAAGCAGATAAAGAGAAGATTGTCATTGGTTTTTCTAATTGGAGTAGAAGGTTTCCTTTTTATGTTGATTTAGAACAAGGTCTAAAAGATGTTGCGGATGAGCACGGTGTAGAACTTATTACTCATGATGCTAATGGTTCATTACCTGATCAGACTGAGCAAATTGAAAATTTTATAACAAGCAAGGTTGACGGGATTATCATTGTACCAATAGATTCGAAGGCTGCTGTGGCAGAGGTAGAAGCCGTTAACAGGTCTAAAATACCTTTAGTTACTGCAGATATAGAAGTCGTAGGTGGTGGGGAAATAGCGAGTCACGTTGCGTCCGATCATCACAGAATAGGGGAGCTTGCAGCAGAGTATATTGGGGATTCGTTAAACGGCAAAGGAAAAGTTGCCTTGATCAATAATCCGACTATTACATCTATCATAGCAAGAGAGGAAGGATTTAAGAAAATTATTAAGGAAAAATACCCTGATATTGAAATCGTAACCATTCAAAATGGTGAATCCAAACGAGAAAAAGCACTCTCTATTACTGAGAATATTCTTCAAGTTCAGCCGGACCTTGATGCGATATACGCTGTAAATGATGAAATGGCCCAGGGAGTACTTCAAGCGATACAAGCAAAAAAAATGGATTCGGAAATTATTTTAGTTGGTGAAGTAACAGATGAATCTATTGAAGCCATTGAAAAAGGTACTGCCTATAAAGCTAGCATTGCCCAACAACCAAAAGAAATTGGCAGATTAGCGATGGAAACAATGCTTAAGGTTATTAAAGGAGAGGATGTTGATTCAGATATTGCTGTAGAATCCGTACTTGTTACTGAAGAAAATTTAAATGAATATAAAAAATAATAACATCCGTATTCCAATTATTTACAAACATTTAACGGATTCCTTTATGGAGGGAGTATATGAAACCCGTACTAGAATTAGTAGATGTTGTGAAAGCATTTCCTGGGGTGGTGGCACTTAAGGACATCTCATTGAAGATACAGGAAGGAGAAATTCATGGACTTGTTGGCGAAAATGGTGCTGGTAAGTCGACTTTAGTAAAAATACTTTCTGGTATCTATACTCCAAGTTCAGGAAAAACATTAATGGATGGAAAAGAAGTTAAATTAAATAATCCTTTAGGTGCAAGAAATTGTGGAATTGAGGTTATGCACCAGGACCGAAAATTACTACCTAATTTATCGGTTGCCGAGAACTTGTTCCTTAATCAATTGCCTGTGAAGCATGGGTTTGTAAATCATTCGGAGATGTTTAAAAAATCAAGTGAGTTGTTAGAAAAGGTTGGCTTAGTGAATTTACCTCCTGACACACTTATGGGAAACCTAAGCGTGGCGATTCAACAAATGGTAGATCTCGCTCGGATACTGGCTACTAACCCAAAAATTGTATTATTTGATGAACCGACAGCGGCTTTATCTCAAAATGACGTAAATAAGTTTTTCCAGGTAATTAGAAATCTTAACAAGCAGGGTGTTTCTATTATTTATGTTTCACATTATTTGGACGAGGTTCTGGAAATATGTCAGAAAGTGACTGTCCTGCGTGACGGTATTAAAGTAGGTACTTTTGATTCTGACAATCTAACAGCAGATCAGTTAGTGAATCATATGACAGGTCAAAAGCGAAAAATTCAGGAACCGCGAAAAAACAAAAACGTTGGCTCAGAAAGATTAGTAGTTAAGAACTTTTCTAAAGAGGGTGTTTTTAAGAACATAAATATAAGTGTTAAAAGTAAAGAAGTAGTTGGGATATATGGAACAGTTGGAGCCGGGAAAACAGAGTGTTTAAGAGGGATTTTCGGTATCGATAAGGTTGATACAGGTAAAATCAACATTGATGGCACGGATGTTCCTGTTGGCTCAGTTAAACGTAGTCTTAATAAAGGAATGGTCCTTGTACCGGAGGATAGAAAACGTCAGGGGTTGGTTTTGTCATCGTCTGTCAAAAACAATGTAATATTAGGCTATGAAAAATTATTGGAACGTTTAGGATTTATCCAACAAAAGCTGGAACGGGAAAAAGTTGAATATTATGTAGAAAAGTTACGAGTTAAAACACCCACTATCAATACAACTGTCCAATCTCTTAGCGGGGGTAACCAGCAAAAAATAGTGCTTTCAAGATGTATGGGCAGAGGGTCGCAGATATTTTTGTTAGATGAACCAACAGTTGCAATAGATGTTGGAGCCAGGGCTGAAATATATCGTTTGATTAGAGAACTCGCAGACCAAGGCTCATCTATTCTAGTGGCTTCCTCAGAGTTGACTGAAATATTGGAAATTTGTGATCGAATACTTGTAATGCGCCAGGGAGAAATAGTAGCTGAACTAGATCGTGAAGAAGCATCAGAAGATAACTTGCTTCTTCATGCAGTAGGGGGAGATTCTATTGAAAAGCAGAATATTATCTAACATACAACAAGCCGGCATTGGTATGGCTCTAATTATTTTAATAGTAACATTTTCACTGACATCACCTGACTTTTTAACGACCACAAATCTTTTGAATATAACTAGACAAGTATCTGTTATTGGATTACTGTCGATTGCTATGACATTTGTCATCGTTTCCGGCGGTATAGATCTTTCAGTGGGATCCATCGTTGCTGTCGTTAGCGTGATTTCAACAGGCATGATGGTGGAGTATGGATTATCGCCAATTGTTGCAGTCCTTATAGGCATTATTATTGGAACGCTAATTGGAGCATTGAATGGTATCCTTATTTCCACGTTAAATATGAGTCCATTCATTACTACCTTAGGGACCATGACTTTATTGAGGGGTGTCGGTTATTTGTATACAGGTGGTTATCCCATTTATGGATTACCTTCCTCATTTTCAACACTGGGCCAAGGTTATTGGGGAGGGATCCCAGTACCAACTATTATTTTAGTTTTGGCAATAGTTATGTCCGTCATTACACTTCGTAAAACTCGACTAGGTAGACATATCTATGCTATTGGGGGTAACGAAGAAGCCGCTTTACATGCTGGTGTTAGGGTTAAAAAGATTAAATTTATTGTATATATGATGAGTGGATTATTGTGTGGGATAGCAGCACTCATAGCATCCTCTCGTCTAGGAGCAGGAATGCCTACACTTGGAGTGGGGTACGAACTTCAAGCGATAGCGGCAGTTATAATAGGCGGAGCTGCATTAACAGGTGGATCTGGAACAATTACAGGCACAGTAATTGGTGCATTAATATTAGGTGTATTAAGTAATGGGCTAAGCTTATTGAGTATAAATTCCTTTGTCATCGAGATCATCTCTGGGATTGTGATCATTATAGCAGTATTGATAGATCAAATTCGTTCTAGATTTACCTTACATGTAGAAATCGAGCAAGCAAAGCAAAGAATGGGAGAGAGCGGATAATGGAATTCTTACAGAAACGGATCGATGATTTAGCTAAAAAAAGAAGAAACGAGCATTTGGCGTTTTTGAAATCGCTAATAGCACAGGATACAGCCGAAAAAGAAATGAATGGACAGAATATTATTCTATCACGGTTAAAAAATTTGCAATGTGAAATTGATATTTTTGAACCCGATCCTAAACGTTTAACGAAGTACGAAGAATTTAATGAAGGTCACGAATATCATAATAGGGCAAATATCGTTGCAACGTTTAAGGGCCGTGGCGGAGGAAAATCTCTATTACTAAATGGGCATATTGATACGGTTTATCCTAGTAAAATACAAAGTTGGACCGTAAATCCATGGGATCCTACTATTCGGGACGGACGTCTTTATGGATTGGGTTCATGCGACATGAAGGCTGGACTCGCAGCATTATTAATGGCTTTAGAATTGATTAACGAATTGGAAATACCATTACGTGGTGACATAATTTTTGAAAGCGTTGTAGATGAAGAAGCTGGTGGAGGAAATGGAACACTTGCATGTATAGACCGTGGGTATACTGCTGATGCTGCACTTGTAGCAGAGCCAACATGCTTGGAACCAAAATCAACGCATGTAGGTTCAGTGGCATTTCGCATTACATTTGAGGGTGTAGCAAGTCATAGTAATCTAAAGTGGGAAGGTGTAAATGCTTTTGAAAAGGCTTTGCCACTTATTAATAGATTACAAAGCTTAGAGTCTAAATGGAAGAAAGAGCAAGTGAATAACTTACTTGACTCGCCAATTTTAAGTATCAATCGGGTTGATGCAGGGTACGGGGCAATTCTCGTTCCTGCTAATTGTAAAATAGAAGGAAACTTTACCTACTTACCTGGATGGGAAGATAGCCTGAAGGAATTTTATAAGGAAATAGAAGAGTCCACAAAAGAAAGTTTATGGTTAAATGAACATCCACCAATAGTAGAGTTGATACATCATGTAAGACCCTATTCAACCGATCCAAATGACCCATGGCCTCAATTCGTAAAACAATCTATGGAAAGAGTAGTAGAAAAGGAAATAAAAATTAGTGGTTTTCCTACGGGAGCGGATGCGAGATTACTTGCCAATGCAGGAGGTATGCCGACAATCATATTGGGACCAGGAAACATACGTCAGGCCCACACTGTTGATGAATTTGTAGAGATTGAAGAGTATTACGATGCGATCGTTCATTACGTCTTAATTATTATAGGTTGGTGTCAATAGCAGACTCCGCGGACGCTCAAATTGAAGAAAATAAAAGAATTTCCGATACAGGGATTGATGCTTTTGTAATGGTGAGTAATAGACTTGCTGCTGAAAGCGATAATGAGGATGTTGTAAAGAGAAAAATAGAAATGATTTTAGAGTCTGTTCCAGATGTGAATTTTGGCTTATATGAATGCCCTTTCCCTTATAAGAGATTGGTTTCGTCTCAATTGCTCAGCTGGTTAGCAGATACAAATCGTTTTTACTTTTTAAAGGATACTTGTTGTGATCTCCAGATGATCAAAGAAAGGGTGGCTGCGGTCAAAGGAAAATCTTTAAAAATATATAATGCTAATACAGCTACATTATTAGATTCATATAATGTAGGAATAAATGGATTTAGTGGAGTAATGGCAAATTTCCATCCACAACTATATACATGGCTTCATCACAACTGGAATAAAGAAATGGGGAAATCTAGGATGCTTCAATCTTTTTTAACGATTTCCTCATTATATGAGCTAGAAAATTATCCAACTAACGCCAAGTTATATCTACATTTAGAAGGATTGGATAATGAATTAAAAACTAGAACGCCACATCACGAAATGAATGAATTAGGAAAGAGGATCACAAAAGAATTGAATTTGATGACGAAGGTATTTGAAGACTATTTATTGGATAAAAAAGTTCTTCACTAGATTGAAAGATCTTACTTTTTTATATAAGCCCGAAAATTCCATAAAATGTTTGAATCGAAATCTTTTTTATAGAAGAAAGGAGGATGCTTTCTTGAGTATTTTGATAGTCGGTAGTTTTATGATGGATATGGTTATCCAAACTCCCCGAGCACCCAAAAATGGAGAAACGATTATTGGTTTGGATTTTTCTCAATATCCAGGAGGCAAGGGGGCGAATCAGGCAGTTGCGGCTGCTAGACTAGGTGCTAATGTACAGATGGCAGGGAAGGTAGGAGTAGATCCTTTTGGGGACGAAGCTATTGCCGTGCTGAAAAAAGAGAATATAGACATCCAATATTTGCAACGCGATTATAGTCATAGAACTGGAGTCGGATTTGTGACTTTAGAGGAAAATGGAGATAATCGTATCATTGTTATTCCAGGAGCAAACATGGAATTTAGTATGGACGATATACATGCGATAAAAGAAGGGATAGCCAAGTCCAAACTACTGGTGTTGCAGCTTGAAATGGACATGAATATGATAGAGGAAGCAATAAATATTGCATACAATCATCATGTTCCCATAATCCTTAATCCTGCCCCAGCAAGATATTTGTCAGATGATCTACTCAAAAAAATTGCATACCTAACCCCTAATGAGACGGAGGCTGAGATACTTACGAAAATAAACATAAGTACACTCGAGGATGTAAAGCGTGCCGCAAAGATATTGATGGAAAAAGGAGTGGAAAATGTAATCGTCACACTTGGAGAAAAAGGAGCTTTAATCGTTAATCAAGATGGGGAGTACTATATTAAAGGTTACCCAGTAGAGGCAATTGATACTGTAGCGGCGGGTGATGCATTTAATGGTGCCTTTGCATACGGAATTTCACAGGGAAAATCGCTTCTGGATGCTGTAGCTTATGCAAATATCGTAGGAGCTTTAACTGTTACAAAAAGAGGTGCAATTCCTTCACTACCAACTTCTATTGAGGTTGAAAATTTTATAAATAACAATAACACCCGAAGCACAATGGTGAGCAAATTTTTATAGGGTTACAGATGTTTCAATTAAAAAGAGAGAGTGAAATAAATGAATGCATTAGATTATATGAAAGAAGCAATAGACATTCAATCTCAATCTATAGAAAAATTAATGAATCAAATTAATCGCCAATATAGAGAAGCAATAGAGATGATGAAGGCTTGCAAAGGGAAAATTGTAGTAACAGGTGTTGGTAAATCAGGACATATTGGAAAAAAATTCGCCGCCTCCCTTGCAAGTACCGGCAGCCCCTCTTTTTTCGTTCATAGTTGTGAAGGGGTGCATGGTGATTTAGGCATGATTCAAAAAGATGACATCGTATTTATCCTATCTAATAGTGGAGAAACTCCTGAAGTGCTTCACCTTCTCCCTACGTTAGAGAAAATAGGGACAAAAAATATCGTCCTCACTTCAGGCGAGCATTCCAGTTTAGCTAGATGGTGTGATATCGCTTTAATATATAAATATGATAAAGAGGCTGATCACTTAGGGCTTGCCCCTACTACTAGCTCAACTATGTCCTTATTGATTGCTGATGCACTCGCTATTGCATTATCAAGATTAAAAAATTTTGATAAAGAAACATTTCACCTATTCCATCCAGGCGGGGATTTGGGGAGAAGGTTGTCTGTTGATGAGTAGGATCAATTTGATTATAAGCGTTTTAAGAAATCGACTTAACCTTTTAAATGTATGGTCTTATTCCCAGTAGATTGTTATTGGTTCAGCAAATAAACTGGCTGTACTGTTTGAAAAGTTTAGGAAAAATATATCCGAAGGGAAGATTTGGATACTGAGTTGAGGAAATCTCTACCTGTTTTTGGGTAGGGATTTTTAATTGTGCGCTAGGCATGGGCTATTACTTGTTGGTGAAAATCCGCCGCAAGTTTGGCAGTAGGAATTTGTAGAAGTTATGGTGTCAGGTTCCAAATCAATTTAATTATTTAGAATTATGTTAGAACCTGGCACCAATATTTACCTTTATAACATTATTTTTATCAATTATTAAGAAAGTCTTAGTACGGAATCTCGTACTATTAATTTTGACCCCACTTTTATATTAACATCTTCCAGTTCGGGGTTATTATATAAATCCATAAAAAGACGAGCGGCTAACAGTCCGGATTGTAGTTTTGGAACACGAATGGTAGTAAGTGCAGGATCCGTGTGAATGCCCCATTCAATGTCGTCAAACCCCACAATACTGATATCCTCTGGAATACTATATCCTTTTTCTTTTAAAGCTTTCATGGCGCCGATGGCTAATTTATCGTTTGCGGCAAATAATGCGGTAAAGTTAATTTCGTTGTTTGTCATTATTGATTTATAGCCATCATCAACACTTACCCCTTCACTCTTTAAAACGACTGGCTTTACTTTTTGGGAAAACTTATTTAATCCCTCCGCATATCCATTATAACGTTGTTTAATGCTTTCGTGATTTAAAGGTCCTGATAAAAAGGCGATTTGTTCATGCCCCATTTCTTGCAAATATTTAATGGCTTTTAATGCACCTTGGAAGTTATCGGAGTTAACTGAGCATAAACCTGGATAGGTGCCATCTACTAATACGGTTGGAATATTAAGTTTTCGTATTTCTTTTAAAAAGTGTTCGTCGTAATCTGCGCCGATTAAGATATTGCCGCTAATGTTTTTAGTTGCGAAAATATCCTTAAACGCTTCATCATTAATTTTATTTTCACTTAGTACGTACAATAACAAATTGTATTTATGGGTTTGTAATTCACTGGAAATTCCTTTTTGAATTAAAGAATAAAAAGGGTCGCTTTCAACGTTTTGATTTATCCTGATAAATAAATTCACATTAATGGTGTCATCTTTTATAAAACCACCAGTTTGTTTTGGTCGTAAATTCAATTCTTCAATTTTATTAACTATTTTTATTCTTAATTCCTCACTAACTCCAGGACGGTTATTAATAACCTTGGAAATAGTAGAAGGTGATACACCCAATTCTTTGGCTAGATCTTTAAGTTTTATTGACATTTTATAACGCCTCATTATTTTATATTTGATTGATAAGCATATTAGGAAGCCTATATGTTTCAATATATCGCAAAAAGGAAAAAATTTCTTTATTTTTCCTAAGTTTGTAAAGTACAAATTCTAAAATCTACCATATCTTCAAAATCAAACTGCTAATTACTAAAAAATGTTTATTTTTTGTGATAAAAAGCATTTTTTGAATCAATGCTTCATTTTAAGAAATTATTTCTTTATAAATTTCCTAAAAAACTTCTAAATGAAAGTATAATACTTTTTTTATTTAAAGTAAATACGTTGAAAACATTTACAATAATCTTATTTTAAGCTATTGACTAGTTTGAGAAGTGTGAACTATAATGTGCGTATGGAAATATTTTCGTAAATATATTTCCTTAATACATAATTAACGAAGGAAATTCTTTCTTTGGTAGAGAGGAGCAAGGTGAAATGAAAAAGAAGTATGTCGGTGCGTGGGCTTTTTTTGAAAATGATTATCAAGAAGGCCTTGATAAAGCATTCGCAAGATATCGCGATGCTGGAATTACTCATATCATGTATGGAGGTATAGCACATGCTTTTGATGTGAATGAAGAGTTTTATAAAAATACTTCTATAGATCCGCATATCCAAATCAACTATGAGAAAAATGAAGGCGATTTATTTGGTACGAAATCTAACCTAATCAATTCTGATTACAATGAAATTAGTAGACTGGCAAACCAATACGGAATAAATATTGAGTTGAATATTACACCTGGTGTTAGTGATGTTATTGTGGAAGCGAACCCAGAAATTGCGGTTGTAGATATCGATGGAAATCGAAGTAAACACTGGATGTGTCCTTCTAATAATAATGTTCGCGAATATTTCTACGGAAGAACAAAAGATATCCTTACAAACAATAAAGGAATTCGTGAAGTAGAATTAGATGTTGTTAGTTTAAATGTTTACGATCCTATGGTTGTTCCCGATTGGGTATCACCTGAATTGTCCCCACTAGCGCAATTGGCAGCGGGAAATTGTTTTTGCGATAAATGTGTTGAAAAAGCTGTGAAAGCGGGATTGGACATTGAATCTATTAAAACAGAAATAAAGGCAATTAATAAAGAAGCTACCATATTAACTTATGAACAATTTAGAAATATGACAGATACAATCAGAGGTTCATTTGATATTGTCAGATTTTTGATGAAACATCCCAAATTACTAGATTGGCTAAATTTCAGGGGAAAGGCAGTAGACGATTTTGTAATTGAAATAAATAAAGTCGTTAAAGGAATTAACCCTGATATTTTATTATCTTGTGATTTAGTTGCGCCAAGTTTTTCTTGGACACTGGGACAAGTTTATAGAAATCAGCCTGCAATTACCGATATAACCAAGTTGATGCTCTATCATAAACGCATTGGTTCATTTGAGGCTAAGCCTTTAAAGAGAGTGCAAAACGCAATTCCAGAAATAAAAGATGAAGAATTGTTAGATCAATACTATCGATTAAAAGGATTTAGTGGACCGAACACATTTAAAGGGCTGGAAGAGGAAGGAATTGGGAGTGAAAACGTCTTTTATGAAGTTAGGAAAGCCAAGCTTGAAGTAGGGACAAAGCATAAAATTGTTGCGGGTCTAGTTGGTGATGCGCCTGCTACCCCGGAAGATGTAAAAGAAGCTGTAAAAATGGCCTATAAAGGTGGGGCGGATGGATATATGCTTCATTTATGGTATGGTGATGCGCCTGTAGAAAACACGATAGCGTTTGGAGAACAACTTAGAGAACTAGGTGAAATTTAGGTTGGAAGGTGATCATAAATGATAACAAATACGTGGAAAGACCTAGAAGAAAAAATTAATAAAAAAACCGTTGCGGTTATCCCGATAGGAAGCATCGAGCAACATGGACTGCATGCACCATTGGGAACGGATTATTTTATAGCGGATGGTTTTGCTAAAACACTAAAAGACAACGAGCATACCTTGGTTATTCCTACTATTCCAGTTGGGGTTGCAGAATATCATCGTCATTTCTCCGGCTCATTGTGGGTTAAACCAGAAACACTAAAAAGTTATATAGGCGAAATAATCAAAAGCATCGCATTTCATGGAATTAAAAAAGTTATTGTTATCAATGGTCATGGGGGAAATAGAGAGCCGCTAAAAGAGATGGCCAGATATTTGAAGATGGAAGAAAATATTGAAGTGATAGTGTGGACTTGGTTCGAAAGTATTGAAAAAGACATCATTGATATATTCGGCGTTCGTCCTCCTTTACATGCTGATGAGGCAGAAACGGCTATGTTGCTAAATTTTGTTCCTGAGTATGTTAGGGAAGATCGATATCGCGAATCTGCAGATGGCGCATCTAAGCAATGGGGAAAATTTCATAATGGAACTATGGTTTCCCAAGTAGTAAAAGATTTTTCAAAAACCGGTGCTACAGGAGACCCTTCGAAGACAGATAAGGATATAGGTATGAAAATGTTTGATATGTCAAAAGTAAATTTAGAAAAATTGGTTGAGTATATGAGTGGGTATAAATAATTAAAAGAAGGGTGAGAAGAGTGAGAAAATTTCTGATTTTAATGGTTTTATCATTGATAGTCTCTGCTGTAATGACTGGTTGTAGTTCTGTTAATAATGCGAACGGTTCGAATAATAAAAAAGTTACTTGGTGGATACCTAATTGGGATGAAGAGGAAGCAAAGGAAATAGTAAAAAAATTTGAAGAAGAGAACAAGGATATAAAAGTTGAACTATCCATTCTTACTTGGGACACTATGGAAAATAAAATAAGGGTAGCATTAGAGACTGGAGAGGTTCCAGATGTTATTACTGAACTGGAATCTAGAATAGGAAATTATGCGTCTGAAGGATTTTTAACAGAATTAGATTCCTATTTTGAGAAAAGTTTGGATAAAAATGATTTTATCAGTTCAGCAATAGATATTAATTCGTACGAAGGAAAAATTTACGGATTACCATTTCGCCATGATGGGGCGGGAGTTTTATACAATAAAACAATGTTCAAGGAAGCTGGACTAGATCCTGATAATTTCCCAAAAACGAGAGAAGAATATTTAGCTGCTGCTGAAAAATTGACAAAGGATACAAATGGTGACGGTAAGATTGATCAATATGGAATTGGTTTACAACTAGGAAACCAGGATAATGCATTAGTCCGTTATCTTCAGATGCTTTATAGCTTAGGTGGGGAACTGTTAAATGAAGATAGAACACAGAGTATGTTAGATTCCCCAGAAGCTTTAAAAGCGATGGAGGAATTAACAAATGAAGTTAAAAATGGGCTTGCGCCTAAAAGCTCAATGGAATTAGATAATACTGGTCTGCGAGATTTGTTTATCAATGAAAAAGTTGCCATGTATGTTGGCGGTCAATTTGATATAGAGCCAATACAAAATGGTAATCCTTCTATTGAACTTGGAACCGCTCTAATTCCAGGCTTTGATGGAATGGGAACAACTACAGTAGATGGTTTTTCTTTAATTATGCCTGAAAAAGGAAAAAATAAGGATGCTACATGGAAGCTAATGGAGTATATTGCCAAACCAGAAAATATGGCTAAGCTAACAGATACGTTTCCAGCCACAAATAGAGCATTAAAAGATCCGAAATTTGAAGATCCACTATTGCAACCGTTTGCTCAACAATTAGAAAGTGGAAAAGCAAAGCCTGGATATAAGGAGTTTCCAGAGATAACAAAAATTATTTACAGATATATGCAACTCATCATATTAGACGATATGGATGTTGAATTAGCGATGAGCAAAATTCATGAAGAAGTTAGTAGTCTTTTAAAATAAATGTTAATTAAC
>NZ_JAIAZY010000055.1 GCF_019459225.1 Bacillus sp. IITD106
TAGTACCTTGGCGATGCTTCTCGACTCAGGATTTCATGTTTGTTCTCCGCAAAAACTCCATCATCATAATTCATCACATATTGGTTGTCTTTATTTGTATCTTCAATTTCATAAAATACAAGCGTTTGTATATCATCTGCAATCACACTGTTTATTTTAATTTTTATTCCATTGCTTTCCGCTTCCAAGCTCAGCCTTTTACCTAAGCCATGTTGTAGAAAGGCACGCAACTCTTGGTCTTCTTCTGTCCAAGTATAGTAGATGTTAGTAAAAAATCCTGTAAAACTTCCTATACCTATTAATAAGGCGAAAACACTTACAAAAACAAGACCCATTCTATTACGTTTCTTGTTCTTCGCTTGTTTGTGTTTTTCCTTTTCTTCCAGCCTATGTTTGACGTTTGCCATAAAACCAGACGGTACATGAAAATCGTCAATCCATTCAGTAAGATTTAACATGGACTCCTGAAAGGTGCCAAAATCCTCCTGACAGTTTTGGCAATGATAAAGATGCATCTCGAATTCAATCTTTTTCGACCGTTCCAGTGTTCTTTCTAAGTAATCAATGTAATTCTTATGATAATCCTTACAGCCATTAAAGGATGAATGGTCTTTTCTAAGTAACTGTAATCCGGAAAACAAAAGCTCTTTTATCTTTTCCACTGAAACTTGGAGAAGATGTGCCGCTTCCTCATGAGAGGATCTTAATGTATAAGTAAGCACCACTGCTACTTTCTCATCCTCTTTCAGCTGATCGAGTGCTTTAAATAAATCCTGATGTGGTACACCTTTCTCAGAAACTTGTAAACTTTTATCATCGAAAAGCTCCCGACAGATATGTAGAAAAATAGACGTTACCCACATATTGAATGATATATCTTTTTTAAATTGAGGCAATTCTTTCCCTACTTTTATAATGGTCCGGTAAAAAACTTCTTCGATTTGCTGCTGACTCCTAAAATAAGACCAACCAAGTAGATAGAACGATCGTTTATGCTGATCAAACCATTCAACGATAGATCCCACGTCTCTTTCTCTTATCGTGGTGATTGGTATGGGATCTATTTTTGCAGTGATCACGAATGTGTTTCCCCCTTTTACATTCACTTTTTTGCCAACTTTTTAATCCGTAAACTTCTATTATTTTTAGCATTACCTAAGATGTATCTATTCGTAAATATCATAAAAATTAAGTTTCCATCTTTATCTATTGACAATAATTTCATATTGTTTTCGAATAAAATGTTTTAATAGTTCCATTTTTTCTTTATTATGTATTACTTCAAATGGAATATAAACCTCATGTTTTTTTAAAGGAAAACTTCTTATTTCTTTGATATCGAAATGTAAGAGCGCCTGAATTTCTTTTTGAATTATTTTCCCTTTAAGAGATTCCTGATTACCTGGATCAACATGTAGTATCAAACAGTTGTAGCGTTTTTCTCCATATAAAGTAGCAAATTTGGGCACTCCCCCACCAAAAAGGAAAGGCTTATATCCTAATGTTAAACTTTTTGCAGCAAGGGTAACACTCATTCTACCTAGGCCATTTAAAAACTTATGAAGTTCACTAAATACATGTAATTCGTTCATTTATTTCTCTCCTAGATCCGTTATTTTGTTATTTGTACTTAGGCTATTCAACCTTGGTAAAGTCTTCAAACTTCTTCCACTTCATCCAACATCTAGTTTTTCTTTTATTTTCATTATATTTGAAAATAGATGGAGATTTCATAGATATCCATTGTAGTTTCTTAAAAATAGACGTTTCCCACATTTTGAATGATGTTTCTCGTTTAAAACGAGGTAATTCTTTGTCTACTTTTATAATGGACCGGTAAAAAAGCTCCTCTATTTTCTGCTGATTTCTAAAATAGGACCAACCAAGTATATAGAGCGATTGTTTATGCTGATCGAACCATTCAATTGCGAAACTTGGCTACTTGTATATTTTCCCCTTAAGTTCCAGGTCGTTTATCCTATTATAGCTTTGTTCATCTGTGAAATAAATTGGATTCTGAATCGAAAAAAGTATCAGTAAACTTAAACAAGGACTTCTAACGATCTTTTTTGTATCAATCAATTTCCAAGTAAGAAGCATTCATCATTTTTCAAAGGTTTTATACTATTCTTTTGGTCTAAATCCAACTGCAATCCTATATTTTATTAGAAAGATATGAAGAGAGAGGTGTGGCCTAAATGTTTGTTGTTTATTTTTTCGAAAACAAAAATCTTCTATTAAATCAGCTGCTTAAACGTGTTCCTTCTGTAGGTGAGGATATCATCATTAAAGGTCGGAAAGGTAAAGTTTCGAGTGTGGAGCATATTGATGAAAGAAAAATTCATGTTCAAGTTATATTAGAAAAGGTGAAGAAAAATAAACTTATGATCGATCATTCCAAAAAGAAAAAAAAGTAGGTAACATTTGTTTATCCCTTAATATAAATGTTAGGATTTTTGGCTTCACAATTTATAGATATGAAAAAGGCCTCTCATTTTTCGGGAGAGGCCTTTCCGATACAATCAATTACGCCTAAAAATTCACAGCACACCACAAAGCAGCCCATCATTCATCTTCGAATAAATTTTCTCCTCTATGAAGACGCATTGCAATCCGTGCAGTATGAGGCATTTCTCTTGCTGTTGGCGCATTTCACTAAACGAATTTTCATTTAAAACACCTCTCGTATATTATGTTAAGGTATATCTTTTCAGCAGTCTAAAGTCAAGTGCAAAATTTCTAAAAAATGGAATGTTATTTGGGAGAAATCATTTTCAGGTAAAGTTATGGCAGAAGCCGAGATAGGTGATTTCACAATTTGTATGACCGGCTTTAAACTGCTTCCACAATCATTTATAATGAACTGTAAAATCTTCTATAAATCGAGGTATAAAATGGTTATTCTTGGAATTATTACTCTTGTTTTATTCATTATTTTCCTAGCATTTTATTTAACAGATCCTAGACGAATGATAAACGGTTTTCTATTTAACCTATTTTTTTGTTCATTTCTTATTTTTTGTGGCTATGTAGGATTCAGCTCAGATATTATGATTTTTAAGCTAATCGCTCTTATCCCAACTGTTTTATTTCTGCTTTTTATTTCAACATTTGGATTATTCGTTCTAAGTATAGGGTTATTTATAAATGGCCGAATTTTGATGAAAAAAGAAAGCAGACGATTCTCTAACAGTTTAACACTTATTTTAGGGATCTTTCTTTTATTATTGTTCTTATTAAGACTCATAAATCCTGAGCGTTTTTTGTCTTTTTATTTTGAACCTTTATACTCTGGGGCTTACTTAATAGTCGTTTATTTCTTTTTACACTTAACCAATTTTTTATCTGCTTATTTTTTGTATCAATTTAACAAGCCCAAATATAACCAAGACTTTATTATCGTGCTTGGTAGTGGTTTAATTAACGATAAAGTGCCGCCTCTCTTGGCCAGTCGGATTAATAAAGCAATTGATTTTTATTGGAAACAAGCGGCTGCCACTTTTCCACCTATCATACTTTTCTCAGGCGGACAAGGGCCGGATGAAAACCTTCCTGAAGCGGAAGCCATGCAAAAGTATGCCGTAGAGAAAGGAATTCCTTCTGAGCACACTTTGACAGAAACTCGTTCAGTTAATACATACGAGAATATGCTCTACTCAAAACAAATAATGGATTCAATAAAAGGAGACAAATACAACAGCATCTTCACTACAAACAATTTCCATCTATTCAGGGCCAGCATATATGCAAAAATGGCTGGCCTAAAGAGCCAAGGCATCGGTTCAAAAACCGCATTCTACTACTGGCCAAATGCAATGATTCGAGAATATATCGCCATCATCGTGATGCAACGCAAACGTCATACCGCCGTAGTCGGGACCATTTTAGGAGTTTCTATCCTTATCACCCTTTTTTTAGTTCTATTTTTATAGAATTCCAAGAGCCATATTCCCTTTCCGTTATCTTTTATCACAATAAGTGATAGTTTTAGTAAATGCATCAATTTCATCATTACCGCCAACTTTTTTGATATAAGAAAAAAAGAAAGAAATAAAAACACCTACCCCCGTTACGTCAAAATTCTTGTGTATCAGGGGTCCGTTACAAAATAAACAAGCAATTATGTGAACTTCGATTATACAAAAAAAGCGGTCATCCATCTCCCCATGAAATACAAAGGGGTTGACCGCTTACATTCCTTTACAGGTTTTATTTCCTGGTTACAATCTAATAACTAATCATATAGTCTGGAAAATCGTTCTTCTCATTAATATATTTATACATCTTCCGCAAACCATTTCTTGGGTTGACACCACTTTGGACAGCCAAGTCAAACTCATGAATCCAATCCTGAGTACGTTGAAAGTCCATAATCAGTTCTAGCAAAATATATAATTTCACCTCATCCACTGATTCTATAAAATATTGTTTATACCCTAGCGTACTTTGAAGCATAAATACCATCTTAACGAGATTGACACCTTGTTCAATCAAACATAAATGTCGAATAACTATACCCGCTGATTACATGCTTAAGTCGTTGATTAATCTTTTCTGAGCTTAATTTTCTTTCTTTTTGATTCTCTGCCCATACTTTCATTTCATGATAGCTTGGGTGTTTTTCATTTTCCATGATTCCTATATATTCTTCAAAGCCAGATGCTCCACCCACATCTTCAGGAGGTCTTTCTCCCTTTCCTTCTAGAAATGTTGCTTGGAACGTTTTAGACTTTACGATCTTTTCAAGCGTTATGGTATGTTCCCATGAGTCTCCGAAATCATACTCATAAGTGGCTTCTCCATACTTTGGTAAAATTTCTTCAAGTGCAACAAATCTTTCTTGGAGCATTTCAAACTCATCAAAATTAAAATATTCCATCGTTTCCGGATCGTCATCCATCACAATTTTAAGAGACTTGTTTTCCAATCCTTCTACAGTAAATTCATGTAAGTGATAGTTTTGCCAATCAAAAACCGTTTGAATGATGTAGTGAAGATGTCTAAAAGAAAAGGTTGAAGGCACAAGAACCCGTCTCCAAATGTCATGGCCCTCAAGATTGATTTGTATCTTCAATTGGTATAGGTCGATATCTAGAACATCATCGACACCTACATGTTCATCAAGATTAAAAATAGTTCCTAAACATTCAAGTGTTTTTTCGATAGGATAGAACGAATCATTCACTCCCGACAATTGAATAGATCTGCCTGCTAAGATGCTTATATATTTTTGGATTCTTGATTTTTCATCTAAATATTCCTGCCTGAATTCAATATCACGCACGGCGTTATTCATCTTTGCCACCATACTTCTATTAGCGGTTTTAGAAAAAGATATTTCACCAGCTTTAGCCATGTAAGCCTCAATTACTTCTTTGCGGACACCTTCCATATGAAAAGCCTCGGAAATTGCCTCATAAATTAATTCTCTTATTTTTGAAAAATCCTTACTACTTGGTCTGTATATAACGACTGGATATCTTGTTTCGTTATTCATCAAAACGATTGCTTTTCTTCTATTAATACTGACAAATTTAGCGTGCCATGCAAAAAAACTTTTCGGGAAATCCTCATTGCCTTCTGGAGAGGCTAGTTCGGTTCCGTTTATTCCTATCTTATCGAGCAAGGTTTTCGTACATTGGATTAACATGGATTTCACTCCATTCACGTTTTTTTTCATATTTTTAAAGTGTTTTTTTAATTCAACAAATTTATAACGAATTACCTTCCAAATTCTTTAGATATTTTTCCATTAACTCTTTAGCCTCTTTGATACCAGTTTCGGTTAAATAAACTGACTTTGATTTTATACTCCCCCGAATCAAATCCTCATCAGTTAATTCATTTAGGACCTCAAACGGATAGCCTTTCCAACTTCTTCTCATTTCTCCAAAAACATCAGCCTCTTTCCATGATGTTAAGTATAACAATAATAGAGTTAGTTCTTTAATCTTTTCCTCCATGCCTACCAAAATCCCTTCCTTGTTAACGTTTATTTTAGATTATTAGAAAAACAGGCAATTTACAATATTGTTTCCACAGGGATAGGTGTTATCTATAATAGGTATAAGAGCTAATCTAAGAATTCATACTACAAAATGGCTTATTAACGTATATAATAGGATTAAATAATGTGAAATCATATTAAAAGGGTGATTCATTTGTCGCAACCCAATATTGATCGTCAAAAAAATATTTTGTTAAGGACATTGCTGAATGGGAAGGTCGGTGGGAATTAATCGAAGGAGTCCCTTATCTTTTAGCATCCCCATCACGGATTCATCAAACAATAAGTAGACGACTGCACCCTACAACAGTTAGAAGAGTTTACGCTAGATGTAGCGGATTTATTTCGGGGATTTCCTGTTAAACCAGATTAAACAAAGTGTAGAATTTATTTTTTCATAACGTCAAAATGTCTAGTATGTGTAAGGGAGTTGGTAAGGAAATTACTGCAACAATAAAGGAAATTCTATGAAAATAAAAAAGAGTTATTTTAAGCCGTATCTTCGAAATGCATGATTTCAGCTGGTATATTAGCCATCTGATTCAAAGACTTCACAACTATGAATGTATTAGAATTTCTATTGATTGCCTCTTTACTTTTGTCTAAGCAAATCCTGCTAAGAATTAACGTAAAAAAGGCAACATCCAAAAGAGAATAGTTGCCTTCTTCTTTCATTTTTTCTTAGTAAAACAAACCTACTCTTTATGCACTTTGCTTCGAAACAACAACAGTTTCCTGCCTTTTCCTATTAGGCAACATATGAAAGATTATATTAAGCGCAATCGCTGTTACACTACCTGCAACAATCCCATTACTTGTTAATATTTGCAGTCCTGCTGGAAGTGCCGAAAATAAGTCAGGTGCAACTGTAACACCGAGACCGAGGCCGACAGAACAAGCAATAATCATCGAGTTTTCTTGGGAATCGGAAATAGTTTTACTTAGCATTTTAATCCCTTGAGAAACGACCATCCCAAACATCGCCATCATCGCTCCCCCTAATACAGAAGTTGGAATAATGGTGGTGAATGCGGCTATTTTAGGCAGGAATCCAAGAGCGATTAGCATGGAACCCGTAATCAAAATCACTTTTCGAGACCGAACTCCTGACATTTGAATCAGACCGACATTTTGCGAAAATGTTGTATATGGGAAGGCATTGAAGAGACCGCCAATGACGGAGGCAAGCCCTTCTGCACGATAGCCTTTTGCCAAGTCTTCTTTCTTCAACTTCTTTTCACAAATATCACTCAAGGCAAAATAAACACCCGTTGACTCTACCAAAGATACCATCCCAACAATTGTCATCGTAAGGATAGCTGACCATTCAAATGTCGGATATCCAAAATAAAAGGGCTTTACCATTTGTGCAACGGCCGCATCCTGAACTGGCATTAAATCAACCTTACCCATAATACTGGCAGCAATTGTTCCAACACCAAGACCGAGTAATATGGAGATGGCACGAATAAAGCCTGTGGAAAAACGGAAGATTAAGATAATCGTTATTAAGGTTCCAAAAGCTAATATAATATTCGACAATGACCCAAAGTCGGCTGCATCTTGACCACCGCCCATGTTATTGATTGCTACTGGAATTAGCGTAATACCAATAATGGTTACAACGGAACCTGTTACAACGGGTGGAAAAAATTTGATCAATTTGCCAAAAAAGCCAGCAATCAACATGATGATCAAGCCAGAGGCAATGATGGAACCATAAATAGCGGATATACCAAATTCCTCACCAATTTTCATAATCGGACCTACCGCAGTAAATGTACAGCCAAGCACAACTGGGAGGCCAATTCCGACAAATCGGTTACTTATGATTTGTAAAAGTGTTGCAACTCCACACATTAAAATATCAATCGACACAAGATACGTTAATTGTTTATGATCAAATCCCAACGATTTTCCGATAATTAATGGCACGAGAATAGCACCTGCATACATAGCCAAAAGATGTTGGATTCCCAAGGTGGTGGATTTAAGGGCATTTTTCATTATATATAACTCTCCTCCATAAATTCGACTTTTCCATTTTGCAAGGAGGCAATATTGGCAAGTGATTCAACCCGAATTCCACGATTACGAATCAATTGACCACCTGATTGGAAACCTTTTTCAATGACAATTCCAACTCCCGCTAGTGTTGCTCCCGCCTGCTCAATCATATCCAGTAAGCCCAAAACTGCTTGTCCATTTGCCAAAAAGTCATCAATAATCAACACAACGTCATCTTGTTGAATAAAATCACCGGAAATGGAAATTTCATTTGTTTCCTTTTTAGTAAAAGAGTGGACTTGAGCAGTATAAAGATTTTCTGATAACGTTAATGACTTCCTTTTTCGCGCAAATACTACGGGGACATTCATCAAAAGTCCTGCCATCGTTGCTGGAGCAATTCCCGACGACTCGATTGTAATAATTTTTGTGACACCAGCTTCCTGAAAGCGGTCGGCGAATTCCTCACCAATTTCCTTCATTAAATTCGGATCAATTTGATGATTTAAGAACGAATCCACTTTTAACACGGTATCTGACAAGACTTTTCCTTCAGAAACAATTTTTTCCTGTAATGCCTTCACAATGTTATCCCCTTTCAGCTAACTGATTTATAGTACAAAAAAACTCGCAGACGATGCCCTTTTTAAATATAGGGTAGCAAAGTCTCCGAGTTTGAATTTAGAAGAAAAAGGAAAAAAACAAGATTTCCACACAACCTTATTTTTTCCAATCATTTGCCACCCATAGTCGATTTGTTTACGGCAAATCGGTAGAAACTTGCAGGCCTTATCCCTGCGATTATATGAGTGAATAGTATAGAATTGTAGAATATTGTTATTATAGCACTTCTTTTCGGATTTTCAATCATTACTTTTCTATTAGAAATATACATTCTTCACAAGAATACTGCCAGCCTGTAGTGGACTCTCATTATCAAGTTAACCCATACCGGACCCAAAATATAATGAAACCCCTATCATCGATGGCTCGATTAAGGGGTTCCGCGATTCAACAAAGTAATAATGCATCCAAATCTATTACGTCAATGGCTCGCTGACTGGTTTGCCTGATCCATCCAGCATCTTGGAAATCAGTCAGTTTACGGCTTACCGTTTCCGGTGTGGTCCCGAGGTGGGAGGCGAGGTCTCTGCGACTCATCGGCAATTGGATTTGGCGGCTTTTTTGCTGTTCGACCTGGTCGGCCAGATATAGGGCGATGCGTGTTTCGACTGATTCCATTGCAATGTGAGCGGCCTGTTTTTCCGTTTTTGCTAAACGTGATGAAAATTCAGTCAGTACTTTTAAGGAAATGGCTGGGTATTTCAATAAGAATTTCTGGAAGTCATCCCGCGCCATGACACATAATTCCACCTGTTCCAGCGCTTCTGCATAAGCGTCATGGATTGATTCATTGAATAAGGATAATTCACCTGTAAAATCACTGGGCTCCAAAATACGTACGAGCTGTTCTTTGCCGGTTTCGGATAAACGATAAATTTTCACGCGTCCTTTGTGGACGATATACAAGCCTTCTGATTGTTCGCCGGCGCGGTAAATCGTCTGTCCGCGTCGATACGTTACAGAATGGGACTCCTTGACGATGTCGGACATTTCAGAAGGAGACAAGTGGTTGAAAATTGGGACGATGGAGATACACATTTTCTTCACATCCACTGGACTTTCTGTGGATTGACCGCATAGTCTGTCATTTGTCATCGAACATCCATCCTATTCTGTTATTGGATTTAAACCGTCAAGTTCATTTGCTTTCCTTCTACCAGTATACCGGATTAGGCGGATGGCGTTAAGGATTACAAGCAGGACACTCAATTCATGGATGAGCATGCCGGATGCAAGGAAGACTTTTCCGAGCAATACGCCGATAAGCAGCAGGACAACTGTCCCAACAGCGAAAAATGTGTTTTGTTTCATATTCCGTACGGTCGCTTTTGCAAGTGAATAGGCATGTGCGAACTGATCCAGCCGGTCCGCCATCAGCACGACATCAGCCGTTTCCATCGATACGTCTGTTCCGCTTTCCCCCATGGCGAGCCCGATATCCGCCATTGCGATGGCAGGCGCATCATTGATTCCGTCCCCGGCCATTGCGACGTGATGTCCGGCTTCTTTCAGTTTTTGCACCATCGCTACTTTGTCTTCTGGCAGCAATTCGGCATGAGCTTCATCGAGCCCAAGCTGATTCGTGACAAGCTCCGCTGTATGGCGATTATCGCCTGTCAACATGATCATTCGCTTGACGCCTTTTGCACGCAACTGTTGGAGGGCACTATCCGCTTCCGGACGGATTCGGTCTGCAATCGAAAAGATGCCGGCAATTTGCCCATCGATACTCGCAAAGATGGCGGTGTTGCCTGATTTTTCACGACTAACTGCATACTCTTCCACCTGTTCTTCAATTCGTATGGCTTCGGAAGCCATTAACTTTCGGTTTCCGACGACGAGCCGCTTGCCTTCGACGAGTGCGCGAATTCCGCTTCCTTTGACCACTTCAGCTTCTTCGGGTTCGTTGAGCAGTGGGATTCTTCTTTTTTTCGCTTCGTTGACGATCGTCTGCCCGAGGTGGTGTTCCGAGACCATTTCAGCTTCCGCCACTAGTCGAAGCAATTCTTCTTCATTACCCAAAAAGGGATGGATGTCGGTCACTTCCGGGCGGCCGCGTGTCAGCGTACCCGTTTTGTCGAAGACGACCGTATCGATTTTCGCCAGTTTTTCCATGATGTCTCCGCCTTTAATGAGGACACCGTTCCGTGCGCCATTTCCGATTCCTGCAACGATGGAAACGGGGGCGGATATAACGAGTGCCCCTGGACACGCAATGACAAGGAATGTCAGAGTCATCTCGATATTGCGTGTAAAAATGTAGACGAGAATCGAGAGGACGACAACGGATGGCGTGTAGATATTTGCGAAACGGTCGAGGAATTTTTGGGTTTTTGATTGGGATTCCTGCGCTTCTTCCACGAGTTCAATGATTCGTGCAAATGTTGTATCATCGCCGACGCGATCGGCAATGACTTCGATGAAACCATTGTCAACGATTGTTCCGCTGTATACGCGATCGTCAACCGTTTTTGAAGCTGGGACAGATTCACCTGTAATCGCTGCTTCGTTTAAGTTTGCGTTTCCAGAGATGATCGTCCCATCAACAGCCACTTTTTCCCCGGAACGGATGATGACACGATCCCCTTCTTTAACCTCATCAACCGGGAGGGACATTGTTTCCTCATTGCGGATGACAGTTGCTTCAAGTGGTGCCATATCCACTAATGCTTTTAGTGAAAAACGCGTTTTTTCAAGTGTTCGTGCTTCAAGAAATGCACCGAACAGGAACAGAAATGTGACGGCTGCGGATTCGACGTATTCTCCGATGAACAATGCACCGATGACTGCAATGGTGACAAGCAATTCGATACTGAACGCTTTCATGCGGAGTGCCTTTATGGCTTTGATTAAAATGGGAATACCTGCCATAACCGTTGAGACGATGAGTACGATCTGTCTCCATTCGTGTAGACCGGCGAGATGAAGTCCGATTGCCGCCGCGAGCAACAATCCAGTCACGGCGGTAATTTGGGACGTCCGTTTTGCATTCATAATAATCCACTCCTTTCGTTTATTGTCGTTCATTAGGATACTTTTTGTGTCAGGACCGGATAGCCGAGATTGACAATGACTTTCTTTAGCTCATCGACTTGAATGATGTTGTCATCAAACTGTACGCGCACTTTTCCGGAGTGGAAAAGTACTTTCGCTTCTTGTACACCATTCATTTTCTTCAATGAACCTTCAATCTTTTTGATACATGACGGACAACTAAGTGGCTCAAGACCAAATACAACTTTTTTCATCTTCTTCATCCTCCTAAAATGTTGTTGTATTCTTCCTTCTGACTCCATAATAAGACGTTAAGGGAAATGAAACCTTGACGCACATCAAGTTTAAGAAAGAAGTTTTTTTAAAACGGGAAATTAACTTATACTGGATTAATTTGAAATCTTCATTCCTATTCGCAGCATAAAAAAACGCCATCCACGAACAATCGTGAAATGACGTTTTTACAGAGAATTATTTAATTTTTTTATCAAGACTAAGATCTAAATGATATCTAGATAGTTCAACTGTATAACCAAAATAAAACCGTTGATAACCAAGGAAACTAGACGAATGAATCAGTTTGGGAACATAGGAAATGAACCCAAAAAACTGCCGATTTTATTCAGGGGGTCACATTATTCTACTATTCCTTCATTCCATCTAGATTCTTTAATCCAAAATGATCGAGCATCGCACGCACTTCATCTGTTGACTCTGTGCTCATTAATTGGTTTCTTAATTGACTCGCCCCTCGAAATCCTTTGACATATATCTTAAAAAAGCGATGAAGAGCCTTGAACGGACGCAGCTCTAATGTTGAATATTTATCATGGAGATCGAGATGTAATCTTAAGAGATCAAGCAATTCCTTACTGCTATGATCTTTCAGTTCTTTTTCAAAGGCAAATGGATTAGTGAAAATACCACGCCCAATCATAACCCCATCAACACCATATTGGTTGACGAGCTGCAAGCCAGTTTGACGGTCAGGAATATCTCCATTGATCGTCAAAAGAGTATCTGGTGCCACCTCGTCACGAAGTTTCTTAATTTCCGGGATCAGCTCCCAATGAGCATCTACTTTGCTCATTTCCTTTCTTGTACGCAGATGAATGGATAGATTGACAATGTCTTGTTTCAATATGTGTGTCAGCCAATCCTGCCATTCGTCTACTTCCGTGTAACCAAGCCTTGTCTTTACACTTACGGGTAATCCTCCTGCTTTTGCTGCTTGTATTAAATCTGCCGCAACTTCTGGACGGCGGATAAGACCGCTTCCCTTCCCATGCTGTGCCACATTCGGTACAGGACAGCCCATATTAATATCTATACCCCGAAAGCCTAGCTTCGCCATACCAATACTCATTTGCCGAAAGTATTCAGGCTTGTCTCCCCATATATGGGCTACAATTGGTTGTTCATCCTCTGTAAAAGTCAAACGCCCACGCACACTTTGAATCCCCTGTGGATGACAATAGCTCTCCGTGTTTGTAAACTCAGTAAAAAAAACATCAGGTCTAGCTGCCGCGCTTACTACATGGCGGAAAACAACGTCCGTCACTTCTTCCATTGGTGCCAGTATAAAAAAAGGTCGTGGTAAATCACGCCAAAAATTATCTATCATATTCAAATTACAATCCTCTCATTATGGGATATTAGACCAAGCTCTAATCCCAAAATCAAAAGCAAGGTGTCAATGCTTCTATTACACTTATACCATGCTTAAACACTTATTTTCTATAAGCAAATTTTGATCATGATATACTTTAATAATAACAGAGAACATGTACAAAGAAAATCAAGCAAGAAGTGGTAACGTATGAAATTTTAAAGAACTTTAATAATGGCTGGAAGGAAAAAAGACATGTAGAAAGATGCCGATTGAAAGCATTTGGAAAATTTACTGTGGATTGTTTGTTGGTATAGACTTGGGGAGAAGGCAAGGATAGATAAGTAAACAAGAATAAAACAGCCTTCATTGATGGGAGACATTAATTATATATTTTTATATACCTGTCCTCTACTCTCTATATCGCTCACATATACAATAAGTTTATCATCTAAGATTTTGTAAAGGATTCTATATCTTCCTATTCTAGCACGATACAAATTTTCATAACCGGATAATTTTATTACATTGCTCTGTGTATAAGGATTTTCGGCTAGCGACGACACAATATTTTTTTCTTTTCTTAGTTGTTCGATCTTGTTTTTCAATAAACTTTTTTGACTGTTTGGAGAACTCTAATGCATACAATATTATTCGTCCCCGAATACTTCCTCAAAGGAGTATGTTTCCCCATTTATGAATTCCTTTTCAGCTTTCTCTATAATTTTCTTTTCTTCTTCTGATGGTTCTTCTTCGGGTATTAATGTAATTCTAATTAACTTTTCCAGTTCAGTTAATTTTTCAGATGGAGCAGTATTTATTAGATCGTGCAATTTTTTTCTTTTTTCATCCATCATCACCATCATACACACTCCTTTTGTTTATTATTAGTTTTATTATATCATTATTTCCTCATTACGAAACACAGGTATGGTACATCCATATCACACATATATAGAATCTTTAACATGGTAGGAGTCATGCCCAGATTCGAATCGGATTCATCCCATGATTGAAATCACGAGTGTTCCCGGATAACTAACAAAATAATATCCACGTTCAACAATGGGGAATTTTTCCACCGATATTACTGACCCTAAGTTAAGAAAGTCGGCAAGCGGTCCATTTTGATGTTAAAGGCGGCGGAAGATTCCCAGAGTCAAGAACATTATCTTTTGAAATAATTAAAACGGAAAAGTGAACGAAAATGATAATATCCTGAGGTAATTGCCATTTGTAGATTTTATATTGGAGATTCCAACAAAAAGTTGAGGAGTTCAGCAAAAATATTAGCCAAAAAACACTTTTACATTACCTTCCTTTTGTGCTGTTGCTAAACAGTTTTTTATAAAATCTAGAATTTGTTTTTGATCCCCTGATAAGAAATCACTATTTGAGTGAGAAGAAGCGTCATTATTGTATAATCGATTGAAGGAATTCAGAGCATGTTCAATTTGTTGTATTGAAAAAGTGGAGCCTCCCCCCGATCCACTAACTCCGGCATAATAATTATGTGCATCAAGTAAATCGTAAAGTACAGTAGCATTATAATTTCCACTGCTAAAACGTGCATAAGCAATTTCTTCACCGGCTTTATTGTAGCCTGAAATATCATGACCCATTACTTTTCCTCCTTCAAATTTATATTGGCCACATTACCCAAAGCTTAAAAATGAAAGTAAATAATTTACTCGGTATATCAATTCTTTCGCGTTTAATATTTTTATTAAATAACTTTTGGTAAAAAGAAAAGGATGGTGTGAAAGTAGAATAACTTGATTACGATTAAGAGGTTGTTCCAAAACGGTGATAGGATGAATCATTAGCATTCTTCTTGGTTTTTATGTGTAAATGATGTTTAAGAAATGTGAAAAAGTTAGAGGTAATGTGCCATTGCCATTTACTATATTCATATTTTATAAACTTGTCAACGGGTAATAGTTCGACAAAATTCGATTGGTTTTGCATCGCTTTTAATCCATTTTATTTGGTAAAGCGCCATTATAAAAATCCCCCTCTAACTTTAAAGACTCCAAAGGGGTAAAACGGTGCGACTTTGTAAACGTTTTTATCTTTTTTCAATTTCAACGACAACATCCAGAAAGCCAATCTGGTTTTTAAAATTTTCAATTTTTACAAAACATGGTCTATTTTGCTATCATATCGCAAACAAAGTTGTACAACATCCCAGTTAGCTTCTTTTTCATAACAGCACTGGTCACAATAATTCATCCTTCATTTCGGATAGTCATGTTTCACAAAAAAAGCCGATTACATTTTACTTGAAGTTTCTCGTTTCAATATGGGGCATCTTTACAGAATAATTCATTTTAACATCGTGATCAATCATATGTCCCATATGCTTTTCTATAAAAACAAAATATCCGTTTGCCCCTAACCTTTTGGTCCAATGTTCAATGGATTTTTCAATTCTTAATAAACATTTAATGGGAGTAGCAAAATATTTCTTAGGTTCAAAAGGAGTGCCATCTTTCATGATGATTTCATGAATTTCTTTATTGGTAAAAGGATCAAAGCTCATAAGAAGTCCATTCAAATAAGCCCTGGTATCAAGTGTTTCATGTTGGCTAAAATTGTATTCTACCTTTTTTAAATAGCCATCGATCTTAAGTAATGCCATTTTGATTGCGATTAATGCTTGCCTGCCCGTTCGCTTGGAATCCTGTCGATGAAGTTTCAGTAAATTGCCTTCCATTGCCGCAAGAATGAACGCGTAATCCTCTTCACGTCCCCTAGGAATCGTTCCGAAATCTTTAGCCATTCTAGTCGAAATTCTATCTAATTTATATGAATCTATCACGATAACTTCCATAAAAGTCCATCTCCTAATTTCCTAATCATCTATACTTTAGTACTTATTTTCAGGGGATTCTTCCACCTATTGCGTAACCCGATACTATTAGTACGTAAAGCTAATATTATATTTGTTATAAAACCTAGCATCTTTATACTGACATTCTATCACAGTTTTCTGAAGAGGAGGATATTAAAAATAAAGAGAGCAGTTATGCCCCTCCTATTTCAATTTGTTTTGAAGGCAATTGGATTATTGAAAAAACCACGTCCAATCCTGCCATTCGTCTATTTCCGTGTAACCAAGGCTTTCTTTACACTTAAGGGCAACCCTCCTGCTTTTGCTGCTTATATTAAAGCTGTCCCACTTTAATATTAACAGAGAATATGTACAAAGAAAATCAAGTAAGAAGTGGTAATGTATGAAATTTTAAAGAATTTTATAATGGCTGGAAGGAAAAAAAGCATGTGTAAAGATGCCGATTAAAATCATTAGAAAAAATTTACTGTGGATTGTTTGTTGGTATAGACTTGGGGACAAACTTGTCAAGAAGATTCATCAGTCTTACCTTGATCCACTAAATTTAAAAGCTATGCGTCAGGAATCTCTTGAAAAAACGACAATAAATTATTGTTTGACAATAATTTATTGTCGTTTTAGAATAATCCACATAATATAAGGAGGCGATATCTAATGAATCTCTTTACCAAGACGGTTCTAAAATTTTTGTCAATTGTGTCGCTAATTGCACAAATTTTATGTGCGTTTGCTGAATTAGTACTATTATTTGCGTCTGGAGCTTTATTGTTAGTATCAGAAGGAGTCAAAAAGCAACTGCTACAGTATGCAAAATTAAACTCAAACACAAACCTATCAGTATGGTTTTTAGTACTTTCATGCTTAGTTGCACTAGCAATCATTGCTAGTTTGTTTATCATTATGTATGCTCTACATAAAATGATTGGTAATATTTATGAACAACACTACTTTGTTTTTCAAAATCTCAAGTACCTCAAATTAATTTTAATCTCGTTCACAAGCTTTATCATTTTACAGTTCATTAGTCAGTTATTCTTTGCACAAACACATACGTACAATGTCAGTGATGTTTTTTCAGAATCCTGGCCAAGTTTAATGGGAAATATTCTTCTGTTAGCCATCGTTTACACAATTTATGTGGTTTTTAAATACGGCATATCTTTGCAAGACGATTCTAACAACGTGATTTAGGTGGGAGCTCCTAATGATAAAAATTAATCTAGATCGAGTAATGCTAGAAAGAAAAATTTCTTCAAAAGAGTTAGCAGAAAAGATTGATATTACTCCAGCTAATTTATCAATACTAAAAACAGGTAAAGCGCGTGGTATTCGCTTTGCCACTTTAGAAAAAATCTGTCAGACCTTAAATTGTCAGCCTGGCGATATACTCGAATACGAAGAAAAAAACGACATATAGCAATGCATTTGTTATATGTCAGTTTTCAACTATTTCGCAATTTTGCCCCTATTAAAGTTTTAGTTTAGAATCCAAGCAATTTTTCATTTTTCCGCGGCTATTTCCACATGGCAATAATTCTTACCTTCAGAATCGGTTGTATAATGGACTCATAGCCAATTGTTATTCGACCAAGTTAATATAGTTCAATAATCACATTTTTACGATGGGAAGACTTAAATTTTCACAAAAACAACTTCAAAAATTAATCAAAATCTAGTAAGATTCACATGTGACATTGGATAAGGGGTTAAAAAAATGAGCGTATTAAACGTACAAAATTTAAGTCACGGTTTTGGGGATCGTGCGATTTTTAATAATGTGTCCTTTCGGCTTTTAAAAGGTGAGCATGTTGGACTAGTTGGGGCAAATGGTGAGGGTAAATCTACTTTCATGAATATTATTACTGGGAAGTTGCAACCCGACGAGGGGAAAGTTGAGTGGTCACGGAAAGTTCGTGTAGGTTATTTAGATCAGCATGCCGTCCTGCAAAAAGGTACTACGATGCGTGACGCTTTGAGTGCTGCTTTTCAATATCTTTTTGATACTGAAGCAGAGATTAATGAACTTTATGCAAAAATGGGTGATGAAGGTGCTGATATCGATGCATTACTTGCAGAAGTTGGAGAGCTACAAGAAACTCTAGATAGTAATGATTTCTATCGAATAAATTCAAAAGTTGAGGAAATTGCTCGTGGTCTAGGATTAGACGCTGTTGGACTCGATCGAGATGTAGATGATCTTAGCGGCGGGCAACGTACGAAGGTTTTGCTAGCTAAGCTTTTGCTAGAAAAGCCAGAAATCCTATTACTAGACGAGCCAACGAACTATTTGGATGAACAGCATATCGAATGGTTGAAGCGCTATTTACAAGAATATGAGAATGCATTTATCTTGATCTCACATGATATCTCATTTTTGAACAATGTAGTTAACTTGATCTATCACATGGAAAACCAAGAGTTGAATCGCTATGTTGGTGACTATGATAACTTCTTAAAAATTTATGAAATGAAGAAACAGCAGCTAGAGTCCGCTTACAAGCGCCAAAACAAGAAATAGCTGATTTGAAAGACTTCGTTGCCCGCAACAAGGCAAGTGTTGCAACTCGTAATATGGCGATGTCTCGTCAAAAGAAGCTCGACAAAATGGAAATTATTGAATTGGGGAAAGAGAAGCCGAAACCAGAATTTATTTTCAAGGAAGCTCGTGCAGCTAGTCGTTGGATTTTCACGACTGAAGATCTTGTTATTGGTTACAATGAACCACTTTCTCGCCCTCTGAATTTGAAAATGGAACGCGGACAGAAAATTGCATTTGTGGGAGCAAACGGAATTGGTAAGTCTACTCTTTTAAAAAGTATTCTTGGGTTGATTACTCCAATTTCGGGTAAAGTGGAACGTGGTGAGTATCAATACATCGGTTACTTCGAGCAGGAAGTTAAACAGTCCAACTACAATACTTGTATTGAAGAGATTTGGAGCGAGTTCCCAAGTATGAACCAGGCTGAAGTACGTGCTGCTCTTGCAAAATGTGGATTAACGACGAAACATATTGAAAGTAAAATCGAAGTCCTTTCTGGAGGAGAAAAAGCCAAAGTTCGATTGTGTAAAATATTAAACACAGAAACAAATTTATTAATTCTAGACGAACCGACCAATCACTTGGATGTGGACGCAAAAGAAGAATTGAAGCGTGCTTTAAAGGCATATCGCGGAAGTATTTTGATGGTATCCCACGAACCTGATTTCTATCGTGAAATTGCGACCGATATTTGGAATTGTGAGGATTGGACTACGAAAGTGTTTTAAATATAGCTAAAGGGGTGCATAATGAGAAAAAATTTTACTTGGGTGCCTTTTTTTATAAACCATTTCTATCCAGTTCCATTAAAGAATTAATTGTTGATCCTTTCGAAAAAGCTAGATTTGGTAACTAGAAAACTATATGATTATTATTGGGATAATTGAAATAATTTAAGGGGGAAGGAGAGTTATCCATGACACAAGATAAAGGTCATCATTATTATCAGGAACTAATTAATTTACAAGATGTAGAAGGGGTCGAAGCTCAATTTCAAAGTTTACTTGAGATTTCGATTGAATCCGTTTCTGACCTAGAAAAGTGGTTAAAAGATGAAAAGGATTTAATGATTAAAATCGATGAGGCGATGACAGGTCATCAAGTCGACTTCTACCGAAACACAGAGGATGAAGAAATCAAGTCGACTTATCTTCACGATCAGCAAGTCATTCAACCACTTTTAATGAAATATAAAGCAAAGCTGAATGAGAAGTGCTGTGAGTCTCCTTATTTAAATCAATTAAATGAAAAACGTTATGGTTTAATGCGACGCGTTCGCGAGTCCGAAATTAAACTGTTTAGAGAAGAAAATATTCCATTAATGGTAAAAGAACAAGAGCTCTGTACGAAGTATAGTGAAATTATGGGAGGACTGACAGTTGAATGGGAGGGAGAGGAAAAGCCTTTTCCGTTTATCGAATCCCAACTGGATCACCTAGACAGAGCAGTAAGAGAAAAAGCTTATCACGCGGTAAGCCCGATATGGATGCCATTATGGATGAGCTCGTTCGACTACGCCATCAAATCGCTGTAAATGCAGGCTTTGAAAATTATCGTGACTATATGTTTGTGGCCAAAAATCGCGAATATAGTGTCCAAGATTGTTATGACTTTCATGAAAATGTAGAAAAACATATTATTCCAGCTTGGAACAGGCTTGCAGAAGTTTTTAAGTCCAAGCTTGGTGTCGATACATATCGCCCTTGGGATAACACGGCTAAACTGATGAAAAACCCTCCTTATTCCGAGGTGTCTGATCTTATGGATGGCGTTTCTGAAATATTAGGGAAGACCGATCCATATTTTGCTGACCGTTTCGATTATATGAGAGAGAATGGGTTACTAGATCTTGGGGATCGGAAAGGAAAAAGCCCTGGTGGTTTTTGTACCGCCTTGCCTGTTTCAGGGGATACCTTTGTTTTTGCAAATTTTAGTCCATCCTTTTTCTCTCTTATCGCATTAATTCATGAAATGGGCCATGCAGTGAATGGGTACCTCGAGTTTTCAGAACACGGTCCTCTTGAAGACTACCAGCACAGAATGGAAATTGCTGAACTGTATTCACATGGGATGGAATTGCTATTATTGGATAAGCTGGATCGTTTTTATCCAGAAGAAGAAGATTTTAAAAGCGCACAGCGTGAAGAACTAAGACGGGCATTTACAATGTTATACGGTCCATTGTCAGGAGATCTTTTCCAGCATTGGATGTATACAAATCCTAAACACACTGCCAAAGAGCGTGATAAAAAATACTTTGAAATCTCAAAACGTTACGGCTTAAACCCTGTCGATACTACTGGGTTTGAGGAAGAAATCGGGATGAGTTGGATAGGCACCCTTCATTATTTCGAAGTTCCATTCTATAATATTGAATACTCCATCTCGATGCTTGGGGCTCTACAATTACTTGAGAATTATCGGAATAACCCGGAGCAAGCTATCGAATCTTTTAAAAAAGGTGCAGGCGCGGACTACAATCAGTCTATCGCAGCTGTTTATGAAGAAACTGGGGTCAGTTTTGATTTTTCAGAGCCGGTCGTCAAGCGAATGGGTGAATTCCTAGAAAAAGTCATTCAAGATATTCATTAATGAAGTGGGACACTAGGGAAGGTTCATAGCTTAGTTTTCCGCTCAAAAAGGTACAACTAGTGAGATTTTCTAGTTGTGCCTTTTGCTTTACGGAATAACCTAGTTTTTTCGTAATTCCATATTTTCAAAGTCGATGATTAATTTATTTGCAAGAAAAAAAGTCACTACCGATGATCCCGTCGAATCCATGCATTTCTCTAACATCCCCGAGCTGAATAATGAAATTTTCAAGTTGGAATTCATCAATATGTATACCACTTACTTTTTGTTCAATGCAAATTTTCGTACCACCAATTCCGTACATCTTTCGAGTAATGGCATTTTCCAAATCGAGCATAAGCCCGATTTCTTCACATAAGTCCGTATCTAAAATGGTTGAAGAGCAGCCCGTATCAAGCAGAACGTTTCTAAATGTTTTTTTCGTCCGGCATATTTAATCATAACAGAGACTAAAGGAAGTGATCATGCATTTGAAATTTCATATTCTTCTTCGCACCCCTAAATACGACTGCTCAATTACCTTGTAATTCCCCTGTTAATAACCTCGATCAACTGGCAGAAATGATTGCCAGAAAGTTAGTAAACAGCAGTATAACCATTTCCTCTAAACAAGTAAATCCTACTGAAATAGCAATTAGTCTGAAAGATAAAAATATCATTGAAAATTTATTATAGTCCTCGTAAACCGAGTATAAAAGAATCGAACGATTTCTCGATTCTTTTATACTATGTTTTAGCACTTAACTAAATAAAGCTCCGTCAACTAAAAACTTCAAATATAATTGTTTGTTCCCTACTAACGTATTATCTTTTAATATCTCAGTAGTTACCTCTGTATTTTGTTTAATCATCGCAAACACTTCATCAAAGCTACTCGACGATGTTCTATAAACAGCAAAAATAGCACCATTGACTGTATATCTTAAATATGAATTCAAGTGCCTAATAAGTAATTCCAAATTATGATTTTCGTGATTTGCGGAATGTACAATTGAATTTCGGACTCTGTACATTCTTTGAAGATGCCAGCGTACTCTCTGTGAGTGTTTCTTTATTTTCCGACCCACTTCTTCTGGTTTCCTAAGCAAATCAATCAACTTTGCGAACCTATAATTTAGAAGAACGTTAATAGACTCGCAATCTCTCATAAT
>NZ_JAIAZY010000056.1 GCF_019459225.1 Bacillus sp. IITD106
CTAATAGAGATTGAAAATAATAGGTTTCAGGCTTCTATCGTAAGGGTTCCTTTTGATTCTGAAAAGGTGATTAAACAATACAACGATTTTAATTATCCTAACGCTGAGGTAATGAGCGGAATTATAAAAAATGCCAAAATATAAATGAGAGAAGGTCATGTGGCCTTCTCTCTTATTATTTTTCAGAAGGAGCTTTCTATGAAGTTGATTTTAAGAATTCTTCCTATTCTATACATAATATTGATATGGATACAATCCAGTTCTTTTGATCCTGAATCAGTATACAATCTTTCAAACTATATTAATAATTACATAATTGTTATGATTGGTGCTTGTTTAGAACTTGCTCATTTATTTGAATTTGGAATCTTGTATCTGCTTCTTATTTTAGCTGTTCTCACCTTTCGAAGTCTTAATTCAAAAACGGAAGCGATTTGTTTTACTATCGCTGTTTTATATGGTCTCATAGATGAAATTCATCAATATTTTGTGCCGTTTAGATCGTTTTCGATGATAGATTTAGTAAAGGACTTTTTGGGGGTCCTTGGAATATGGCTAATTATTCATATATCATACTTTAAAAAGGAAGAGTCCTTAATTGGTTCAATATTAAGGAAAATAACGCATTCTCTTTAACACTTATCTATGCCTAAATTTTCTTGCAGGTATTCTGTAAGAAAAAAATAAAAAAACTATTGACATCATAAATACTCTATGACAGAATGTAGGTAATCACATATGTAATCGATTACCTACTAGTCCACTTTTTCACCAAGAAAATAGTGAAATTTTTTTAATGAATGTGTAAACGATTACTTATATTTTTTGTTGGATGTGTAAACGATTACCTATCTTGTAATTAGCTTACTAATCTAAAGGAGGGGATTTGTATTCCATCTTTTGATAATGATTATTCAGACTAAAAAATTCCTTTAATCTTCAATGTTAACTAATCAGGCATTATAAATAAAGGATGTAGATCATGTGGAAATCTTAGTAATTGGTAGTTTTATGATGGATCTTGTTGTACGGACACCACGAGCCCCTGAAAACGGGGAAACATTAATCGGTACTAGCTTTTCAATATTTCCTGGGGGAAAGGGGGCAAATCAGGCTGTATCATCCGCGCGCCTCGGTGGAAAAGTTACGATGGTTGGTAAAGTTGGAATCGATCATTTTGGTGATCAAGCACTGGATGCCTTGAATAAGGAAAACGTAAATACCCAATATATTTTGCGTGATAGTGAAATTCCGACAGGTGTAGGGTCCGTAACGTTGGAAGAAAACGGTGATAATCGGATTATTGTCGTACCAGGTGCCAATCTGAACTTTACAATCGATGATTTGGAAAATATTAAACATTTAATTATGAATGCAAAGGTTATAGTGCTGCAGCTTGAAATGGATTTGAAAATGGTTGAACAAGCGATAGCATATGCTGCAGATTACGAAGTTCCAATTATATTTAATCCTGCCCCTGCGCAAAAATTAAGTGATGAGGTGCTAAGTAAAATATCCTACCTAACACCGAATGAGACGGAGGCTGAGATTCTAACAGGAGTTACCATTAATTCTATTGAAGATGCGAAAACTGCAGGAAAGATACTCATAGAAAAAGGTGTTAAAAATGTCATTATGACTCTAGCAGAAAAAGGGGCATTAGTCGTAAACCAATCTAGAGCTTACCATGTTCCAGGATTTCCAGTTCATCCTGTGGATTCTGTAGCAGCGGGAGACTCATTTAATGGGGCGCTGGCGGTTGGAATAGTTAGCGGGAAAACATTGGAGGAAGCTGTGAAATTTGCCAATGCAGTAGGTGCATTAACGGTAACGAAGGAAGGAGCGATCCCATCACTTCCTAGTTTAGAAGAAGTAGAATTATTTTTAACACATGTGTAAACGAATACACATTATTGTTTAACAATAAAGAGAATACAAGATTAATAGAAAAATGAATATGTTCGAAATGTATGTAAGCACAACCATTTACAATTTTGTTTTAATAACCCAGTAATGAAATTTTATTAAACAATAAGAAGGGGAGTTCATTCATTTATGAAAATTAAAAAGTATGCTGTGTTGTTATTGGCAGTCCTCATGACAGTTTCAGTTCTGCTGGCTGGTTGTGGTGATGGACCTGGTGAGCCTGCAGGTGGTGGTAAGAAAACTAAGAACAAAGATAATGAAGGAAAGACGGTTCTTAATTTCTGGACACCGCAATGGGGTGATAAAGATACGGAATGGTTTGAAAAATGGATTGATGAGTATAACAAATCTCAAGACGAGGTTGTTGTTGAATTAGAAGTAATTCCTGGAGATGCTTGGGATCAAAAAGTTGTGGCAGCTCAAGCAGCAGGAACTAGTCCTGATATCACTACAATGAACTACAATAAAATCGTGTTTTCTGCAAAACAAGGAGAAATTCAAGCATTAGATGATTATGTAGATCCTAGCGTTTTTGAAGATTTATATGATAACATCAATGATTTTGTCAGTTTAGACGGAAAACATTATGCCTATCCGATGTTAGTAGAACCATCTGCAGTATTGTTTTATCGAAAAGACTTGTTTGAAGAGGCTGGCCTTGATCCTGAAAGTCCACCAACAACATGGGATGAATTAATTGAGTATGGTAAAAAGCTAACAAAAGACAATGTTGTTGGGTTTACTGCGGCTGGCAACTCAGTTGAAATTGCTTGGACACATTGGGGTCTACAAGGAATGATGGGGGTATCTCCGGTCAATGATGATTGGTCTGAAGCTACTATTAATACTCCTGAATATAAGCAATTAATTGAATTTTGGGCGAGGTTAAATAAAGAAGGAATAGTACCAAAACAAGCTTTTGAAACTGGTTACAATGATATAAAACCATTAGCAGAAGGACAAGCTGCTATGCAAGTAATTGGATCTTGGGCTATCGGACAATTAAGAAATGATTATCCAGACATGTTAGATAAAATTGGTGTTGCTGTAATGCCTACTCCTGATGGAAACTTTGAAAGACCTACTGCTTCTTTGGGAGGATGGACATTAACAATTGATGGGAAATCTAAACATCCAAAAGAAGCAGCGGATTTCATCAGCTATTTATTGGCAGGTGACGAAGAGATTATGCTTGACTTCTTTAAGAATGTAACGAAATTCTCCAAGTTTGCTGTTCGGAAGTCAGTTGATGAAAAATTAGCCGCAGACCCTGAAGGAAGCCAAGATCCATGGCGTAATATGATTGCGGAAAAAATCGTACCATATGCTGTTCCAGAACCAATTTATGCTTGGGAGATTAGTGTTGCATATGCGAATGCAGTAGAACGTGTTGCTTTAACAGGTGAGGATGTAGAGAAATCCTTGCAAACAGCTGAAAAGGAAATCAATGAATATATTGCAAATAATAATTATGCAGGTACAAACCCGAAAAAATAAGATAATTTTGCTTATTCATTAGGAGGAGGTCTGAATACTTCATTCAGACCCCCGCTTCATAGGAAGGTGTCAAAATGAATAAAAAGTTTTACTTAAAACGGAGTGATACGAATACAGCGTTTATCATGCTTGCTCCAATACTGGTGTTATTGACATGCTTTGTCGTTATCCCATTAATCTACGCCATAATAGTAAGTTTTTACGAATGGAATTTTTACCAAGATTCCGTCTTTATTGCCTTTGAAAACTATAAAAGGGTATTAAAGGACACTCTATTTTATAAATCACTATTAACGGGTGTGAAATTTGCTTTGCTCGTTATTCCAACCCAATTTATTCTCGCTTTCTTGTTTGCGAATTTAATTAAATCTATAGGAGGAAGATTGGGAGGATTTATTAAAACATCAATTTATATTCCATATGTTGTATCTGGAGTGGTTGCATCATTAATTTTCATGTTTATTTACAACTACAATGGCGGGTTGGCTAATTTTATTTTAGTAAAACTGGGATTTGAACGCATTGCATGGACAGCAGATATAAAAATTGTATTAGGAAGTATCTCCATTCCTGCGATTTGGCTTGGATTTGGCTTTACTACCTTAATCATGCTTGCTGGATTAAATGATATCCCAAATTCATATTATGAAGCCGCTGAAATTGATGGAGCCAATGCTTTTCAAAGAATGATTTATATCACAATTCCGCTTTTAAGAAATATATTTGTTTATTTACTTGTTACAGGTATAACTGCTGCAATCCAACAATTTGACTTGCCTTATATTATGACTGGTGGAGGTCCTTTAAACCAGACGATGACACCAAATCTATTTATCTATAACCATTTTAAAAATGATCCTTACTTAGGTTATACAATATCTTCAGCATTGTTGTTATTTATTATGCTCGGTACGATTTCGGCCCTTATTTTTACAACAATCAGCTCGAAGAAATCAATCGATAGCTGAACGTAACTGAGGTGAGTTTGTTGAGTGCAAAAAAAGCAAATAAAAGTGTTTTAATCATATTCGGTATCGGAGTTTCATTAATATCTATTTTTCCGTTAATCTGGATGGCTATTGCAGGATTTAAGGCTGAAACTGAAGTGTTGGGGTATCCATTTAAGTTCTTCCCATCTGAATGGATTTTCACTAACTACTCCGAGCTTTTTGGGAATTCTGAGTTTATTCGTTCTATGATCGTTACATTTATTGGTGCAGTTATGTTTACTGTGCTAGTTTTATGGGTCAACTCAATGGCGGCATATGTTTTTGCAAGATTAAATTTCCCATTTAAAAATGCATTGTTTGTGTATGTCATTTTAACGATGTTTATCCCTTCAATGGCTATATTAATTCCTTCCTATATAGTCGTTGCAAAATTAAAAATGCTTAACACAATGGCAGTACTAGTTTTGCCGGGGATTGCTTCAGCAGTAAACACTTTTTTAATGAGACAGTTTTATTTAAACATTCCAACTGAGTTGGAGGAAGCAGCATTAATTGATGGTGCCTCTAGATTTAAAATATATTGGACTATTTTTGTCCCTTTGTCCAAAGCGGTATTTGTATTAGTTGGGGTTAGTGCATTCCTAGGATTTTGGAATTCATTGATTTGGCCAATCATGACGATTTCGGACAAAAAACTATATCAAATTATGCAATTTCTTGCCTTCTTCCGATCAGCGCAAAATACAGAATGGGCTATGATTATGGCGGGCTCTACCGTAGCTGCTATACCAACAATTGTTATTTTTTTGATATTCCAAAAACATCTAATCGATGGAATCAAGCTTTCCGGAATTAAGTAATAAGCCATCATAAAAGGAGGGAAGCCGTGATTTTATTAGAAAATGAGCTGGTATCAATATCCTTCAGTCGAGAATCTGGAAGAATAAAAAGTCTTTACGACAAAAAGAAAAATTTGGAATATGTACTTCATGGGATGCCATCAGCCCCATTTCGAATTGAAATAGACGAAGAGATTACGAGTCAGTTTCAAAATTTTACTTATAAACGTCTTGCCAATAATGAAAATGGCTACTTATTTATTTGGGAAATTAATGATCATCTTACTTTCATCGCGACAATTATGTTGGAAAACGGCACAGATGAAGTCATTTTTACTTGTGAGGTTATTAATCAGTCTTCAAAATCCGTCAGCAGTGTAGAGTATCCAATTATCTCGAATCTAGCTGAAATCTCCAAAGATGGATGTGAAGATTACCTTGCTCATAGTTTTGCAACAGGTTTTCTAATAAGGAATCCATCCAAAAACTTTAACGATGACTTCGATGGTTTTAGATATATGCCTTATCCAGAAAGTTTCTCTGGTTCGACTATGCAATTCTTTACCTACTATGGTAAAAACAAAGGCGGTCTTTATTTTGCTGCCTATGATGGCGAGGGCTATTCTAAATGGCTAAATTTTTATAAAAATGAAAACAGATTACTAGAAGCATCATTTATTCACGGATGTGAGGACATTGGACCGCATAAGGGTATCAAAGTTAAGTATCCAATAGTTGTGAAACTATTAAATGGGCTAGGATGGTATGAGGCTGCGAATATTTACAAGAAATGGGCCGTAGAACAATTTTGGTGTCAAAAAGGAAAACTCGCTAATGTAGATGAGAAAAATAAATCTCAGTGGCTAATGGAAGAAATCGGTGTTGCTACATTTGGTATCAATGCAGGTCATGATCGCTCAGCCTGGCTTAAAAAGTATCATGAACATATTGAGACATCGATGTTCCATATTCTTGGACCTGATTGGCCAAAAACTACTCAAAATTTTACAAACAATATTCCTGGTGGATTTGATGACTGGTTCCCTACCCGTTTTAATGAAGAAAACTTAGAAACGATCCATTCTTTAGGAGATAAATTTGCACCATTTGAATTTGATTATTTATTTAATGTAAATGGAGCAGATGGGAAAAAAGGAAAAAAAGCCTTGCAAAAGATTTCTGGTCCCTTGGCTAAAAGTATTGATAAATATCATTTTCCATTTATTTGTCCTGTAGATTCTTTTACTCAGGAATTACATGTCCTAAGAGATGAAAAGCTACAGGAAGAAGTCAATGTTGATTCGATCTACTACGATATATCCGCAAATAATATATTAAAAGTTTGCATGGATCCGTCACATGGCCATCCAATTGGGGCTGGCAGACAAATTACTCACGCATATAGACATAATTATATGAAGACGAAAGAAGCAATGATTCAAAAGGCTAAGGGAAGATATATCCCCATGGGGACAGAAATGATGAATGAAGTGTTTCTCGACGTATTGGATTATTATCAGGCACGTGCCGGTGGGCAGCCTGCAGCACCACTAGAGGGATGGAATATTCGGGAATTATTGAAATCTGGTGAAGCGGAACTTATTCCAATGTTTACGTATGTTTATCATGAATATGGTGCTGTAAGAATCGATGGGTGGGGAAAATTAGTTGAGGAAATTGGAGATTTATATTATTTCACAGTGGCACGAACCTATTTATGGGGAGGCATTTACGAACTCAACTATGAATACAGTCCGATGGAGATGATGAAAAACGTTGAAAATACAGGCAGTGAACACTATTATCATTTCGACCCAAAAGGTTATCAATATTCCCCTGAACGGGCCAAGTATATCAATAAGTTCGCAAATTTAAGGAGCGGATTAGGAAATAAATATTTGGCTTACGGAGAAATGCTTGAACCTCTTGAGTTTGAGTGTGAGAAAGTTAAATTGAAATGGTTTCATTACAATTGTAATAAAAATTTTCCTGAATATGAGGACTTTGGCGAACTTGAAGTGAAAAGCATCATTCATTCTGCGTGGAAATCTATTGATGATAAAATCGGTCTTTTTTTCGCGAATGTCAGTGATAAGAATCAACATATTAGCTTAAATTTAGATTCAAAAAACAGGTACTTTTTAAAACGGAATTTGAAAGTTGTGGATATTTATACTGCTAAGAAAGAAAAAATACGACTTAATCTAAAGCAAGATGAAGGATGGAAAATAGAGTTAGATGTACCTTCCAAAGATTGGCTTTTTGTAGAATTACAATAGATTGGTCTCGAGATTAATCATAAAGTCATTATGGAAGTTGCAAATTCAATTCCACTTTTTTAATATATGTGTAAAATAAGATTAGTTAATCGATTACACATAGGAAGTGAAGAACTTGAATAAGGTAACCATAAAAGATGTTGCAAAAGAATCAGGAGTTTCAACTGCCACAGTATCAAGAGTGTTGAGTAATACCGGATATGCCAGTGATGAAATAAAAGAAAGGGTTCGTACTGCTGCAAAAAATCTGAATTACCAACCTAATGCCATTGCAAGAAGTTTAAAAATGGATAGGACTAATACAATTGGGGTAATCATTCCTGATATTTCTAATCCGTATTTTATGAGAATTTCAAGGGGTATAGAAGATACTCTCCAAAACGAAAATTATAATTTAATATTTGTTAGCGGCGACGAAAATCAAACAAAAGAACAGAAGATGCTAAAAGTATTAATGGAAAAGAGAGTCGACGCAATTGTTTTGGCAACTTCTGGAGGTAATGATGAGCTCATTTACCAAATCAGGGATTCGGGTGTACCCATTGTTTTAATTGATCGTAAGTTACAAGGTGATGCACATGAAATAGATTCCGTAGTAGAAGATAATTTAGAGGGTGCCTACCAATTAACGAAGCGACTTATTCAGCAAGGTCATACAAATATTGGCGTAATCAATGGATCTTTAAAAGTTAGCACGGGCTTAGAACGATATTTAGGTTTTAAAAAAGCTATGGACGAATATAGATTAGATTTGTATCCAGAACTAATTTTCAATGGGAATTTTTTAGAAGAGGATGGCGTTAAAGCCGTTACTAATTTTTTACAATTAGATCGGAAACCAACAGCAGTCTTATCATTTAATAACACAATGACGTTTGGTGCTATTATCCAATTGAAAAGAATGGGGCTAAATATACCTGATGATATTGTGATAGCTTCATATGGTGAAACAGAAGCAGCACAATTATTGGAAGCGCCAAATATTTTATATGTTAAACAATTACCATATGAAATTGGTGTAAAGGTAGGGGAAATATTACTTGATCGCCTTATCAATAATATTAAAGGACCTACAAATGAAATGTTTCAACCAATTATCGATATTAGAGAATAATCCAAATTTATGGGAGGGGTTAGATGTCAGTACTCCATTTAGTTAAAAACGCTATTGATCTAGAAGCCTCCGCTATTAAACAGTTGTCAAACCAGATTGGATCTAACTATGAAACCGCCGTTGAAATGATTTTCAGTGGTAAAGGGAAAGTAATCGTAACAGGTGTAGGGAAATCTGGGCATGTAGGGAAAAAAATAGCCGCATCTTTGGCAAGTACAGGAACTCCAGCCTTTTTTGTACACAGTACAGAAGGAGTCCATGGGGATTTAGGGATGATTGAGAAAGGCGATATCGTCATTATGATTTCGAATAGTGGCGAAACAGCAGAAGTGCTTCATTTACTCCCGACTTTGGAGAAAATTGGTTCCAAAAAAATAGCCATTACATCTAGAGGAGATTCAACATTGGCAAAAGCATGTGATGTCGCGCTTACGTATCAATATCAAACCGAGGCTGATCATCTTGGGTTGGCTCCTACCACAAGCTCTACCTTAACGCTGGTGATAGGAGATGCTTTAGCTATAGCGCTCTCAAAATTGAGGCAATTTACAAAGGAAGACTTCCATTTGTATCATCCCGGGGGAAGTCTAGGCAAACATCTATCAAATCATTAAACTCAAATTTTTATCAGATAAGGAGAATCGAATATGACTTTCTTGGGAACTTCTTTAAGAGATCTATATCGTGATAGGGACTGTAAGAGAAAAAGAGCATCGAGCTATGATACAACTGGGGGTAATAGAGATTTTTTGAAAATCTATCCAGGTGATAAGGTTGATATTTGTGACATTTCAGGCTCGGGATGCATCACTCATATTTGGATGACAATGGCACCTTTAGATGATAGTTTAGAAGAATTCCTACATCGAAAAGTTGTCATTAGGATGTATTGGGATGGAGAGGAAAATCCTAGCGTTCAAGCTCCAATTGGTGATTTCTTTGGAATGGGTCATGGTATAACTAAAAACTACTCATCTGCTCCATTGCAAATGAGTCCTGAAGATGGTAGAGCATTAAATTGCTTTTTCCCGATGCCATTTGGAAAGAATGCCAGAATTGAAATTGAAAGTAATGCCGAGAGACCAATCAAGTTTTATTTTTATGTAGATTACGAGCTTTACCAACAAGAGATTGATAGCCCGCTTCGTTTCCACGCAATTTGGCATCGCGAGTTAACTGAAGGGATTGATGAAAACACTTCCAATGCACTTTATTGTTTTGGAGGCAAGAATACGACGGGTGAAGGCAATTATGTCATGCTTGAAGCAGAAGGAAAAGGCCATTATGTTGGCTGCAATTTAAATATTCATAATCTAAGAGCCACTAGAGAATGGAACTGGTATGGCGAAGGGGACGATATGATTTTTATAGATGGGGAAGCTTGGCCACCGTCTTTGCATGGGACAGGAATGGAAGATTATTTTAATACAGCATGGTGTCCTCAGCAAGAACAAAACACGCCTTATCATGGAATTATTCTCGGAGGCGGTCCGAATTGGTCGGGGAAAATATCAGCATACCGTTACCATATTCAAGATCCGATAACATTTGATAAATCTATTAAAGTAACAATCGAGCATGGTCATAATAACAATCGAAGTGATGACTACTCAAGCACTGCCTATTGGTACCAAACAGAGCCGCATAAAGAGGTATTGCCGATTTTACCAGTGAAGGCTCGTTTACCATTACCGGATATTTTGCCGTTCAATGAAGAGGATTTGAAAAAGTGTTTTGATTATTAATTAATTGCTGAAGCCTCCTATTAATGTTAGTTAAGAGTCCCGTTTGGTAGGAGGCTTTGTTTCTATCTAGATTGGATGTATCAATAGTAAAAAGCAAAATAAAAAGGGCATAGGGAGTGAAGTATTGAATTATAAATTTCCTGTATGGCTCGATAAATGGATACAGTTAGATAAAACAAACGATAGCTTGGACATGAAGATTGTGGAAGAAAAGGGAAATGTAGCTGTTGTTGAGGTTAAATGGAAAGATGCATCAACTTCCCTTAATCGTATTCTCTTAAATATGAATTTAATAGACTCCACTATGAAATGTGTTTGGAAACCACATTTATGTCCGGAAGAAGAAATGGTCATAGGGGATTTGTTTTTCCAATCGCCTGCGATTATTTTTGAAAAAGAGGATAATCTGTTTGCTCTAGTTCCGGATTTAGATTTCATAGATGGATCGAGAATTGCACCACACATGATGGATTACGTTGAACCTGAAAGGAAGCTGTTTTATGGATTAGGCAACTATGAAAAAACGAAACATGTCTACCATAAAATAACCAATCGACCGATAAATGTAGAACATGGACAAGTGTTATTCCGTTTTTATTTAGTTCAATGGCAAGATGTGAAGGAGACTAGAAATTTTTCCCCTGTTACCGATTTTTTATGGGAGCGTTTTGGAGAAAAGCGGATGATGCAAAACAGACGCAAGCAGATAGGCGAATCGCTAAAAAGTTTAGAGGTTTATGCAAATCATACTTATGATTGGGCGTTTAATCGATGGGAGCCTATCGTCTGGCAAGAATTTCAATTAGGGAAGAAAGATGTCGGCGGTTGTGTTTTTATTGTACGAGCCGCTCAGACTCCTGGACTTGGGCAAGAAGATAGTTGGCGTGAAAAGAAAAGCATATGGAATCAAGCGTGGTTTTCAAGCTTGCGCAGTGCTTATGGATATCGACTATGGGGTGAACGCTGGAATAATAAAGATATGATTCGAAGATCTGAATTAGCTAAAAACTTTGCTTTGTCTGCCCCTCAAAAAAATGGCTTATTCCCTTCTGTCTATTGGGCAGGTTCCGATCAAAAGTGGGATAGTGGAAATTGGGGACATTCAGATCGACGACCGGAGAATCATGATGGATTTGGTCATCTATTAGATATGTCTTGGACTTGTTTATGGATGTTGAAATGGTATAAGGATATTGAGCAAGATAATGATTTATTAGATTATGCAAGAAACTATGCGAAACGTTTATTAGAACTTCAGCAGAAAAATGGCAGTTTCCCAGGCTGGGTTCATGAAGAAACGGGAGAAATTTCCCCCTATTTACAAGATAGTCCAGAGACGTCTTTACATGTTTGGTTTTTAACGAGCTTATATGATATCACGAAAGAAGAAAAGTATTTAAGCGCAGGTCTAAAAGGGATGGATTTTGTTTTAAAAGAAATCGTTCCAAATGGTCGTTGGGAAGATTTTGAAACATATTGGTCATGCTCGAGGATGTGGGATGGTAAGCAATATGGAAAAAAGGATCCGAGGAGCGGCTTATATAATCAATGCAACTTTTCTATTTATTGGACTACCGAAGCGTTGAAAGCGCTATATTTGACTACTCACAAAGATCAATATTTAATATGCGGTGAACAGGTATTAGCGGAACTTTCGCTCTATCAAGCTATTTGGGAACCTAAGTATGTAAATCTACCAGTTTTAGGCGGTTTTAGTGTTATGACATCGGACGATGAGTGGAATGATGCTAGGCAAAGCTTATTTGCTCTTACGTATTTGGACTATTTTAAGATTACTGGAAAAGAAGAATATAAACTTCGCAGTTTGTGGGCGATGAAGGCATCTTTTTATATGATGTATTGTCCAGAAAATCCAAAAGTGAAGGACCTGTACGAAAAGACATTCCCGCATTTTAGTGAATTAGATTACGGTTTTGAAATGGAAAACGCCCATCATGGTGAAAATATCGACATTGCTGGTGAGTTTACCATCTTTGATTGGGGAAATGGTTCTGCGTCATCCTCACTCATTGAAATGTTAAAGAAATGTGAAACGGAGGAGAACATATATGTTTAACGGATTAGGAATGGGGCTAGGCAATCTTTCAAGAATTTCAAATGCGAAAACAAGATCAATCAGTGCCGAAAACTTTACAGGTGAAAAAGGAAAAGGAGGAATGGCGACGGAGGGGACAGGAAAGGGTCCTTCCCGAGATTTAGGTCAAGGATGGAAAGTGTCTCCTTCCATTATGCTTCAGCCGCAAAGTACTTTTACTTTAGCTGAAATTGAAGGTCCTGGTGTCATTCAACATATTTGGATGACTTGTTTCCCGGCTCACTGGCGAAGTGCAATCATCCGTATGTACTGGGATGGCGAGGAATCTCCTTCTGTCGAAGTCCCTTATGGTGATTTCTTCTGTAATGGATGGAATGAGAGATGTAATGTAAATTCTCTTCCGATTGCAGTCAATCCTGCTGGAGGAATGAATTCGTATTGGGAAATGCCTTTTAGAAAGTCAGCAAAAATTACGATTGAAAATATTAGCAATGACGAATTCCCGCTGTACTTTCAAATTGATTACAGTCTTACAGACATTCCTGATGATATAGGCTACTTCCATGCTTTTTGGAATCGCAGCAACCCCCTCAAGTATAAAGAGGTTCATACGATTGTGGATGGAATCCAAGGTCAAGGTCATTACGTTGGCACTTACATAGCTTGGGGAGTCAATAATAATGGCTGGTGGGGAGAAGGGGAAATTAAGTTTTATATGGATGGAGACGACGAATTCCCAACTATATGTGGTACGGGTACAGAAGATTATTTTGGCGGCGCATGGAATTTTGAGCAGCCTAAAGGAGAATATGGAGTGTACTCAACTCCGTTTCTTGGACTTCCGCAAGTGATAAAGCCGGATGGATTATATAGAAGCCAACAGCGATTTGGCATGTATCGTTGGCATATAATGGATCCGATTCGTTTTGAAAAGGATTTAAAAGTTACAATACAGGCACTAGGATGGCGTTCCGAAGGTAGATATCTTCCGTTGCAGGATGATATTGCCTCTGTTGCTTATTGGTATCAGACAGAACCTCATGCAACGATGCCTAAACTTCCAGGAAAGGATGAATTGGAGATCATATAAAGTAATCTAAGGTTAGCGAAAAAAGTTTGTAACCCACAGGGTAAATGTAAAAAAGTAAAAGAAGTCCATCTTGGTATGTATTTAGTTTTATTCCCAATAACATTACCATTAGCAGGACTTCTTTTCATATTTATGATATTCACCTTTTGAGAGAGAAGTCTTTTCCATCGAATATTTGATTAAAGAATGACAATCCAGTAGGTGATTTGTTCAAGGGGAAATTCCCACATCACGAACCAATGTTTTTTGAATGTAGTCATCCACCAAACGGCATAATCAATTTACCCCTTCGTGTCAATTTTTAATGGATTTTAAAAATACTCCCAGCACCTAACTTCGCCAAAAAGGATGAACCCTATCAGCTCAACTAATTGTTATTATTCAATAGACCTTGCTTAAGACAAGAAAATCGATTGAATGGTAACAGGATATATTACTAAATGGAATCTAAAACTTTACAAGAAAACTACAATGGATCATTAAAACGAAAGGATTAATGAAATGATAATAAGAAGGGGTTTAAAAATTAATTCACTTAAAAAGAAAATTCTTCTTGTATTTGTTGTGATTTCGTCAACAGTAGTTTTTCTTCATTTGGTTGTTTTTCAGAATTGGATTAGTTCGATCATCCAAGAAAAATCAGATTCATATTTTAATGAAACAGTCCGGCAAATAGGGAAAAGAGTCGAGATGCAATATCAGAAAATTGATGATGATGTAAACAAAATTAAAAACAACCAAGTAATCAAAAATTATTTAAAAGATGTAAAGAACGATAGGGTAAACTCCAACATTGCTAAATACAAAATAACAAAGGAAGTTTTTAAACTATCTAATCTTGACATGATTGAAAATATTTATATTATTCCAGTCAATTATAAACCAATGAACTTATATTATTCTTCACCTATATTCGAGATCGATCAGGAAACTAAAAAATTACTGGAGAGTTTTGATGAGCATAAAGCAAATGATGTTATTTGGTCGACAAAAACTGGTCCTCTAAAAAATACTGTGATGGTGTTTATTCATGATAACGGTAAACTACTTGGCCTGTTAAGAGTTGATGTTAATGAAAAAATTTTAAAACAAATGGATGAAGTCCAACTGGGGTATGAAGGAAATATATACCTTGTCAAAGATCATAAAGTTATTTTTGCAAAGAACCGGGATTTGATAAATAAATCAAAAACAATATTAAGTAAGATTTCAGGTACGAAGGTTAGCTATTTATTAGACTATCATGGATGGGAATTAATTGGAGTTGTTCCAGATACAGAAATTGTTTCCCAGGTCCAGGAAATAAATCATATTTTGCTCATTATGGTTTTAGCAATGTTAACGGCAATATTCATATTCGCAATGATTACGGCTCGACTTATTTTAAGGCCTTTAAAGAAAATTTTAGGAGGCATAGAAAAGGTACAACAAGGTAATTTAGATGTTGTGATAGAGGATACACAGAATGATGAGTACAGCACTATGGTTCATCATTTTAACTATATGGTGGAAAGAGTGAACACGTTGATACAGACTGTTTACAAAAAACAGCTGCTCAACAGAAAGGCTGAAATGGCAAATCTTCAATCTAAGTTAAATCCACACTTCCTTTATAACACTTTAGATATGATTTATTGGATGTTAATTATGAAAGACGATGAACAGACCGGCGATGTTATCCGAGTGTTATCTGATATCTTAAGATATTCCATAACCCATCAAGATGATTTCGTTACAGTTGGAGAGGATATGTATCAACTTGAAAATTATTTACATATCCAAAGTTTGAGATATGAAGAGAAACTTCAGTATTCATTTCAAATTGATCCAAGTATATCAGAGATGAAAATACCAAAGTTATTAATTCAACCTTTGGTGGAAAATTCAATTAAGTATGCTTTTCATGAAATGAAGGATGGGGGAAAAATTCAAATTATTGGATATGGGGAAGAAAATGACATCGTTTTTAATGTTGTAGATAATGGATGTGGCATGTCAAAAGAACAGCTTGATTTGCTATATAAGAAAATAGGCCAAGAGGAAGAAGGAGTCGGAGGTATAGGAATTTGGTTAGTACAACAAAGAATTAAATACTTTTTCGGTGAAAATTATGGTGTATCAATTGAAAGTTCGATAGCTCAAGGTACAAAAATTACTGTCAGGCTAAAAAAGAGGATAGATTTCAAAGAAGAATATTGGACCGAGACAAATAACTCTGAAACTAACAATTTAATAAAAAGGGGTGAAGACATTGCTTAAAATTATGTTGGTTGATGATGAAAAATCTGTATTGAACGGTCTTACTTATATTTTAAAAAAACATTGCTCAGAATATGAAATTATGAGCATGGTTCAGAGTGCGAGAGAAGCACTACAGGTATTAAAAATAACTGAATTGGATGTAGTCATTACTGATGTAATGATGCACGAAATGAATGGAATCGAATTAACAAAAAAAATTAAAAAAGATTATCCCCATATTTCAGTGATTGTTTTAAGTGGTTATGATGATTATGAATATGTTCGACAGGCTTTGAAAAACGGAGCTTTTGATTATCTATTAAAGCCTTGCAGATACCAGGCAATTATTGAGGTTTTAAGAAATATAGAGAATAAAAACTTTGAGGTGCAAAGTGAAAATAAAAAATTCAAACAAGGAAAATTATTAGAAAGACTTCTTAATGGGCAACAAGAATTATCTAGTAAATGGAGCACCGAAACCACGATTCATATGGCAGTTATTTCTGCAAACAAGTATGTTGATAAAATTTTTGAACAATTTTATCAAGAGCTAGAAAATGTGCATGACATCCACAGAATGGGTGCTGTAATATATGAGGATCTTTTCGTAATGATTTTACACAATCCTGTAGATGTGGAAGTGATGAAAAAAAAGTTTTATAAATATCAACAAAGGTTTTGTTCCAATGGAGTTTCTTCTATCAGAATGGCTTTTGATAGCTTTAGTTATTATCCAAGGTGTTTGATGGATGCTTATAAGAAATGCAAACGAATGATAGAATTTATGGAATTTAATGAACTTACTTGTGTGATTGATGAAAAGTCATATACAAAAATGATAGAGAGGCAAATGTCTATATCAATTACCTCCTATTTCTCAGGAAATGAAGTTACCAAATTGCTAATAGGCTATGACGATAGTAAAATATTGGAGTATTTGGAAAGAAACTTAAACCAATTGTATCATCTTGGTTTTTACCTTGACCCTATTCGATTAAAAAGGGAAATCATTTGGGAAATCGCCTATATAGAGAAAGAGTTAAAACAGCGCAAATTAAAAGCAGAACTGCCTGATATCATAGAGGAATTTAAAAAGATCAAAACGTTACGAGACATGTTAAATCTCTTAAAACGATATGCAATGTCACTGTATATACAATGTCAAAACAAAGACGATAGCCCTCACTATATCCGCGCTTCGATCAAATATATAGAACTTCATTATATGGAGGATATTACTTTGCAAAAAGTTGCCGAAACAGTATATCTAAACCCTTGGTATTTAAGCTCACAGTTCAAAAAATACACTTCTAAGTCCTTTAGTGAGTATTTAAATCAAGTTCGAATCCATGCAGCAAAAGAATTGTTACGGCATAAAGACCTAAAAGTATATCAAATTTCAGAAATGGTAGGTTTTCAAGATGCCGCATACTTCAGTACTGTATTTAAACATATTGAGCAAATAAGTCCAAAAGAATTTCAAAAAACAATATAAAAAATACTAATAATTTTCCAACAAATCTAAGATATTTAAAAGTTATCAAAAACAATAGTTGATAAAATACAAGTAATTTCTAGTAGAGGGGGAAAACAATGAAAAATGTGAAAACGATTACAGTGCTATTGCTGGTAATGGTATTAGTATTGTCTGGTTGTTTGGGCAATAATAAAACCTCTCCAAAAACCTCCGGAACAGATAAGGGGGGAAATAGTGGAGGAAGTACCGGTAAAATGACCGATGTAGGGACACCAAGAAGTGAGACTTTAATCGTAGATATTCTAAGCGGTAAAACTGCTGATCCATTTCGTATGAATCCCTATATGGCAGGAAGTGCGCCACAGGATGCTGGTCTTCATCAATTATTACACGCACACCTATGGGAAATTGACACGGTTAAAGGCGAGCAAATTCCAGATTTAGCAGCAACCTTTCCTGAACCGTCGGATGACACCTACACGAAGTTTAGCTTCAAAGTCCAAGAAGGTTTAGCATGGTCAGATGGTACTCCGTTTACTGCGCATGATGTCGAATATACCGCAAATATGTTATATGAAAACAAAGAACTAGGCTATAGTGGTTATTTTACGAATCTAGTGAAAAGCATGAAGGCTGTAGACGACTATACAATTGAAGTGGAAACAAATAATCCAGAAACAAGATTAGCTCAAAAACTAGGTGTTGTCATCTGGGGAAATAGTTTCAGAGTTGTACCCAAGCATATTTGGGAAAATGAAGATCCAACACAATTTAAGTACTCTGATCCTATAGGAATTGGACCGTATAAATTGAAAGATCGTGACAAACAAGGAAATTGGTTTTTATGGGAAAAACGTGAGGATTGGGAAAAAAGTGATGTAGGAAAATTAGTAGGTGAACCTGGACCTAAATACATCTTATTTAAATCATACGGACCAGAGGAAAAAAGAATTATGGCTGCAATCCAGCATGATTTAGATATTCTTCAAGATATTACCCCAGAAAGTTGGGATATCCTAAAGAGCAAAAACGAATATGCAAGAGCTTGGTATGAATCGTTCCCTTATGCAACGATGGATGATCCTTGTGAGCGCGGTATGACATTCAATGTATCTAAAGAGCCATATAATGACCCGGATGTACGTTGGGCCTTAGCTCTAATGACAGATATTAAGAATGTTTCGATGGCGACATTTGGAGGTATGCTAAGGGTTTCGCCAATCCAGTTACCACCGGTTGCGATTCTACAAGAAAATTATCATAAACCAATGCTAGGTTGGTTGAAAGATTTTGAATTAAGTGATGGATACAAACCGTTTGAAGAAAAATACGCTGAACAAATTGTGGACGTATTGAAACAACAAGGTATTGATGGTCTTCCCGCTGATATTGAAGAAATGGTGGATATATTTGGAGTTGGTTGGTGGAAATATGATCCCGAACAGGCAACAAAAATGTTGAAGAATGCTGGCTTTACTCAAAAAGGCGGCAAATGGATGTTACCGAATGGTAAACCGTGGGAAATAACAATCAATGCCCCTGCAGACTTTGAAATTCAATCTATGAGACTAGCATTTGCAGTAGCGGATAGTTGGAGAAAAAATGGTGTTGAAGTGAATGTTCAACAAATGGACGCCGCAACATTCTGGGATAGTGAATCAACCGGGGGATTCGAAGTTGGTTCATATTGGCCAGCTTGTGGATTACTACCAGATACGACAGCGCAAATGGAAGGTTGGCATAAAAAATATGTTGTACCAAACGGAGAGCAAGCTCCAGGTAATAGAGCGCGTTGGGAAAACGATCGTGTAAGTAGTTTAATTGATGAACTAAATAGTTTACAGAGCGATAATCCAAAAGTCAAAGAGAATATAACAGAAATTAATAAAGAATTTGTTAAAGAAATACCTTTCCTTCCTATGTTCGGAACATCCAAGTTTGTTCCTGTGGACACGTACTATTGGGATGGAATACAAACATCTGATAATGCTTTCGAGGGTCCTTGGTGGTGGTGGTCTCAATTTAAGTTCTACACTCCACATTTTAAGCCTTCAGGCAGATAACAGATGTAAAAACAATAAGGTTTAGAAACCAGGCAGGCCTTAATAGCCTGGTTTCTCAATCTTACGTTACCTTAGAAGTTACTTGATAAAACAAGTAGCAGAGGAGTTGAATACACATGAGCTTCTATAAATTTTTGTTTTCTAGAATTTTAACGTTTTTATTAGTTATTTTTATTGGTGTAACTACTGTCTTTTTTATACCAAGGTTTTTACCTTCTGATCCAGTGGAAGCAATGATAGGAAGAATGATGTCTCAATCTTCGTTTATGGAGCCGGAAGCAGTTGAATCTATGCGTGCTACATTAAATGAATCATTCGGGCTTGAAGGTTCGCTTATGTCACAGTATGGAGGGTTTATTAAACGTGTTGTACTAACTCAAGATTTCGGACCTTCATTGGCAAATTATCCTACACCAGTAAATGAACTGATTGCGCGGGCAATACCATGGACAATGGGACTATTATTAATTTCAACTTTAATTTCATGGGTAATTGGTAATGCTGTCGGCCTCTTAGCTGGTTTTCGTAAAGAAAAATCTTATTCTAAAATACTCGAATCAATCTCAATCGTTTTGTACCCTATCCCTTATTATATTGTGGCTTTAATACTCATCATGTTGCTATCCTATATCTTTCCGATTTTTCCGCTTTCAGCAACAATGCAAGGTGAAGTGTTTACTTGGGAATTTATTAAAAGTGTAACGTATAATTCCATTTTGCCGGCCTTATCGATTATGCTCGTGGGAACTGGCTGGTGGGTGATAAGTATGAAAACCTTATCTTCAGGTATTGCAGAAGAGGACTATGTCCACTTCGCTCGATTAAAAGGGCTTAAGGAACGAAAAATCATGACCCGATACGTATTGCCGAACGCTGCATTACCACAAGTAACCATGCTGGCACTACAAATTGGAACTATCTTTAATGGAGCATTAATTACAGAAATATTATTTGGATATCCTGGTCTAGGCACATTAATTTACAGTGGCATTTTACAGGCAGATTACAATTTAATAATGGGAACCATAACTGTTTCAATTCTTGCTGTTGCTATTGCAACGTTTATCGTCGATTTATTGTATCCGTTTTTGGATCCTAGGATTCGATATCGATAAGCAACCTTGGAGATGA
>NZ_JAIAZY010000057.1 GCF_019459225.1 Bacillus sp. IITD106
CTATTATTTCCTAAATTCCTGCAATCCTTCATTCAAAGCTTTTGTACTTGAATAAACATCCTGATATAGCTTAAATAATTTTCTATATGCTTCTACATTCTCTTCTTTTGGTGTAAATGTTTCACTTACTTGAACAAACTTATCAGCACATTCTTTAAGAGAAGAAAACCACCCGCAACCATAGGCGGCAAGCATGGCAGCCCCCATTCCAGGGCCTTGTTCACTAGCAAGCTTCATGATTTCTACATTAAAAATATCAGCCTGCATTTGCAGCCATTCTTTATTCTTAGCTCCCCCACCAATCGAAATGACGGTATCAATCTTTTTGCCATTTTCCCTAAAAATCTCGATTGATTCGTTTAAAGAGAAGGTAATTCCTTCAAGGACGGCCCGAACTAATTCCTTTCTTTCATGGGATGCGTCCATGCCAATGAAGCTACCTCTTATCACCGAATCCGCATGAGGCGTTCTTTCCCCCGCGATATAAGGTGTAAAAAGTAATCCATTTGCACCAATCGGCACCTCATCTATACCGTTTAATAGCTCTTCGAAATCAATGTCTTTTGCAAACACATCTTTAAACCAACTTAAGCTATAACCGGCAGCAAGTGTTACTCCCATCGTGTAATAAGCATTTTCTTCCCCATGGTTAAAATAATGAACTTTCCCACCGAAGTCAAGGTCGTTTCTTTGTTCATACGATAGAACAACTCCTGATGTTCCTATGCTGCAAAGCGTTTTTCCTTCAGATAAAATGCTAGATCCAATGGCACCACACGCATTATCTGCTCCTCCGGCAAATACTTTTACACCAGTTGATAAGCCTGTTTTTTCGGCTACTTCACTTGAAATAGTACCAGTTTGTTCATGGGAAGCTACAAGCTGTGGACAAAGAGAGATGTCAATTCCTAATAGTTCACATATCTCTTCACTCCATTTTTTCTCCCCGACGTCCAAAAGCAATGTTCCAGCTGCGTCTGAATATTCACTATGTATGTGCCCTGTTAGTCGATAGCGCAAATAATCTTTCGGAAGTAAAAAAACAGAAGCTTTCTCAAAAATTGCAGGTTCATGTTCTTTCACCCATAATATTTTAGGCAGTGTAAAGCCCTCAAGTGCAGGATTTTTTGTTATGTCTAGAAGTCTTTCTTTACCGACTATCTCCTCTATCTTTCTACATTGGACCGTTGTTCTTGTATCATTCCAAAGAATGGCGTTTCTAAGAACCTTGTGGTCTTGATCCAATAAAACGAGTCCGTGCATTTGTCCGGAAAAGCTAAGCCCTTCAATGTCTTGAATATCCCCGTTGAAATTCTTAACCATTTCGGTTAACCCTTCGATTGTTTTTTCGAACCATTCTTCAGGATTTTGTTCACTATACCCTGATTTTTCTTGAATCAAAGGGTATGATTTTGATACTTCCTGACATAACTCCCCATCTTGATTCATTAGTAATATTTTTACCGCGCTCGTTCCTAAGTCAACACCAATTACATACTTCACAAATCTCACCCCTCGTATAGAAAGTGCTGGAATTTTTCAACTCCAGCACTTTCCATCACTTATTTTCCAGCAAGCGTTTCAAGCAAGTATTGATTTACAATTGCTTTTAATCTTTCTTGTCTTCCTGAACGGTTTTGAATATTACCTAGTTGAAGGGCATATTCTTCAAGCTTATGGAAGTCTGCTCTTCCTTCTACAATATCCAATCCGATTCCTTCCGTGTAGCTGCTGTAACGATCAGCGACGAAATCTTCCAAAACACGATCTTCCAACAGTTTGGCAGCAACTTTTAAACCAATTGCAAAGCTATCCATTCCGGCGATATGTGCATGGAATAAGTCTTCTGGCTCAAATGAACCTCTGCGTACTTTCGCGTCGAAGTTAAGACCGCCTTTTCCTAATCCACCATTTTGTAAAATTTCATACATAGCTAGAGTAGTAGAATACAAATCTGTAGGGAATTCATCTGTATCCCATCCTATTAATGTATCACCTTGGTTCGCATCAACAGAACCGAGCATGCCATTAATACGAGCAACACGCAATTCATGTTCGAATGTATGACCAGCGAGTGTAGCGTGGTTTGCTTCGATGTTAAATTTAAAATATTGATCTAAATCATATTTTTGTAGGAAAGCATGCCCTGTTGCTACATCAAAATCATATTGATGTTTTGTCGGCTCTTTTGGTTTAGGTTCAATTAAGAATTGACCGTCAAATCCAATCTCTTTCGCATAATCTACAGCCATGTGGAAAAAGCGTGCTAAATTATCTAGCTCAAGCTTCATATCTGTATTTAGCAGCGTTTCGTACCCTTCACGACCGCCCCAGAATACATAGTTTTCAGCTCCTAGCTCTTTCCCAACTTCTAGGCCCTTCTTTACTTTCGCAGCCGCAAAAGCAAAAATATCTGCATTGCTAGAAGTAGCCGCACCATGTACGTATCTTGGGTGTGTAAACATATTAGCTGTGTTCCAAAGCAATTTTACTTTGCTATCTTTCATGTATTCTTTAATCATTGCGGTAATAATATCAAGATTTTCATATGTTTCCTTTAATGTATCTGCTTCTGGTGCAATGTCGGAATCATGGAAACAGAAGAAAGGCACATTCAATTTTTCAAACAATTCAAATGCTGCCTCGACACGTGCCTTTGCAAGGTCAAGACCATTTAAATGGTCCCATGGACGAATGGCTGTTCCAACACCGAATGGATCCGTTCCATCAGCCGTAAACGTATGCCAATACGCAACTGAAAAACGCAGTATTTCTTCCATTGTCTTTCCATTAACCATTTCTTCAGAATTGTAATACTTAAATGCGAAAGGATTTTTTGATGATGAACCTTCGTACTGAATTTTGTTGATTTCTTCAAAGTAAGCCATATTTTCCCCTCCAAAAGATATTTTTCGATGGCGTTTACAATACGCAATTATGTATATACCCCCATCACTTCTTGCCAATAGTATAGCATCTTCTTTTTATCTTTGTCTATCCAATAGACAAAGTATTTTGTGATATGATTAACTATATTGTATATGGATATAAGGAGAATGGATTTTATGAGCTCGACTTGGAATCAACAATTAATAAAAAAAGAAAATAAAACAATTGTACTTCAATTAATAATTCAATACGCCCCCATTTCCCGTGCGGACATCGCTCTTAGATCAGGCTTGAATAAAGGTACTGTTTCTACACTCGTCGCAGAATTGATTGATGAACAACTAATAATTGAAACAGGTCCGGGAATTTCCAGTGGAGGCAGGCGCCCTGTCATGCTAGTGTTTAACGAGCAGGCCGGATGTACAATTGGCATTGATTTAGGAGTTAATTATATTTTAGGAATTTTAACAGACCTTCAAGGAAATATCCTTGAAAGAAAAATGCAAAGTTTTATCCCAACATCCTTTGAGCAAACATTAAAATTAATATGTGAAAATATTGAAGCATTAAGATCTAAAGCACCTATAACCCCGTATGGAATTGTTGGAATTGGGGTTGGCGCCCCAGGGATTGTCGATAATAACAGTTCAGTAGTCCTTGCCCCCAATTTAGGTTGGAAAAATTCTTCCATCAAGGGGGTAATCGAAGAAGTATTCCAAATACCTGTTGTAATAGAAAACGAAGCAAACGCAGGTGCTTACGGAGAAAAAATGTTTGGACTAGGTAAAAATGTTGATAATCTCGTCTATATTAGTACAGGGATTGGGATCGGTACAGGAATCATCATGAATGAAAAACTGTATAGAGGTTCATCTGGCTTTTCAGGTGAGTTTGGTCATATGACGATTCATATGAACGGGGAAACATGCCGTTGCGGAAATATCGGCTGCTGGGAGCTATATGCTTCTGAACAATATGTAATTCAAAATGCGGTAGAACTACAGCTCGTTAAGAAAGATAAAGCAAATATTGAACAAATCATTGAACTTGCTGAAAACGGGAACGAACAAACAATCAAACTTTTAAAAGAAACAGCCGTACACCTCGGTATAGGGATTGTAAATATTGTACATGCACTAAACCCACAAAAAATAATTATTGGCAATCGTTTATCGGGTGCGAAACCATGGATGGAAGAAACCGTCCAACACTACGTCAAAAACCGGGCAATGACATCCCATCAAACAGAGATACAAGTCCAATTTTCAGAACCTAGTTTTCCAGCAACTGCTTTAGGGGTCGCGGCTTTTTCTGTCGAACATTTTCTAAAAAAGTTATTAGATAAAATAATATCTTAGGGATCATTTCATATGCCAAAGAATCCAATTTGAATGATGACATACAAATTGGATTCTTTTATTCTCTATTCTCATCCCTTTCTACATATTTTTATTCAAATATTTAAGAAAACGAGAAATATACTCCGTGTTCTTTGCGTTAGCTGGCACACAAATTATTCTTTCTCCATCCTTCACCATACCGTTGAATAAGCTTATTGCGGAAATATCAATTCCGGTAATATCTTCGTTATTTTCTTTTGAAAAATGCAGATGTTCATTTGGCACCGACCAATCCGCTATTCCACTTGTTTTCTGAAAAGACATCAACTGATTTTGATCGTTCATATTATCAAAAAACTCTTTATCGACAATGAAGAAATCAATATAACCGGCGGAGAGTTCAGCAGCCATTTTTTGCATGTCTACTCCCGCCTTCATATCCAATTGCTCGCTTGAAGAATTGATTGTTTGAATGATGATATTTGATTTATCTCGTTCCTTATCGGTCAAAAACTCATCATATAACTTATCCTTTAACTGATCGACATACTCCGGATCATATATTCCAGCCATAACGACTACATTCAACACAACTTCTTTTTTGTTTACAATGCTATGAACCATAGAAGCAACTAAAATGACAAGAACGATTCCGCCGATAATGAAAAATTTATAATAATCCCATATGTATTTCGCCTTTTCTGATGTAGTCATACCTGAAAGTATTTCTTTAAGAGGTTTTTTCACATTCTTCACTTCTTTCTTGTTGTTATTAGAAAATGTCCTAATCTATGTTGGACGGTCTTTTTTTAAAAAATATGCATAGCAACATAGATGACTAATGTTAAAGTAAAAGAGCTAAATAATGTCGTTGCAATAACAGCTTGAGAAGCAAATTCCGGTTCATTATTATACTCCTGGGCAATAATCGCACTGTTTACGGAAGTAGGCATTGCGGTAGAGATGAGCAATGCTTGGGCTAAAATCCCATCCATTCCTAGTAAAAGTAAACCGACAAGAGCAATGACGGGACCTACAATTAACCGATAAAAAATATTTAAGTACAGCGGGATATATGTAAAGGATATATTAATATGGGCAATTTGTGCTCCCACTGTTAGCAATGCCATTGCGATTAAAGCATTGGATATATATGAAATTGGCGTAAGAATAAAATTTGGCATAGGAATGGCAAGCACATTAAATAAAATCCCAATAAACATTGCATAAAACAATGGCATTTTAAAATAGCCTAACACAGCCTTTAGCTTCCCACCGTGGACTGATTTTAGAGCAACGACTCCATATGAAAAAGTAAGGGTATTTTGAAAAGCCATGACAGCAATTTGGATCGACATCGCAAACGGATCTTGTTTAAATACTAAATCATTTACCGGTATTCCGTAGTTGCCAGAATTATAAAATATGACACTGTTAGAAAAAGAAAGCTTCATTTTATCATTTAATTTACACAGCTTTGCAGTTGCCATACTTAATACATACAATATCACAACAAATCCAAAACTGAACAATATTACTTTTAAAAATATAGATAGAGAGAAAGAGCTTTCATATAGTTTAATAAAAATAAGGGCGGGACTCAAAAAATATATGTTTATTTTAGCAAGTGTATACAAATCCAACTGAAAAATCCGCTGCATAATGAATCCGAAAGCTATCAAAATAAAAATCGGCAGTATGATATCAATAAATATAAAAAGTAAATGCGTCATTCAGATATCTCTTCTTCCATTTTACATATGTATCTTAATCTACTTCGATACTTTCTCTTAGATTCCTTCAAAATAATTATAACAAAAAGACGCCCGCAATAGGCGCCTTCATATTTTAAAGAACTTTACTTAAAAACGATTTCGTCCGTTCATGCTGCGGGTTGGAGAATAATTCATTTGGAACGTTTTCTTCCACAATATATCCATTATCCATAAAAATGACGCGATCCCCTACTTCACGTGCAAAGCCCATTTCATGAGTAACGACAATCATCGTCATTCCTTCTTTTGCAAGCTGCTTCATTACTTCCAGTACTTCCCCTACCATTTCAGGGTCTAGAGCAGAAGTCGGTTCATCAAACAACATGATTTTCGGTTCCATTGCCAACGCTCTAGCAATCGCAACACGCTGCTTTTGTCCGCCAGAAAGTGAATCGGGATAGGCATCAGCTTTATCGGACAAGCCAACTTTCGCCAACAGTTCTCTCGCCTTTCTTTCTGCTTCCTGTTTTGAGAGCCCTTTTACAGTAATCGGAGCAAGCGTAATGTTTTGAAGAATCGTTTTGTGAGGGAATAAGTTAAAATGCTGAAAAACCATCCCAACATTTTTACGAATTTCATTTATATCTGTTTTTTTATCCGTTAGATCCTTACCAGTTACAACAACTTGTCCACCGGAAACTGATTCAAGCAAATTCAAGCAACGGATAAAGGTAGATTTACCAGATCCTGATGGACCTATAACAACGACTACTTCCTGAGGTTTAACTTCAAGTGTAATATCTTTTAGCACTTCATTCTGTCCAAAAGATTTCTTTAAATGTTTGACGGAGATCATTCGGTTTTCAGTCTCCTTTCAATATAATTCATTAAATAAGTAAGCGATAATGTTAGTACTAAATAAATGATTGAAACGAAAATATAAGGCTCCCACACCCTCATGTATTGAGAACCTGCAACTCGTCCCCAATACATTAATTCAGGTGCAGCAATAATGGCGGCAATTGACGTTTCTTTTAATAATGTAATAAATTCATTCCCAAGGGGTGGAATCATGCGTTTAACGGCTTGTGGTAAAATGACGTGCCTCATTGCTTGATTATGCGTCATCCCAAGGGAACGAGCTGCTTCTGTTTGCCCTCGATCAATGGACTGAATTCCTGCGCGGAAAATTTCAGCTATATAGGCGGCTGAGTTTAAAGCCAAAGCGATGATAGCTGAAACAATTGGATTGGCAGGAGACATAAAAAGTGGGATAATGGCAAAATGCATTAAAAGAATTTGGACTAAGAATGGTGTTCCTCTAAAAAAGTTAATATACCATACAAAAGGGAAACGAAGGATTGATTTACTCGACATCTTTCCTAATCCGATACCCAAACCCAAGATAAGACCTAATGAAATTCCGGCAATGGTAAATCCAAGAGTCAGTAATGTTCCTTTTATAAATAATGGTAAATAATCAACAATAATATCAAATCGAATGTTACCCACACGTTGGCTCCTTCCTTCTATAAAATGGTTCAGTATTATAACATTTCATAGATTAATGTCGTCTCACGAAAAGCGGCTGTCAACTTGGCAAAAGCCTCGGGACAGCCACTAAGATAATAATAAAATGTATTTACTATTTAATCAATTGGAAATATTATTTACTTTCTTCTTTTAAAGAATCAATATAACTTCTTGCATCCTTTAAAGAATCAAGATTTGGTTCTTCTTCAAACCATTTTTTATAAATTTCGGCATACTTACCATTTTCGAACAATGTGTCTAAAGCTTTATCAAAATCTTCTTTATATGGGCTGCCTTTTTGGAAGGCAATTCCGTAGTATTCAGGCTTGAAGCGTTCTTTATCTTCCACTGATTGGATGTTGCTATCTGGGTTTTGTTTAATATACTCTTCTGCAACCGGCTTATCTGTTACAGCAGCATCAACACTTCCGCTAAGCAATGCTTGAAACATTAAGCCAGATGATTCATATTTAGAAACGTTTTTGGCATTACTTCCTACAACGGATTCTGCGGCTTCAGCACCAGTCGTTCCGTTTTGAACTCCAACCTTTAGATTTTTTAAATCATCAGCATTTTTAATTTCTACATTATCTTTGAATAAAATTAAGAAGCCTTCAGACTCATAATATGGATTTGAAAAATCATATGATTTTAAGCGATCTTTTTTAATTGTGATTCCTGACATTCCGATATCTAAATCCTTACTGTCGAGACCAGCAAGCATTGAATCCCACCCAGTATTTTTTATATCAATTTCATAACCAGCTTCTTCGCCGAGAGCTTTTAATAACTCAACATCAAATCCTGTAACTTCTCCTTTTTCAACGAATTCGAATGGAGGGAAAGTTGCCTCGGTACCAACGTGTAATACTTTCTTTTCTTTTTCATTACTGCCACTTTTATTTGAATCGTTTTGCGCTGTGCCACATGCAGCTAATAATAATGCTGAACTGGCAACAACTGCAAATAATGATTTTTTGAATGAAATTTTCATTCTGCCAACCCCTTGTAATGTATTCAATATAAGTATAATAGCTTGTATTTTACTATATTACAAGACTTTTTTATATTTTTATTTATTAATACTGTATATTTATTCATATCTATTACAGAGAATTGATTTGAAGGTCCTCATACTGTTTTACTATTTCCTTGAATATCATAGATTCCTGCTTTAATTGAGTATATTTTTCAATTGCCGCCTCAATTCCATTGAGCTTGATTGTTTCTTGAATTTGCATAGCTTCAGCATCAACTTCATAATCAAAATTAAAGGCGGCTGCAATACCTTTTATTAAATATGTTGGGGTTTCTCCAAATAGCTCAGCATATTGCCTAGCAGGGCTTACTAGTCGATCATTGGCTCCAAGTTTTCTGATCGGCGATCTACCGACTCGAGTCACTTCATCGTGTATTAATGGATTGGAGAAACGACCGATTATTTTCTCAATATAGTCTTCATGCGTTTTTTTATCAAAATGATATTTTGCAATAAGCAATTTACCTGTATCTTGTAAGGTTTCTTCAACGAATGAACGTATTTGTTTATGTTCAAGTACTTCAGCTATCGTCTGTACACCAGCTAAATATCCAAAATATGCCGCAACTGCGTGCCCTGTATTAACAGTAAATAATTTAAGTTCAATAAAGGGGGTTAAGTCATCAACAAATATGATTCCTTTTACTGGCGGCTTTTCTCCAACAATATTTGTTTCATCCACAACCCATTCATAGAAAGGTTCTACTGTTACCATAAGGAGATCTTCATTTACTTGATTTGGGACTATACGATCAACGGCAGCATCTAGAAATCCGTAAGAAGCTGAAAAATGATCTTTTTCGACCTCACCTAACTTTTCATATACTTTTTCTTTTAAAAATGTACTGCCGCCGATCATATTTTCACAAGCAATAATATTCAGAGGCTTTCCATTTTCTCCAAGTCGCCTCTTTAGCCCATCTTTCAAAAGTCCAGCAATATAGGGTAAGATATTAGGCCCAACTGCTGTTGTCACTATATCTGCATTGACTATCGCTTTAAGGACTGCCTCCTGATTATTTGCGCTGTTTATGGCGTACACGTTACTAACTATCATTTCGTCATGAGTTGGATTTGCCAGCTTAACGGTATATTGTTTATTTTTATTTAGAGCCTCTACAATTTCATTGTTTACATCAATAAAACATGTCTCAAAACCAGATTGGAATAACAAACTCCCGATAAATCCCCTTCCGATATTACCTGCACCAAAATGAACGGCCTTCATATTAATTCACTCCATTAAATAAAGAAATAATTTCCTCTTCAGAATCAGCATTGACTATTTTCATAACATTCTCTTCTTCCGAACATACGATGGCAATGTTAGAAAGAATGTCTAAATGTTCATCGCCTTTCCCAGCAATCCCAATGAGGAGCTTCACAATATTTCCTCCTCCAAAATCAACACCCTCTGGAACTTGGATGATGACAATACCGGATTTTTTCACTTTTTCTTTTGCATCGTCTGTGCCATGTGGAATCGCAACGAAATTCCCCATATAAGTAGTGGTTAATTTTTCTCTTTCTAACATTTTATTTATATAATCCGGTTCCACGTATCCTCTTTCAACGAGAATTTTTCCAGTTAAGCGAATCGCTTCCTCCTTTGAAGAAACTTGTTGATGCAATAGGATATTTTCTGCAGTTAAAATATTTGTAGTCATTCTAAAATCTCCTTAATTCTTTAATTTTTTCTTCGGTAAACTGTGCAAATTTCGTTGCCATATAGGATTGAATAGCTGATTCATTTGCAGTTTCAAAAAGTTCAATGCTCTTTTCATCTTCAATAATCATAGCGCTAATGTAGCTTAGTACTTCCAAGCCTTGTTCGTGTAAAGAATCCGATGCCAATAAAAGGAAGATTCGGTTCACGCTTATATTCGTTTGATCCATGGCTTTGATTAGAATCGGCTCTTTAAGATGATATATTTGAAATATTGGTTTTAAAATATCAATGTGGCGTGTATGGAATAAAGCAAGCTTAGTTCCAGGTATCCCTAACCCACCGATAGATTCTCTCATAAACAGCGCTTCATATACAGTTTGTTTATTTCTAAGAAAGCCCTTATCTGTTAATTCCAAGCAAGCTTTATTAATTAAACTATTTATTGTTTCCCTTTCATTAACAGATGCTAAACAAAACCTAGAGAGTATATCGACAGCGACTTCCATGTATAACTGAATATCGGACATTACTTTTGTTATCTCGTTAGAGGATTTTTCTATTTTTGAACTTGAATTCTGTTTCAATAACAGCTTTTTCCGTACATAGGATTGAACTTGTTTAATTTCTTCCTTTGTCAACATCGGACTTACTTGAATGTATTCTTTCGGACTTTGTGACAAATAAAGGGTGGAAATGATAAGATCTCGTTCATCGATTTGCATTTTGTTTAATTCAAATATTGATAAATTGATAACCTCTTCGATTTCGGGAATTTCTTGGCGTAGTCTTGTAGCAAGCATTTTTGATGTACCAATACCACTCGAACAAATTACATACGCCTTTAACTTACTTTCTTTCCCAAATTGAAGAATGGCCGCACCAAAATGCATGACTAAATATCCAACTTCTTCATCAGGTATAGTTAACTCTGGAAATGTTTGCTTCACAGCAGCTCTTACTGTTCGAAATAAATCTTCATAATCTTCCCGAACTTTTTTCAATAATGGATTTGTTATCCCCATTTTTTGTTGGATCCTATAAAGGGCAGGTTTTAAATGGGCAACAAGACCATTTAACAGGGATGCATTGCTTGCTAATTCATATCCAGTGTCAAGTTGAACATACTGAATTAATTGCTTCGCCTTCAACACTGTTTGTAATTCGGTTACCTCTAATATATTCCCTTCATCATGACGAAGCTTCGCACCTTGTAAATGCATCGTTATAAACCCGACTTCAGCAATCGGGATATCAATATGAAATATCTCCTTTAATGTATCGATTATTTTTTCAGCAATTTTATATTCCGATGCATTCTGCAATTCTTCCAAAAATACTTCATCCATTTTTATATTTTCACCTTGCATGACACGCTCTACAGCTAAAGCAAGATGAACAATAATCCCTATATATGCACTATCAGCAATTGGGAAAGAAATTTTAGAATTAATCTTTTGTATAACCTCTTCTACGATTAACAATTTTTCCTTATCAATAAGTTCTAAAAGACGTTCAGATATCATATCTTGTTCATTCGTCGTTTTTTCTAGAGAATTTGATTTTAAAAGCGACATAAAGTCAGCTTCATGCAAGCTTTCAGCAATTAAGTAACTCATTGTCCTCCGCTTTGCTGATTCAGAACCTACTATTTCAACACCGTAACCTCTTCTTCTTACAAGAGATAAATTGAATAGCTCCAATCGCTCTTCCAAATTTGTTAAATCATTGCTAATGGTAGCGATGGTCACTCGCAAATCGTTGGCTAGGGTGTTGAGTTTCACGGGACCAGATGATTCAAGTAACATACAAAGAATCATCGTCTGTCTCTCTTCTATTGTGTAGTCGCGAATAGTGCTGCGGAAAATATGCGATTTTAATCCCTCTATTTTTCCATGACTACCTTGTAAAGAAATACCAACACGTGATTTTTTAATGATTTTTATATCATACTCATTCAATGTATTCTCTAAGATGTTTAAATCCCTGTGAATTGTTCTTACACTAACACCAATAATTTTAGCTAATTCCTTAACTGTTATTTCATCTTTTCGATCAAGCAAAATATCTAAAATATGTTTTTCTCGAGCAGTAATATACATTTTCCACCACCCTATAGAAATGCGTATGTGTCTTGTTAATCAATTGTATAGGACAACAGGCCGTGACTTTTTTATCTAATCGCAGGGAAAAATAACAATAAGTTTTTTGCTAGGTGCTGAAGCTAGACATGTCTAATTATTTAGATAAATGCATTAGTTTCAGTATAAAAAGCCTGGTCCATTTTGGAATCAGGCTCTACCATATTTATTTTTTCAAATTATTAACAAGTTCATCATATTTCGGGCTATTTAAGAAGTTATCGACTGAAATATGTTGTGCATTAGGCAGCTTTTCTTTTGCACGTTCAGTCAAATCCTTATGTGTTATAACAATATCGGCATCTGCAGGTAAATTATTAATCGATGTATTAGACACAGAAACATCAATCCCTGCTTTTTGTATTTTATTTTTTAAAATGGATGCCCCCATGGCACTTGAACCCATTCCTGCATCACAAGCAAAAATGATTTTATTAATCTCAAATGTAGTATTGAGAAATTCTGCAGCTCTGCTTTCCTTGCCTTTAAGAGCAGATGTCTTTGCAGTTGCCTCCGCTAAATCATCTTCTTCAGTATTTTTCCCTGTTTTTAAAATTATAGCAGAAATAATGAATGAAACTGCTGTTGCAACAATCACCCCAGCGAATACTCCTAGATATCCCCCTTTAGGCGTCATAAAGGTTAATGCAATAATACTACCTGGAGATGGTGCTGCTACAAGCCCTGCACCAAATATTAAAAATGTAAATACTCCTGCTGCACCACCGGCAATTGCTGCAAGTATCAACAGTGGTCTCATCAATACATAAGGGAAATAAATCTCATGTATCCCACCGAGGAAATGGATGATTGCTGCTCCGGGAGCAGATTGTTTTGCCATCCCTTTCCCAAAAATAATATAGGCTAGTAAAATTCCAAAACCTGGACCTGGGTTCGCTTCTAATAAGAATAATATAGATTTGCCGGCTTTTGCTGCTTGTTCTATTCCAATTGGCCCCAAAATCCCATGATTTATAGCATTATTTAAAAATAATATTTTCGCAGGTTCAATAAATATACTTGCAAGTGGCAATAAATTTGCATCAACCATTACTTGTACTGCATTTGCCAAAACCTTATTCAATGACGCTACGACAGGACCTATCCCTAAATAAGCAAGTACTGTTAAGATTCCGCCAATGATTCCCGCTGAAAAATTATTAACGAGCATTTCGAAACCTGATTTTATTTTACCTTTGAACAGTTTGTCAAATTGCTTAATGGCCCATCCGCCTAATGGACCCATAATCATTGCGCCTAAAAACATCGGGATATCCGATCCAACGATAACCCCCATTGTTGCTGTAGCACCAACTACACCACCGCGGATATCATACACTAACCGTCCACCAGTAAAACCGATTAATAACGGTAGCAAGAATGTAATCATCGGTCCTACAAGTTTTTCCAAGCTTCATTCGGTGCCCAACCAGTAGGAATAAATAACGCTGTGATGAGTCCCCATGCAATAAAGGCACCGATGTTTGGCATAATCATGCCACTTAAATAACTGCCAAATCTTTGTATCTTGACTTTAAAGCCTTGGAGCGGTTTACCAGGTTCCGCTGCAATAACTACCCCTTCACCATGTGCTGCCATCAAAATACCCCTTTCTCACTATGAAATATATATGACTTTAGTATTAAGGATAAAGCGTTTGCAGTTGTACAGCAATCGATACTAAACGTTAATTTGTCACTTGAATTGTTGACAAAACTAAAATAAGGACGCCATCAGTATGATTTTCCATCATTCTGATAGCGTCCTATTTCTTCTTATCCATCCATTGGAAAATTTTCCAAACGATGATTAAAAAGAGGAAATACCCTATAAAGGAATAGCTATGATTCCATGTTTCATTATGAAGAAATAACCCTAAATGTTCTGAAACATGTTCACCTAAAGGAACTAAAAAACAAATGATTAATATGACTATAAATTTTTCTAATCTGTTTATTTTCTTCATTATAAATAAATACAACAATGTGGCAACTGGAAAAATGCACAATGTAAAACCGATATTAATAGAAAATATATTTGGAAATGGACGAATTGGAAACTCATAATAATTATTATTGACAAAATATAAATCTAATAACGTTCCGATTAAGATTGCTAATAAGATTGTAAAAAAATACGGATTAAATTTATTTAAAGATAAGATTTTTTGCCATCGCAGCGAGTTCAAGTTTTTCCAAGGCTTCACAGTAGTCTCCCTCAATTTCATCGTTAAATTTCTGGTCATCTTCTTTCAAATAATGTATGACATTCCAATGTGTAAACCAGTCTCCCACCTCTGCTACAGGGTGCTTAACATTCCCCCACGCCATTCTAAGAATGGGACTATATAATTTTGGTTCACCACTTTTTAATTTGCATTTATTTAAACGCCGAGTAAATTTTCCAGGTACCCCTTCATTAACATCATTAAAAACATCCTTCCAATAATCCTTTCGCGACCCTGTATGTGGGTTGGAAATTGCCCAATAGAAAAATTTCTCGAATTGCTCTCTGTCATGAAAAAGAATTCGATATAATCTTTTTCCAAGCATGATTCTTTCATGCAGAGAATCGAATTGTTGGAGGGTCTGCCCTAATAAGGTAATCGTTTTATCATCATAAAAATGAAATAAAATATGATTAACAGATAAAAAGTCTTGTAATAAAAACTGAAGTGAATTCAATACTTTGTCTTTATATTTAGGATTATGGATAATTCGATGCTCCAAATAGCTTTGTTCATTAATAACTTGAGCGATGGCAAGAACGTAGCGATCCCCAAAAGTCCAATAATACTCCCAATTGACTTCCATAAAAACCGATACGTTTAAATACGGCAACAGATAAAATAAATTTTTATTCCTTTTAATACTCTCCGCATACAATAAAAATTGCGGAAAAGCATCTTGAAAAATTAACCAATTTCCACGCTCCAAAAATGAAAAAAATACATTTTTTGTTTCATCATTCATAAGTTTGGAAACAAGGTCTCCCTTTAAATCAGTCATATTCCAGCCGCCGTTTCTTGAAACCATATGGCCCAGAAATGCCCAATGAATATCTGGATAGCTGCAAAAAAAATCAAGATACGCTTTCGTTCTCGTTACGTTATTTACATTACAGCGGGCTGTTTGGAAACGAATGTATTCAAGTATTTTCTTTTCTTCCAACGTCAAGAACTTTTCGTTAACGGGGATTTTCCTTTGCTTTTTTGTTAACTCAGATTTTAAAAGCACGAGTTTTTCAGGAAGTTGTTTTGCTTTTTTCAGAAATAAAATGGTGGATCACCCCCATAATGAGTCTTTTCTACTTTTGAGGAATATGTATATGGATATAGACCTATAAGGGAGTTGTTATTGTGGAGAAGCATCATGTAAATCAACATATAAAACATATCGTAAATACACTTCATAATGACCAATTGGCTGATGGATCTTGGGGTTATCCATTTGATACCGGGATATCGACAGATGCTTACATGATTATTTTATTAAGAACATTAGGAATAAATGATGAAGAGTTAATTAAGGAATTAACAGAAAGAATAGTAAGCAAGCAAGAAAAAAATGGTTCATGGAAATTATTCTACGATGAGGATGAGGGAAATGTGACCCCGACTGTAGAGTCCTATTATGGACTTCTTTACTCAGGGTATTATACAAAAAAAGATGAACCACTACGTCAAGCCAAGGAATATATATTAGCAAATGGCGGTATTGAGAAGGCGCATATGTTTACGAAAGTCATGCTTGCATTGACCGGACAAACTCCGAAATGGACTCATTTTCCAATACCAGTTGAATTTATCCTCTTACCGACTTCTTTTCCAATTAACTTTTATGATTTATCTGTATATGGAAGGGCTAACTTAGCTCCGCTCATGATAGTAGCAGCAAATAAATATAGTAAAAAAACTAAAAGTAGCCCAGATTTATCAGATTTATATATTTCAAGATCTGAAGATTTTTTCAAATGGTCGGACACACGGGAATCGAAAAGAGTTTTTTCAACAATTGAGAAAGGGATTAAAAATATTATTGGATTGCCGCAGCATATCCATTCCCTTGCGATTCAACGAGCAAAGCAATATATGTTAGATCATATTGAGCCTGATGGGACATTTCTTAGTTATTTCAGTTCTACATTTTTAATGATATTCGCTTTAATGTCATTAGGGCATTCACGAAAGGATCCACTCATCGCGAAGGCTGTAAAAGGATTAAAGGCAATGAGATGTAAAATTAACAGGTCTACACACATGCAATATACAACAGCAAACGTTTGGAATACTTCATTAATCAGCTTTACACTCCAAAAGGCAGGGATTTCACCAGATAATTCTATGGTTACAAAAGCCAATGAATATTTACTCAGTAAACAGCAGGAAAAGGTTGGAGATTGGTCGATTCATAATCCAGGGATTCCACCTGGTGGATGGGGATTTTCAGATATTAACACGATTAATCCCGATGTTGATGATACGACGGCATCGCTTAGAGCCATTTCCCCTCTCGTTCAAAAGGATTCACGTTATCGACATGCATGGGATAAAGGCGTATATTGGGTGACCTCTATGCAAAATTCGGATGGTGGTTGGCCGGCCTTTGAAAAAAATGTAGACAAAAAAATATTTAATCTATTGCCAATTGAAGGAGCAAGATTTTTACTGACGGATCCGAGCAGTACCGATTTAACAGGCAGGACACTTGAATTTCTTGGATACTATTCGAACATACCTAAGAATGCAAAATTGTTGGATAGAGGGAAAGAATGGATTTTAAATAATCAAGAAAAAGATGGCTCATGGTATGGGCGCTGGGGAATCTGTTATATATACGGAACATGGGCTGCGATAACGGGTCTGATGGCATTAGAAGAAGATGCGAGCAACCTTGCCATTCAAAAAGCGGTAAATTGGCTAAAGTCCATACAAAATAAGGACGGCGGTTGGGGCGAGTCCTGCAAAAGCGATACAAACAATACGTACACCCCTCTAGGGGCAAGCAATATAACGCAATCAGCTTGGGCAGTAGATACATTGATTTCCGTACACGATAAACCAACTCCTGAAATTCAAGCTGGTATCAAGTATTTAATGGAAGCCATTTATAAAGACGACTGGACTGTTGACTATCCGGTCGGTCAAGGGATGGGTGGTGGATTTTACATTCATTATCATAGCTATAAATATATTTTTCCACTATTAGCATTGGCAAATTATGAAAGGAAGTATTGATTTTATATACTCGCCTTAAATCATGAAGGAAAATGAATCTGAAGCGTTTGTTTGACAGTTCATTGTTACCTTGGACTAGAGTTTATAAAGATTAAGGATACGTTGAAAGATTCATCGTGACCTCGGACTATCTTTTCTAGCTGTGAAGGGCACGTTGGACGTTTCATCGTAACCTCTGACTCACTTTTCTAGCAGTAAAGGGCACATTGAGCGATTCACTTACCACGGACTTACTTTTATGGCAATGTTGGTCATGCGAAATCATTAAGCCTTGAAATGCCTTTGAAGATTTATTATCTAGACTGACTATTAATATCTTAAAACATAAACAGCAAGAGGAATAAGATTTTTTCCCTCTTGCTGCTTTCTTTTTAGTCTTTCTTAGCAATTCAGCCAAATCAACCAATAGGATTTGTGATTCCCAATATTCATTCATTTCTATTGTAACCTCATAAGTCAGATTGCTTAGGAGAACTAAAAGATATCATCACTAGAGTTAAAAATCTCTTAAATCCACGATTGGGTCAAGTTTATTAAAATCATCACTTTGAATCATTTTAATCAGCTTCTTAGCTGTATTCTCCGGTGAACTTAACATACCTTCTTTTTTATACTCTATAAACCGTTCGATCAACTCAAAATCCTGTTTATCACTTTGGCGAATTCTTTCCTGCATGCCTGTATCGATAATTCCAGGTGCTACAGAAATGACCTTAACTCTGTTTGGTACCTTTTTTTGTTCCTCAAAAACGACTCTCGTATAATGATCAAGACCTGCTTTACCTGCACAATAACTGCTCCAGCCGGAATATGGATGACGCCCTGCTCCCGACGAAATATTGATTATTCTCTTTGGAATCGAGTAGTTATGTAATTGTTTGATAAAAGTGGATGTCAATACCATAGGAGCCGTTAGATTCACCGCTATACTTTTGATGATTGCTTCAGGAGCGTTATTTTCAGTACGCCCAATCGGATCGATGACACCTGCATTATTAACCAACGTAATGGATTGAGGCTGCTCTGGAATAAGACTGACCATTTTTTTCATTAAATCCTCTAAATCGTCACTCATCCCCAAGTCATATTCAAGAAACTCTAACTTAGTGTTACTTTCTTTTGCCATTTGCAAAAGTTTCTTATTTTTCGTTCGTGCTACACACACAATTAAGTGGTTCTCTTGCAGTAGCTCCTTACAAAGCGCAAAGCCGATCCCTTTTGAAGCACCAGTTACAAAAAATACATGCATGTTGATCTCTCCTCATTAATTATTCTGCTGATTTTTCTCCCATCCTACAGCAACACGATTTTACTAATTGAATACGACTATTAGAGATAGGACAAGAAAAAATGAAGTGATTACTGAATACAGTCTAGGAGAAGCAGCTTCTTGGAAGCCTTATTCGAAAGAATTAAAGTTAGCTGCAATCTATGATTATCTATCAGATAAATATAATGTAAGAGAAGTCATGAAAAAAAGATATTAGAGCTAAATTTTCTGTTAATTCTTCTAAAATGGCAAATTTCTCAGCTTTAGAAAATTAATTTCGAACCATAAAAAAATACTCCTCATAGATAAACAGATCGTATTTTTTAATCTGCCTAATAGGGAGCATATTAGATTGGTAAAAAATGGATTCTATTCGAGCGGAATTAAGTTGGTTTATAATTTCAATCTGCATTGCTCAATAATCTCGCGCTTTAAGGAATAATTAAATACAAAATATTGCTGGATTCCTCAACTTTCATTTTTCTTATTTTAATATTCTCCTTTAATTACAAAAAATGAGCCCCGAATTGTTCCAGCTAGTTTAGACTTTTGCCTTGCGAACTTAAACTTCCCTTCTAACTCCTTTGGTACCTCCATCCCCTCAGAAAGCTTAAAACCAACTGCCCGCTTCTTAGGATCATCAATTGTATACATGACGTTGAGCGCAAGACCATCCTCATAAAAAACGTAGGCCATTTTGATATTTTCAACTTGAAAACGCGACGTTTCTAAAGGTTTCGCTGCAAACTCAATATCACGTTCTTCTTTCAAAATTCGGTTCACATAATCAAGTGTCTCTTGGCTTTCACTAGCTGGTACAACCGTAAATTCATGCTTGTATTTGTTCATAAAGTACCGGGCTTCATTAGCACGTAAACCAGCAAGCGCTTCTGCTACAAGTGAAGACTCTAAACCAACGGTAGACACATTTTTAAAATCAACGATATAGGACATTTCAATTCCTCCTTTTACAATA
>NZ_JAIAZY010000058.1 GCF_019459225.1 Bacillus sp. IITD106
GAGAACTGTCCAATTATAAGAAATTAAGCCTCTTTGATATCCGTTTTTTGAAAAAACATTCCACTCCCCGTTGAAATTAGTATTCAGTAAATTTACTTTCGTAATTTGGGATTAGTGAAACAAATACTGTTGAGCAAGAATTAAACAATATAAAAAACTATGTGTATATCAATCAAATTCGCTACGGAGAATCAATTAAAGTCCATTATTTTATCTCACCTGAATGTTTACAATATGAGCTCCCTAAATTAATTTTGCAGCCTTTTGTTGAAAATGCATTTTTTCATGGCTTTAATCGAAAAAAAGAAGGCGTGATCCAGCTGCTCATTTTACAAAAAGATAACGAACTGATATGTGAAATAAATGATAATGGTGATGGAATGGCGGATAAGACTCTAACTCGCAAAAATAGACGACAGCTCTTTAGCGGGATTGGTATTCGAAATGTTCAAGAACGGATTCAACTGTTATATGGAGAAGAATACGGTGTAAAGGTTGCGAGTCAAATAGGAGAAGGAACACGTATTACGATTCGATTACCTCTTAAGAAATCTAAAGATAATACAAATTTATAAAAAAAGTATCAATTAGAAATCGTTTTCAACCAAACATCAAAATATATTCAAAGTTTTTTCTAAAGATCGTCCTAACGGTCTTTTTTTCTATTTTGTTATCATTTTTATAGGGAGCAAGCGTTTCCAAACATGAGGGGGTTAAAATAGTGAAAAAACTATTATTGTTAGTTGTTGCAAGTATTATGGTCCTTGCTGCATGTGGTTCAGGATCTAAAGAAGGTGGAGATTCCGGTAAGAGCGGTGATTCCAATACAATTACTGCCTGGGCGTGGGATCCTAATTTTAATATCGCAGCTTTAAAGCTAGCTGATGAATCTTATAACGGTAAAGAAAAAGTTAATCTTAAAATTATTGAAAACGCTCAAGCTGATATTGTTTCGAAATTAAATACAGGATTAAGTTCTGGAACAATGAAAGGGATGCCAAATCTTGTTTTAATTGAAGATTATCGTGCGCAAAGCTTTTTAAAAGCGTATCCAGATGCCTTTTACGATTTATCCGAGTATATCAATAAAGATGATTTTGCAGCCTATAAGATCGATTCTGCTAGCTTAGATGGAAAAATCTATGGTGTGCCATTTGATACAGGAGTAGCTGGCCTATACATCCGTACAGATATGATTGAAGAAGCTGGATATACAGTAGATGACTTTGCAAACATCACTTGGGACCAATTTATTGAAATGGGTAAAAAAGTGAAAGAAAAAACAGGGAAACCAATGATTTCAGTTGACCCTAACGATTTAGGAACCATTCGTATGATGATTCAAACAGCAGGAAAATGGTACTTAAAAGAAGATGGAGTTACTCCTGATATTAGTGGCAACGAAGCATTGGCAGAAGCATTCCGTGTCTATAAAACGATGCTAAAAGATGAAGTTGCTGGAGTTCATTCTGACTGGAGCCAATTACTTGCAGGCTTTAACAATGGTGATGTGGCAGCGGTTGCGCAAGGAAACTGGATTACACCAAGTATTAAAGCAGAGGAATCTCAATCCGGTAAATGGGCTATCGTTCCGATTCCAAGATTAGACTTACCAGAAGCAGTCAATGCATCTAACTTAGGTGGTAGTTCATTTTATGTTTTAAATATAGATGGTAAAGAAAAAGCAGCCGAGTTTTTAGCAAATACTTTTGGCTCTAATAAAGACTTCTATCAAAATCTAGTATCAAAAGTAGGAGCTCTAGGTACTTATAAGCCTGCTGCAGATGGCGATGCGTATAAGGCGGAAGATGAATACTTTGGCGGCCAAAAGACCGTTGCTGATTTCTCAAAATGGATGGAAGAAATTCCAGCTGTTAACTATGGTATGCATACGTATGCTATAGAAGATATTTTAGTAGCCGAAATGCAAAATTATTTAAACGGCCAAGATATTAAGGAAGTTCTAAATAATGCGCAAAAGCAGGCAGACTCACAATTAAAGTAAATTTTTGATTTAGCCTTGGACAAGTTCTCCATCATGGGCATTAGAATGCCGATGTAGAACAGCTCCAAGGCTTTCCCTTAAATGGACTCTGCAGGTGCTTAAGTAAGGAGATGTTATAGATGAGTAACAAACTAAGAAATAATGCAATCGGCTGGTCGTTTGTACTTTTTGCCACCATTTTTATCGCCATATTTTATTTCTTGCCGATGATTCAGGCCCTCATCCTATCGTTTAAATCCGGTATGGGGAATAACTTGGATTTTGTTGGAATGGATAACTATACTAGATTGTTTAAAGACCCTACATTTATAGCAGCCTTAAAAAATACGTTTATCTATTTAATTATCCAAGTGCCAATAATGATCATTTTAGCGTTAGTTTTATCTGTTTTGCTGAATGATCCTAAATTAAAATTCAAGGGATTTTTTAGAACAGCGATCTTTTTACCTGCAGTGACCTCACTAGTAGCCCTATTCCATCATATTTAAATATTTATTTGGTATGGATGGAATCATAAATCAGTTTTTGATGAATATTTCCATTATCTCAAAACCAATCCCATGGTTAACAGATCCGCTGCTCGCAAAAATTACGATCATTATTGCCATCACTTGGCGTTGGACTGGATATAATATGATCTTTTATTTATCAGGCCTTCAAAATGTCGATCAATCCATCTATGAAGCTGCAAAAATAGATGGGGCCAATGCATTTCAAGTGTTCACGAAAATTACAATTCCAGTTTTAAAACCAATTATTTTATTCACCTCTATCACTTCAACCATTGGAACACTTCAAATATTTGATGAAATCATGAATATAACGAAAGGCGGACCAGGTAATTCAACCGTTTCCATCTCTCAATATATTTATAACCTATCTTTTAAATACTCGCCTGACTTTGGATATGCGGCAGCAGTTTCATTTGTGATTGTTATTTTGATCGTTATCTTTTCATCTATTCAATTTAAAGCGGCAGGTGATCGAAATTGAGTACATTTAAAAAAGTATTCTCATATGTCTTCTTATCGATTGCTGCATTCATTTCCATATTTCCATTCTTTTGGATGATCATTAGTTCAACGAATGAATCGAAAGAAGTAACAAAAGGCAGATTGCTTCCAGGTAATCACTTTTTCGAAAATGTTAAAAACTTGTTTGAAAATGTCAGCATGGGAACAGCATTGTTAAACTCCGCGATTGTGGCGATTGCGACGACGGTTTTAGCGTTAATCATTGCATCTTTAGCAGGATACGGATTTGAAATCTTCCGTAGTAAAAAGAAAGATATTGTGTTTAATATTTTACTATTGTCGATGATGATTCCTTTTGCGGCTTTAATGGTTCCTCTTTATCGTATGTTTGGGTCGATTTCTCAGGTAGTGCCTTTTATTGGGATCGATACATTGGCAGCTGTATCATTGCCGACTATTACGACAGCATTTTTAATCTTTTTCTTTAGGCAAAATACAAAAATGTTTGCAAAAGATTTAGTAGAGGCTGGTCGGATCGATGGATTATCAGAAATAGGTATTTTCTTCCGAATTTTTATACCATCCATGAAAACGACGTATGCGGCAGCAGCCATTATTACCTTTATGGCTAGTTGGAATAACTACTTATGGCCACTCGTTGTTATTCAATCGCCTGAAAAACAAACGATTCCATTGCTTATTTCCAACTTAGGTTCAGGATATACGCCAGACTATGGAGTCATTATGATGGCAATTGTGATTGCAACTTTGCCAACAGCATTAGTCTTTTTCTTAATGCAAAAACATTTTGTCGCTGGTATGATGGGCTCAGTAAAATAAATAAAGTAGGGGATTTTATATGTTAAAACAACTGAAAAAATTTGAATACACTCCACCAAAAAATGGTTATCCAGAGTGGAATAATAATCCAGAGATTTTTCAATTAAACAGGCTTGAACCTCATGCAACATTAATGCCTTATGATACAGTCGAAGAAGCGCTAGCTGGAAATCGTCAGGCTTCTAAATATTATAAACTTTTAAATGGTGAGTGGAAGTTCTCATTTTCTGAAACCCCTGAGCAAAGAAATCGTGATTTTTTTAAAGCTGATTTTGATTCTAGTGATTGGAATCCTATTCAAGTTCCTGCTCATTGGCAATTACAAGGATATGACTACCCGCAGTATACGAATGTGCGTTATCCATGGGAAGACACGGAAGAGCTTAAGGCTCCTTTTGCACCTACGAAATACAATCCGGTTGGTCAATATATTCGAACTTTCACTGTTCCAGAATCATGGGAAAATCAACCTGTGTATATTAGTTTTCAAGGAGTTGAATCCGCATTTTACATTTGGGTAAATGGAGATTTAGTCGGTTATAGTGAAGATACTTTTACTCCAGCTGAATTTGATATAACTCCATATTTAATTGAGGGAGAAAATAGCCTAGCTGTCGAAGTGTACCGTTGGTGTGACGCCAGCTGGCTTGAAGATCAAGATTTTTGGCGATTGAGTGGAATCTTTAGAGATGTCTATTTATACTCAACACCTCGCATCCATATTCAGGACTTTTTTGTTAATACTGAGCTTGATGAGGAATATCGGAATGCTGAGTTGAAAGTGAATGCAAAGATTGCTAATTATGTAGAAGAAGTTTGTGGGGATGTCTCTTTTGAAGCGATGCTTTATGACAATAACGGTCAAAGAGTGCTGGAGAACCCGATTTCAGTTGATGTTAATATTTCTAATGTCGCAAAGTGTGAAATTAGTGGCGGGGCATTCGTTGAAAATCCATTGAAATGGAGTGCAGAACATCCCAATCTATATACTTTAGTTCTTAGTTTGAAAGGTGAGGACGGTCGGCTTATTGAAACAGAAAGCTGCAAAGTTGGTTTCCGTAAATTTGAATTGAAAGATGGTTTGATGAAAATCAATGGCAAGCGAATTGTCCTTAAAGGTGTAAACAGACATGAATTTAGCGCCGATAAAGGACGAGCCATTGGTCGCGAGGACATGATTCACGATATTAAGTTAATGAAACAGCATAATATTAATGCTGTCCGGACTTCTCACTATCCGAACAATCCGTATCTCTATGAACTATGTGATCAGTATGGCTTGTACGTCATTGACGAAAACAACTTAGAAACGCATGGCACTTGGGTTTACGGACAGAAGGAATTAGAGGATACACTTCCGGGCAGCAAGCCAGAATGGACAGAAAATGTATTAGACCGTTGCAACTCCATGTTCCAACGTGATAAGAATCATCCATCGATTGTCATTTGGTCGTTAGGGAATGAATCATTCGGTGGGGATAACTTCCTTAAAATGCATCAGTTTTTTAAAGAAAAAGATCCAAGCCGACTTGTTCATTATGAAGGAGTATTTCATTATCGACCTTCCGAAGCTGCAACAGATATAGAAAGTACGATGTATATTACACCTGCAAAAGTGGAGGAATATGCACTTGAAGCGGAAAAATCCGTTCAACAAATGAAGCCGTATATTATTTGTGAATATTCTCATGCGATGGGAAATTCCGTTGGAAATCTATTTAAATACACAGAACTGTTTGATCAGTATCCAATCATACAGGGAGGATTTATTTGGGATTGGCGTGATCAAGCGTTGCGCACTAAACATGAGGATGGCATTGAATTTTTAGCATATGGTGGAGATTTTGGTGAATCACCACATGATGGAAATTTTTCAGGTGATGGACTAATTTTTGCGGATGGCACCGTTTCTCCAAAGCTATATGAAGTGAAAAAATGTTATCAAAATGTGGAGTTTTCTGCTGTTAATCTTGCTCGGGGAATGATCGCTGTTAAAAATAAAAATTTATTTGCGAATGTAAATGAATATGAACTTTGTTTCAACATTACCAGCAATGGCGAACTTGTAAAATCAGGCAAGGTTGACGTGAATATTGAGCCATTAACCACTGGCGAAGTTCATTTAGGTTATGTGCTTGATGAGCTTAATACAGATGGAGAATTGATATTAACGGCAAGCCTTCGTCTGAAAGAATCCACTCTTTGGGCAGAAGCAGGGCATGAAATTGCTTTTGAACAATTTGTTTTGAGTGAAGCTGTTTCAGAGCATTCTCACATTGTGGAAGGAAAACTGAATCTTGTGGATGAAGCAGACAGACTAACGATTACAGGAGAGGGATTCTCGATTGGTTATAATAAACAAACGGGTGATCTTGTATCATATCAATTTGATGGAGTTGAATTGATTCAAGATCCGCTCGTTCCTAACTATTGGCGCGCCATGACAGATAATGATAGAGGGAATAAGCTTGATGAAAGAAGCGCTACATGGCGTGAAGCGGGAGTGAATCGTAAGCTCGAAACCTTCCTTGTAGAAGAGTCTGATGAAGGAATAGTCATTTTAGTCAAATATAGTTTACCGACTATATTTAAAGCGAGCACGGAAATTCGCTATATTGTGAGAGACAATGGAGAGATTGCCGTAGAATCCACCTTAACTCCTGGACCGGATTTACCAGAAATACCAGAGGTTGGAATGTTGTTTACGATGGATGCAAGCTTTGACAACCTAAAATGGTACGGAAAAGGCCCACATGAGAACTACATTGATAAAGAAAAAGGAGCAAAAATTGGTCTTTATGAAGGAAAAGTAAAAGACCAATATGTACCCTATTTAAAACCACAAGAATGTGGAAATAAAACCGATGTTAGATGGGCAACCATTACAAACGACAAAGGCATCGGATTTAAAATCGCGGGATTGCCAACAATAGAACTCAACGTTCTTCCATACACACCATTCGAATTAGAAGAAGCAAGCCATTCCTATAAATTACAGGATAGCAAAAAATCCGTCGTTCGAATTAACGACAAACAAATGGGTGTAGGTGGAGATGATAGCTGGGGACAAAAAACACATCCTGAATTTACCCTATATGCTACTCAACCATATAGTTATACATTTTTATTAATGCCGATTAAAAAGTAATTTTATGAAAGAAAAAGGATAGGTTAGCAGAATGATTTTCTCTAACCTATCTTTTTTCTATTTACTTTCCGGTAGAGAAATGTCGTGAAGCAGGGCGCGATGCACAGCGGAACTAAGAAAAATATAGGAATTAAGCTGTGATTGGGTTGGATGCACAGTTGAAGAGTGACAGATATAAGAGTTAAGCCGCGATTGGAATGGATATACGGAAGAAATGTAACAAATCCCGGAGATATGCCGTGATTGGTGTAGATACAGAGCAGAATTGTGAAAAATTCTAATTTCGTTATGCAGGCAGATTTCCTTAAAACTCCAACAGTAGTAAACTATGAGAAAAAACAGTATGATTATCATAGGTAAAAGAATTTTAAATATCGGAGGGATAAAATGAAAGCGCTATTTATTGGTGGAACAGGGACGATTAGTTCAGCTATTACACAGCAGCTAGCGGAAAGCGGTTGTGATCTTTATCTTCTGAATAGGGGGACAAAAAACGACGATCTGCCAGTTGGTGTGAAAGTCATTACGGCCGATATACATGATGAAGAGAAGGTTGTGGAACTTATAAAAGGTCATGAATTCGATGTAGTGGCCGATTTTATCGCCTTTGTACCAGAACATGTGGAAAGAGATTACCGACTATTTAACGGAAAAACGAAGCAATATATTTTTATTAGTTCTGCATCTGCTTATCAAAAACCATTATCTGATTATCGGATTACAGAAGGAACACCATTATCCAATCCATATTGGGAGTATTCTCGAAACAAAATTGCTTGTGAAGATTATTTGATGAAACAATATCGAGATAATGGTTTTCCAGTCACAATCGTTAGACCAAGCCATACTTATAGTGAACGCTCGATTCCGCTTGGTGTGCATGGCAATAACGGCAGCTGGCAAGTAGCAAAGAGAATGCTTGAAAATAAGCCAGTCATTATTCATGGAGATGGTACTTCCTTATGGACTTTGACACATAATCATGATTTTGCAAAGGGATTTATTGGATTGATGGGGAATATCCATGCGATTGGGGAGTCTGTTCATATCACGTCGGATGAATCGGTCACTTGGAACCAAATATACGAAGTCATTGCTGATGCTTTAGGAGTAAAACTAAATGCCGTTCACGTTCCCTCTGAATTTTTAGATGCTTGCAGTAAGTATGACTTTCGCGGCGGACTTATAGGAGATAAAGCGAACACCGTTGTATTTGATAATTCCAAGCTGAAAAGACTCGTTCCCGATTTCGTTGCAACAACTAGGGTCGATCAAGGCATTAAGCAAACGGTTCAATATATTTTAGAACATCCTGAACTTCAAAAAGAAGATCCGGAATTCGATACGTGGTGTGATAGGGTAATAGAAGCACTGGATGAAGCATTGATGAAAATAAAAGAATAGAACTATTTCAATAAGCTATCGGGTATATAACTCCCGATGTTAGGAAATCAAGTAGATTATTATCAGAATCTTGCTCGTCAAATTGCTGAGGAAGGGCATGAAATCGGAAATCATTCAAAAAGTCATTCTAACTTAAAGAACATGAATCTTGAGCAAATTAGAAATGAATTGGATTTCACTAATAATAAAATCAAAGAAGCAACAGGCATTACACCAAAACTAATTCGCCCACCATATGGTTCTTATAATGATTCTGTCATTAAATATGCAAAAGACCACGACGATTCTATCATTCTCTGGTCAGTAGATTCATTGGATTGGAAAAGTCGTAATGCAAAGTCTGTCAATCAAGTAGTTCAATCAACCATTACAAACGGAGCTATCGTTTTAATGCATGACATCCATCAAGAAACGGCTGATGCATTACCACAGCTTTTAACGGCATTAGAAGCAGAAGGATATCAATTTGTGACAGTGTCACAATTGCTTGAATGGAAAGAAGAAAATGGGGTTGGTCCGCATTTTGGAAGTATAAAGTAAACTCCTTAAGATTATTTTTTTGAATAAAACTCCCTCAAATTTTTGAGGGAGTTTTATTGATATGAATCTACTAATGAATCCAACTTTTGGCTCATTTTCAACGTTATTTTTTTGTAACTTAATATTTATATAATGACTCTCATAGATCATTATTATCTCATTTCATTATCTAGAATCGCGTTTATCATACTCCCTAATAAATTCTTCAATCCAGCTACGCATCAGTCCTGATGGGTTCTGATCTTCCTTTTTACAAACAGAAACAAACTTTTCCTTTAATTCTTTCGAAATCCGAATGTTTAATTGATACCTTTTCATAATTTCCTCCATATGCAACTCTCTTCCTATTTATAGCAGAAACGTCTATACATTTTCTGAAAGTGTAGGTTTTATGATACGAAGATGAATTTTCCATGAAAATTGTTTATTAAAATTCTCATAAATTAGTGGAGAGCGAGGAGAAAATAAAAAAAAACAGGTAAAAAGAACTAGTTGAAAAATGTCTATTCACAACTTTGTATCTACCTATTATTAACAAAAAACTAATTATTTTAAAATTCACATCATAAAAATAAATCGTTTTCATTCGTGTAAGAAAAAGGGTCTAGGTATTTTTTATTATAAAAACCTAGATTTTTTTCTTTTTCTATTGTTAATTTAGTTTTTATCCTCTTTCAGAAATTGTTTAGAAATGTTAGTTAAAATTTCAGTTTGAGATAAGGAGTAATGGAAATATACATATTTATTTCGTTCTTATTAGTGGATTCAAACGAAAAAAAAGAGGAGGGAAAATTTTAAATGAGAAAGAAAATAAGCATGATTGCCTTTATTATTGTTTTGATTTCTAACACAATGCTCAGCGGAGCTGCGCCACTTGTAGCGACAGCTGAAACTGTAAAGAAAAGTATTTTTACAAATGTAACTTTAACAGACGAAAAAGGCAATGTCATTGATGCTAATCAAAATCCAGAATTTCTTCCAAATATTGATACAGCAGTGAATATAAATTTTGATTGGTCATTAGCTAATTTAGAATTAAGTGAAGGGGGAACATATTCACAAAATCTGCCTTCGCAAGTAATTCCAGAGGTACAAGATGGAAGGTTACTGACATCCGGGAATGTAGATATCGGTACTTACAGTGTTACTAGTAATGGACTTGTGATACTTACCATTAATGGGGAAGAAGATGCCAATGCTGAAGGGAAGTTAGCTATTAAAGCTAATTTTAATAAAGAGGTTGTTGGTGATAACAAAAAAGTATCGATTCCGTTTACTTTAAATAATCAAGAAAAGGTAATCGATGTTGCTTTTCAAGCAGAAGCAAAACTAGAATCTGAAATATCTTCACAGGTAGATGAAATGACTCCAACTGTAGAAAATAAGGAGGACAATGGAGGAGCTGAGACACAAGAAAATGCTACCGAAGAAGCACAAAATAATGAAGTTAAATCGGATTCCGATATTCAAGGGTTAAATGCTGAAGAAAAACGTGCTCCGAAACCAATTGAAGAAAATATTATCATAGATGGATCACTCGTTTTAAAAAAGGCAGATGGATCACCCGTTCAGGATGGAGAACTGATTGATCCAGAGGAAAATTTAAGAATAGATTTTGATTGGGCATTACCTAATAACCACAAGTATATTGCAGGCGATACATTCGAGTTACAATTACCCGAACAACTGGCAATTTATAATGAAATTAATGATGTATTAACAGATGGAGATACGGTTTTTGGGACATATAAGGTAACCGAGGATGGCAAGGTCCTATTTACTTTTAATGAAAACATTGAAAAGGTCCCAAATGTTCACGGTCATTTCTATGTGCAAACGGAATTGAGCAAACAAAACATCAAAATGACAGAAAATATTCTAGATTTTACAGTGAGGGATGAAGTAATCGCAAAAATCCCTGTAAATGTCAAACCGGAGCATGGTCAAGCGATTGGTAAATCAGGGCAACCGGTTGGCGGATCTTTTAATGCAGAGGAAATTGAATGGACTGTCGTTGTGAACACTGCTAGGGAATCATTAGAAAATGCAATCATTCAAGATCCGATATTAGCAGGTCAAGAATTAATCATTGATTCCATCGTATTAAAGGAAGTAGAAGTAGATTTAAAAGGCAATATTGTAAAAGAAAAAGACAGTGTAGTAGAGTTTAAGAATAATTCTAATAATGAAAAACTAGAATTAGAATTAGGCGATACAAATAAAGCATATAAACTTACATTTAGAACAAAAATCAAAGAAGATGAAAAAGACAAAGAAGGCGCAACTACGTATCATAACACAGCCATGCTCGTTTCGGATAATAAAGACGACGCTGATGCAGGTGCATCCGTATCCGTTTCCCGTCCAAAATCAATTGAAAAAACATCCAGTGCATTTAATAAAGGTGATCGTTCCGTCGAGTGGACAGTAAATGCGAATTTTAATGAAAAAGCATTAAAAGCAGGAGAGACGATTACAGATGAGTTCACATTTACAGTCGGTGACAAAGTCTTAAACGATATATTTGAAATTAAAAATATCGAGATTAAGCAAGTGAATTCGTTCAACAATGATGGCTCAGTTGGAGAAACTTCAATTGCACCAGAAGACTTATTTGAAATAAATATTGTTGGAAACAAATTAACATATACTTTAAAGAAAGATACCAATAAAGCTTTTATTTTCAAATACAAAACCATAGCTAAAGATGGAGCTTATATTACACATGATGGAAAAATAACGAATAAAATACTATTAAATGGGAAGACAGCGGAAAGCAGCCAAGGGGTTTACCAGCAAGTTGGTAGAAAAGGCCATGGGGAAATCAACTATAAAGATAAAACAATCGACTGGACCATTACCGTAAATGCAGATAAACAAGATTTGCGCAACTTCGTTTTAAAAGATGATTTTTCCGGATCAGGTCAAAAACTAGTAGACAATTCCATTAAAATTATCCCTGCAAAAGAGGGGCTGGTACCTTCTGTAAATGCGGACAAAGAAGGTTTTGTCATTGACTTTGGTGATATTACCGAAGCTTACACCATTAAATATCAAACTAAGTTTACGTATGATTTTGGCAGCGAGAAAGGAAAACCAACCTTTACGAATGGTTTACACTTGTCCTATAAAACAAGTGATGGGAAAAACTACGAACTTGAAATTGGAGATGAAGTGGATCCGAATCTTCAAACGAAAAATAATGGTGCCAAGAATGGTTCAGTAAATAATGACACAAAAGAAATTACCTGGACGGTAGATGTTAATTACAATCAGCTAAGTCTAGAACATGCTCAGTTCATTGATAAAATTGCTGATAACCAATCATTAGTGGATGGTTCGGTTAAAGTTTATAAAACAACGATAGAGGAGAATGGGGAAGTAACAGTAGGAGAGGAAGTGAAAAACCTTCCAATATCCACTGATAACGGCGAAATAAAGATTAATTTAGGAAACATTGATCAAAGCTATCGGATCGTGTTTAATACTGTCGATAAAGACGGCATCTATAATAGTAATGAAAAATATGAAAATACAGCTCAGTTTATCCCGCGTGAAGGGGAAGAACATAACCTAAAAGCACATGTTACGCTGCCTCATCAAGGAGAGTTTATAGGGAAACAGGGTGTACACAATAAAGAGGATTGGACGATAGATTGGGAAATCATCGTTAATAAATCAAAGTCTAAGCTAAAGAACATCATTGTAACGGATGACTTAGGCGATGAGAGGGTACAGGTTTTATTAGAAGATTCGTTTAAAATTACAAAAGAGGGTTCTAATAAGTCTTTAGTTGCTGGGGAAGATTATGAAATAGAATTCGACGGCAATAAATTTGAGTTGAAAATTCTTGGAGAGACAATAGACACCTACAAGGTTACTTATTCTTCCTATATTTTGGCTCAAAAAACAACTAACATCACAAATAAAGCTGAAATTAAGTCGGATGAAAAAGTAGTTGGAACGATCGATAAGGTTGCAACGGTCGAAGTAAAAATCAGCTCGGGTGGCGGCCCTACTCAAGGCGGCACAGGCGAGTTAATCATTGAAAAAGTTGAAGATGGTTCGAACAAACCAATGGAGGGCATTGCCTTTGTATTGAAGACAGTCGTTGGCGGCAAAGAAATTGTCGTTCGTGAAGGAAGCACAAATGCAGAAGGAAAGCTTCACTGGACTGGCCTTAAATACGGTAAGTATACCCTAGAAGAGACTGTACCTGAGGGATATTTAGCTGAAACGCCATTAACCATTGAGCTTGTTTTTGACGAGATGCCTGAAGGAATTAAAACAGAAAAAATTGTTAATGCGCGTCAAAAAGGAACAGCTAAAATTGTAAAGAAAGACGCTGTAACAAAAGAAGTATTAGCAAATGCAACCTTCAAAATAACTAATATAGATACAAATCAAGAATTCGAATTAAAAACGAATGCAGAAGGTGTTGCAGAAGCAAATGTTCCTTTTGGTAAGTATAAGGTAGAAGAAATTCAAGCACCACAAGGATATAAGATTACGACGGAGATAGATAATATTCTAATTGAAATAGGTAAAACAACGGAAATTACCATTGATAACGATGCTATTGTCGATGTTTCTGGAGAGAAAAAATGGATTGATGGCGATGGGAACAATCGTCCGGAATCTATCACAGTTCAAGTATTAAATGGTGATACTGTTATTTCAGAAAAACAAGTTACAGCTGATAATGGTTGGAAATACACCTTCAAAGATTTACAGAAGTATGATGAAAATGGTAAAGAAATCAACTATACAGTCAAAGAAGTCCCAGTAGAGGGATACATTGCAAATGTTGATGGTTACAATATCACCAATACTGAATTGATGGGCATTTCTGGTAAGAAGACATGGAAAGATGGAAATTCAAAAGATCGTCCAGATTCTATCAAAGTTAACTTACTTCGAAATGGAAAGGTAGTTAATAATGTTGAAGTAACAGTAAAAGACGATTGGCAATACAGTTTCAAAGATTTAGAGAAATATGACGAAGAAGGTAAGGCATACGAGTACACTGTGAAAGAGCAAGGTGTTCCAGGGTATAAATCAGAAGTTGATGGATTTGATATTACAAATATTCGTTCTGAAAAGACGTCTGTTGAAGTAACGAAAAGTTGGTTAGATAATGAATCAATAGACCGTCCAGATTCTATCACTGTTATTCTTTTCCAAAATGAAAAAGAAATTACCAAGGCAAAAGTAAAAGCTACTGATGGATGGAAGTATGCATTTACAGACCTTGAAGCCTACGATGAAAACGGTGTGGCATATGAATACTCTATTAAAGAAGAGCATGTAGACGGTTATGAGTCAACAGTCGACGGTTATGACATCACAAACCTCCGTGTTGGAAAAACCGAAGTATCTGGAACGAAGACTTGGAAAGATGATAACGCTGAAGGAGACCGTCCAAAGTCTATCACAGTAAATCTTCTTCAAAATGGAAAAGTAAAAGACTCTAAAGAAGTCACAGCAGAAGATAACTGGAAGTACAGCTTTGCCGACTTAGACGAATTTGACGAAAATGGTAAAGCGTACGAGTACACTGTAAAAGAGGAACCTGTAAAAGGTTATCAATCAACAGTTAAAGGCTACGACCTTACAAACGTCCGTATCGGTAAAACATTCGTGGAAGGTACGAAAACATGGAAAGACGACAATTCCAATGATCGTCCGGAAATGATCAAAGTGAACCTCCTTCAAAATGGTGTTGTGATTGATACACAGGAAGTCACAGCAAAATCAGATTGGAAATACAGCTTCACAGATTTGAAAAAGTATGATGAAGAAGGTAAAGAGTACGTTTACTCAGTAAAAGAGCAAGGTGTTCCAGGCTATAAATCGGAGGTTGATGGCTTTGACATCACAAACACTAGATCCGATAAAACATCCGTTATCGTCACAAAAGGTTGGAAAGATGATAACTCTAAAGATCGTCCAGACTCCATTACAGTAAACTTACTGCAAAATGGTGAAGTAATTAATACAGCGAAATTAACTGCAAATGCCGATTGGATATATGAATTCTCAGATTTAGATGCTTATGATGAGAATGGAGTTGCTTATGAATACACTGTTGAAGAGGAAGATATTGAGGGTTATGAAACGACAGTAGACGGATACGACATCACAAACTTGCGTGTAGGTAAAACGTCTGTAGAAGGTACAAAGACATGGGAAGATGATGATTTCAAAAACCGTCCAGAAATGATCAAAGTTGACCTCCTGCAGAATGGTAAAGTAATAACCACGGCAGAAGTGACAGCCGACACTGACTGGAAGTACAGCTTTGCCGACTTAGACAAATATGACGATGAAGGTAAAGAATACACTTATACAGTCCAGGAACACGCTGTCGAAGGATATGAATCAATAGTTTCTGGGTTTGACATTACGAACAAGTTGATTCTAGGCAAAGTTCAATTGATCAAAGTCGACAGTAACAACAAAGAGATTACCCTAGAAGGTGCAGAGTTCGAACTTCAGGATGTAGATGGTAATGTGCTCCTCAAAGGATTATCAACGGATAAAGCTGGTAAACTAATTGTTGGAGATTTAAAACCAGGCAAGTACCAGTTCGTCGAAACAAAAGCACCAACTGGTTACGACCTAGATCCTACTCCAATCACATTTACGATTGAAAAAGGTCAGGAAGAAATGTTAGTTATAGAGGTTGCTAATAAAGCAACTCCAATAGAACCAGAACAATCTAATAAACCAGAAAAACCTAGTAAGCCAGAACAACCAAGCAAGCCAGAAAAACCAAGCAAGCCAGAAAAACCGTCTAATGATATGAACAAGCTCCCACAAACAGGGGAACAAAACTTGTTGTACATGATGATAATAGGTTTCCTATTCCTATCATTTGGTGGAGTACTTCTTTTACGAAGAAATAGAAAAGCAGAATAAATGATGGAAGGTGATGTCCTAATGAAAAATGCAAAATTAATAGCAGGTCTTGTATTTTTAGCAGCAGGACTAACCTTCATCTCCATTCCACTTTATTACGAATGGCAGCAAGGAAGAGAGTTGAGGGCTTTGGAAGAAGCCCTCTCTCTTATTTCTGAGAGGGAATCTGTCGATCTTTCAAGTATTGATCATCTTTCTTATACTGAAGATCAACTAAAAGATGTTATGGAACTAGAAATTCCATCAATTAATCTAAAACAGAAAATTTTAGGAGAGACAACAGAAGAAAACTTGCGAGTGGCATTAACTCAATTAAAGAAGGACCAGAGTCCAGGAATTGGGAATTTTACCGTTGCAGGTCATAGGGGTTATCGTGGTGAAAGGCATTTCAGTCGATTGCCACAAGTATCAATTGGAGATAAAGTATTTTTACACAGAGACAAACAAACTTTTGTCTATCAAATTACAAGCACAAGGGTTATTGATCCATCGTATGTTGAAATACTAAATGATCATCAAGAAAAAAAGGAAATTACCATGATAACATGTACTAAATCTGGGTTGGAACGGATTGCGGTAATTGGGGAACTAATTGAAACAACTGAATAATTTCTTACAACATCTGATTAGAATCCTATGTAAGATATTTTCGACGGATGTTTCTTTGTTGTTTGTTCCACATTTTGGTAGTATATCAGGAGATAAGTTCTCTCTACTTATTTTAAGTATTACTTTACATCTTAGTTCGCTTACATAATTTCTTCATGTCTAATTAAAGTAGCAGTAAAGGAGGGAATTGCGGTGAATGTAATACTTATAGACGATGAACCATTGGCCCTTGCTTACTTAGAGAAACTACTAGGAGAAATCGAAAATCTTATTATTTTGGGGAAGTATACTGATCCTCGAACAGCACTACAGGCAATCAAACGTGACCAACCAGAACTTGTTTTTCTAGATATAGAAATGCCAGAAATAAACGGAATGGAACTGGCGGAACTTATTCAAAATGAAATCCCTGAAATCAAACTTGTTTTCGTTACTGCATATGACAGGTATGCTGTTAAAGCATTTGAACTTAATGCTATGGATTATCTTGTCAAACCAGTTAAACGTGAGCGTTTGCTTCAGACAATTCGACGTCTCCCTGGCGTAGCCAAGTCAAAAACAAAACTGTCAAATTCTATGGTTCGCTGTTTTCAAACATTAAGCTTTTGTATAAACGGGGAAAAGTCGCATACCATTGACGTTCATTGGAGAACATTTAGAGCCAGGGAATTATTTGCTTTTCTAGTCCATTATCGTAATCAGCCAGTTCGTAAAGATGTTATTTTAGATTTGTTTTGGCCTGAAACAGATTGGAAGAGAGGGTTCCCACAACTATATGCAACGGTTTATCAGATTCGACAAACATTACAATCTGCCAATATAAATATAAGTATTACAAGTTCGGAGAATAGTTATAAACTAGATTTTAACGATGTATTATTGGATGTTGAAGAATGGGAAAAAGGGATAAACAAGTTGCCCATTGTAACAAGTGAATCACTTCCCGAATATCAAAAGCTTTTACAATGTTATCATGGAGATTATTTAGGATCTGATGATTATTTATGGGCTGAAGGAGAGAAGGAAAGATTAAGGGGACTCTGGTTGCAACTTGTAAAAAAGGTAACCGATTATTTAGTCTTTAGAGGGAATTATACAGAAGCCATTGTCCTTTATCATCGTGTCCAAAAAATTCATCCATATTATGATGATAGCTACTTTATGCTAATGAAGCTATATGATGCTTTAGGAGATCGCCCTTCGGTTGAGCAGCAATATGCAGAATATACAAATATGTTAATGAACGAATTTGGATTAAAGCCTACGGATACAATTCAGAGTTGGTATGATCAATGGAAAATAAAAAACCATCTATAAAAAACAAAGGATGCGATTTATGGACGACATCCTTTGTTTTATTTAGTTAGCGAAAGATAGGAATTTTTATCGTAATGGTTCCATTATTAGGACTACTAATAATTTTAAGCCCCTAGTTGTTTTTATTGAACAATTCCAAACAAGTTATGATCTGGATCCAAGAGGTTAAAACCTCTCATTCCATCAAAATCATGAATTGCAGTTACGTTTGCTCCTTTATTTAAAAGTTCCATAATTTTCTCCTGCCATTCATTATTTTATTTCGTCTACAGTAATTTCCTTAAAAGTAACGGCTCCTAGTAAATTTCCACTTGGATCGGTAAATTCAAAAAAACGCATACCTCCACCTGAATGAATGTCATTTACATCAACCCCTTGTTCTTTTAAAGAGGCATGAAAACCATCAATATCTTCGGTAAAGAAGTTAAAAGCAATATGTTTGGATTGTGGCATTTCATCTACCTTGTACAAAGTAAGCCCGGTCTTAAGTTCTCCAGGTTCATTGATTCGAAATCCGACATAACCATCGGAGTCCCGGTAGACCACTTTAAAGGGAAAGATGTTCGTATACCATTCTTCTGATTTCTCCAAATCCATAACTGGTATAAAAACAGTGTCTATTCTTTTTATTACTTTCACACACTCCACTCCTCACAAAATAATGTTTTAAAGACTTTCTATATCAATAAACGTAGATAAACTTAAAATCCTTACACTA
>NZ_JAIAZY010000059.1 GCF_019459225.1 Bacillus sp. IITD106
TAATTCTCGATGAAAACAATTAAACATCCAATTTCATCGAGAATAAAGTAGTAATTCTCGACGAAAACAATTAAACATCCAATTTCATCGAGAATAAAGCAGTAATTCTCGACGAAAACAATTAAACATCCAATTTCATCGAGAATAAAGCGTTAATTCTCGATGAAAACAAATTAACATCCAATTTCATCGAGAATTAGCACTTATTTTAGATACAATCCATCAAATTTTTCATTTTCTCTGAAACCCAACATTTAATTGCTATTATTGGGACCTGCTTGTTTTATTACATTATCTGCATTTCCTTCACTCTATCCTCATCAGGTGTAACATACACCGTCTGGTGATTGTCATAAATCACAAACCCAGGCTTGGACCCACTAGGTTTTTTCACATGTCTTATTTTAGTAAAATCGACCGGTACGGAAGCGGAGTTTTTCGCTTTGCTGAAATAGGCAGCTAACATCGCCGCTTCTAAAATAGTTTCTTCTGTAGGCTCTTTACTGCGGATGACAACATGGGACCCAGGGATGTCTTTCGTATGAAGCCAGATTTCGTCTCGAGCAGCTAGTTTGTTCGTTAAATAATCATTTTGTTTATTATTTTTTCCAACGAGTATTTCTGTTCCATCTGAAGCTTCGTATCGATCAATAACTGGTTTAGCGTTTGGATTTTTCCTTTGTCCTTTTTTATACCTTAGCCTTAAGTAGCCTTGTTCAGCGAGTTCTTCGCGAATTTCTTCGATATCTCTTGTAGAGGCTGAAGATAGTTGTTGTAGTAGTCCATCGAAATAGTTGATTTCATCTTCTGCTTTTTCAATTTGCTCCTTCACAACCTGAACAGAATTTTTTGCTTTTTGATATTTTGTATAATAGCTCTGTGCGTTTTCCGATGGGCTTTTTCTCGGATCTAGCTCGATTGTCATTTGTCCGCCATTTTCATCATAATAATTGGTAACGGTGATGTCCTTCATCCCTTTTTTAACGAGATGCATATTTGCGGTTAATAATTCACCAAGTAATTGGTATTCATCTGCTTTTTCTGCAGCCTCAAGAGTCGCCTGAAGTTTTTTCACTTTCGTTTCATTCTTATTTTTCTCATTCTTCATTAATCGTTCAAGATCAAAAGCTTGCTGTTTTACGCGATCACGATCAGCTTTGCCGAAATAAAAACGGTCAAGCATCTCACTTAAAGAGGCAAACTGTTTAATGTCCCCGTTAAGGTGAGTAAAAGGGAATAAATAAAACTGTTGTTTATCCTCCGCTGCTGTAATAGCTGGATCGTAACGATGATTTTTCAACTGCTCCATTAGCATGACAAATGCTTTTGGAACAGTCACTCTATTCGCAAGACCAGCTCTAAAGATCAATTCTTTTGCCAAAATTGGTGAAAAACCTGCAAACCTTTCCACTATTTGTTTATCAAGCTTTCCACTATTAAAATCTATTTCCTTCATTACTTCCTCTTCGGATACTGGAAGCGGATTTACTTTTTCTTGGGCTGGAGGATAAATATATGAAGAACCAGGCAAAATCGTTCGGTAACTATTTAGAGCAGTTGGAATATGCTTAATGCTATCAATAATCTTTTCTTTTTCCTTATCAACTAAAATAATATTGCTATGCCTTCCCATAATTTCAACGATTAATTGTTTATAAGACTCATCACCAAGTTCATCACGACCACGAATGTCAAAAATAATAATCCGATCCATGTCAACTTGCTTAATATCTTGAATGATGGCACCCTCTAAATGTTTTCTTAAAATCATGCAAAACATTGGAGGTTCATTTGGATTATCAAATGTATCATTTGTAATTTGGACCCTTGCATAGTTAGGGTGAGCGGATAGGAGGAGTTTATGATTTTGTCTCCCAGCTCGTATGACCATTACTAATTCATTTTTATAAGGCTGATGAATTTTACTGATCCTGCCTCCTGTAAGGGCATTTTTCAGTTCATGTACCATTGCCCGTGTAAAAAAACCATCAAACGGCATTTAAAACATCCTCTTCCTAAAATTTCAGTTATCAAAAATTATATCATGAAATGTGAAGACACTGAATAAACTTCCTACTATAATAGGACAACTTCTGTTTGTCGAGGAGGAAGAGAGTGATGGCCGCGTGTTATATCATGGTATGAAAGATTCCGAAGTGGAACAGACTTTAAATACAAGCATAAAAAAAGGTCTATCGGACAAAGCAGTCGAAGCTCGCAGAAAACGATTTGGATGGAATGAATTATCAGAAGGTGAAAAACAATCTGCTCTCCTTCTTTTTTTTAGTCAGTTTAAGGATTTTATGGTACTCGTTTTACTAGGAGCTACCCTTCTTTCTGGACTTCTTGGTGAATATGTTGACGCTATCGCTATTATGGCGATCGTTCTCATCAATGGGGTGTTAGGTTTTTTTCAGGAAAGAAAAGCGGAAAAATCGTTGCAAGCATTGAAAAATTTATCGGCTCCTCAAGTAAATGTTTTAAGAGACGGTAAGTGGATGAAAATGAATTCACGTGAAGTTGTCCCAGGAGATATATTGAAATTTACAAGCGGGGACCGAATGGGAGCAGACGTTAGAATCATCGTCGCAAACAATTTAGAAATAGAAGAATCGGCTCTAACTGGAGAATCCATTCCAACGGTAAAACATACGTCTCCGATAGAAGAAAAGTCTCCTAACTTAGGAGATATGAATAATATGGGTTTCATGGGTACATTGGTTACTCGTGGAAATGGCATCGGGATTGTTACTTCCACAGGAATGGCGACGGCAATGGGAAGAATTGCCGATATGATTCAAACAACTACTGCTGTAATGACACCATTGCAAAGAAGACTGGAGCAATTAGGAAAAATATTAATAACGGTGGCTATATTTCTTACATTGCTAGTTGTCGCAGCGGGTATCGTCCATGGACATGATGTGTATACGATGTTCCTTGCCGGAGTTTCACTAGCGGTAGCAGCTATTCCAGAAGGTTTACCTGCAATCGTAACGGTTGCCTTATCACTCGGTGTACAGAGGATGATCAAAAAGAATGCAATTGTCCGGAAACTTCCAGCGGTAGAAACTTTAGGCTGCGCTTCTGTCATTTGTTCAGATAAAACTGGAACGATGACATTGAATAAAATGACCGTCACTCATTTATGGAGTGGAGGAAGAACCTGGTTAGTAAAGGGTGATGAGCATGAAGTAAAGGGCTCATTTTATGAAAATGAAAAACTAATCGACCCGCAAAAAGAAAAATCAATTTCCCAGCTTCTAACTTTTGGCGTCCTATGTAACGATACGGAGATTGTGATTCAAGATAAAACGATGGCAATAGATGGTGATCCTACAGAAGGCGCCCTTCTATTTGCTGGATTAAAGGCAGGCTTGCAAAAGGAGGAAATTACAAAGCAATTTATAATAGAAAAAGAGTTTCCATTTGATTCATCAAGGAAAATGATGACTGTTATCGTAAAAGATGCAAATGGAAAAAGGTTTTCGATTACGAAAGGAGCCCCAGATGTATTAATTGAAAAATGTGAAACTATTTTATGGGAAGGAAAGCAACGGCTATTAAATGCTCAGCTCGTAAATGAAGCGAAAGGTGCGGTTGACAATCTTGCCGCTCAAGCATTGCGTACAATTGCCATCGCTTTTAAACCATTACATTCACATAAAACTCCGCAAAAGGAAGAGGAAGTAGAAAAAGGTTTAACTTTTATCGGATTGCAAGGAATGATTGACCCACCACGTCCTGAAGTTAAAGCCGCTGTTGCTGAATGTAAAACAGCAGGAATCAAAACGGTTATGATTACGGGGGACCATAAGGCGACTGCTTGTGCTATCGCTGAACAGCTCGGAATATTAGAACATAAAGATCAAGTAATGGATGGCAAAGTTTTAAATGAATTATCTGTCGAAGAATTGGAAAATGTCGTAGAAAATATATCCGTATTTGCTAGGGTTACTCCAGAACATAAATTAAAAATAGTAAAAGCTTTTCAAAATAGAGGACATGTTGTTGCAATGACAGGAGATGGAATTAATGATGCACCAGCCATAAAAGCAGCTGATATTGGGATTGCAATGGGAATTACGGGAACAGATGTAGCAAAAGAGGCATCTTCACTCATTCTACTTGATGATAATTTTGCGACAATTAAAGCAGCGATTAAAGAAGGTCGTAATATATATGAAAATATTCGAAAATTTATCCGTTACTTACTAGCATCTAACGTAGGGGAAATTTTAGTAATGCTATTCGCAATGCTAATGTCATTGCCATTGCCGCTTGTTCCTATTCAAATTTTATGGGTAAACTTAGTCACAGATGGCTTGCCTGCAATGGCTCTAGGATTAGATCAACCTGAAGAAAATGTAATGAAACGAAAACCGAGACATATAAAAGAAGGAGTATTTGCTAGAAGATTAGGTTGGAAGATCATATCAAGAGGCTTTCTAATTGGAATTGCCACATTAGTCGCATTCATCATCATCTATCATCGAAATCCTAATGATCTCCCATATGCACAAACAGTTGCTTTTGCAACACTAGTTCTAGCACAGCTAATCCACGTATTCGATTGTAGAAGTGAAATTTCAGTGTTTTCAAGAAACCCATTTGAAAACAAATATTTAGTTTGGTCCGTAATTTCTTCAGCTATACTTATGATTGCCGTCATCTATGTACCAATGCTACAGCCAATTTTCCATACTGTATCTATAGCTGCAAATGATTGGCTGCTGATTATCGGAATGAGTGCCTTACCAACTTTTTTACTAGCAGGATCATTTTTTATAAGAAAAAAGAAATAACTTATGATATAATTCTAAAGGTGATAGAGGATGCTCTATGACCTTTTTATTTAATGTTGGATTTTGTAGAATCCATTATTAATTTGTTGATGGAGAAAGCTGCAAGACTCCTACGAATAAAAGCGCAGAGAGCCGAATGGAACAAATCATATTAACAAAGCTGTATAATAAAAAAATCTTGAATAATAGTATAGAAATAAAGAAATAAACCGATAGTTGGATTGGGGGAGCAATATGTCCATTAAGCTCTTAAACATAGGTTTTGGAAATATCGTGTCAGCAAATCGTATCATTTCAATTGTACGTCCAGAATCCGCACCTATAAAAAGAATCATTCAAGATGCTCGGGATCGTGCAACGCTAATAGATGCTACATATGGAAGACGGACGAGAGCAGTCATCATTATGGATAGTGAACATGTCATTCTTTCTGCCGTGCAGCCAGAAACGGTTGCCCAGCGTTTATTTGGGAAAGATGACAATGAGGAAGGGTAGGAACAACGTAAAATGAAAGAAAAAGGATTGCTGATTGTACTTTCCGGACCTTCAGGTGTTGGAAAAGGAACAGTGAGGCAGGCGATATTTTCACGTCCAGATGCCAAGTTTGAGTATTCTATTTCAATGACGACGAGAAAACCGCGAGAAGGCGAAGTAGATGGCGTTGATTATTTTTTCAGAAGCCGTGAAGAATTTGAACAATTAATAAAAGAAGGTAAATTGTTGGAGTATGCTGAATATGTCGGCAATTACTATGGGACTCCTCTTGATTATGTAAATGAAACTCTCGCTTCTGGGAAGGATGTTTTCCTTGAAATTGAAGTGCAAGGAGCTAAGCAAGTTCGTGAAAAGGTTCCAGATGGTTTATTTATTTTTCTAATGCCGCCAAATCTTAATGAGCTTGAAAGCAGAATTGTCGGTAGAGGAACAGAATCAATAGAGTTGATTCGTAATCGCATGGAAGCAGCGAAAAGAGAAATTGAATTAATGAGTTTGTATGATTATATTGTAGAAAATGATCATGTCGATTTAGCAGTGGAACGCATAAATGCCATCGTACTCGCTGAACATTGTCGCAGTGAGAGAGTGGCTTCGAAATACATCAAAATGCTGGAGGGTAAATAAATGTTATATCCATCAATTGATAAGCTCATGAACGTTATTGACTCGAAATATTCACTTGTAACAATTGCTGCACGTCGTGCCCGAAATTTTCAGGATGAAGAAAATCCAAAATTAGAGCACTATCGTTCACATAAGTTTGTTGGGAAGGCGCTTGAGGAAATATATGGCGGCGTTCTAAAGCTTAAAGAAACAAACGAAGACAAATAATGATAAAATTCTTAAAGGCAACCTGCAAATGGTTGTCTTTTCTTTTCTAATAAGACAATAATATGATTAATGAAAATGATTTGATGATGGGGGATTAATAACATGAGCGGAAAAAATATTCTAGTTTGTGTAAGCGGGGGAATTGCTGTTTATAAAGCTTGCACATTAACAAGCAAGCTCGTTCAAAACGGATATAATGTAAAAGTTATCATGAGTGAATCAGCCATGAAATTCGTATCTCCACTTACTTTCCAAGCTTTATCAAGAAATGAAGTATATACGGATACATTTATTGAAAATAATCCTAAAGTGATTGCTCATATTGATGCGGCAGATTGGGCAGATCTTATTATTGTTGCTCCTGCGACAGCCAATATGATTGGGAAACTGGCAAATGGAATTGCAGATGATATGATTTCTACTACTTTACTTGCAGCAACGGCTCCTGTTTGGATTGCACCCGCTATGAATGTCCATATGTACAGTCACCCTGCCGTGCAAAAAAACATTGATGCTCTTTATCAATTCGGACACCGTTTTATCGAGCCGGGGGAAGGATATTTAGCTTGCGGCTATGTTGGAAAAGGAAGATTGGAAGAACCAGAGGCTATTGTAGAATTGATTCATTCACATTTTAACCCAACTCCTTTACCGCTAAATGGAAAGAAGTTTTTAATAACGGCAGGCCCTACGAAAGAAAAAATAGATCCTGTTCGATACTTATCGAATCATTCCAGTGGGAAAATGGGCTATGCTCTTGCAGAAGAAGCGGTAAAAATGGGTGCTGAAGTTGTTTTAATTTCAGGTGCCGATCATCTATCTGCTCCTGATGGAGTCACCCTTATCAAAATTGAAAGCGCGGAAGATATGTATAATGAGGTAATGAAATATTTTCCAGGCGTGGATGTCGTTATTAAAAATGCAGCAGTAGCGGATTACACGCCAAGTCAAGTTTATGACAAAAAAGTGAAAAAACAAGATGGAAACTTAATGATAGAGTTTAAGAGAACGAAAGACATTTTATTGGAGTTAGGGAAAAATAAAACACATCAATTTCTTGTTGGCTTTGCAGCTGAAACGAATGATTTGGAAAAATATGCAATACAAAAACTAGAAAGAAAAAATGTAGATATGCTTGTTGGTAACAATATTCTTGAAGCTGGTGCCGGATTTTCGGGGGATACAAACATCGTTACTATTTTCCATAAAGACCATACGACGAAAAAACTTCCTTTATTAAGTAAAAATGAAACAGCTAAAGAAATCTTAGGAGAAATCATCCTCAAAATGGGAGATGACTAAAAATGAAAATAGCTACAGTCATTGTAGATGTACCGACACTTGGAACAGACAAAGAATTTGACTATCTAATTCCTGAAAAGTGGAGTGGTATTATTGAACCGGGTATGAGAGTGGCAGTTCCTTTTGGGCCAAGAACGATACAGGGCTTTGTTACTGGACTGAAAAGCGACAGCCCTTTTTCGGATAAATTAAAGGAATTAAAAGAGCCTCTTGATATAACACCTGTTCTGAATGAAGAATTGATTGAACTTGGAGAATGGCTGGCTACTGAAACACTTTCGTTTAAAATTTCTTGTTTTCAAGCGATGCTGCCCGCAGCGATGAAAGCAAAATACGAAAAGCGATTTTTGCGGATTAATATGGAGGACAATCCTTTTCTCGATGACTTATTCGATGGAAAACAAGAGATTTCGTGGAAAAAGGCAGAAGAACAAAACATTCTCCCTGCCCTCCATGCGGAAATTAAATTAGGCAATGCCGAAGTTGTCTATGATGTTAAAAGTCTTGCAAGGAAAAAAATGATAAAAGTCTATCAAACTATGATGGAAAATGAAGAAATTTTAACATTATTGAACTCCCTGCCTGCAAATGCGAGCAATCAAAAAAGGATACTCGAATACGTATTAAAGCAACAGGCTGATCAATATTCCGCAAAAGAGCTATCGGAAACAGGTACACCTCAGTCTTCCATTCAAGCGTTAGTAAAAAAAGGTGTCTTTTCAGAAAAAAGTGTAGAAGTATATCGCGATCCATTTGAACATAAGCAATTCGCTCGTACAGCACCACTTCCGTTAACGAATGAACAACAAGAAGCCATTTCACCTATACTCGATACAATTGAATCCGAAAAATATGAAACTTTTCTATTATATGGTGTTACGGGTAGCGGAAAAACAGAAATCTATTTACAATCGATTCAAAAAGTATTAGACAAGGGTCAGGAAGCAATTGTCCTTGTACCTGAAATCTCACTGACGCCGCAAATGGTTGATCGTTTTAAAAGTAGATTTGGTGACGATGTGGCAGTATTGCACAGTGCCCTTTCAATTGGAGAGAAATACGATGAGTGGAGAAAGGTGCAAAGACAAGAAGCGAAGGTTGTCGTTGGAGCCCGCTCAGCAGTATTCGCTCCTTTCGAAAATTTAGGAATCATTATTATTGATGAAGAGCATGAGACAAGCTATAAACAAGAGGAACTGCCAAGATACCATGCTAGAGATGTAGCCATATATCGAGCGAAGCATCATCATTGCCCAGTTATTCTCGGTAGTGCAACACCATCCCTTGAGTCATATGCAAGAGCGCAAAAGAAGGTGTACCACCAGCTTACTTTATCAAGGAGAATGAATAATAAAGAGCTTCCTACCGTTTCTATCGTAGATATGCGTGAAGAAATGAGAGATGGGAATCGTTCAATGTTCTCTAGGGAATTACATTACAAGCTTGCCGAACGTTTAGCAAATAAAGAACAAACGATTTTATTTCTTAATAGAAGAGGGCATTCATCATTTATGATGTGCAGAGACTGCGGATATGTAATGCAATGCCCTCATTGCGATATCTCGCTTACCTTTCATCGACATACGAATGAAATGAAATGTCATTACTGCGGGTTTAATACTTTCGTTCCAAACACTTGTCCTGAATGTTCAAGCAGCCATATTCGTTATTTCGGAACAGGCACTCAAAAAGTGGAAGAAGAATTGTATAAAATTTTTCCGGAAGCAAGAGTAGTACGTATGGATGTCGATACTACGGGACGAAAGGGAGCGCATGAAAAGTTGCTGGAACATTTTCAATCTGGAAAAGCTGATATTTTGCTTGGAACGCAAATGATAGCCAAAGGACTTGATTTTCCAAACATTACTCTTGTTGGCGTTCTTAGTGCGGATACGATGCTTCATTTACCAGATTTTAGAGCAAGTGAAAAAACGTTTCAGCTTCTTACTCAAGTGAGTGGCAGAGCAGGAAGACATGAGCTTAATGGAGAAGTCGTCATTCAAACATATACACCGGAACATTACAGTGTTCAATTTGCTGGTAAGCAAGACTATGATCGCTTCTATCATCAAGAAATGGTTATGCGTAAGGTAGGATCCTATCCACCTTTTTATTATTTAACCCTTATTACGATCAGCCATGAAGATTTAATGAAAACTGTTTCTACGACAGAAAAAATCACAAAATATATTCAATCAAGAGTATCGGATGAAGCGATTATTTTAGGTCCAGTTGCATCGCCGATTCCTCGTATCAATAATAGATATCGTTATCAATGTTTGATAAAATACAAGCATGAACCAGATCTAAAACCAACTTTACACAAAGTATTGGAACATTACGGGCAGCAGTTTATTAAAGAAGGTTTGACAATATCGATAGATGTGAATCCTTATATGATGATGTAACAGAATAGAAAAGAGTGGACATATTGGCAATTCTCACCATTGTACAACATCCTTCAAGTATATTAGAGCAAAAATGCAAGCAAGTTACTAAATTTGAGGACGAGCTGCATCAATTATTAGATGATATGTATGAAACGATGATAGCAGCAGATGGAGTCGGTCTTGCTGCACCACAAATTGGAATAAGTAAACAAATTGCCGTCATTGAAGTTGATGAAGAAGAAGGAAGGCTAGAACTAATTAATCCTAAAATCGTTAGACGCAGTGGGGAACAGACAGATATTGAAGGATGTCTTAGTTTTCCAGGTCTGTATGGGACCGTCTCACGGTTTTATACGATTACAGTAAAAGCAAAAAATCGATTTGGCGAAAATTTTACGTTATCAGCCGATGAGTATTTAGCTCGAGTGATCCAGCATGAACTTGATCATTTAAATGGAGTACTTTTTACTTCAAAAATAATCGAATATATTGATGAAGAAGATTTAGAAAGTAGTGAAGATGAATGACAAAAATCGTATTTATGGGTACACCAGATTTTTCTGTACCAGTGCTAAGAAGTCTAATTGAAAATGGATATGATATAGTAGCGGTTGTAACTCAACCAGATCGACCAGTAGGACGAAAAAAAGCCATGACTCCGCCACCTGTTAAAATCGAAGCGGAGCGGCATGGAATTCGTGTACTTCAACCGGAAAAGATTCGCGAAAAAGAATCTACAAATGAAATCCTTAAGTTACAGCCGGACTTAATTGTTACAGCTGCCTATGGTCAAATATTGCCAACAGCTATACTTGAGGCACCTAAATATGGTTGTATTAATGTTCATGCTTCACTACTACCTGAATTAAGGGGTGGAGCCCCTATTCATTATGCGATTTTACAAGGGAAAGAAAAAACAGGGATTACAATCATGTATATGGTTGATAAACTGGATGCCGGAGATATTATCAGCAAAATTGAAGTACCGATAAATGAAAATGATAATGTAGGAACGTTGCATGATAAGTTAAGCGCTGCAGGTTCTGAATTGCTTATTGATACGATTCCTGACCTAATTGCAGGGAAAATCAAGCCTGAGCCGCAAGATCACGACAAAGCCACGTTTGCTTCTAATATTAAACGCGAACAAGAAAAGATTAATTGGCATGATGATGGAGAGAAAATTTATAACCAAATAAGGGGCTTATGTCCATGGCCGGTCGCTTACACAACATTTAATGGCCAAGTTTGGAAAGTGTGGAAAGCGGAGAAAATGAAAGTAGAGGAGGGCCGTTCTCCAGGAGAAATCATATTAATTGAGCCAGATGGTTTTGTTGTATCAACTGGAAATAATATAGGAATAAAAATTGTTGAACTTCAGCCAGCTGGTAAGAAAAGAATGTCCGCTCAACAATTTTTACTTGGAGGTGGTAATGAAATCACACTTGGCTCTAGATTGGACCGAATTAATGAATAAACCGAAAAAGAATGTAAGAGAAGTTGCGTTGGATGTACTAGAAGCCATTGATAAGCATCAATCCTATAGTAATTTACTTTTAAATCAAGTGATTAAGAAATATCAAATTACCGGTCCAGATACAGGTTTGTTGACAGAAATCGTGTATGGTACGATTCAACGAAAAATGACATTAGATTATTATTTGCAACCATTCATCAAAAAAAAGGTTGAACATTGGGTCCGTATCTTGCTGCGGCTATCTCTATACCAAATGATTTATTTAGATAAAGTTCCAGACCGCGCTATTATTTTTGAAGCAGTAGAGATAGCAAAAAAGCGCGGTCATCGAGGGATTGTAGGTCTTGTCAACGGTATTTTAAGATCAGTGCAAAGAGAAGGACTTCAATCACTTGCTTCGATTACGGATCCAGTTGAAAAACTTTCAATAGAGACAAGCCATCCTCATTGGCTAGTAAAAAGATGGGTAAATCAGTATGGCTATGAAAAAGCGAAAGAAATGTGCGAAGAAAATCTTTTGGCACCTGTACAAACGATTAGAATTAATGAGACGAAGACAAATAGAGAAGATGTTTGTAGGTTGCTCGAAAAGGAAGGTTTTTCTGTAGAGATGAGCCCGATCATCCCAGAATCCATTCGAATTTTAAATGGGAATGCCGCTCATTCTGATTTATTTAGAAAAGGATATTTCAGCATTCAGGATGAAAGTTCGATGGCGGTTGCTTATGCACTAGAGATTTCCCCTAATATGACAGTGTTGGATGCTTGTGCTGCTCCAGGGGGAAAAACAGGGCATATTGCCGAATTACTTAAAGGAGCAGGTAGAGTAACTTCGCTCGATCTTCATCCGCATAAAATTAAACTCATTAAAGAAAATGCATCGCGTCTAGGACTTGAAAATATCGATGCGAAAGTAATGGATAGCAGACATGCAAGGGATTCCTTTCAATCTGAGTCCTTTGACCGAATACTTGTTGATGCACCGTGCTCCGGACTAGGTGTGTTAAGAAGAAAACCAGATATTAAATACACAAAAACAGATCAAGATATACAATCACTTAAGGAAGTCCAGCTTCGTATATTGGATGAAACAGCTGTTTTATTAAAAAAAGGTGGACTTCTGGTTTACAGTACTTGTACAGTAGATTTAGAGGAAAACTTTGGAACAGCTGCCGAATTTCTAGAACGACATAAGGACTTCGAGCCTCACTCCCTAGCATTACCGGAAGCACTATCACATTTAGTTAATGAAGGCGCAAATACAATTCAGATTTTTCCGCAAGATTTTGGCGGCGATGGATTTTTTATTTCATGTTTTAGAAAGAAGCAGCAGTAAAGAGGGGAAGAGAGTATGAAAGCTTTATTTAAGACGGACACAGGTATAGTTCGGCCACATAACGAAGACAATGGCGGAATTTTTTATAATAAGAAGGGGATCTGTTTGGCAATCGTTGCGGACGGTATGGGCGGACATCAAGCTGGGGAAGTCGCAAGTAAAATTGCCGTTATGGAGCTTCAAAAGTTGTGGTCAGTAGTTGATGATGAACTTACACCTGAATCCGCCGAAAAATGGTTTTTGGAAAATGTGGCACAGGTAAATAAAGAAATATTCTACCATTCAGAAAAAAATCAAGAATACTACGGAATGGGTACTACATTAGTGGCTGCTATATGTACTTCTACCTTTGCAACAATTGTAAATATTGGGGATAGCCGCTGCTATTTGTTAAATGATAGCGGATTTAATCAATTGACTGAAGATCATACCCTTGTCAATGAATTAATTAAAGCAGGTCAATTATCACCTGAGGATGCGGAATTACATCCCCGAAAAAATTTAATATTAAATGCGATGGGGACTGAAGCAAATATTGAAATGGACATTTCTACGATTACATTTGAAGAAGGAAATAAACTTCTTCTTTGTTCTGACGGATTATCTAACAAAGTTTCCAATGCCGAAATGTCTAAGATTTTAACAGATCATTCAGATTTAAATGAAAAGGCGGATGCATTAATTCAACTCGCCAACCATTATGGTGGAGAAGATAATATTTCACTTGCGATTGTCAATGCTTGCCCTGAAGGCGGGTGCGAGTAATGTTGTTGGGGAAAAGAATCAGCGGCCGCTATAAATTGCTGCAAATGATTGGCGGAGGCGGAATGGCTAATGTCTATCTTGCGCATGATATGATTTTAGACCGCGATGTTGCGATTAAAATTTTGCGGTTAGACTTTGCCCATGAGGATGAATTTATCCGCAGGTTTCAAAGAGAAGCCCAATCAGCTACGAGCTTAACGCATGAAAATATTGTAAGTATTTACGATGTCGGCGAAGAAGATGATATTTATTATATCGTTATGGAATATGTCGATGGCATGACTCTAAAACAATACATACAGTATTATCATCCAATTCCGCTTGAACAAACACTAGACATAATGAAACAGTTAACATCCGCCATTTCTCATGCACATCAAAATCATATTGTCCATCGTGATATCAAACCGCAAAATATATTAATTGATCACAATGGGCATGTCATGATTACAGATTTTGGAATAGCCATGGCTTTATCTGCTACTTCCATTACACAAACGAATGCTGTACTTGGTTCGGTACATTATTTATCACCTGAACAAGCACGTGGCGGGATGGCTACGAAGAAGTCAGATATTTATTCTTTAGGGATTGTAATGTTTGAGCTTTTGACCGGTAGGCTCCCATTTTCAGGAGAATCGGCTGTATCGATTGCCTTAAAGCATCTGCAATCAGAAACACCATCACCAAGACGCTGGAATCCGGATATTCCACAAAGTGTTGAAAATATCGTTCTAAGAGCGACTGCGAAAGATCCGTTTGTCCGGTATGAAAGTGCCGACGAAATGGAGAGAGATCTTGAAACAGCGTTGGACTTTGATAGAATGAACGAGCCTAAGTTTACGATACCTGAAGATATCGATGCAACGAAAGCAATCCCAATTATTACGGCAGAACATGAATCTAGTAATAACGATAAAACTGTTCATCATAAGAAAGAGCAAGTGAAAAATTCGACTGTGCCCGATAAAAAACCTAAGCGTAAGAAAAAGTGGCCGTGGATCATTGGAATATTTTTAACGTTAGTGCTTTTATCTCTTGTTTTCTTGATGTACGTATTGCCTGCTATCCAAAATGCGAAAAATGTAGAAATTCCTGATGTCAGTGGGAAGGAATATGACGATGCAGTCGTCCTTCTTGTCGATAAGGGTTTAAAAATAGGCAATAAAATTTCAACAGCAAGTGATGAGGTGCCAGAAGGGGAAGTCATAAAAACGAATCCCAAAGCAGGAAGAGAAGTAAAAAAAGGCTTTACAGTTGATATATACGTTAGTACAGGAAAAAACAAATTTAAGCTGGAAGATTATACTGGAAAAAATATCGATGAAGTAAAAAGAATTCTTGAAAGTGAAGGTTTTACAAATTTTAATATTGATGAAATACATGATGAATCACAAGTTGGAACAATATTAGAACAATCGCCAAGCCCTAATTCAGAAGTTATTCCGGAAGAAACTACATTATCTTTTGTCGTAAGTCTAGGAGAAGAGAAAATAACATTGAAAGATTTAAGTGGTTATGACACTAAAGGCTTGGAAAACTACGGAGAATTCACAGGTTTATACATTGATATGTCAAAAGAGGAATATAACGATACAGTTCCTAAAGGAAATGTGATTTCACAGAATCCGGCTCCAGAAACACAACTTTCCAAAGGAGATCGAGTATCGGTAGTCATTTCAAAAGGAAAAGAAGAGATTCCTCCAAAAAGTGTGACTAGAAAGGTAACAATTCCATATCAACCAACAGAAGAAGGGGTGCCACAGGTAATCGTCATACGAATTGAGGACTACAATCATCCTTCCATGTCAGATCCTGCGGAAACCTTTGAAATTACGAAGACCGAAGAGAGAGAATTGCAGTTTATGATAGAAAAAGGAAAAGAAGCAAAATATGAGATATTGCGGGATAATACTGTGATAGACTCGGATGTAGTTCCGTATCCTGGTGATTAACATTTACCAGAATACGGAATCTACTTCCGCAATTGTTTTGAAAGGAACGGTGCTATGACGGAAGGAAAAATTATTAAGGCATTAAGTGGATTTTACTATGTTTTATCGGATGGTAAGATGATTCAATGTAGAGGGAGAGGAGTTTTTCGCAAGAACAAAATAACCCCTCTAGTCGGAGATAATGTTATTTTTCAAGCTGATAATGATAAAGAAGGATATATAATGGAGATAAAACCTCGTAAAAATGAGCTTGTAAGACCTCCAATTGCGAACATCGACCAAGCGATTTTAATTTTTTCTTCTACTGAACCGGATTTTAGTCCATTATTACTGGACCGCTTTTTAGTTATTGTTGAATCGAGCGGTGTACACCCTATCATTTGCATTACTAAAGCGGATTTATTATCGGAACAAGAACGGGTGGAAGTAAACAATTATTTGGAATATTACCGATCGATTGGATATGAAGTATTGTTATTATCTTCAAAAACAGAAGAGGGTATTAACGAATTACACCCACTACTTACTGGAAAAACGAGCGTCTTTTCCGGACAGTCAGGTGTTGGAAAGTCATCTTTAATCAATGCTTTAGATCCTTCCCTGCAGTTAAAAACAGATGAAATATCAAGCCATCTTGGAAGAGGTAAACATACTACTCGACATGTAGAGCTAATAGAAGTATGTGGAGGACTTGTAGCGGATACCCCAGGATTTAGTTCACTAGATTTTGCAGAAATTGAAGCAGAGGATTTAGGGTATACTTTTCCTGAAATCTCAAAAAAAGGCGAGGAATGTAAGTTCCGGGGCTGCCTCCACGAAAATGAACCGAAATGCGCCGTGAAAACTGCGGTTGAAAAGGATGAGATTTCAAAAGAACGATATAATCATTATCTTCAATTTTTACAGGAAATAAAAGAGAGAAAGCCGAGGTATTGAGTATGATAAAAATTGCTCCATCCATATTGGCTGCCGACTTTTCACAATTGGCTGATGAAGTCAAAGACGTTGAAAAAGGGGGAGCGGATTATATCCATATTGACGTAATGGATGGCCATTTCGTCCCGAATATATCGATGGGCCCTTTCATTGTTGAGGCTGTAAGAAAAACAACAAATTTACCACTTGATGTTCACCTTATGATTGAAAATCCTGATCAGTATATAAAAGCGTTTGTGGAAGCAGGAGCTGACATCATTACCGTACATGTTGAAGCAGCTCGACATTTGCATCGTACATTACAATATATACGAAGCCTAGGGATAAAATCAGGAGTTGTTTTAAATCCAGCCACTCACGTCTCCACGATTGAACATGTATTGGAATTAACGGATATGGTCTTGTTAATGACTGTTAACCCGGGGTTTGGAGGTCAGGATTTCATTGAAGCAGTCCTTCCAAAAATCAGAGAAGTACGAACGATGATTGAAGCTAAAGGATTATGTATCGATATTGAAGTGGACGGAGGCATCCATGGAGGTACGATAAAAGCTTGTCAAGAAGCGGGCGCAAATGTATTTGTTGCCGGGTCCGCCATATTTGGCAGAAAGGATCGGCAAGCGGCTATACAAGAAATCCGCTCTAAGCTGGAATAGAAGAATGGTTGGACAGAAAAAAATAGTTCATATTATGGCAGGGGGTCCTATTGATCTAATACCTGATATAACTGAATTTCCTAAAAATATAATTTGGATTGGTGTCGATAGAGGCGTTTATTATTTATTGGAAAAAGGAATCAAACCGAATTTGTCTGTAGGAGATTTTGATTCTGTATCTGAAAAAGAATGGTCTATCATCAAAGAAAATGTTCAGGGAATCAACAGATATAAACCAGAAAAAGATGAAACAGATATGGAGCTTGCTATGATGTGGGCATTGAAGCAAAAACCCGATTCTATTAACATTTTCGGTGCAACTGGGGGCAGATTAGACCATTTTATGGCTAATGCCCTTATGCTATGTCCCTATCAAATTCAGCATCCTTTTACAACAATAGAAATAATAGACAAACAAAATTGCTTGTCTGTTTTTTATCCGGGAAGTTATGAAATCGAAAAAGACTACAAAAAAAAATACATATCCTTTATCCCGCTTACAACTGAAGTGAAACATCTTTCATTATCCGGATTTAAATACCCTTTAACTAACCGAACGATACATTTTGGTTCATCCTTATGCATCAGTAATGAACTTATCAAACAATCTGGTCATTTTTCATTTGAAAAAGGCATATTAATGATGATAAGAAGTATTGATTAACAATTGGCCCATTTTTCGTTCGGGCGCGTACTTATCCATACATGACGAATATAATACAATTGGGTGAATGGCGGGTATCTTAGATTAGGAGGGAATTTTAATGAGGTTTTATACAATTAAACTCCCTAGATTTTTGGGAGGAATCGTAAGAGCGATGCTAGGGACATTTAAAAAAGGTTAATTTAAAAATGGGAAAGGCACCTTTTACGAAAGGCGCCTTTTTGTTTTAATTTAAATTAAACGCGTTCAACTTTTCCAGACTTTAGGGCTCTTGCAGATACCCATGCGCGTTTTGGTTTACCATCAACGAGAATGCGTACCTTTTGAAGATTTGCTCCCCAAGTACGTTTGTTTGCGTTCATTGCGTGAGAACGTCTGTTGCCAGTACTTGTTTTGCGGCCTGTAATAACACATTGCTTAGCCATATTTATATTCCCTCCCGTCATTGAAGTAAGACTTGAGTTGGTTCATCACTTCATGATTATTCCATTAGTAAAAATATACTTTAATAATTTATCATACAACCTATTAGAATGCAATACTTCACCATTATCA
>NZ_JAIAZY010000006.1 GCF_019459225.1 Bacillus sp. IITD106
GCAACAAAAAAACAAACACTCCTTTTCAAACTTCGGAGTGTTTGTTTTTAGTGTATATATTGTCGTTGCTTTATTTTAAATCAACAAGAAGGTTTTCACGTGATGGGGACAAATTATCTAGATAAGATTCTCAACACGATTTAGATTAGTTCTTCCTGCAAACTTCTATATAAATTACAATTAACTACAATTCTTTGATCATATACACTTGCTGAGCTTTTATTTGAAAACCAATCTGTTTTAACACGATAAGGGTTTTTTCACTTTTGTTAATTGGTAAATTAGGAACTGTTCGATTGATATCATCATTAAAATCTCCAAAAACCTGACTTAACAAGAAATAAATAATTTTCACGGCATCTGTCTGATCTGGTTTTACCTCACACTGAAACAAAGTGGTGCTAATATGATTCCCTTGAGAATTAAATAGCTTATGATAATAAGCGTAACCAACTTCATTATCATTGTCATCTTTTACAATGATTCCTTCACCATTTTTGGCACTTTGCCATTGCGTCTGCCATGGACTCATCGCTTTATAAAATGGTAGTTGACCAATTTGTTGGGGTACCACTCTTTTGAAATTATAATTTCTGTTTGAATCTTTGATTGGATTTTGTGGTAACTTTCCATTGAGAATTAAATATTCTAAATTGTCGTCGACTACATAACCCATTTTTTTATATAGAGAAATGGCTTTAGTGTTATCGCTTATTGCCTCAAGTGTTGCTATTTCTATACCTTCTTCTTTTAGAATAGAAAAACTTGAATCTATTAATATTTTTCCAACTCCTTTGCTTCTATATTCCTTGGCAACACCGGTTCCTCCATTCCAAGTAATTTTTTTTCCTTTTACCTCTCTTACACCGTTCAAAACAATTCCAATCGGTTGTTTATCTTCAAATGCTACGATAGATAACGATGGTGAAAGGTCTTCATTAACCATCCTTTTGATAAAATTTTGTGGAGTAGTGGTTGCATCAAAATAATATCCTTCAAAACCTGTATTCCAAGCTGTTACAGCTTCAGCTAATGTGCAGTCTATTAACTTTTTAATTTTAATCATCTTTTAACCCTCAATTTTAGTAAGTGTCTGTTAATACAGATTTCACTGCTTGTCTAGCCATTCTTATTAGCCCCATATCTACAGTATTTTACCATTTATTTTTTGGGGCATTTTGTTTTTTTAAATGTACATCCTTTGGTTTAGACTTTTAAAAATATCGTGATTATTGGTATTCAAACGATTTAAGTAGCAGCACGAGTTTCTTAATAAAAATAACCATGTTCTAGTGCCGAAATGATTTTTTCAGCATCTTCTTCACGAATATGCTTGCCCGAATGTTTGGATACAAAGTCTTTTAGACTTTCAAGAGTTTTGTAGCCATTTTCTCTAGCTTGCTCAGCCTGTTTTTCCTTACCTTGATCGGTAAAAGCATGTGCCTTTGCAAAATCCCGCTCAGCATTATCTAATTGAACGAGCAGCGCATTCCGTATTCCTGCTGGTTGAATATTAGCTTTTTCAACTAGATCTCTTACTGCATGTAGATCTAATTCTATCGGCAAATGATTTGAAAAGGACTGTCCTACAAAAATGTTATCAACGTTATACGTCCCTGGATCTTCCATCGCTAAACGTATTTCAACAATTGATGATTTATCAATATCACCGCTAATTGATTTTAATAATAACGGAACTCTCGACCAGGCATTTGCCAACGCTTTTGTTGGAGTATGCGTTTTCGCGGTAGCTTGCTTTCCGTTTTTATCAATCGAGGTTACCGTTACCGTGCTCTCTTTTCCAGTTCCATTAAATACATCGAAGAGAAGATATTTCGGGAATTTATTCGCTTTATCAGCTAAATTAACTGAAGTCTTTATACTCACATATTGCTGTGCGACATCTTTATTTCCATCGTTATTCACTACCAATTTAAGCGAGGCTTCTCCACTAGCTTTATTCTCAAAATCCAATGAAGCTACGGCTCGGCTTCCCGTTTCAAACGTAGTGCTCTTATCAAGTCCTTCAAAATTCGCAATCCACGTTCTTTCATCCGTGCTTCTAAAATCAGGATTTGCATAATTACGAATCACATCTACGAAATAATCATTTCGTTTAAATGATGCATCTGTTCCAACTTGACTCCACTTACTTCTTATTACCTCTTCACTATCGTTTTGAATATTCACTTTCGGAGGATTTCCTGTATACATCCCCCAACTGCTTCCTTCTCCCGTAACCTTATATGTCCAAGTGGTAAAACTCCATCCTTGTTGTTCGTATACGTTTAACGCATAATCCCAGCTTTGAAGATTATTAAACAATGTAAATTCTCCAACGAGCAGTGGAACATTATAATTCGTCATCTCATTGACCATTGGAATTTTAGAATCCGTGAATCTTTTTTGGGAAGGAAAACTATCTATATTATCCCATCCATAAAAATGATAGGAATAGACAACATTTTCCCAACCATACAAATCAGGATTCGGCAGATGATATGGCTCCCAAATCGCTTCAATGAACATCATATGATTTTTATCTTTCTCTCTAACTGCTTTATAAAGCTGATCATAAAAATCAAATTGCTCAATTCCAGTAGCGCCGCCTGGCTCATTTAACAAATCATAGCCAGCCAACCATTTTTCATCTTTGTATCGCTCAGCAATTTTTTCCCAAAGGAAGATGGTTTTATCCATATTTTCCTTGTTTCCAAAAAGATTCCCCTTATCCGGCCGATCTGTATCGCCGGAATGGTCTTTTCCATTTTGCGAACCAGGTGCTCCGTGCATATCTAATATAACGTACAATTCTCTTTTTGCCGCTTCTTTAATAAACCAATCCATTCGATCAAATGCTGTCGACTTTAAGCTGCCGTCCGCGTTAAGCATTTCAAAGTATGAAAAAGGTAAACGAACGACATTCATACCGGCCTGTTTGATATTATCAAAATCGGCCTCAGTCCAATAGTTGTCTTGATAAAGATTAATGAGCTCCCAGGCAGTCTTTTCGCCAAATCGTTCTGTCAATGTTTTAATAGTTGTTTTCTGGTCAGGAGAATTCGTCGGCGACATCCAACTTTCCATCACTAGCCAGCCACCCGCGTTCGTTCCACGAAGGATCACTTCATCTCCTGAGCCATAATTTCCACGCATTTTCTTTCCGTCAGCTTTTAAAAATGGAGTAGGATTTTTATCAATCGTATATTCATTTACAGCCATTTCGCTTTGATATGGGCCCTTTACAGCAATGGCTTTAATAACGGTGTTTTTAGAAACTTTTATTGGCTGTGTATATTTCTTAGAAGAAGTAGTTGGATTTTTTCCATCCGTCGTATAATAAATCGTCGCACCTTTAGGAGCTGAAAGTTCAACGGATCGAGCTATCGCATACGTTCCCGCAGCCGGTGATGCCTTCGGTTTCGCCAAATCTTCCTTTTGGTGAATCACATAGTCAAAAGAACTTACCTCACTATAAATATCGCCTTTCGGATTGTACGCCACAGCCTTAAGGGTTGTACTTGTCTCCAATCTTAAAGGGCCTTTATAAAGAGAAGACTCTTTCGTTGGAATCGTTCCGTCTGTCGTATAGTAGATGTCCGCCCCAACAGAATACGTACGCAGCTCAACGACGACAAAATTATCGTATTCCCCCGATGGATGATATGCTGTCGGCTGGTCCGGCGGAATTGGAGGTAGATTTTTCGCAAAAAACAGTTGATCAATATAGTAAACACCCTCATTCCATTGACCAATTCGGACTTCGCTAATGCTTGCAAAGTCAATTCCTGAAAAACTGCTCATCGGAACTTCATATCGAACCCATTCATTTTTCTTCGTGCTCATCGCCTTCCAGCCAAAGTCCGTTGACTTGCCGTGACTGTCTGTAAGAGAAATTTTTATCGTATTCGAACCTTGTGTATCTTTTATATAAAACACAAAATATTCCATTCCCGTTGCATCAACCCGCTGCCCCATTGATTTAATACTGATGCTTCCTTTACTTACACTTGGATCTCCACTTTCTAATACTTCATACTTAAGTGATTGCTTTCCTTCATATGTATCGTCTGTTGACAATGCACCTGTTGCACCTTGAGCAGCAGTGAACTGTGCATCATTCCCATCAAAATCTTGAAACATGACGGCATCATCAGGAATTTTAGCAAGCTGATGATTTGGCAGCATTGTCAACACCATTGTCATGATAATAGCAATTGAAAAAACTTTCGCATATTTACCCGTTTGCATCCTTTTCCCACCTTATAAAAATAATCTATTAAAGCGCTTACAAACTAAAGATATATGAATCTATTCATTCGGATTATAACACACGAAAATCGAGTAATATGACAGTTATTTGATGATTTTCACGAATCAAAACTTTTGGACTACTTTAAACTAATCCATAATTACTAAGGAGAGTTACTTGCTAATTTCAAAGCTATTCTCTTAAAACAATGATATATAGAGGTTTCTTTTAATTATTTGGATTTTTAAAGAAAAATGACTAAAGAACGAATTTATATTTTCAAATTGACAGTGACAACCACCTTCTATTAAGTTTTAGTTATCTTTACATTATTTTGAAATAGCCGAAATAAGGAGGATGATAAAAGTGGCAAACACAGCTTTTGAAAGAAAAAAGCCGAATAAGAAGGTAGACTTTGAATTAGTTGAAAGGAGTACTCCTTTTCAAGAATTACTAAAGGCGAAAAGAAAATTTTTAGTTCCTTCCATTATACTTTTCATTGCACTCTATTTACTTTTTCCAATATTGATCTCTTATACCGACATAATGGATCGCCCTGCAATTGGAGACATTTCATGGGCATGGGTTTATGCTTTGCTTCTTTTTGTTATGACATGGGTATTAGCCACTATTTACATGAAAAAAGCTGAATCATTCGACAGAATGGCAGAAGATGTGTGGAAAGACACAAATAAGGGGAGGAAAGTCCAATGAATCCCACCGTCATTATCTTATTTCTGATTATTGTGGCCATGACTCTTTGGATAACGTACTATGCCGCAAAGAGGACAAAAACAGCAAATGAATTTTATACAGCAGGCGGCGGACTAAAGGGATATCAAAATGGATTAGCAATCGCTGGTGACTATTTATCAGCAGCATCTTTTCTAGGAATTGCCGGAGCTATTGCTCTAACTGGGTTTGACGGTTTTTTATTTAGTATTGGTTACCTAGTTGCTTATCTTGTTGTCATGTTCATTGTTGCGGAACCACTTAGAAATCTTGGAAAATATACGCTTGCCGATATGATCAACTCACGTTTTGACGCGAAAAAAGTAAGGGCGACCGCTGCTTTGAATACGGTTACAATTGTTATTTTTTATATGATTGCCCAACTAGTTGGAGCAGGTGCATTAATTCAATTATTATTTAAAATTGATTATTGGATTGCTGTATTAATTGTTGGGGTGATGATGACGATTTATGTCTTGTTCGGCGGAATGACAGCCACAAGCTGGGTGCAAATTATCAAGGCAATTTTGCTCATGCTCGGTACGATTATTATTTCATTCTTAGTCCTTTCACGTTTTCATTTTAATATTTTGGAAATGTTCAGCACGATGAAAAAACGCCACACCTCTTGGGGAAGCATACTTAAATCCAGGCGTTAAAAATACTGTTCCTCTTGATACGATTTCACTTATGATCGCCCTTCTTCTTGGGACGGCGGGGCTACCTCATATTTTAATGAGATTCTTCACTGTAAAAGATGCGAAAACAGCTCGCAGTTCTGTTATATGGGCAACGTGGATTGTGGGAATTTTTTACGTAATGACGATATTCCTTGGCTTTGGTGCTGCCGCTTTTGTTGGATCTGAAGCGATTAAAAGAAGTAATGCTGCGGGAAATATGGCGGCTCCACTCCTTGCACAAGTACTTGGTGGGGATGTGTTAATGTCCTTTGTTTCAGCCGTTGCCTTTGCCACCATTTTAGCCGTTGTGGCAGGACTTGTCTTATCGGGAGCTTCGGCTTTTGCACACGATATTTACGGCCAAATCATCAAAAAGGGAAAAGCATCCGAGAAACAACAAATGAAGGCTGCTAAATATGCTGCCCTTGGTGTTTCTGTTCTATCGATTTTACTTGCCCTATTTGCCCAAAATTTGAACGTAGCTTTTCTCGTTTCACTAGCCTTTTGTGTTGCGGCGAGCGCAAACCTTCCTGTCATTGTATACACCATTTATTGGAAGCGATTTAACACAACAGGTGCGATGAGCGGTATGTTGGCGGGATTACTGTCATCACTGATTCTAGTTGCCATTAGTCCAAATGTAATTTCTCCGGTGGAAGGTGCAGCCTTTTTCAAGGGCGATCCGATATTTCCGTTGACTAACCCTGCATTGATTTCAGTTCCAATCGGATTCATTGGAGCGGCGATTGGAACGGTTTTATCCAGCAGTCAGGATGCGAAACGCTATGCCGAGGTAAAAGTGAAGGCAAATACTGGATATCGTTAAACAACGATTGGCTGCTGTATGTATAACCAGCAGCCAATTTTCACTTACATTTATTAACGCGATTACTTAAAATCGGCGGTCCGAGTTTTTCTGTTTTTGAATCAGAAGACCGCACCTGTATGACCGCATCATTCATTGTAGAAGTAATATCATCGAATCTCCCTGCCCACGTTGGTCCATCAACTTCTGGAGTTGGATATAGCTTAAAACGCCAACTGATTTCATTTTTGATAAAAGCAAAGCCTTCATATGTATCGTAATTACCTAACGTGGTTGGATCAGGTAAATGTAGAGCGTGGATACTTAGGCTTGTTCTCGGAAAACTTGGTGTCAATTTAACTTTATAAAGAAGTGCAACTCCTTTAGCATTGTAATCTTGTTTATTTATTGGTTCTAGTACTAAACTGCATGGGAAGGTAGGATCTGTACTTGCTTCGGCAAAGGTACCAGCACTTCCAATAATCAAAAAAAGAAACGTAACGAATAGAGTTTTTTTCATGGTTTCCCCCAAATGTTTTTCGTTAGTTTCTCTTTTATGTTGCTTTTTATTTAGCGAAGTGAGTGTTGACTTCGGGTTAAGATTCATCCAATTTTCTTTTCATTTCTTTAATTCTGGAAAGACTTAGGTTTGATAATTCTGCAATTTCATCTTCTGAGAATCCCTTTTCCAGCATTTTATAAACCATGTTTATTATTCCTTGTTCACGTCCTTTTTCAACGCCTTGTTTTATGCCCTGTTTCAGTCCTTTTTCATAATAAGAATTTGGCAGTTTGAGCACACGCTTTGCTTCCTCTTCGGGGAGTTTAGTGATTTCCTTGGCCATTTGTTTTTCCTCCTAGTCTATTAATTTCACAAATATTCAAAAAGTTTTGAATCGATTCCTTAAATAAACGGTCGTGGTCGATGAATGGGGGATTTTCTTCACGGATTATGATTGGGGATAGGGTTACTAGCAGTCTTTTTACCACCTTTCTGAAAAATCTATATTACTGCCTTCATTGTACCAATCAGCATTCATTGATGCAATGAAGTATAAATGGAACGTATTTAGCAAAAATATCAGTTGAAAGGAGGTATGAGATTGGACATTCGACGAGTTCAAGAAATAATTAACTCACCAACAATGATCAATGTGAATTACCATGGGATACCCGTTTATCTCCAAGAAGTGAATGCTCAAAATAATACAGTTACGATTTTCCCTCTCGATGAAATGGATAATAAACAGGTTGTAGATATAGAGGGTCTAGTTGAATTAGGACCATAAAAATAAGGAGGCTACATAAATGAACAGGCAAAGAGCAGCGGAAATCGCGGAATCTCCTGATATGAAACATGTTACGTACAATGGAAAACCAGTATATATTCAGCGTGTAGATGATCAAAACGATACGGCGCGCGTGTTTCATTTGGATGATCCAGGAAATGAGTTTGACGTTCTGGTAACGAATTTAATAGAAAAGTAAGCTTAGCAAAATGAGCAGAGGCAAATAGATTCTCTGCTCTTCTAATGATTGACGTTTTACTCCTTTTTCCATAGCCAATTGTCGGATAACCGAATTCTATTCTCGTATAGGCATATTTTACTCTCGGATAAGCCGTCGTCTTATTTCTAAAAAGATGGTCCTAGACAAAACATTAATTCAGAATCAGCTCTCTCACATATTGGATTCTCTCAAAAATCCATTTCTCTTAACCATCGCGTAAGTCTTTCTTCCCTATCCTTCATATCATCGCGTCCCTTTTGATACTTACTCAGACGCTTTTCACCGACAATTTGCCCATCTAGCATATAGAGGATGCGCTCTGTTTTGGCGGCCACTTTTACATCATGAGTAACTAATAGAATCGCTGTGCCTTCCTTATTAATATCAGCCAACATTTCCATAATGTCATTGGCAGACTTAGAGTTTAAAGCACCTGTTGGCTCATCACCGAAAATAATATGCGGTTCATTCATAAGTGCCCGACAAACAGCCGCCCTTTGTAATTGACCACCCGATGCTTCGGAAATGTCATTGTTGGCTAATTCTAATATTCCTGCTTTTTTCATTAATGCTTCAGCCATTTCGTTGATATTTTTGCGACTTTTATTATTGCTCAAGTATGCAGAAAGAATAATATTATCGTAAATACAAAGATTTTTTAATAAATGAATATGTTGAAATATAAAACCCATTTCATTTAAACGCAGCTCCGACAAGTCCCTTTCGGATAATCTAGAAATCTCTTTACCATTAAATACAACACTGCCGGACGAGAGTATGTCCATGCCACTAAGATTGTAAAGCAACGTTGATTTACCAGAACCAGAGGGTCCCATTACAGAAACAAATTCGCCTTTTTTAATTTGCAAATTTACATTTTTTAAAACTTCATGCTCATTATTCTTTCCAACTACGTATGTTTTGCCTAATCCTTTGGCTTCCAAAACGATTTCCAAAACATCTCCCCCCTACGCTCCCAAACTCGCTATACTTGATTTCTTTATCGTTACGGTACTCAAAAGCGTGGATATGACTACCGTTACGATAAGAATAAGCGGACATACGATATAAGCTTTTACTGGATCAATTGAAAACGTTATTTCAGAAGCACCCATAAAGGACAGTAAAGCACTCACAATCCATTGCCCTATTGTATTTGAAATAATCGTGCCCAGAATAATCCCAACAACAAGTACGAACAGTGTCCTCGTAACATATTGGATTCGGATTTGTTTAGCTGAAAAACCAATACTTTTCATAATCGATATTTGCGTGTAATCCTTTGCCATTAACATTTTCAAAAATAATGAAGTTATAAGTACCGATATGCATATGGAAATGATAATCGCAATGGTGGTGAATAATCTTAATTGGTCAATGGTATTTCCAAAGGTTTGATTGGCATAGCCTTGCAAATCAGTCACCTTTGCTGGATAAAAAGCCTTTCCATATACCTTGATTTTTTCATGAATACTAACATTTGGTTTGACGTCTACACTTACTTTATACCAAAGAATACTTTTACCATTAGGAGGAAACAATGCTTTCGCGGTTCTGCCGCCATTTGTCACATCTTGATAAATGCCGCTTACGACCATCTTCATCTCTTGCCCGTCCATATAAATCCGAAGCGTATCGCCAACATTTTTTTTAAGCTCTTCACTGTTTAAATAAGAGAGTGCAATCTCATGATGACGAGTAGGTGCATGCCCTTTTAAATATTCCAAGGAGAATACCGAGAAATCCCCAGTTTCAATCGTGATGTTTTCCTCTGTACCTTCACTATTAATCACTTTAAACTGACTTGTCACAAGAGGAGCAAATTTTTCCACATCTGGATCGTTTGCAATATGAGAGAGTATATTTTCAAAATCACTCTCGGCATAATCTGATTGTGGTAAATCAATTCGAATATCGCTGCGCTCAACACCCATATATTTGATAAAATCTGGAGACTGGATCGTGTTAAGAAAATTAACCGGTACAATGATGATAAAAGCACAAATAAAGAACATAAAAAATAATAATCGGTACATGTTCAATCTTCCAAGAATGTCTCTTAATCCAAGAAAAACATGAATATTGACAAGCGAATTCCTATGAAGGACCAATCGTTTTCTATTTTTCCCCGTTTCATTCATATTTTCCAATCTTAACGCTTCTATTGCTGAAATTTTATTAAATCTTCTCAAAATGAACATACAAAAAAATACGATCATAAAGAAAATAACTATCACGGTAATAAAAGGAATGATTTTTAATAACATGCTCTTTTCGCCAGTTCCCATATATAGCATCATATTCGCGGTGAACAAATGATTAATAAACAAGGAAGCTCCATAACCAACTGCAGAAGCGCTCGCCGCCAACACGATGTATTTTAATACATATATTTTTTTAATATCTCGGAGGCTAATTCCAATCGCCTTCATAACTCCAATTTCTCGATAATCCTCTTCAATCGCTGCAAGTATGGTAAATCGGATACAGAGAAGGGCTATCATATTCAGCAAGATACTGACAAAGATCATAACAGCAGACACAATCCCATCTGTAATGGCATTGAGTGTTTTAAATAAAGGATAGTCAATATTCGGTCCTTTTTGAGGTAGGTTAGCAGATTGATACTCATTTCTAAATGTGCTCAGTTTCTTTACATCATTGAGTTGAAATTCAATCAAATATTCAACCTGCCCTATGTTCTTCTTTAGTAAGGCTAGATCAGCTTCACTTACAACAAAACGCTTTGAATGAATGATGGATGGGTTCATTTGGACATCCCGAACGAAATCAACGACGATGAATTCCTTATTGAAGTTATTGGTTGAAATTCTAATTTTATCTCCAATTGCGATATTTTCTTTTTGCATAAAATAAATAGGTACGGCAATTTCTCCCGGTGAAACTTGGATTTCTTCACTTTCTAAATTCAGTAATAAATCAAAAGAATGATTCTGCTTAACAAAATAATGATCCATGATGCTGTTTGTTTCTGTTGTGTCTCTGTTGCCAAAGTCAATATTTCTTCCATCAATTAGTAGCATTTCCACGACTTGATGATTTTTTACAAGGTTATTTTCTGCTGCGAAAGCATCGATTTCAGAGTGATTAACAGTCCCAGCATGCATCTGGACAAAATGTGGCGCACTGGACTTTGTAAACAAAGCATTCAAGGAATTGGTTAATTCCGTGATCATATTCGTTCCACTGGCAACAAGTAGGGCAGATAGGACGATGAAAATAAATAATGCTGCTGTAATAACCTTGTTTTTAAGAAAATCCTTTTTAAGCATTTTAATTAGCACTTGACGATCACTGCTCCTCCCCTTAACAGACACTACTGCTGAAAAATATCTTTATGTCCATTGGCCCGTTTTATTAAAGAAAAATCTACTTTTGTAAATGCAATGGTGGAGAGCATTAAAAATAAAATCCCAAATAACAATACAAGGATGATGCTCATTTGCGGTGTGATGAAAAAATGACCGATCTGAAACGCAAGCTGTTCTGCTAGTAACTGATCTTGCGATAGAGACATTTTTTCTAGGCTGAGGGTTCTAAAAAAGGCTGTGGCATACGTCATCGGGTTGAATAAAGCAAGAATCGCGAGTCCATTAGGCAGAAGACTAAGAGGTACGTAGACACCGCATAAAAATGTAATCGGAGTCGTAACGGCGATCGATACAATTTGAAATGTTTGCGCATTTTTCACACATGTCGCTATAAATAATCCAAATGAAGAAAATACGAGCCCTATCAAAATCATACTTGCAATGATTGCGATTGGAGTGAGAAGCGATGTATATCTCATCCCAATGAAATAACCTACTATGAGAATTAAAATCCCTTGAAAAGTGGCAATCGTTGTAGAAGACAATATTTGCCCAATCGCAATCTGGATTCTTTTTACAGGACTGACGAGTATTTCTTTCATATAACCTGAAACAATATCGTCTATTGTAGAAGTAGCTATATTCAAAGATGTTTGAAATACGACTATAATCACAATTCCTGCTAATACATAATGAATTGGATTGCTTATATACGCACTTTTAAAAATGGTGCTTAGCAAATATAAATAGAAAAACGGCATGATAAACATTAAAACGAGCTGCACACGATTTCTAGCAAAAAGTTTTACATTTCGAAACCATAATGCTGCAATAATGCGCATGATGATTACCCCCTAATGTCCTTTCCAGTAATTTCGAGAAATACGTCATTCAATGTTCCTTTTTTTATTTCCAGCGTTTTGATGCATGGTCGATGTTCACTGATTATTTCCATAAAGTCGGATAAATGCTCAATTTCTATCGTGTATTGGCCGATTTCCTTATAAAAATTCATATGATACTTTTGAAGCAATGCTTCTAATCCTGATTCATCCTTACTTGTAATATGAGCCTTATCCTTTGTGTATTGTTGTTTTAGTGCGCGCGGGCTATCAAATGCGATTATTTTACCGTTGTCCATAATAGCAACTTTATGACTGATTTCAGCTTCTTCCATATAGTGAGTTGTTAAAAAGATGGTGATGTTTTTTTCTTTTTGCAGCTTTACGATATATTCCCAAATATTTGCCCTTGTCTGTGGATCGAGGCCTGTTGTTGGTTCATCCAGGAAAAGAACTTTTGGAAAATGAAGCAAACTTCTTGCAATTTCAACTCGTCTTTTCATTCCCCCAGATAAGGAGCTGACCATCGCTTTTTTCCAATCCGATAAATCAACTATTTCTAAAACAAAGTTAATACGGTCCTTCATAACCGTTTTCGGTATTCCGTAAAAATGTCCGTGCATTTTCAGATTTTCTTCGACCGTCATTTTATTATCTAAAGTTGGATCTTGAAAAACAACTCCTATCACGTTTCTTACTTCATCCCTAGAGCTTGTTACATCTTTTCCATCTATAAGCAGTGTGCCCGACGTTTTCTCTAGAATGGTGCATAATGTATTGATTGTTGTACTTTTTCCCGCTCCATTTGGACCTAGGAATGAAAAAATGCTCCCTTCTTCAACCTCAAAAGAAATCCCATCGACCGCCGTATAGTTTCTATACCTTTTCACAAAATTGCTTACGACAATCATACTTTCCATGCTAATCACCTTTTTTTGTTTTTTAAAAAGTCCATTACTTTAATGACTTTGTCAAAAGCACGGCCGACATCTTTTGAATTTGATAGTTCATCGCTTAGCACTTCTTCAAATGCATTCAAAACCTTTTGGCAATCGTCTAAATGAACTCCAGACAATTCTGAAACCTTTTCTACTGTTTCTCTATTATTCATTCAATTTCCCTCCTTTTTCATTTTGGTCTTGCGCATACATGCCAAGAATATAAGCAAAGCTGCCCGTTTCCGCTCCTAATGTCGTTTCCATAATGTGCACAAGGGCAACTGCTTTTTCCATAAGTTCTTGTGGCTCCCAGTTAAAAATTCCTTCGTCCAATAAAAATTGGGATGCAACTAATAAAAACTCTACCGTTTCCTTCGGATAAGGAGTATTAAATTTGCCCTCCTCAATACCCTGCTCTATGACTTCCGTTAATACAGGTGTCAGATGAAGAATGGTTTCGACTAAACTTTTCTGATGCATTTCAGCGTTGTCAACTTGATGTAGTTCTTCAATCATTTTTTCCTTACCGTCACCATTTGGTTTTTGTGCCATGATGATCTTAAATAGTTTTTCAGATGCGCTGAGGTTTGAATCCAAGGCAATCTTTTTCGCTGCATTTACCCCAGCTTCAACAAATCGCATAACAATTGCATCCATGACCTCTTCTTTTGATTGAAAGTAATAATAAAAAGTCCCTTTTGCAATCCCAACCTCTTTCAATATGTCATTAATGGTTGTTTTGGAATAACCTTTGGTCGTAAAAAGCATCTCTGCCACATCTAAAATTTCATTTCTTCGTTCTTCTGGATTTTTTACAATTCTCATGTAATGCCTCCTTGTTTATAGACCGACCGTCAGTCTATAATGAGAGTAACATTTTACCAATTGGAATGTCAATGAATTTTTTAAAATTTTTTATTTAATGTAAGGGGGTTTTATCCGTGGAAAAATACCGATTGGATCGATTGTTTTGATAGGATGATTAAAAATATTATGCATTCCATTTAACAATCTAGTCACATTGAAAAAGGGGTTTCTCCATATGGGAAGGCGTTTTTTGTTTATACAAAAAATCTTGAAACGTTTAATCCCGCCAATCTCTCTAATAGATGAATAGAAAGGAGGAGATGTCATGACAAAAGTGGAGTTTGTTGTTCGAGCGAAAAACGGTGACTCAGAAGCATTTCAAGCTTTAATACATGAGGATAAAGAAAAATTATACAAAATAGCTTATATCTATATGAAAAATGAAGAAGATGCTTTGGAAGTATTTCAAGAAACGATATGTACCGCATTAAAGTCGATTTCTTCATTAAAAAGAAATGACTATTTTTCAACTTGGCTGACAAAAATTTTGATTAATCATGCCATCGATGCATTAAGAAGAAAAAAGAAAGTCATTCCGATGAGCCACGACATCTTAGAACACTTTACTGAATCAGATACCATTAAGAAAGACGAACAGTTGGATTTACTCGAAGCAATGAATGCAATTGAAACGAAATACAAGACCGTTCTGCTCTTACGATTTTATGAAGATTATACGATTAAACAGATTGCCAAGTTTCTGAATTGCCCTGAAGGTACTGTTAAAACGAATATTCGCCGAGGTTTAGAAAGTTTGAAGAAAAAAATGAAAGGGGCTTATTTTGATGACAGACAAAATTCAGCTTCTCAAAAATAAAATAAATGACATCCCTGTTCCAACGGAAAAACTAGATGAAATTATTTTAAGGACGGTTCAAGAGCATAAACCAAAAACAAAACGCTCCCTAAGTAGGAAAATCATCTATTGTGCAAGTGCCATCGTTGCCGCTTTTGGGTTATTACTAGGTTCGGCAACCGTATCACCCGCCCTAGCAAGTATTGTGTCGAAGCTTCCAGTGGTAGGATCAATTTTTAGTGAATTCGGGGATCCTGGTTTAGAACAAATGAGTAAATTAGGTTTAACACAAATGGTGGGAGAGTCTAAAAAGGTAGGAGAAAAATCGTTAACGATTGATGAAGTCTTTTACGATGGAACTCGCTTTACACTTAGCTATTCACTAGAGTCTGAAAAACCTATGAATGAGGATTATATTGATTCCATAGACTTCCTTGTTAATGGTGAGCATATTTCTCATGGATTACACAATCAAATAACTGACTCCATATCAACACATTATAATGGGATTGTAACAATTGAAACAACAAATGACTTGCCTGAGGAATTTTCCCTACATGCTGTGTTTAAAGGAATAGAAGGTGAAAAGTGGGAATTTTCCCTTCCCATTCATACACATACAACGGTGAAAACAATCAAAACGAATGTTGAGCAAACCGTTGCCGGGATTCAATTATCTGTTACAGATATCGTCAATGGGCCTGCTGGTCTTAAAATAAAGTATGAAAAAGGATTAAAAGAAGATGATCTTCTGAAATATTTATCTGATCAGATTACGTTTCGGGTTGAAGATAACCTTGGAAATGAACTAGCGCTCAACACTGGGAGTAGTTTTGGTTTTTCGGAAAATGGAGAAATATATATAGAGGGAAATGATGTTTTTCACCCGGTTTCTAGCGAAGTAAAGGCGATAACAATCTTACCATACTTTAATTTGCCAAAGGATGGTAAGATAATTGAGACAGATTCTGAGGGAAATGAGATTATTGTGGACATCTCAAAGTTTGAAAATACGAAACTCGAGTTCGACAGCTTTACGGTACCTTTGACTGAAAAATAAAGCTTTTTTGTACTACGAATGAGGTGCCACCATAAGTGAGGCACCTCATATTAATTACCTTGGAAGAATCTTATCCATGCCTCTGCATGCTTTTCATTTTTTCCACATGTTAAATTTATTTCGGATAAGCAATCAGCAATATGTTCATCAAGTCTCTACCATTCCTTTTGTTACTCCCATTCGGTTCCAGAATATTTACGAAAGGCCTCCATACTCACCTTAATCGAATCCATTTCATCCAGATTCGAATGATCCTGTTCTAAAATAATGTAATCCAAATTGGGAGCGGTTGAAGCAGTATTAATGATTTCCTGTATCGGCATCGTTCCCGTTCCAATTTCCGTAAAGCAGCGCGGATCAGTGGTTTTATCAAATAAAGGAAATGAAATGGTTTCTTTATCATGAATGATTCCATCGAACATATTTACTGGTTGCGGAGAGTCTTTAGGAAAATCTTTTTGATGAAGGAGAATGAGTCGATCTCGATATTTTTCAATTAACTTTAATGGATCTTGCCCTCCCCGCATGATCCAATATGTATCCATTTCGATAAATACCAATTCCGGATCCGTATGTTCCATAATCAAATCGTAAACTGTTTTTTCTCCAAATCTTTGAAACTCTTGGTAGTGGTTGTGATAATAGTAACGCATCTCTCTTTCTTTGCACATTTCTCCTACTTTATTGAACAGCTCACATTTTTTTAATAAAAAATCCATATTTTCATAAGGGTAAAACATAATATCGCAGCCAATTTGCTTATTTCCCAACTCTTGGTGATAATCCAGTACCGCGGGAAGTCGATCAAGATTCAGCGGATTGATATGACAGCCTATAATCGATAATCCCACATCATCCAATGTTTTTTTCATGTCTTTTGCAGAAAGACCGAATCCGACCCCATCATCTTCAAGTGCGTTGTGATTGGCAGCCTCAACATACTTATAACCGACCTGAGCAATTTTCTCCAATGTTTTAAACGGTTCTGCTTTTAGCGAATTTCGGACAGAATACAGTTGGATTCCGACTTTTAACAAACTGGAAACACTTCCTTTCACTTTTTCTATTAATGTATTAATACTCTACAGACTATTAGAATCCTTCTTCTTACAAGAAAAAGAAGGGCACTATACTTTTGGAATAAAAGATATTTTTGCAGGAAAAAAGGGTTGATATCGTGGAAATCAACCCTTTTTTGATCGAATAATTATTGAAATTTACCTTATTTTACCGCGATATTAAAATAAACTTAAAAAAATATTTGAAGTATCAATGTATCGGATATTTTACATACTCACAACAAAGAATAAACGATGGAGGTGAACATAATGCCAAAAACAAAGAGAACAGCAAGCAATATTGCTGGCATGAATCCTGAAAAAGGTCCTGACTTCGGAGCAAATATGAAAGAAGAATTTGCGAATGAACCGTTAACCGCTGCTCAAAAGCAAAACAATAAGAAACGAAAGAAGAAGCAATGAGGGATGAAGGAGAAAGAGACGCAAGCTTTTGCTCCAAATTTATTTAACTCAGCAAAAAAACGCTAATGTACTCAATGTTTCAATAGCCAAAATCGCCATGGTCGTAGCGTGGAGCGGATGAATGGACGAACATGATTCCAGCCATTCTAGGCATTACCAGTATTAATTAAGGACGGACTAAAGCAAAAGATTTAACCGGTTCTCTTCATGAAGACAAGACAATAAAATAATATATGAAATCACTGACCTTCTCGAACTTTGAGTAGGTCAGTTTTTGTTATATTAATTTATCCCTTTGAAAAATCCGAAAAAACTCTTGACATTTGGAGTAAATCACGTGAGAATAGTTTTATTAAAACCATTTTATTAAACCTATTATTAAATTTATGGAGGAAACAAATGTATGAACTTCTTGTACTTTCCCTTTTAATGCGATTTCCTTTGCATGCTTATATGATTGCAAAAATCGCCAATGATACAATCGGTCCTTGGGAGAAAATAAGTAGAGGTACATTATCTACCTTACTTAAGAAATTAGATAAGGCTGGACTCATCACAGATGCTGATCAATCAAAAGTACCTTTTCCATCAGAACGCCCATCACGAGTTTACGAAATAACACAAAGTGGTCGGGAACGTTTCGCTCAACTTATGATGGATACTACCTCAAATTTGGGCAATTACCAGCGGATTTTTGAGATAAAGTCTATTCATTTGGAATTCATGACTAAGGAAGAACAGATTTACTTGGTCAGTCACTATATCGATTACTGCCAAAAAGCAATTCATCATTTACAAGCCCAAATACAGGAGTTCGAGGATAATCCAGATGCGATTAGCCATTTCTCCGACACTCCCTTTTATAGCACAGTAAACGATTTAATAATGGTTCGACAAAAACAGTGGAGAACAGAATTAGAATGGGCACAACAACTTCGTGAAGGAATAATGTCACAAATAAGAAAAGAGTACGATTGAACATTATTATCCTTTGTTGATTTATGAATTAAAAGATAATGAAAGGTTGAGTAACTATGGAATTTTTACAAGAGGAAAACAATTTAAAAGAATTGTTTAAGAAAATGGTGACGGGTTGGAATTCTGGTAATGGGGATATTTATGCTGCTTGCTTTACTGAAGATGTTGATTATGTAACATTCTTTGGGCAACATCTAAAAGGCCGTCATTCTGTTGCGACTTCGCACCAAACACTTTTCGACGGAATAATGAAGGGTTCCATAATGGTAGCGGACATAAAACAAATTCGCTTTTTATCATCGGATGTTGCTATTATTCATGGAGTGGGTGCAATCAAAATGAGATGGCAAAAGAAAGCACCAAAAGCAAGGGACTCTATCAACACAAATGTTGCTATTAAGAAGAACGGTGAATGGAAAATATCAGCCTTCCACAATTGTCGTATTAAAAGCCCAAATTTCATCCAAAAATTTTTCATGCAGAAAAGTGGACAGAGTTAAAATACAAAATGGCTCAGTAAAAGAACTGAGCCATTTTAATTATCGGAATTATGGTTAAATTTTTGTGTGTATTTGCGAGAGCGTTGGAAAAAGGATACTGATTCGAGTTATTTATTTGGGTAAATAATCTCGTCGATAATTCCGTATTCTTTCGCTTCTTCTGCACTCATGTAGTAATCACGGTCCGTGTCTCTTTCTATTTTCTCTATAGACTGTCCCGTTCTATCAGCGATAATTTTGTTCACATGCTCTCGCAATTTTAAAATTCGTTTTGCAGATATTTCGATTTCTGTTGCTTGCCCCCTTGCACCACCTAGTGGTTGGTGAATCATGATTTCGCTATTAGGCAACGCCATCCGTTTTCCCTTTTTACCAGCTAAAAGCAGCATTGCCCCAAAAGAGGCAGCCATTCCAGTACAAATTGTCCTCACATCTGGCTTGATGTATTCCATCGTATCAAAAATCGCAAAACCCGCAGAAGTTGATCCTCCAGGACTGTTTATATATATGGAGATATCTTTATCAGGATTGTCAGCGGCTAGAAATAACAATTGGGCCACTACACTGTTCGCTACATGATCATTAATTTCGTCACCTATGATAATAATCCGATCTTTCAGTAGCCTTGAATAAATGTCATAAGAACGCTCACCACGACTTGATTGTTCAATTACATAAGGGATTGAATTCATCTATACTCCTCCGTTTCGTTATCACTATGCTGCCATACAGAAATGGCTTGAAGGAGAGTGTGTGGAGTGTGGATGTTTTGTACGAACTACCAGCTTCGGAATAACAGCTTCACTTTCTAGAGAATGGAAAAACGGGATTGCTTTTATCAACTCATTCGGGTCTTGGGCATTCAATGCTTGATAAAATAAATCAGATAATAATTCTTGATCTTCCTCACGCCAAAACGGTTCAACAGAAAAATCGGCTTCATCTTGATGGCTTTTTTCTAATCGTTTTTTTGTTCGGGAAACGATCGACTTAACTGCTACTTCCGTCGTATTTAAGATTTCTGCAATTTCCTTCACTTTGTATTGAAATGCTTCTTTTAACAGAAAGATGACAGCTTGTTTTGGAGTAAGATGCTTACTGATATGCTCAATGATATCCATTCTGTCTTCAATACGTGATGCATTGTTTGATGTTTCATTTTCAATATGCTCGTTATCTGATTCAAGCTTCTCATGCTTTCTTTTCCTGACCATATCTACCCAGCAATGATAGGCAATTTTGTTTAATAATGCTGGTGTTATTTCATGATGTGTATGTCCGTACTTGAGAAAGGCCTTTACCATTGATTCTTGAGCAAGATCCTCTCCGTCCCATTTATTTTGCGAAAGAAAATGACAATATTGTTCTAATCTAGGGTATAGCTGTTCAATCTGGTCTTCCATATGAATGTCATCTCTTTTATAACTCTTAAGCTTGGTGTACATTCATTTCCACTCCTTTTAACACCTCTCTAGTTATTAAACGGATGAAGGTGGATGAAAAGATACGGGGTTTAAAAATTTTTTCGCACCAAAACCTCAATCGTTTCTAATACTTTTCACTTCTTCCATCAAATAATTGACAAACGTATCATCTCTTACAAGCCACGCTCCATAATTCCTTTTTAAAAACGTTTCCGCTTCATCAAAGCTAGAAAAAGTTTCGTTCATTTTTGTTTTATATTGATCGATAGCCCAATCACATTCGTTAAGAGGATAGATAAGAAATATCTCTTCCATTCGATTTTTATAAAGTGAACCGAATAAAGATCGTTTGAGATTATATCTATTTCGTTTAGCATCTTCCCGCAATGGTTCCAAATGGAATGTCTCCAGCACAAACTTCTTGTAAGCTTCATCCACTAAAGAGCAGCCAGAAGCTTTGGCATGGCCACCTCCACCGAAATGACTAGCTATCTCGGATACATCTACATGGTCATGGATCGTTCGAAATCCCATTCGCTTTCCGCCCATGTTTAAAATAGCGATGTAATCAAGATGCGGGAACTCTTTCCCTAGTTCATTTCCAAGCTCTGAATGGTAAGATTCTGCATAAACGACTCCTGCATAAAGGCCGCCTACTTCAGTTTGAACGATTTCGCGTTTTTTTCTACTAATATAGCGCTCGATTTTATGTTCTTCCATTTCTAAAATCTTTGCCTCGAATTCGCTAAAATCAAAATGATCACTGGTTTTAAGTCGATGAATCATCTTCTCTTCAAATTCCTCTATCGAAACTAAGAAAAAGAGAGCATTGAGTCGGTGAGCTTGATGGTTTTCGTTTCTTTCCCATTCCCATGTGTCATACTGCCTGACAAGCTCTACAAATTCTTCAACTGCGGAAGATGATTCCATTAACTGATGAGCAACAAGATACTCATAAAATAACGAAGTTGCCGACGTTAATTTTCCATCTTCATCCTCAACAACAACACTACCCCAATCATATTGGTTAAAATGATCTGAAGTTTTATGATGATCAAGCAACTGTACCCTTCCGCCTCTTTGATAAAATTCATCGAGTCTTTTTTCATTTTCTTCATTAACGGACAAGTCAGTAATAAATAAAAAAGTATCTTTGTTCTCATTATCAAAAAACCATTCTACTTCACGATCTAGACCCGAAACGGAATTATAGCGAACCTTCACCTCTTTCCCGAAAGCAAGCTTCGCTAAAATTCCACATCCTACTCCATCCAAATCATTATGTGACAACAGTTTATACATATATTTTTCACCTCAAAAATAGTATGGTTTTTAGAGGTGAAAATTATCGACCGCCATTTTTATTTTTGTAAGTGTTCAAGTTTTTCCGGATTCGCCGCCATATAAATGTGAGAAATTTTATCATCAATGAATTCAATTGAAATCACATAGGCAACATTGCCATTGATTGTAATAACAACGCCAGGATATCCATTTACAACTTTGAAAACGAACTTTGTGTTTTCAGGCAGCTTTTTCATTACGCTTGTAAACAACAAGACGATTCGTTCTGCAGAGTATATTGGTCTCAGTGCAGCCGGCGTCTTGCCGCCTCCATCTGCAATGTGTACGGCATCTGCTTTCAATAACTCCAACGATTTCTCTATATTTCCTTGTTGAAGGGCAATCGTAAATTGCTCTACTCTGCTTTTTATAGAATAGAAATCTAACGTAGGGATTTTCGGGCGATTCACCATGCCCTGTTTCGCTCTATGAAAAATCTGTCGGCAGTTCGATGGTGATTTTTCCATAATCGACGCAATCTCTTCATAACTGTATTGAAAAACTTCCCTTAACAAAAAGACACCGCGTTCAACCTCGGATAATTGCTGCAAAAGCAAAAGATATGCAGTTGAAATCGATTCTTTCATTAAATAAGAATGAGACGGGTCGCCCCCCTCATCGACCAATGGTTCCGGCAGCCACTCACCAACATAAACCTCGCGCCTGCTTGCAGCCGAACGCATTTTATCGATTGAGCTATTCATCACAATTTTGCATAAATAAGCTCTTTCGTTCTCAATAACCTTTTCGTCGCTTACACGGTCATACGTCAAGAATGCCTCATGAACAAGATCTTCTGCATCCGCAACACTTCCCGTCATTCGATAGGCGACTGAAAACAACAAAGGTTTATACATCTGATACAACTGTTCAGTCTCCAAAACGATTAACCTTCCTTTATCAATATCATTTCTTTAGCTTTTAAAATTTCTCGCGCCGCACGCTTCCCACTTGCAACTGCAGCATCAGCTAATACTTCTTCATGACCTGCCCAATCTCCTGCAATATAGAGACCTTTCATTTCCGGTATGCTCGGCCCCGGATTTTCTTTTCGTTTCAAATGCGGAAAATCATAAGACACAGTTAGTTTCGGTAAAAATTGCTGCACGACCACTTCTTTCCTCCAACCTGAATGAAGCATATCCATAACTGACTCTAATTGTTGCTTATCTGCATATACGTTAATCTCTTCCAGCGGATCATGGTATTTCGCGAGGCTAACAACGACCGTTCCATCATCACTTAACTTCGCTGCTCTTGACTGGTTTGTGAAAAATAAAGATTGGTCAAGGCCGATTGCAAACTGGTGTTGTGGGTTAGGTAACTTTTTCAAACCTACATCAATACAGCTTGCCGTAACAGGAATTGCATTTTCATTCCATCGATGTAAAGAGGTTTGTTCCGCTCCTTCAATCATTTTCATAGCATCTTTTGGAGGTGCCGCAACGATACAATCTGGAACCTCAAAAATCGTTCCGTCCGAACATTGTATGATTTGAACGTTTTCAAGATGTTCAATGTTAGTAACATTTTTACTCGTAAATATTTCAACTCCTGCCCCTAATGCCTGTTGCCTAAGTTTCTCCACAATCGTTCCCCAACCACCATCAACATACAAAACTCCACCTTTCAAAGAACGTTGCAATTGCTTCAAAACTGGCTTCGCAAGCTGTAGGGTAGCAGCATGCGTATAAGTCGTCAACCGACAGATCGCATAAAAAATATGTCTCACCATCGGGTCGCTTATTTCAGTATTAGCCCACTCTGCCAAGCTAACTTCCGGAATAGAATCAATATTTAATTTCATTAACTTTAACATTAATTTACCGAGCACAAACTTAGATTTCCATGATAAAAGAGAGGACGACATGATCGATGTAAAATCAGTTGGAATGACTTGAACTGCATTATTTAGAATTCCATGGATATGAACAGACTTCGAAGCATTTCCACCCGGAATGGATAATCCAAGTTCAGTTAAAATCGTCATCGCATCTCCTGATATATACAGTCCATGTGGGCCCAAGTTCATAAGGAACCCATTTTTATCGTTCGTCATCCCCCTGCCACCAAGGCGATTTGATTTTTCCAAAACAACAACCTTTTTTCCTTCCCTCGCCAAAAAATTAGCAGCGGTTAATCCTGCCAATCCTCCACCTACAACAGCAACATCATATTTCAACATAAAAAATCCCTCCTAAATATCGTTCTGCAATCAAAACGATTGAGGAGGGAGTTTTGTGACATAGAATAAGAAATTTATTAAAACCTAGTTGTAATCATTCGACCCCGGACATTATTTTAACTGACATTAATTAATTTAAATCTACATTAATATTCGTCTGTTTAAAGTAGTTTCCATCAACTCCCAAGCTTCATAACAGCTTGGATCTGTAATGAAAGGTTCAAATCCGTAGTTTAAGTACATATTAATAGCTTTGTAACTCGTAGTTTGGGATGTTAAATAAGCTTTTGAATGGTGATGGGCCAAAATGTTCATAGCCGCACTTAGTAACGGTTTTGAAAGTTTCTTTCCTTGATATTCGGGAACAACACTTACCCAATGTATTCTACCTGATATTTCGCCATTGCCATTTAAGTCACCATACCAAGCTGTTGTTGTTGCGATAGCTTCTCCATGTTTATTCTCAATAAATAAACAACGCTTTGATATTTCATCAATATCTGACCCAAATTCTTTAATGAAGTGTTCTAGTGCAGCATCTTCATTTATAAATTCATCAACACTCGCTTCAATTCTAGCCCAATTTTGTTCGTCACCTCTTTCAAAGAATCTAATTTGAAATCCATCTGGAAGTATATATTTAGGAATATTCATCAAATTATTTCTCACCATTTTCAGTGGAATACTTTTCATTAAAACCATCTCCTTACATAATAACTAATAAGTAATGAATTTCTTTTAAATTTGATTAGTACTTCATAGTGAAAAGATAATATATTGCAGCAACCTCAAGAACAGACAATTCCTGGTTCTTTAAATCGATTATTATTGTCTGAGGGGGGAGCAGTTTGTCATAAGATATTTCGGCAATCACATCTTTTATTTCATTAACAACAAAAGTTCTCCTATCACCAAAATGTTTATGTATATAATACTTATCACCATTACTTGCGTGCACTTCCCATTCTAGGCTCGGTTTTAATTTTGGATTTATCTATAAGCGAAAAATCACCTAGATTACTAGAATGCCCGCTCCAGCTAGTCTTTTTTAAGGTACCACGTGTATTTTTCAGAATCTAAAAGATAAGAACGAACTCATCTTTATATTGTAAAGAAATATACTTAAGAAAACTCTTATGAATCATCGATTTTTTTAAACATAGCAGGAAAACGCTTTTTGGAAACAGAAGTTAACAGTAGTTTATTTACCATATTACGGAGAGGAGATGGAATATGCAAACAAATGAAGAAACCAAAGTGGAAAAAAGATTACGAGATATTACAGGAATGACTTGTATTTATGTTCCAGTCAGTGACGTCTATGAATCCGTTAAATGGTATCAGAAAAATTTAGGATGCCAACCTACAGACAACCATAAAGTTGAACCTGGGATGAAAATGTCCATCTTGAGGTTTTTCGAATCAGACGGAAACCTTTCAGACCCAGCTACGTGTACGATTCCCGCTTTGTTCCTCCACGAGTCGGCGGAAGAAGGCGGTCGGTTAGGCTTTTCATGGACACAGGACGGAGGTAAACGAAACGCCGTTGGCTGTTTCATTACCCCACATATCCAAGAACTTTTCGAGCGCTTTAAGGAAAATGGAGTTAACATTATTGGTGAACGGATGACTTGTGGCCCAAATGTTACATTCGCCGTAAAGTTAAGCTCTAGTACCTTCATTATCTCTCACCTCACTTTCTACCAATTCAGGTCTTTTATTCGCCAATATCGTAGCTATCATTTCTTTCGACTGCCCAAATCGGTTCGTTGGATAAGGAACCAATAGCAGTAGCCGCGCTGTAAAGTTCATCAGCTGTTGAATCTTTACGAATACGATTGAAAGTCTTTGCTTTAAAAATTGGCTTGTTTTGCTCGTCCACTCCGTAGTCAAAAACAATTTTTAGATTGCTTGACTTTAAATATACTTGTGCCAATTGCTTCACCCCCCTTTCACCTTCTATATAGGAGAATGTAGCGAAAAAGGATACCGTAGGAAAAATTTTATAAATTTATCTCTGACCACGATGATCACATAGTAGTAGTTTTTATTTTTCTTTTTATTTTTCTTTTTGTCCACGTATCGTGGACGTATCGTCTAAACCCTCAAAAATACACATTTTATTAATATCGTATCATTACTTTCTTTTTACGTTGTAAGGGTATTATTCATTACCAAAATATAAAAACCTGTATAGAAATTTCTACACAGGTTTTGGAAAGATGTATTGATTGTTAATATCCAAATTTTATTTCCGTAATAAAACGGTTTAATAAGTACTATTCACCTTTTCATACGATCAATGGCAGAGGGCTAATTTACACAATACTTGTCTTCTGTGAATTACTATCATTGACATCCATATCATTGACTAGACTAAGTGGAACATTATTGAGATTAAAATCCCCATTCTCTTCTCCAAAACCATAGTTTTGTTTAGTTGTCAAAAAGGTATCTATACGCGGAGAAGCTGCAAAATTAAGCGAGGAGTTCCGGTCCATAGCATTCACTTTAAACCCCAACACATTTATAACTACTGGTCCTAAAACCATTTCATCCTCCCTCCCTCTTTTAGAGATTATATTACAAAGTCCTATTTTTTATGAGGCGAAATATAAAGAAATCCATTTGCTACCCGCATGAATCAGTGTAATGATTGGAACAGCGTATTCATACATATAAAACGATACAAAAATATTTTGTACTGTTTTTTTTAATAACTTGCGCTCTTATACAGGGAAAACCTATTGTTTGAATAGCTGATTTAGTCAAGTCCTCTTTTTTATCTGCTTGATCAACTCATCATATTTATTCCGGACTAAGTGAAGTGATATACGTTAGAAGATAGGGATAATGGAAATTTTTAGGACCTTCATTCTAACTATGCGTACGTACGGTCAAATTGAGGTTCTAATCTTAGTCTTAAAGAAATCAATAAAATCGGAATCGTCTACGACTGTAACTGGAAAGCTCTTAAAGACGCTATCACCACTTTGCTCACCGAACCCCTCACTTCGATGGTTGAAGACAAAGTTGCCATCCTGGATACATCCGGTCATATAAACGTAAGAGCCTCGATCAATTGACCGTATTTGCACATCATACAATTGAATAATGGTCTTATCTACCATTTTATTACTCCTTTCATCCATTTTTGGACAACATTCTTTCAAAAATAAAAAAGTGGAAATGCAAATTCCTATAAAAGGATTATTCAATCAATATGAAAATCATGCTGATGAAATATAAAATAAAGATGCTTACAAAAAGAGCGTCAGACCCTTAATCTGCTGGCTTTACTACGTGAGGAGCAGTGTAGTTAAAGAGGATTTAATGAATAAACAGTAAAAAAGATTTTTGGAGGGACTCCAAATTGAGTAATAATTATATTATTCGCAGAGCGGCTGAGAGTGATGCTCAACAAATTATTAGTCATACAAAAAAGGTACTAAAAGAAAATCCCGATGTAATGGGAATTACCTTGGGGGAATTTAATCCTTCTCTTGATGAAGAAAAGGAATGGATAAACTCCCATAATACACAAGGACTACTTTTAGTTGCGGAAGTAAACAGAAAAATAATTGGTATACTTAGTTTTCATTCATCACCTTTGAAAAGATTGAGTCATCAAGGAATTTTTGGAATGAGTGTTCAAGAAGAATTTACAAATAGTGGAATTGGCACCTCTTTAATAAGAGAGCTATTGGCATGGGCTAAGAAAGAGCAAAGGGTGGAAAAGATTACTCTTGAAGTTTTTTCAAATAACGAAAGGGCGATTCATTTATACAAAAAGCTTGGATTTACCGAAGAAGGACGATTTAAGAAACAAGTTAAATTAGATGCAAATGAATATGTAGATGACATTGTGATGAGTAAATTTATTAATGCGCCGAGAGCACCCGTAACTTCAGTTATGGGATGAATCGGCGCCATCTTATTTTTAATTTTTAATTAAAACAAAAACCTTTCCACTTTTAATCAGATTTAAATTAGAAGGATGCTATGAAAAATATATTTTCCCTTCTTAGGGGGATTTATGCATAACCAAAAGTCTGTAAAATCTTGTATCTATTTACTGCAAGTATCCCTTGCCAGTACCTTCTTGCAATTGGAAATTCTTCCGGATAGCTCCCCCAGTTCCATGGAATATCCCAAATACCTTCGTCAGAAGCCGCTTCCATGAAAAAATTCAGGTTTTGCTCTACCAAGTCTTTAAATTCTGGATAAAGTGGATGTTCTGGGCTGTCGATTATATCTAATGGAAGAACAATATAACCCGCTGACCACTTCGAGACATCACGTTCAATGCATTTTGCCGCAAGCGACATAATTTTATCTGAAACTGCAGCCAACTCGTAATCTATCTTTGTACGAAACATCTCTTTATGAGTTTGCATAATTTTTAAAAATTGTTGGTAATTGTTAACCTCATGGCTGTCCATTTCGCTCGTATTCATCAATCGTTCAACTGCTTTTTCAATGGAATTCCAGCCAATTTGTGCAGATTCATGATGAACAGGCGACCATTGGACAAGAAACGCCGCCAATTCAACGCCCGGATTAAACATCCAGTTCTCTTGTACCCCTTCCTTCCAATGCCACCACGGAGCATGCGGATATTGATTATTTTCAGGTAACACTGATGGCCACATGCCCGTTTCATTATTAGCAGTATTAACTAAGTAATTTGTCATCTTTCCAATGATTTCTTCGTTTTCGTTTGCACCAATTTCCATTAACATTTGTCCTGCTGTCCATGTAGCCATTGGAGAAGAGGATGGCTGCCAAAAATCAGGCTCAATTCCATGTCCAAAGCCCCCATCTTCATTTTGATATGCCGCTAAATAACGTATGACATGATCGCGTGAACCACCTTCAAATATATATTCCCATCTCGCCACTTCCAAAGGACGTGCATTTCGTTTAATCCAGGCTCCTGCTTTTTGAAATGAATGAGTCATTAATCTCAACCTTCCGTTTTATCATTTATGTACATATTTCAATGAAAGTATTAGAATTCCTTTTTTTTATTAAAAATTTTCGTACTAGCATTATGGTATAATATCAATAATGAGAAAGGTGGTGAAAAAAGTGGAAAAATCAGGAATCCAAGAAATTTTGAAGGCGTTAAAGCTTCATTCACAGCAAATTGATGTAAAATTGGAGAAGATAGAAGACGGACTTAACGGGCGTATGGATAAACTAGACTCTCGTATGGATAAATTGGAGGGAACATTGAATCGGCGCATGGACAACATGGAAGCTAGATTTAAAGATCGATTCGATCGCTTGGAGAAAAAGCTAGACGTCTTCCGAATTGAATTACAAGAAACCCAAGAAACAGTCGACTTTTTAGCAAGCAAGAACTTACAACACGAGCGAAAACTGCGAAACATTACTACTTAACCCACTCATTTTGAACCTCTTAATATTTTTCCTATAGTATTTGTCATTAACACACTGATGGACTAAAATTTGCTATCGGCTACATGCTTGACAGCTTTTTATTTAGGCTGCCAACTCTAGCTGAGCGTAATGATGGAATTTTGATATAATTACACTATAAATTGCAAAAAAGGAGTCATCAACCATGATTAGACAGGCTCGAAAAGAAGACTATAAGGAAGCAGCCATCCTCATTTATGATGCTATTCATGATATTGCCCATGCATTAACTGGAGAAAATGAAAAGGAAAAAGTTCTAGAACAGTTAGGGCAATATTTTTCACAAGAAAAAAATCGATTGAGTTATCGAAACTGCCTAGTTAAAACTGTCGATGACGTCCCGGTTGGCATTATTGTTGCATATCACGGGAGAGATGCTTATGAGCTGGACGAGCCCATTCGCACCCACGTTAAGGCAAAGACCGGAAAGGAACCATTTTTTGATCAAGAAGCTGATGAAACAGATTTCTATTTAGATACATTAAGTGTGAACCCGGAATTTGGTGGACAAGGTTTTGGAACGGAACTGATCCATTCGATGATTAACTATGCAAAAGACCAGGGATATTCTACATTTTCTTTAAATGTGGAAGAAACGAATCATAAGGCACAAAAACTGTATGAACGCCTTGGCTTTTCCTATAAGAAAACAATTACAATCAACCATCATCTATATCATTATTTAATCAATGAACTATAACTAAAAGGGACTGCATCGCAATCCCTTAAAAATCAAATCCTACCTTTGAATAATGGTCATCCATATCCCACTCTTGTTTCCGCGTCTTCTCATTAGCCACTTCTAGGTTTTCAATTACACTTTCTATATCAACTGTGCGCTCATAATGCCACTGGAGAGCAGAAGCGGTATAAAGCTCATTTAGCTGTGCCACGGAAAACCTCTCCGTCCTCTCCGCAATATACTTTAGATCCGTTTCTTCAATGAAACGATCCATCTTTTTAAAGTACAAATATTTCAGTCGTAGTTCACGGCTTGGATTTTTAATTTCGTATGCCCTATCAAACCGACCAGCACGATTGATTAATGCTGGATCAATTCTTTCAGGATAATTCGTCGTACCAATTAAGAAAATTCCTTCCTTGGAGGTTGCCCCATCCAAGGTATTAAGAAAGACAGATCGAGAAGACTCAGGCATCGAATCAATATCCTCAATCACTAGGACCATTGGTGCCATTTTCGCTACGATAGAAAAAACTTCTTTAATCGAATAGCTCGAAGTATATTCTGTTATTTGCCAATATGCAATAGGGGCCGAAACACTCCCTGCAATTGATTTAACTAACGTTGTTTTTCCATTACCCGGGTGACCATACAGAAGGATACCCCGCTTATATGGGATTTCATACGTCTTAAAGAATTGGCCGCTTTCATTGAAAAATTCATCAATCGAGCGATAAATTTCGCTTTTTAGCTCCTCTTCCAAGAGAACATCTTCCCTTGCCACTTGCTGGGTAATCTCTTCATGACTTCTTTCAACGCCATCTTCAGTGTCGGTAAACACACTGACACTGTTTTTCATCATTTCCCTTTGGCGTTCATATGCGTACTTAATAAATGCTAGCAAACATTCATCATTTTCGGCAAAAATAAACTGTCGCTCGTAGTCAGTATAACTTTGGTAGATTGGCAATCTCACAAAAGCCACATGATAGTCTGAATAAAAATAAATTGAATTATTGATGGATGGTTTAACGACAAATCCTTGTTGCTCACCACTCTGTTTATAAGAAATTGCACCTGTCTCGGCGTAATCATATATGTATGAAAGCAATTTTGCATGGCCAGACGCAACATCTTCCTCCAACACATTCCATAATTCTTCCTGATTTTCATTATCTATGTAAATCTTCATCGTGAAATTCGTTTCTTTCAAAATTAGTTGTTTAATTTTATCGAGAACGATCGCATAGTCATAATAATTGGGTAAAACGTCTCTTCCATTCTCATCAATGTTAATAATAAATGGTGTCTTTTTCACTTTTTTCTCCTTCAGCTTGAACTTGATACATTAAGTATACCACTCTCGTGATTCTAAAAATTATTCTTAATTGTGACAGCTTCATCAATTATCTTTTTCATTAGCATTTCAACTGTTTGTTTTTTAGCCAATCTCGGACTTTGACCTGACCATAATGACAGGAATTCTCGATTGTTTTGCATGGAAGCCGCTTTTCTAATATCTTGAGTTAAAGAATTTTGAATAGGAAAGTCAGGTAATACTGTTTCATGTTCATGTAAATCCTCGATAAATTTATTGTTAATGCCTCTCGCCCATTTGCCGGAAAACGCACGCGTTAAAACGGTTTGGTTTTCGGTTGATTGAAGGATCGCTTCTTTATGTAACGGATGTGCCCCACTTTCCATGCAAGTCAAAAAAGCAGTACCCATTTGCACACCTTTTGCTCCTAAACAGAGTGAAGCCATCATCCCCCTCCCATCCATAATTCCTCCAGTGGCAATCACCGGAATCTTAACATGATCAACAACTTGTGGAATTAGCGACATTAAGCCGACTAGACTCTCCTGATGATCATGGATGAACGTTCCCCGATGCCCGCCAGCTTCACTGCCTTGAACGACGACCATGTCCATCCCGGCTTTTTCAATTTCCATAGCTTCTTTAACGGTAGTGGCTGTTCCAATCACAATAATATTATGTTTTTTTAACCTATCGATAATTTCTATACTCGGTATTCCGAACGTAAAAGAACAAATTGGGACTTTTTCTTCAATAACTACACCTACTTGCGAATTAAATGATTCTACGAGACCTTCATAAGTTGGAGAAGGGATTTCATTTTTTTCGATTTCAAGTAGATCATGTATTGGACCTAATAAATCATTAGCTAAACGTATCTTTTCATCTGAACGTTGAAAAGCAGTTGGAACAAATAGATTCACTCCAAAATGATTGGTCGTTAATTGCCTTACTTCCCTAATTTGTTCACGAGTTTTAGAAGGATTCAAATACCCAGCTCCAATCATCCCAAGCCCTCCATGATTGGAAACGGAAGATACTAATGCTTTTGTCGATATTCCTCCAGCCATAGGTGCTTGAATAATGGGATAGTCTATGTGCAAAAGTTTTGTAAGTTCATTGTTTAACATTTTATTACCTCTTTTCGTCGGGATCATATTGCTAGGAATTACTATAATGGTTTCCGTCATTGATCTATTGTCGGGTTTTATTAGGAAGAGGATTGTGTAGTGCTTGCAAAATGCCCTTAATTGAATTTCTCAAATAAGGGCATTTTTTATCGCTAATTATACCATGTCTACGTCTTATTTTTCTTAAAAATCCTTGTATCATTTCGATCCAAGAACGGATTAATAAATTTCTTATAACGTTCTCTCTTGAATGCCTCTAATTCTTCTGGAGACATCGCTTTTATTACTTCAGTAATTGGGGGTTTTTTACCTTTTGACACTTTTTTCACCTTTTCACTGTTGTTTAATTCCATTGCTGTCCTCCTTCCTGGAATGTAAAAAACCCTTTTGCATTGGACACAAAAGGGTTCTAAACTCCGTTTTATCATCCAAAGCCATTGCTTTGCTGGTATTAGCACCTTACTTTTTTAAGCAGGTTGCTGTGGCGTCCTCAAGCCAGATCTCTCGGCCACTCTAGATAACTATTTAGTTATTTTTATTTTATGCCGATTAAACATATTTTTCAATAATATACCCTTACCGTTGTAAAATATTCACATTTAATTAATCGTAGACAAACATTCAGGACCCTCGTAGACAAGTGCTTTCATTGTTTCTTCTTTCACACTCTCACACCTAAATCCTTTACATGGAAATTTCGTATTCTCTTTTATGAAATAGTTTCCTAAGAAATGCTTACATAATTATATTATTCTTATACCTTAGTTAAAACTAAATACTCTCCATGAAAATAAAGATTAATGACACCTTTTGATTGATGTCATTTGATTGCATTTTATTATTCGTCCGTCTGCATCGATTGCTGATTCTTCCTTTTTACTTCCTCGACATTCGTATCACTGTAAATCCACGTTCCGCGACCTCCCGTTGTTTTCGCGAGCAACTCTTTTACTTCATTATAGGACATCCCCGAACGTTCATTGGCTCTTTTTACAGCATCGATGTTTGTTCCAGCAATAGTGAATGTATCTTGGTGTAGATTTTTGTTATTTTCCTTCATAAAAGACAACCCCTCTATATTGTTTGAGGATATTTTCTCCCATATAATGAGATTTAGTCTTAGTTTTAATACGGAGGTACAAACAATGGGAAAAAAAGTTTTAATGACGGGATTTGATCCTTTTGGTGGCGAAAAAATAAATCCTGCTCTTGAAGCAGTTAAACAATTAGATGGCAAGGTCTTTGAAGGTGTAGAAATCGTAGCACAAGAGGTTCCAACCGTTTTTCATGAATCGATAAAAATTGTTATTGATTCGATAGAACAGCATAAACCCGATGTTATTATTTGTGTTGGACAAGCAGGTGGGCGCACCCAAGTGACTCCCGAGCGTATCGCCATTAATATCGACGATGCACGTATTCCTGATAATAAAGACAATCAGCCCATCGATGAACCCATTTACGAGGATGGACCAGCTGCTTATTGGACGACATTACCAATCAAACGAATCGTCCATGAAATGAAAAAAGTAGGAGTTCCGGCCGCGGTTTCTAATTCAGCGGGAACGTTCGTGTGCAATCATTTGTTTTATGGGGTTATGCATTATTTAGAAAAAAACGCCCCACACATTCGAGGAGGATTTATCCATATTCCTTTCATTCCGGAGCAAACCCTCGGAAATAATGCTCCAAGTTTATCCCTTGATGTAATCGTAGAAGGTCTTAAAACGGCAGCCGTGATTGCGGCGAGTGGGAAAGAAGATATTCGTGAAGTCGGCGGGACGACACATTAAAAGTGGGAAAGTTTTTAGCATAAAAGTCACCTTGAGACCATTCAAGCATCTTTTATTAATGATGAATGGTCTTAATCCAGCTTTTATGAATTTACACCTCGATATTTTAAAACATTTAATGCAGTCCATGGAATAGAACGCCTACTTTCCTGCCCACCTTAAACCTTTCGGATAATGATTTTTCAACACGTCTCCCGTGAGCTTGCCCCATCCAATTGAGAACCCGTCCACCTCTACTAAGTACCAGCCTTTTGGACCCTTAGCAGCTAATGATTCCCCTCTTAAATAAGATTTAATTTCATCTGAATCTTCCCCCACATTCCACGTATGGATTACTTCATCCCCTCTTAAAGCCAACGCCAGCGCATGCGAAGGTTCGAAGCGGTTCTTTTTATTCGTTCCCAAATGTAATCCAGGACGGACCACCTTCAAATTTTTCAAAGAAAGCATGTTATCAGGAACTACATATAATTGGTCGCCGAATAAAATAAAATTCCCATTAGGCGGATTGATGAACGTTTCCTTAGCAAACTGCTTGTAATCCTTTAACAGTTTTTGGTCCTTTAAAACTTCGGCATATTTCCTTCTATTAACCACTTCTCCGTCTATTTTCGTTAAAACAGCTACATAGTGCCCTTCACCCTGTAACTTATGAGGCCAAAGCCGAAACGTCTTCTCGATATCCAACGCAGCTTCCACGACCCAGTCTGCTCGCCCTTTTCCGAAACCTTCATAACCCACAATACTCTCAATCCTAAACCGCGGATCGGACTTTATAAATTGGCTGATAACCCCTTCATTTTCTTCCGGCGAAAAAGTACAAGTAGAATAAACGAGCCTACCACCTGGCTTAAGCATCGTTGCAGCATGCGCTAAAATATCGATTTGTCGACTTGCGCATAATGCAACATTTTCCAGGCTCCATTCTTCGCAAGCATTCGGATCCTTCCGAAACATTCCTTCCCCTGAACATGGGGCATCCACTAAAATTCGATCAAAATAAGCCGGGAATCTTTCTGCGAGCCTGGCTGGTGTTTCGTTCGTAACGACTACATTTTTAATCCCCATCCGCTCAATGTTTTGCGAAAGAATTTTAGCACGAGACGGATGGATTTCATTCGCAAGCAGGAAACCTTCTTGATTCATTCTTGAAGCAATATGCGTCGTTTTCCCACCGGGGGCTGCACACAAATCTAGCACTTTCTCTCCCGGCTTCGCATCCAGCATCTCCCCAACCGCCATGGCACTTGGCTCTTGTATGTAATACAAACCCGCTTCATGATACGGATGCTTCCCTGGTCTCTCCTCGTCATTATAGAAAAAACCTTCCTTAACCCAAGGAATCTTTTCTAACGTAAACGGACTTTTTTCCAAAAATTCATCTATCGATACTTTTAAAGTATTAACACGTAGCCCCTGCTTCTTTGGCTCATGATAACTTTTATAAAATTCTTCATATTCATCTTTTAAAAGATCCTTCATTTTTACTAAAAAATCTTTAGGTAAATCCATTAAGCGTCACCTCTATCTAAAAAAATACCACATTACCTAAAAAATATGTTATGATATTTTTAATCAAATATAAATGTTCTTGGAGGAGTCTGTCACCAAGGGATATCTATGTCCTTTGGTTGACAGGCTCTTTTTGTTTTGTAAAAAAGAAAGGTGGAAATAATATGATATTAATTCTTCAACTTGCCATTATTTTGGTCGCCTCGAAAGTGGCCGGAAGTATAAGTGTAAGACTTGGACAACCAGCAGTATTAGGAAAACTCCTTATCGGGATTGTCCTTGGTCCTTCTGTATTAGGATTGGTAAACAATACAGATATGTTACAGTCACTTAGCCAAATCGGAGTTATTCTGCTCATGTTTATTGCTGGACTAGAAACAGATATCAATGAATTTAAACGAACTGGAAAAGCTGCGACGTATGTAGGATTTGGGGGAATCATCGCTCCTCTTGCACTCGGGTATGCTGCTGGAATTGTCTTAGGTCTTACTACATTTGAAGCATTATTTTTAGGCCTTCTCCTTTCTGCAACAAGTGTCAGTATTTCCGTTCAGGCTCTGAAAGAAATGAATAAATTGAAAAGCCGCGAAGGGACAACGATTTTAGGAGCGGCTGTCATTGATGATGTTGTAGTGATTATCGCGCTTGCATTCTTAATGAGTTTTGCAGGCGGTGATGTGAATATTTCAATGGTCATTCTGAAAAAAGTTTTGTTTTTCACTGGGGCTATCCTAGTAGGATGGAAGTTGGTTCCGTGGTTTATAAATAAGTTTTCAAAATTAAAAGTAACGGAAACCGTCATATCATCCGCTCTTATCATTTGTTTTATATTTGCTTATTTTGCAGAGTATACAGGTGTTGCTGCTATTATAGGAGCTTATATTGCAGGGGTAGCCATCAGTGTTACACGGTTTAAGCATGAGATTTTTGAAAAAGTTGAAACCATCAGCTACTCCATTTTTGTGCCTGTCTTTTTCACTTCAATTGGGGTCATGGCGCAATTCAATGGAATCGCACAAAACTTAGGATTAATAGTTGGACTTAGTATTTTAGCGATTGTAACAAAACTTGTCGGTGCCGCTTTTGGAGCAAAGTTATCGGGCTTTGGTTGGAGAAGCTCCCTTGGAATAGGTTCGGCCATGATTTCTCGCGGCGAAGTAGCATTGATCCTTGCGGCCATTGGTCTAGATTCGATGTTATTAACGCAAGATATGTTCGCTGTTGTAGTAGTCGTTATTTTAGTAACGACAATCGTCACACCTCCACTGATGAAAATGATATTTAAGACAGATGACAAGGCGAGTGCTTAATATGTTACACTTAAAGAGACTATCATTGCAAAGGAGAATTAAATGATTAAAGCAGTTATATTCGATTTCGATGGCACGATTATAGATACTGAAACCCCATGGTTTGAAATTTATCAGTCTGTATTAAAAGAAGATTATAACTTCGATCTTAAGCTTGAGGAATTTGGAAAAATTGTTGGAACGAAGAATGGTACGTTATTTGATGTAATTGATAGTACACTTGATGAACCTATCGACCGCAAGCTTTTTAAGGAAAAAACGCATGCTCATTATATAAAAATTAAAGACGATCTTCCATTAAGAGATGGATTTTTAGATACATTACAGCGTATTCAGGATTCTGGTCTCAAGCTTGCCATTGCGAGCAGTTCTCATCGCGAGTGGATTGTCGGATTTCTCGATAAGTACAATTTGACCGAGTATTTCCCAATTATTTGTTCGGCGGATGATGTCGATGAAGTAAAGCCAAACCCGGCTCTTTATATTAAAGCGATTGAAGCTCTAGGAATTAAACCAGATGAAGCCGTCGCAGTCGAGGATTCTGTAAACGGGTCATTGGCAGCGATTCGAGCTGGAATCAACTGTTTGATTATCCCTAATGACGTTACGAAATCCTTAAACTTTGATAAAAAAACAAAGCTGATTCAGTCATATGCAGATTTTGATTGTGATCTTTATTTAAATAAAGAAACGTGGACAGCTAAACTGTTGGAGCAATCATAATTTCGATTGCTCCTTTTTGGATATAGTCTGAACGGTAATTGAAATCGACTATCTCTTATCACCCAGAGAAAGTCTAATCTCTGCCATGAATATTTGCCACATGATTCAAGAAAAATATAAGGAAAATAATTTCAAGGTTAGAATTTTCACGTGAAGTCGTGTAAAATATTTATTATGTTTCGGGATACTAAATATTAGGAGGAGATTGTTTTGGGTAGTCCACTCGCTAAGGAAGCTCCTCATCAAAGTGCGAGTTCCGATAAAATATGGACTAGGGATTTTATATTGATCTGTCTGTCCAATTTTTTTGTTTTTCTTGGGTTTCAAATGACATTACCCACTCTTCCTTTATTTGTTGAAGAGCTAGGTGGGAATGATCAGCTAATTGGAATCGTTGTTGGTATTTTTACCTTTTCTGCGCTTCTCATTCGCCCGAGCGCTGGGCATTCTTTAGAAACGAAAGGCAGACGTTTCGTTTATTTAACGGGACTAGGGATATTTGTATTTTCAGTCGGTTCTTTTGGATTAGTAAAAAGTCTGCTTTTCTTATTTATTATGAGAATTATTCAAGGACTAGGATGGGGCTTTTCTACGACAGCCTCTGGGACGATTGCGACTGACCTTATTCCCGCTAATAAACGCGGGGAAGGTATGGGATATTACGGTCTTTCAGGGAATATTGCGCTTGCATTTGGTCCTTCTTTAGGACTTGCTCTAGTCGGTGTCATCTCATTTACACAATTATTCTTAATTTGTGGGGTTCTTGGGTTATTAGCTTTTTTATTATCCGCAAAAATCCGCTTCAAAAAGGTTGAACCGAAAGCTACTCCGCCAGTAAAAAAATGGGACTTTTATGAAAAAACTGCCTTGCCGCCATCATTGCTGTTATTTTTCATTACTGTCACTTTTGGTGGAATTGCATCCTTTTTACCCTTATATTCAGCGCAAAAAGGAATTGAGGGGATTCAATGGTACTTTTTACTTTACGCTGCAGCATTAATGATCACGCGTACCTTTGCGGGAAAATTGTACGATACGAGAGGACATAAGGCTGTATTCATACCAGGGACATTATTGATTCTCATATCAATGCTGCTCCTTTCTTGGCTGCCGAGTAGTATGATTCTTTTCACTGCGGCTATCCTTTACGGATTGGGATTTGGAACGGTGCAACCGGCTTTGCAAGCATGGTCTGTAAAAGAATCGCCTCCAAATCGCCGCGGAATGGCGAACGCAACTTTCTTCTCGTTTTTTGATTTAGGTGTTGGAATTGGCGCAATGGCTTTTGGACAAATTGGCCATTGGTTAGGTTATAGCTCCATATATAAGGTTGCTGCAATTTCTGTACTTTGTTCTATCCTTTTATATATTTATATTGTGATGAAAAGCAATGTGCGAAAGCCAGTCTAAAATGAAGCTGGCTTTTTTATTTGATTTTTGTTTTATCTTTCCAAGGCTCAAAAGAAAATGGAATGCCGACATATTTTGCAATCGTTTCATCATAAGAGACTATATCTTTTTTCGATAAATCCTTTAAGGATCGCTTTCCCATTGCCCGTAAAGCTGTTTTAATTTCTTCCGTGCAAGCTGTCAAATATTTCTCAGCTGCTTTCACTCCATCTTCTATTTTAAACTCATCTTTATATTTCCCTTCATTCCACACAACTTGTGTCGGAGGCTCAAAAGGAACTGCATGAAAAATTTGCGTGTGTGCAACCGCGAACAAAATAGCAGATCCAATATAAACAGCATCCGCACCTAATGCCAACGCTTTTAAAAAATGACCCGGTATAACTAATCCCCCTGACACAATTAAGCTGATATTGCCTTTCATTTTTCTTTTTTCTAAATGGTTTATCGCTCTTACGACTGCATGCAACGTTGGAATCCCAAAATCATCTGATATAATAGGCGCTGCGCCTAAAGTAGCTCCTTGAGCTCCATCGATTGCAATGAAATCGACACCAATCTCAATCAAATGGTCGATATCTTCTTCAATTTTTCCACCCGCTCCCATTTTGGCGCCAATCGGAACTCCGCCAGTTACACTTCGAAGTTCATCGACAAGCTCCTTTATATCTTTTAATGTTTGGTTTTCAAAAAAATGCTCATGAATGACCGCTGTTTCATTTTCTTTCAATCCCATCACTTTACGGGCTTTCCCAGTTAAGTTTTTAGGAGAAATCTTTAATCCCATCGCCATCATGGCGCCTTGACCGAGTTTAATTTCAACCATATCAGCTTGTTTGATTAAATCTTCTTCTTTTGCCCATTCCGTTTTTCCAAACTGTAAAATATATTTCCCTGCTTTTTCAATTTCTTCCGGCATAACCCCTCCCTCGCCAGAATTAATGGCAGTTCCGACATTGCTTGCGGCTTCTGCGAGAGAAAGGCGAACCTCTTCACTCAAGGCAACTCCATACCCCATTCCACTAATCATAAGAGGGATCTCAATATCCATCGGTTTTTTGGCATTCGGGCCAATCGTTACTTTCACATCGACCTCCTCTTCGCCATCAACTGCAAAAGGAGATGTTTGTGCCGGTAAAAACGTTATCGAATCAAAATTTGGCCATTTTTTTGAAGAACCTAAAGGACGATGAAGTAAATCACCCGATGCCGCTCGTAAGTTGTTTTCAAGTACATTTTGAAATCCGATATGCCTAAACCCCGGAATCATTTCAATCAGGTTTTCTTGGTAGCTATCAGATAAAATAATTTTCCCGATTTTCTTTACCATTTTTTTCATCATCCAACGCCATCCGAAAAGCATAAACAGGAAAAACAAAAACATGATCGTAACTAAGCCGACTATTACAAATAGTAAAAACGTATTCATCGTTTGTTCACCACTATATTTTTCTCCTATTATTTCCGTTCTTGGGAAAAATATGTCTTTGCTGTATAAAACGTATAGCTGGGAAAAGACTATGGAAAAAAGGAGTACCTCTTCATGGATGTCTTACAAAAAACGGAGCATCGTCCCTATCCTCTGCCATCAAAATATTGGATCATGCGGCAAAAGTGGAGAGATGTATTATTCATGCATCTGCCTATCAAACCTGAAAAATTACAGCCATATATTCCTTCTGCTATAGAAATAGATACGTTCGATGGCTATGCTTGGTTAGGTGTGGTTGTTTTTAAAATTGATGGTATTTATCCTCGAGGATTTCCGCCTGTGTCTATACGTCCTGCATTTCCAGAAATCAATCTGCGCACGTATGTAAGATGCAATGATAAACCAGGCATTTATTTTTTATCCCTAGATGTGGATGATTGGACTTCCTATACACTGGCAAAAAGATGGCTTCATGTGCCTTATCATCCAGCAAAAATATCCATTCAAAAAAAGAAACAATCTTATCAATTCGAAAGCATTAGAAATAGAAACAACCAAATCATCTGTAAAGGTTCCTACACACCTTTATCGGGTATTTATTACCCCGAAAATATGACTCTCGACCATTGGCTAACAGAAAGATATTGCTTTTTTAGTAATGACATAAAATCCAATATTTATTGTTTGGATATTCACCATACCCCATGGCCGTTGCAGAAAGCAGTAAGTGACATATATACAAATAAACTTTTCAGTCCTTTTCATTTTGACCTAACCGACGGCACTCCTATATTCCATTATTCAAAGGGAGTTGATGCCCTTGTTTGGAACATAAAAAAATTGTGAAACTTTTTCAATCCTGCATAAAAATTCCTTATAGAAGAATGATAAAAATGACTCTATAAAAGGGGGTTTTTGCTTGATCCGCAATGTGAATAAGTTATTTAAGTCATCTAAGAAAGAAAAGCAACAACCTCCTAAGCCACAAAATGTACTACAAAATAATATAGATGCAAACATCGAAAAATTTCGTTCGATATACGATAACTGTGCGGATGTCGTTTTCCGTTCCTTTCTGATATTCGAAAAAAAACTTGCGATGATCATATATATTGAAGGTCTTTCAAACGATGAGAGAATTGAAGAATCTATACTGACCCCTCTCATAAAACATCAAGACCATGAACAGCAACCTTTTGATGAATTTCTTTATAACAAAATAACCGTTAGCAAAATAAATAAAGTTCACTTATTTGCCGACTGTATAGAATCCATATCGATTGGCAATCCCATTATTCTAATTGATGGGCAAAATTATGCATTATCTTTAGGTTTAGCAAAATCTGAAAAGAGAGCGGTAGAAGAACCTGAGAGTGAAGCAGTCATAAAAGGACCGCGGGAAGGTTTTGTTGAATCTCTCAGTGTTAACACTTCATTATTAAGACGGATTATTAAAAGTCCTGCATTGAAAATCAAAACAATGAAGATTGGTAAGTATACAACAACGACTATCGCAATTACCTACGTTGAAGGACTTGTTGATAAAACATTGATTACGGAAGTTGAAAATCGCCTTAAACGAATAAATGTAGACGGGATTCTAGGGAGTGAATACATTGAGGAATTAATAGAAGACAACCCCTATTCACCTTTTCCACAGTTTCTTTCAACAGAAAGACCTGATGTAGTTTGCAGCAACTTATTAGAAGGACGTATGGCCATTTTAGTTGAGGGAACACCTTTTTCTATCATTGCTCCCATTACGTTCTTTTCCTTGCTTCAAACACAAGAAGATTATTATCAAAGATACATAATCAGTTCTTTAATTCGTTGGTTACGTTATTTGTTCACAGGAATCTCTCTTTTTCTTCCTGCCATTTATGTAGCTATAACGACTTTTCACCAAGAAATGATTCCAGGGACATTGTTGTTTAGCATTGCCTCTGCAAGAGAAACAGTTCCATTCCCTGCAATAGTTGAAGTTTTATTAATGGAAATAACCTTTGAAGCATTGAGGGAAGCGGGGATTCGCCTGCCGAAACAAATTGGTTCTGCTATCAGTATCGTTGGAGCACTTGTCATTGGACAGGCTGCTGTTCAAGCAGGATTAGTATCAGCTCCCATGGTTATAGTCGTGGCGATTACAGGAATTGCGTCATTTTTAATTCCTAGATATGTTGCTGGAATCGCCATAAGAATGCTACGTTTTCCTATTATTTTACTTGGAAGCTCATTAGGACTACTAGGGATTATGCTAGGTGTTATTGCCATTGCCATTCATCTGTGTAGTCTCCGTTCTCTTGGAGTCCCTTATTTAACGCCACTTGCTCCTATTCAAAAAAGTGAGCTGCATTCTGTTTTGTGGAGAAACCCTTTTTGGAAGATGGACAAACGGCCACACCTCACTGGAAATTACAATGAGTACCGACAAGTGCAAAATCTAAAACCTAGACCCGAAAAGGGAGGGGAATCTTAAAGATATCCGAAAAGGATTGATTGAATAATATGAAGATAATACTGCATTCAATATTTTACATAGGAATGCTCATTTTATTAACGGGATGTTGGGATAAAGTTGAAATTAACGATCAAGCTATTATTACGGCAACAGCTTTTGACAAAGATGATAACGGTCAAATTGATCTCACTCTTCAAATTTTCATTCCAAAATCCTTCTCTACTGGTCGTACAGGTAGTCCAGGAAGTGCAGGACCCGTTACCTTCATCACTTCCCAAAAGGGCGATAATATAGCAGATGCATTGTCAAAGATTCAAGGTAAACTATCACGCAAGCTTTTTTGGGGGCAATGTAAGGTTTTTATATTTGGAGAAGAAGTAGCTAAAAGTGGCATAGGAAATCATGTCGACTATCTATTGCGCCAACCCCAACCTAGAGAAAGAGGATTATTGTTTGTAGCGAATAAAGCAAAAAAAGTCCTTGAAATGCCGGCTGTTCTGGAGCGCTATTCTTCTGAAGGAATCAAAGAGCAATCAAAACTAACCACCGGCATTAAAGTAACTTTAAAAGATTTTGAGGAAATGCTGATAGGAAATTCAAGCGCTGCAGCCCTCCCTTATCTAAAAATTTCTAAAGAAAAGCAAATGCAAGGACAAACGGATAAATATGCTCATATTTATGGAACAGCTATTTTTAAAAATGACAAAATGATTGGAAAAATGTCAGAGAAAGAAACAAGAGGCATACTATGGATTAAAAATGAATTAAGGGATTACACTGTTACGGTTCGAGTAAACGATGACCATGGAGAAATTTCATTAAATCCAGTATCTGCTCAAATCAATCTGATCCCTAAAATACAAAATAATAAATGGACCATGATAATAAAAATTAAAACGGAAGGTTCTATCGCATTAAACACAACAAATTTAGATATTACAACTTCAAAAGCAATCAAAACAATAGAAAAAGCGTACCAAAAAAAAATCCATGGAAGGGTACAGTTAGCGATTGATTTAATACAACATAAACTAAACGCCGATATTGTAGACTTTGCCAAAAAATTTCATCGCAAATATCCAAAAGAATGGGAAAGGGTAGAAAAACGCTGGAATGAAAAATTTCCGGAGGTAGATGTTGTGATTGATGTAGAAGCCCATGTAAAAAGACAGGGTTATATAAATGAATCAGCTGGAAGAAAGAAGAGTGATTAATTGTGAGATGGGGAACTTTCTTAATAGTAGCTGGAATAATTGTTTTTATCATCTTACTTACATGGCAAAAAATGAAACAGGCTCCCAAAAAAGATAAATGGGCATTTTTTATCCTTCTTTTCATTGCTTGGGGATTATCTTTATTTAATTTGCAGTATGTTGAAGGTCCAAATTCAATACTTGAAAAACTTTTAACACCAACCTTTGGAAAATTCATGAAAAAATAAGTTATACTAATAATTTTGAACGAAAGGAGCCGTGGTTATGGAGAAAGGAAGAATTTCATCTCTTCAGATGGCTATGCTGATGTATCCTACAATCGTAGCTACTGCTATCCTTTCAGTTCCAAACATAACAGCAAAGTATGCTCCTCATGACTTATGGATCTCGCCTATATTTTCTTCCATAGTCGGCTTTGTAACAGTATTAATTGCCTATAAACTTTATAAGCTTTACCCGAAAGAAACGATCATCCAATCTGTAGAAAAAATAATAGGGAAGATTCCGGGTAAAATAATCAGCTTTATTATTTTATTTTTCTATATACAAACGACCGGGGAAATTATTAGGAATTATAGTGAATTCATCATTGGCTCTTTTCTATTTAAAACACCAATGGTCGTCATCATCGGGACGATGGTCCTTCTTTGTGCAGCGGCTGTTCACGCAGGGTTAGAAGTATTAGGTAGGCTTGCACAATTGTTTTTCCCACTTTTTGTCTTTCCACTCTTCATTTTAATCATTTTATTAATTCCAAATTATGAGGTAGGAAATATCCTACCAATATTAGAAAACGGATTAGGCCCACCTCTTAAAGGCTCTATTGTACTGGGTGGCTGGTTTTCAGAATTCTTTCTTATCATGTTTCTTCTTCCATTCTTAAAAGATGAAAAAAAGGGATTAAAATACAGTTTGATTAATGTTTTTGCAATCATGATTACTTTAGTAATCGTCAACCTCACTGTTCTTTTTGTACTTGGAATAGCGACTGCTGCTAAAGTATACCCGTTAATGAACGTAGGACGTTATATAAGCTATGCCGACTTTTTCGAAAACTTGGAATCCGTTATTATGGCGGTATGGATTGTTGGGGCTTTTATTAAAATATCGGTATTTTATTATGCTATTGTGTTGGGTACAGCACAGTGGCTGAATCTATCTGATTACAAACTGATCATTTGGCCAATCGGACTTTTACTTATAGAGTTCTCCTTCTGGTCCATCCCAAGTTCAATGAGTTTTTTTGTAATTGAAATAATCGTTTTTCCACCCTTTGCTATCTTTGTACAAACGATTCTTCCATTTCTATTGCTGCTCATAGCTTTGTTTAGAAATAGGAAGAGAAAAAATCCAAAAACAAAATCGAACATAAGCAAGAGCACGTGAATGGCATTTACCACTTATGTGTTCTTGCTTTACACAATCGCTAAACAAATACACTCGAAAATTAATTCACATTCCCTGTATCTTTCTTTTAAAACAACCGTACATATTAATAAATAACTGAAAGTGGGGAGCAATTTTGCATTATCAATCTTATCGAATCCCAAATACAAATCTTGAAAACAAAAAAGATATCATTCAAGTGATTGGCGATGGAAAAATTTCTGTTCAGCCTGATCATGCTAAGGTGACATTGGGAGTTTCAACCGAGAATAAAATATTACAGCTAGCTCAGGAAGAAAACGCTGTGATGATTACGAAAATTAAGCGGGCATTAAATCAAATGGGGATAGAGGACAAGCAAATTAAAACGGTAGATTACTCTATCTTTCCGCAATATGATTTTGTTGATGGAAAGCAAGAATTTAGAACATATAAAGTGGATCATTTACTAGAAATAAGTATCTTCCAAATTGAAATGTCTGGAAAGGTAGTAGATGAAGCCGGCAAAAATGGGGCTAATATAGTTTCGAATGTAAAGTTTGAAATATCCAATTATGACCAATACTACAAAGAAGCATTGTCTTTAGCAGTGCTCAATGCCATTGAAAAGGCCGAAGCAATTGCCCGTACGCTGAAGGTACGTTTAATTAGAACACCTATTTTAATAACAGAAAATCCAAAGAAACCTAGTGGACCGATTCCTTTTGAGACCACCGCTTTTGTAAAAAGTGCGGCCACGACTCCTATTCAGCCTGGCTCAACAGATATTACGAGTACAATAACAGCTGATTTTGAATATCATTAATTTTATCCCGTACAAGATTTCGATTTAATTGGCAACGCTTTCACGAAATATTGCGAATATTCATATGTTCATTATGCTTTTAACATGCTATAATATAAAAATATTCTTATTTTGGCGAAGGAAGTGGTTTAGCGCGATGAATCATACAAAAGAAAAATCGAGGACAGTACATGTGGAAGATATTCTCATTGCATATCAGCGCTTAAAAGATGTGGTCGCACATACGCCTTTGCAAAAAAACGAGCGTTTATCTGAAAAATATGGCTGTCATGTTTACGTGAAAAGAGAAGATTTGCAGCACGTACGATCTTTTAAATTACGTGGTGCTTATTATAAAATTAAATCGATTGAAAATGAAGCACGCGAAAAAGGGATTGTTTGTGCAAGCGCTGGAAATCATGCTCAAGGGGTTGCATATGCCTGCTCTCATCTTGGAATTTCCGGAAAGATTTTCATGCCACAAACAACACCCAAACAAAAAATTGATCAAGTAAGAATGTTCGGCCGCGACTTTGTGGAAATCGTCCTTGTAGGTGATACGTTTGATGATTCATCCGAAAGTGCGAATGAATATGCCAAAAAGGAAGGAAAAATATTCATTCATCCATTTGACGATTATGATATTATTGCTGGGCAAGGAACAGTAGCTGTTGAGATCATGAATGATATCGAAGAGCCTGTTGATTTTGTATTTGGTAGCATTGGCGGAGGCGGACTTGTTGCCGGTTTAAGCGCATATATAAAAAATCTTTCTCCTCATACTTCTATCATCGGAGTTGAGCCAGAAGGAGCAGCAAGTATGAAGGCTGCTTTGAGAAATAACCAAGTAACTGCACTGGAATCTATCGACAAGTTTGTTGATGGTGCTGCTGTGAAATGTGTAGGCCAAAAAACATATGAGATTTGTAAAAAATATGTTGATGATATTATTCCTGTTCCAGAAGGCAAAGTGTGTACGACCATCCTTGACTTATATAATGAACATGCGATTATCGCAGAACCTGCAGGGGCTCTACCAATTGCAGCACTTGATTTTTACAAAGAGGAAATCAAAGGGAAATCCGTTATTTGTGTAATCAGTGGCGGGAATAATGATATTGGAAGAATGCAGGAAATCAAAGAAAAATCATTGATTTATGAAGGATTGCTTTATTACTTCATCATTAATTTCCCACAACGTGCAGGAGCACTTCGTGAATTCCTAGATGGTGTGCTCGGTCCAGATGACGACATTACTACGTTTGAATATACGAAGAAAAACAACAAAGAAAGCGGTCCTGGTCTTGTTGGAATTGAATTAAAACGAAAAGAAGATTACGAAGGTCTTATCGAGCGTATGAAGCAAAAAGGGTTTCCGTTTACAGAAGTGAATAAAGACAGCACGTTATTCCATCTTTTGATTTGATAAAATGTGCCTATAAAAACAAAAGCGTAAGCGCCTGTTCAGCAACGTACAAACTTTTTAGGGTTCTGACGAGATAAAGGAAACACGGTGAGCCAATAGGCGAGCCGATGTTGACTTATCGGAAGAAACCGAAAGTTTTGCTAGTTGCCGGCTGCTTGCGCTAGACGGAAACTATTTTCTAGAGATTTATCCACAAAGTTTCAATTTATCATTTGTTTAGCATTGAATAGACGAGGTTATGGCCTCGTTTTTTTCATACATAATTTTGTTCTAAGGAGGAATGGAAATGAAAATCGTATTATCAAGAAGCGAGAAAGATACAATCCTAGACTCCCTTACCCCTGAACAGAAAGTATTTATTGAACATCACGTAAAAAGAGGTAAAAAAACCGCTTTTGCAAATGTAATGGCTGCTGATAAAGGAATGGTCATCCCAGAACATGCCGATTTGGAAGAAGCCGAAATGTTGTTAGACGAATGGATTTTAGAGGACTACATTGATAATGGCTTTACTAACCCGGAGACTCCGTGTGAGTGTGGAAGGCCGTTGCGTTATCAATACATTGTCAGACATAAGGCAACGAATGAGACTCGAAGATTCGGGATAGAACATTTTAAAGAACATACCGGTTTTTCACCAGAAATTATCAGTGAGATCCGAAAAGGTTTTAACGTTATCGACTATGAAATGGATGAAATCTTATTTAAATTTCAAAACCATTGGAATCTGAGGGAGGAAATTCCCTTTTTACCCGATGATTTTGAGATGCCAGAAAAATTTCAGAAATATTTAGAAGTAGGCCTTCCCTTACTAGATAAACATATTGAAGAATTTAAAAAACTGATTCGAGATTACATGGAACAAGTTCGGGAGCAACGAAGCTTCGATTATTCAGAGAGCCAATCTCCTTCACCCTTTTATGCATCTTTTGATATTGAAGATTATATTTTCGAAGACACTTTTCGGGTGGACCCCGAGTCATTTAGTAAGGATAAAGCGCTAGAATTTTTAGAAAGCGGTGTATCCAGCACAAGAATTTTATGTGAACTATTAATCAAGCATGGTTATGCCAGTGTGGAAAGATATTTAACTGGCAAGCCAAAAATCTATGGACCCGTTTGCTTGTATTTAGAGTCACTGACAGCACGAGATGTTGTGAAAAGAGGGCAAATACTTGGGAAAGACGATCGTTACTATCATTTTAAATAACATCCGGTTTATTAGGATATTTGATATTTTACAGTCAACAATTCATGCTCAATCGGGACTGAAACTAAAAAATACAAGCGTTCTATCGCAATCCCATCCAGAGCTTATTGTTTTTATCAAAATATTTAATGAAAAAAGATCGGGTCTACATCGCCCGATCTTTTAAATTCTGTTATACCCCTTTATATGCTTGCCTATAAATCTCCGCTAACTCTGTTACCAATGGCAGCTTAGGGTTGGCTGTTGTACATTGATCTTCGAATGCTCTTTCTGCGAGATCATCGACTTTACTTTCAAACTCATTTTTCTCCACACCATTCGCTTCTATGCTCATTGGAATTTCTAGTTCTCTCGCAAGCTTGATTACTGCTTGGATAAGACTCTCTACCCCTTCTTCCGTTGTTCGAGCCGGCAATCCTAGCACTCTTGCAATTTCTGCATACCGCTTGTCTGCGATGAATTTTTCATATTTAGGAAATGCGGTAAATTTCTTCGGCTTTGTTGCATTGTAGCGAATGACGTGTGGCATAAGGATTGTATTGGCGCGTCCATGTGCAATGCCAAATTCCGCTCCGAGTTTGTGTGCCAAGCTATGGTTAATTCCCAGGAAGGCATTTGCGAAAGCCATACCTGCAATCGTTGAAGCATTATGCATTTTTTCACGAGCAACTTCATTACTTCCATCACGATAAGCCTGAGGCAAATATTCGAATACTAGTTGAATTGCTTTCATCGCAAGGGCATCTGTATAATCATTGGCCATGACGGAAACGTATGCTTCAAATGCATGTGTCAAAACGTCCATCCCTGTATCAGCTGTTACGGTTTTCGGCACAGTCATGACAAAATGCGGATCGATAATCGCAACATCTGGTGTCAATTCGTAGTCAGCAAGTGGATATTTCGTTCCAGCCGTTTTATCTGTAATGACAGAGAAGGATGTAACCTCAGATCCCGTTCCGGATGTTGTCGGAATCGCTACAAACTGCGCTTTTCTTCCAAGCTTCGGATATTTCACGATCCTTTTTCTAATGTCCATAAACTTTTGCTTCAATCCATGAAAGTCGACATCTGGATATTCATAAAAAAGCCACATTCCTTTCGCGGCATCCATTGCTGAACCGCCACCAATTGTAATAATAACGTCTGGTTCGAAGCGTGCCATCATTTCGGCACCCTTCATAACCGTTTCGATGCTAGGATCAGGTTCAACTTCAGAGAAAATTTCACAGTGAACGTAATCAGGACGCCTTCTTAAGTAATAAAGGATTTTGTCAACGTAGCCGAGCTTCACCATTCCCGGATCCGTCACAATTGCTGCTTTTGAGATATTCGGCATTTTTTCCAAGTATTGAATGGAATTTTTCTCAAAATATATTTTGGCAGGAACTTTAAACCATTGCATATTTACATTCCTTTTCGCTACTTTTTTCGTATTGATTAAATGAACTGCCCCGACGTTTGTAGAAACAGAGTTTCCACCATATGTGCCACACCCAAGTGTTAGTGAAGGCATGTAGGCGTTGTATATATCACCAATTGCTCCTTGGGAAGATGGGGCATTCACAATAATTCGCCCAGCCTTCATCCTCATTCCAAATGCTTCAATAACATCATCATCCGTTGTATGAACGACTGCAGAGTGACCAATTCCGCCAAATTCCAGCATTTCTTCAGATCTTTTTAAACCTTCTTCTAAAGAATTGACTTTATAGCAAGCTAGAACTGGGCTCAACTTTTCACGAGAAAGTGGGAATTCGGGACCAACCCCCGTTAATTCTGCCACTAAAATTTTTGTTTCTTCCGGCACGTTTACACCTGCCATTTGGGCGATTTTATATGCCGGCATACCGACAATGTCAGCGTTGACTGCACAGGATTTTTCATTAATGACGAGTTTTTCAACTTTTTGTTTTTCTTCTTCATTTAAAAAATAACAGTTTTGATCAATCATTTCTTTTTGTACGCGGGCATAGATTTCTTTATCAATAATCACCGCTTGTTCAGAGGCACAAATCATCCCGTTATCGAAGGTTTTTGATAAAATTAAATCATTCACGGAACGCTCGATATTGGCTGTTTTTTCAATATAACATGGGACGTTCCCTGGACCTACACCTAGAGCAGGCTTTCCTGAACTATAGGCAGATTTCACCATGCCAGCTCCACCTGTTGCTAAAATTAGAGATACCCCATTATGATTCATTAGAGTACGGGTAGCTTCAACAGATGGTTGCTCAATCCATTGAATGCTATGTTCAGGAGCACCGGCTTTGAGCGCTGCATCCCTTAATACTCTAGCTGCCTCCTTACTACAGTTTTGTGCAGAAGGATGGAAAGCAAAAATAATCGGGTTTCTTGTTTTAATGGCACTTAACGCTTTAAACATCGTCGTAGAAGTCGGGTTTGTGACAGGCGTAACCCCAGCGATGACGCCAACAGGTTCGGCAATTTCGATGATACCTTCATGTTCATTTTCATGAATGATTCCGACCGTTTTATCGTATTTAATATTATGGTAAATATATTCGGTCGCGAAAATATTCTTAATGATTTTGTCCTCGTAGACGCCGCGTTTCGTTTCCTCGACTGCCATTTTAGCAAGCGGCATATGCTGATTTAAACCAGCTAGAGCCATATCTTTTACAATTACATCAATTTGATCTTGGTTATAGTCTCGAAATTTCTCAAGAGCATTTAAACCATTGTTCACTAACTGATCAATCATCGAAGACACATCATGTTTTTCTTTCAATACTTTTTCAGTAACCGCCATTTTGACCCCTCCAAACGAAAATGATTTGTGAAATAATTCACATATAACTTTTTAAAAAAAGATATCTCTTAATCCAAACTCATTAACTGAATTTCTTGGATTCTTTTTAAAAATTGTTCTTGTTTTAGTTTAAAATTTCTCGTTGACGACATAAATTTTGATTCGTACATCATTTTTATGGAGCCATTTACTTCCGAACTTGGAAATAATCCAAAATCCGGAAAACAAATTTTCCACTCACATATGACCACCTTTCCCCCTCCTTACTTATATCCTAATTTCAATATAGCATATATTTTATAGTTTGTGAAGTATTGAACAAACTTTCTGATGAAGAAGGACAGGAATTAAATATAGAATCCTGTCCTTCTTCACTAAAATACTTGCCGCGACATTCGAAAGAAATATTATTCATATCGCAAAGCATCAATTGGGCTTAGCTTTGAAGCTTTATTCGCTGGAAGGATCCCGAACACGACACCGATAAGCGCGGAAAATCCAATTCCAATCAAAACAACCAGCGGGCTTATGCTTGCAGTAATTGGAGATAACTTGGAAATAAGCACCGTTCCTAATACCGCAATTCCAAGACCAATTAACCCACCCAATGAGGTTAACGTGACGGATTCAATCAAAAACTGCAATAATATTTTCCCTCTCGTTGCCCCTAAAGCCTTGCGGAGCCCGATTTCCCTCGTTCTTTCGGTGACGGAAACAAGCATAATATTCATAACGCCAATGCCTCCGACTAAAAGGGAAATGCCAGCCACACTACCGATAAATAGCGTTATGATCAAGATGAATTGATTAAATTCATTTTCATATTCCGAGTAATCATGTATATTGTACTGTCCATCTTCTAGTTTTTTGCTTTGTGTAAGAGTTTCTGCCGCCAAATGCCCTGTTTCTGAAATTTTGTCTGCGTCACTTGCAATAATAGCCAGTCTTTCAATCTCTCTATTCCCGTACATCATCGAAATTAAAGCACGAGGCATCAGTATTTCTCCATTCTCTGAGCGGTATTGCTCAGGTATGGGAGATTCATACACACCGACAATTTTATAAGGATTATCATTTAAATCAACTATTTCCCCAATAACATTCTCGTTTTCCTTAAAAAACTTTTTCCTCGCTACGGTATCAATCATTACAATCCGGTTCATGCCTTCATTATCCCGAACATTAATCGGACGACCTTCAACAATTTTTATATCTCTTGCCGAGAAATATTCCGGACCTACCCCCGTAATCTCCATTTCACCTTGTTTGTCATTACGGACAAGCGCTCCCCAGCCTTGATTTGTAGCTAATACCGCCTTTACTCCAGGAACTGCTGCAAGCGTTTCTACGTCCTCATGGGTTAATTCCGGTTCCATCCACATCATTTCCGATTCATCTTCAGTTGGATTTGGCATATAAAACAGATCGATAACATTTTTATCCGTGCTGAAAAGCTCGTCTTGCAATGAGGTTTGTGCCCCTTGTCCAATCGCAACAATCGTAATAACAGCTGCCACACCAATAATGATACCAAGCATCGTCAATATCGAGCGAATCTTATGGTTCCAAATGGAGGAGAGGGCAATTTTAAAGCTTTCCCATATACTCATGATTGCTTCCTCCGGTCATCTGTTATTCTTCCATCCTTCAATGTAATGATTCTATTTGTATACTCTGCCACTTCTTCCTCATGGGTAACAATGATAACGGTTTTTCCTTCTTCATTTAATTGCACTAACAGCTTCATGATTTGTTCACTTGTTTTGGAATCGAGAGCTCCCGTCGGTTCGTCTGCAAGTATGATGGAAGGTTGATTCACGAGAGCTCTTGCAATTGCTACCCGTTGCTTTTGACCACCTGATAACTGGTTTGGCAAATGCTTCATTCGATCCTCAAGGCCCACTTTTTCAAGCATTTGCATTGCTCTTTCAGTTCTTTCACGCTTTGAAACGCCTGCATATATAAGGGTGGACTCCACGTTTTTAATGGCATTTAATCTTGGCAGCAAAAAGAATTGTTGAAAAACAAAGCCAATATGCTCGTTTCTTAATCTTGCTAACTTGTTCTCTTTGACTTTCCCGATTTTTTCACCATTTAATTCATATGAGCCAGACGTAGGATAATCGAGAAATCCGATAATATTCATTAAGGTCGATTTCCCAGATCCTGATGGACCCATAATGGAAACAAATTCGCCTTCCTCGATTGTTAAATTAATGTCATGTAGAACGGGTACTTGAAGAGCTCCATTCCCATAAACCTTCGTAATCTCACTCAACTTCATCATATGACGCCACTTCCATTCCATCATGCATGCCTTCAAATGGGGAAATGATGACAAGTTCATCCAGACTGACACCATCGGTCACTTCAATAAATTCGTCGTTCATTTTACCAGTTTGGATTTCACGTCTCTCCAATTTCCCATCTTTTAAAACATACACAATCGACATTCCGTCTTCATCCATGATCGCCATATGAGGAACGACGAGCGATTTTCCTTCACCGCTGACTTTTACTTCCAACGAAACATGGAAGCCTTGACGAAGTTCCGAAGTATCATCTGTAATGGCCACTTTGAAAGGATACATCGTAACATTTCCTCCACCCATGCCACCACCAAAGTCTTCACCGCCGCCTTCATCACCCGGAAATTGCGATACAGACTCAACTACACCCTTCCATTCCCTCTCCTTAAAAACTTTTGGACGGACGATAACCGCTTGATCTTTTTGAATTTTGACCGCATCAAACTCACTCATCGTTCCAATGACTTTAAACGGTTCGCTTGAGGTGATATGGATAACAGGTTCACTAGCCCCAGTTTCACTCTTCACTGTATTTTTATTGATTTTCACGACGGTTCCATCAATTTTACTCGTAACGGTCATGGCTTTGATTTGCGCATCAATTTCATTAATTTGCTCTTGCGCACTTTCAATCTCGGCTTTTGTGCTTTCATATTGAATTTCCAACTGAATTTTTTCAGTTTGTAATTGATTTAGATCATCTTGCGTCACCGGAATAATGGTTTCACCCTCAGCCTCCGGATCGTCTGACTTCACCTTTTGCGGTACACCAACTTTCTTTTTCGTCTCTGCAATCTTTTTGTTCATCTCTGCTATTTGGTTTTGCTCGGTTTTTGCCCTACTTTGAATTAAATCTCGCTCCCGCACCGCTCTATTGAACTCTGTTTTCAGTTTGGAAGAATCATATATAAATAAAGGGTCTCCTGCCTTTACCGCTTGATTTTCTTCTACTTTATACTCACTTATCTCACCTTTTTCAGGCTCCAAAAAGATTTTTTGTTCATCCTCAGGAACAATTTTACCTGTAACAAGAATGGTTTCTACCAATTCTTCCTCTTTTGCTTTTTGTACCATAACAGGTGCTTCTTCCATAGGGTTGTCCGCCATTTTCGGTCCCTTATTCATCATAAAAAATATCGTTATTCCAATTGCCAATACGACAACGATTGACAAAGTCCAAATCCACACTTTCTTTTTCACTCAATTTCCCCCTAAATCCCATAATTTTATATCTTTCTTCTCGATACTAGACGAATAATGGAAGGAAAAAGTTTCATATTTTCAAAAAAAAATAATAGCCCTCGATTTGAAGGCTATCATTTTACCTTATTCCTTTGCTTTTTCTGGATGCTGCCTGTAATATTTATGCCCAATCCATGTTTGAATGATTAAGAACGTCCCACCCACTACCCAATATAGAGGCAGAGCTGCAGGAGCGGAAAAAGAAATGAACATGATCATGGCCGGCGAAAGAAAGGAAAACATTTGCATTTGCTTTTTCTGCGCTTCTGGAACGGTTGCCATGGAAACTTGGGATTGAATGAAGTAAACCAATCCAGCGATGAACATCAATGGTATATCTCTTTGACCCAAATCAAACCATAGAAACGAATGAGTTGCAATTTCTGCCGAGCCGCGAATGGCATAATAGAGTCCCATTAATATCGGCATTTGTATCAACATGGGTAGACATCCCATATTAAGTGGGTTAACATTATGCTTTTGATACAACTGCATCAATTCTTGCTGAGCTTTTTGTTTTTCTTCAGGCGTTTTTGCTTCTTTCGTGCGTTTTTGGATTTCTTCCAATTCCGGCTTCATTTTTTCCATATTGACTTTCATCAATTGTTGATTCTTATACGTTTTTAACATAAAAGGCATAAGCGCTAATCGAATGAGCAGCGTAATAATAATAATGGCCAATCCAAAATTACCACCGAAAAAAGATCCGATTTCGTGAATTAAAAATGCAAATGGACGAACGAATGTATTGTAAAAGAACCCTGTTTGGTTTTGTACACCCGAACATCCTCCAAGGAACATGGCTGCAAAGACAATGATGGAAAATAATACTGTGTTTTTTTTCAATGATTTCACCCTTCTATTTAATAGTTTGTCTATGAAAATAGAAGATGTGGTCCTTCCGGATCATCTGGAGCTTCTTTCCTTTTAACCGTTTTTATGAACCGTGTTACATTGAAAACGAGACACTCTTTTGGAGGAATCGGTATAGAAAAATGCTCAAAATGAAAGGTAGTATCTATCTTGCCTTTCCTATTCGCTTGAACAGGATGGGACAATAAAAGTATTTGCCAACTGAGAAGCCATGTAATGGCAAGGGTTAATGGAACTACCCATTCTGTATATGAATCTTGAAAAAGAATATCGAACATCGTACCACCTAATTTCTTATCCAGCTTCAGCACTTAACCACTCGAGGTTACAAATAAGCTTCCAAAAAAGAAAACTTTTTTGACTCGTTACGGCTGATTACGTGCTTAAAATTTCATTCAATACAGAAAGTATAGTCGTATTTTTGATGAATGTAAAAGATTTTTATAAAACTTCATGCATTTACCATATTCATTTTTTACATAGATTTTTTGGTCCTTAATTTTGTAACCTTTGTGTCCGTCTTCTTTTTGACGTTTAACCACGTGTAAAGTGCCCCCATAAACAAAGCACCGCCAATGATATTTCCGAATGTAGCGGGAATTATATTATGAATGGCTTTACTAATTGTGATCGTTTCAGGATGTGGAATAATTAGAACGAGTGAAAATGAAACTAGGTTGGCAATGACGTGTTCAAAGCTTGAAACGAAAAATACTGATACGAGCAACATTAAGGTAAAGATTTGGGCAAATTCATTCTTCAAAGTTTTTGGTAAAAAAATCGCCATACATACAAGCCAATTACATAAAATGGCTCGAAAGAAAATTTCCATCGTTGTATGGTTCATCTTCCCTTCTACGAGAGCAAATAACCAATTATCCATTCCGAGTTCTTGAATAATTCCCGTAGGTGCCATTAATAATGCAAAAAATAATCCCCCTAATACATTTCCAATAAAGCAGAGCGTCCAAACACGAATCATCGTTCTCACTGAAGTAATGCCATTTAATGTGGAGATTGCAAAATACATCGTATTCCCAGTAAAAAGTTCGGCTCCTCCATACACGATCATAATAAGAGCTACGCCAAATAGTAAAGCTGCGACAAAACCTGCCATAGGATTTCCGTTTATGTACATGCCATTAACTGTTTTTAAGCAAAAAATAGTCGCAAACCCGAGATAGATTCCCGCGAGCATCGCCCTAACCATATATTCAAGTGGACGAGTTTGAACCAATTGTGCTGATACTTTTGCTTTTTTACTTAGCGTTTCAAGTGCATTCATTTCCGCGGCCGCCATTGTCATTCATCCTTTACAAAAATAATAGTTTGTTCACACTTTCACAAAAAAACTTTGTGGGGGGTTGAAAATAAACAAAACCCTTCTAAGTTTGCTCATTTTTTCACAATTATAATGCTAAAAACGGGAGCTCATTGTTCAAGCCCCCATATTCTTGTCTATCTATTATTTTACTTTAAGATGAATGTTTTTTCCATACTTTTCATGGTTGTTGAGCGATGTTAATTTGTGCGAGTAATCCTTCCATCATTTCTTCTGAAAATCTCCCGCCGCTAAAATTAACTAAAGCGCGTAGCGGCAAGTATTTCATCATCGCAAGCATCATATCATTCGGCTCTTCTTGCATGGCACTGGCCAAACCGCCCTGTTCTGCCATCCCTGCCATGATTTGTTGAACAATCGACGCTGTTGCAGGATCTTCCATTAATTCACCTAATGTCGTATTACGATGAGCTTTTTTCTTGATAACTGTACTGGATTCAACATGAACAGATTTAACATGGGCTATGTGATCTGAAGATCCACCCACTAAAATGTCAAATTCTCCGCTTTGAACATGCCAATCTTTTAAATCTACATTGTAGTAGGCAAATGAACGTTTATCCAATGTAATGGTGACCGTTTTTTCCTCGCCAGGTTGTAGTTCTACTTTTGCAAAACCTTTTAGTTCTTTTTCAGGGCGAATCACTTTGTCACCTTTATCACGTACATATACTTGAACAACTTCTTTTCCAGCTACTGCCCCTGTGTTTTTCACAGTAACCTGAACATCAACAGTTTCAGTATCTTGTATTTTATCGGAGCTTACCGTTACATCAGTATATTCGAATGTCGTATAGCTAAGCCCAAATCCGAATGGGAAAAGCGGCTTTATTTTTTTCTTGTCATAATAACGGTAGCCGACGAAAATGCCTTCCTTATATTCAACTGTATCGCCTTCACCTGGGAAATTTAAATAAGATGGATTATGGCTTAATTCCATCGGGAATGTTTCTGCTAATTTCCCTGAAGGATTCACTTCTCCAAATAAAACATCTGCCATTCCACCGCCAAAAGCTTGTCCCCCTAAATATCCTTCAAGAACAGCGCCAACACGATCAAGCCAAGGCATTTCAATTGGAGAACCATTGCTTAATACAACCACCACATTCTTTTGAACATTAGCGACTGCTTCAATCAGTTTTTGATGATTTTGAGGGATGCTCAAATGTGTTCTATCATACCCTTCTGATTCGAAGCTGTCAGGAAGCCCAACAAATAAAACAGCAACATCGGCATTATTTGCGACCGTTTTTGCTTCACTGATTAAGACATCATCCACTTCAACTGAATCGAGGCTATACCCTTCCGCAAATGTTACTCTAGCTTGAGGTGCTAATGTTTGAATTTCCTCCAAAGGTTCATCTAGCTTTGTCGGCGTTACGTGGGAGCTTCCACCACCTTGGAATCGAGGCTTTTTCGCAAATGCTCCGATGACCGCAATCGATCCTTCTTTTTTAAGTGGAAGAGTTCCAGCTTCATTTTTTAAAAGAACAACCGATTCACCGGCTACCTTTCTAGCCAATTGATGATGAGCATCTTGATTGTAAGTAGCATTTTCTTTTTTATTATCTACCGCTTTAAAAAGAACTTTTAAATAACGTTCAACAACTTTATCCAATGCTTCCTCTGATAAACGCCCAGCTTTTACTGCTTCTACAATTCTTCTATCTCCAATTCCACCCGAAGATGGCATTTCAAGCTCAAGCCCTGCTTCAACTCCAGCTTCCCTTTCGTTTACCGCACCCCAGTCGGAAACGACAAAGCCTTCATGCCCCCACTCATCTTTTAAAATCTCTGTTAGTAGTCGTTTGTTTTCGGAAGCATATACGCCGTTCACTTTATTGTAGGAGCACATCACGGTCCATGGCTGTGATTTCTTTACCACATTTTCGAAGCTTGCAAGATAAATTTCGCGAAGCGTTCTTTCATCCACAACAGAATCTGAAGTCATTCGGCGATGTTCTTGATTGTTTGCAGCAAAGTGTTTCAAAGAAGTGCCGACACCTTGGCTTTGAACGCCATCAACATGGCTGGAAGCAAGCTCTGATGTTAAGTACGGATCTTCAGAAAAATATTCGAAATTCCTTCCACATAGAGGAGACCTTTTAATATTCACACCTGGTCCCAGCAAAATAGCAACATCTTCTGCTTGACACTCTTTCCCTAGTGCTACGCCGACTTCATGAATTAAATCACGATCCCACGTACTAGCAAGACCAACAGCAGAAGGAAAGCATGTAGATGGAACACTATTAAAAATCCCTAAATTATCTACATCTGATGATGATTTTTGCTTTCTTAAGCCGTGTGGACCATCCGTCATCATGATTGATGGGATTCCTAGTCGTTCAATTGCTTTCGTCGTCCAAAAATCTTGTCCTGAACACAATCCGGCTTTTTCTTCCAACGTCATTTCTGAAACGAGCTTTTTGATATCTTTTACCATAAAAGTAATGCCTCCTATTCTATCTATTTACATATGACTCTATTTCAAATGCCAGTCACTTTATTGTATTTTTTATATTTTTTAGGTATAATTTTTATAAAATTTAAGCGATTACATAAGGGGCTTTTATGATGAAGAAGCTGGAAGAAATCGAATACTTTTGCAAACTACTTTTTGAATCAGTTGGAGTTCCTATTTATTATTTCAATGGGAACCAGAAGGAAGTTTTTAAATTTACAGCTAAAATAAAACCATATCCTTTGGAAGAAAAGCCTATACATATATTGGAGGTTCTTTTAAACGAAAAACCATTTTCCACTTTTACCTCTTCACCTTTTGCGGAAAATTACTTTTATCTAAAATGTGGGGAGGATCTAATTCTCTTAGGACCAACATTAGAGAAAACAATATCATTTGACATGATCAATGGCATCATGAACGACTTCCATATCCCTTTTCATAAAAGGCAGGAACTCCTTGATTACTTACAATCTGTACCAGTAATGATAAAAGAGAGGTTAGCGCATCTCGGCTCCCTTATTTATTATTTTCTTTTTGATCGAAAACTTGAGGCAGGAAATACTGAAACCCTCCAAACAATAGAAAAGCCCGATGTACTGATTTCGAAAACAAAACAGGAATTATCTTTTCATTACTCTTATTTACACGAAAAAAGATTTTTACAGTTTATCAAAGATGGGAACTTAGAAGGACTGGAACAATCTATGTCATTCCAGCCGGAGAATGGAAGATTCGGGACTCTTTCAAAGAAAAGTATGATTAGAAGTGAAAAGAACCTTATTATTGCAGCAATAACCCTCGCGACAAGAGCGGCACTTGAAGGCGGGGTCCCTTCGGAAGAGGCGTATACAATCAGTGACTTATATATTCAAAAGCTTGAAGAAATAAATGACATGAATGGCATCATACAATTACGAAATAATGCCATTATAGATTTTACTGAACGTGTTGCTAAGTATAAAACTCATTCCTACTCGAAACCGATTCTTTTATGCCAAAGATATATTCAAAAACACTTATACGAAGATATTAGCGTTGGAATGCTTTCGGAGCTAGTTAAGATGAATGCCAGTTATTTATCCCAATTATTTAAAAAGGAAGCAGGAATCACATTAAAAGAATATATTATTCGTTCCAAAGTTGAAGAGGCTCAGAAGTTATTAGCCTTGACAGACTATACGATTACAGAAATATATTCACTGCTGAACTTTTATGATCAAAGTTATTTTTCGAAAGTGTTTAAGAAATATAGCGGGCTGACACCGAAACAATACAGAGAAGAGCATTTAATTTCTGAGATTGATTGATTTTTTCTGGCTAATGGAAAAGATTTTTTAGATCTTCCCCATTAGCTAGAATTATTTTTATGTTAATTGCAGGGTGGTAATACAAGTGCCGTCCCCTTTAAAGGTAGAAAACGTTGATTCTACTTTTTTTCCTTCATGATTAATCGTTATGCGATATTCTTTATCACGCGGTAACCATAAATCGATAAACCCATTAGCTTGGGATTTTAACGTTTTATCCAGTACTACATTACCATCTTTGTCCTCAATGTATACATCAAATTCTTTTTCCGTCATTTCTCCTTGGCAACCTGTTAAGCTATGGATTTCGCACGGATGAGTTTCTTTTATAAATGGGGCAATGGAGACGAAAAATTCATCTTCCGGTAAATCATAGATCGTCTTACTTTCATCGCTTTTCGTTATAATCAATTGATTAGACGTGATAGAAGCAGACTCATTACTTTTGATGTTCCTCACACTATAGTCATGCACTAATTCTTTAATGTTCTGAGTTTTATTGTCCTCATTGATATTTTTTCCGTTACAAGCTACTAATACAATAGCTGCGAGCAACACTGTTAGTGCGATTATTTTCAGCTTCATATAGTATTCACTCCAATTTTATATTACATCTTTTTCATTAGCTCTAGTAAACGTTCTCTGTATTCTTCCGTACTAATTTCACCCATAGAATATCTCTTTTTTAAAACATCAACAGCAGACGATTCATTTGATATTTTATTTACGTTACTTTTATGAACTGCGTAGAAAATTAGGAAGATAATGAAACCCCAAATTAAAATCATCGTTATCCCTCCACCCATCATGGGTAGACCTCCTCCAAAACAACTTGTTCCATTATTCCACATCATTTTTATCTCCCCCAGATCTAAAAATTTGTTGTGAACAATTTCACATTTCAAGATAATTATATCTTATTGACATGAAAAAACCATGCATTTTACCTTTTCGTAAAATACTTTCAAAAATTGTTCATAAATTGTCTTCTCTTCTGGATAAACGTTCTAAGAGTATTTTTCTAAATAGCTTTGGATTTCCTATTCCGAACGTAATGAAATCTTTATTTTAGGAGCATAAGTTATATGGTTTTACCCATTGATTTGATAAAACATTATATTTAAAACTAGGGAATTAAAAAAATGAGCCACTTACTCCCCAAACCAAGATTTGGAAGGGAAATGAGTGGCTCATTTTTGCTCAATAACTTTTCATTTTTCTTTTAAGATTCTCTATTTTCTCTTTTGTTAGCTTATCGCACATTTTATTTTTACTTGGAACTACAAACACACCTTTTGCCGCTTCCCAGCCAAAAGTAATTATAGTCCTGATTGTAGGGTAAACCATGATTGGGTTAATCATGGCTTTTGTATATAAAATTAATATTTAGAGCTATGATTACAGGCTACACAGATTGAGTCTGTTCTACAGGTACTTCAGCTTCCTTACCAAAAACAATTTCATAATTGCTTTTAATAAAAAACACATCCCGTTCTATACAAAATGAGATAAATCATCTACATACAACGTAAGAGCTAGCTACCGTCGATTTCCGTTGCAGGCGAACGCTTTCCGTGGAGCAGGTGAAGACACTTAACCCTCCACAACCTTTCGAAGTTTCTCGCTAATGCCAGCCCAACCTTGATTCATCCTATCACGGATAATAGAAGCTTTCTCTCCTGCTTTTGGAACGAGTGAATCTGCATCCTTCCATCCACCGTGCATAACTGTAAATTCCGTTTTTTCACCTAAATCTTTTAATGTAAACGTAACGAACCATCCATCCGTATCCCATGAAAATGAAAGCCTATACGGCTCCTCTATTTCTAAAACTTTGCATGGCGAAGGTCCATATTGTGATTGCAAATGAAATTCATAACCTACTTTCGGTTCAAAATCATTTGGCATGAACCATTCTGCAATTCCCTCAGATATGGATATCGTTTTCCATACATTTTGAATTGGTGCCTTGATGATAACGGTTTGCTTTATATCTTTCACTTGATTGTCGCCTTCCATCGTCATTCTCCTTTGTGTCGAAATAATTTAAAAAACCCATTCTATAACAATAGAGGTTAAGTATCTTTTATCACTCATATGCATTGAGTTTACTTCTCTTTTGCTAATTGATTTCGGTTTGGCGCCTCTGGCGGCTGTTCTAACCAATGATAATCAATCATAATGTTGGCACCATCCTCTACATATAGTGAAACATCTACTAAACACCGGGCGTATAAAGCACCTAAATCTCTTCTGCCGTTAAGTGATGCCCCATTAGCATATTCTCTTATTTTCATTGAGAACATGTCGATTTTATGAAAGAGCATAAGTTTATCTGAAAATGGGGGCGTAGTAGATGTAGTAACTAAATGATCTAAAAGAGTCGGTGAAGGTAAATGATCTTCGGACAGTTTTTTTGAAAGCATTTCGATATGCTTATGATTAATGTTTTTTCCGCGTTCTATGAACTTTCTCACTTTTTCATTTTTTGCACATTGGCTAAAACCGATAATGAGTGCTTTACTTGTAACATCATTATTAATGTTCCCGTAAAGATGAGCGATTTCCAAGCCATGAAGAGGTCTTTTCTCTCCTACAATACCATTTAAGAAATTTTGCTTATCAATAAAATCAGTGCCTTTAGGCGGCGGTGTAATGGGTGAATTGGCTAAATGTCCTTTTGCCAATAGAATATCATTGACCTCCGCCAACAATTTAGAAGTATCATTAAGACCTTTTATATATAAATTCCTTATATCTGCTCTTGTTACCAATGGAACGGCCGCTGAATAAATACTCATTCCAGCCTTACCTAAGTATTGTAAGTAATGGAGATAAAATTCATCATGAAATAATCTTGGAACGTCTAAATTTACGTCATCTTTAGTAAATCCGATTGGTAAAGGAAAATTATCTTTTTTAAAAATTGGTTTTATATTGTTTATCCATCCTTCACTAAGGCTCAAGGCATCATTTAAAACCTTTTTAATATCTCGGTCATTTATATGTTTGAGGTAATAACTGAGCACACACTTTCCCATTGTATTTCCTACATAGGTTGCCCAAAGCTTCCCCATTTCTGCTGATGTTAAACCCGCTTTAGTATGTTTACTCTCCATTTAGGAACCTCCAATTTATCCACTTATCATAAATAGAATTTCCAAAATGGAAAATAATATTTATATTCACGTTCATTTGCCTAACTTCTTTGTTCATATATTGATGGTGCTTTTGTTAATAGATTGTAATCATATTAGATTTTCATCCTTTTGGGCGTTTGGGGTTAAACCAGGAAAAAAGATAGCCTTTTCCTTTTTATTGGCTATCTTTTTAGTAGACTATACAGATCGAGAGTATTCGGTAGTTATATCTTTATCTTCTTGAGGTCTTGTTTTCCAAAATATAACAAATGAGAGAATCGCTAGTCCGAGGCAGACCCAATACACCTGCCGAAAACCTACCAGTTGGGCAATAAATCCTCCGCCGAGACTCCCCACTAACCTTCCTATCGTGGACCCGTTAGAATATATCGTTGTAGCAAGCCCTGGTGAAGTAGGCAATCGTTCCGTAAAATAGCTTAGTCCGTTGCCCATGACAATCGCTACAAACGTAGCCTGAAGAAGCTGTGCTGGGATTAACTGCCAAGGTTGCGTTGCTGCACTTAAAATGATGTAATAGATTACTAAAATAATGCAGCCATACATCATCAATGTATGATTTGATATCTTTTTTCCTAGTGCACCGAGTCCAAGCATAATCGGAATTTCCAAACCAGCACATATACTAACGACCAATCCGACATCCTCATACGTCCCATGCAGTTCATTCACAATAAACAACGGAGTAATGATCAAATGAATCGTATTGATAGCAAATAGGAATAAAAATGCGATAAGCGGCAGTCTAATCTCCCTGTTTTTAAGCCAAGAGGTTCCTGAGCTTATTCTCTTTTTGGTATTGCTTTTAGCCGCTTTATGTCTATTCAAAAACAGGAATACAAGAGACGCAACTGTAAGATATAGGATGGATGTTCCAAGAAAAATTCCATTGTATCCAGCAAGTCCTAGAATTAATGTTCCGCATAATGGTCCTATTAGAAACCCAAAAGAAATAAGAGAACGTAATGTAGACATAGCAAAAGTCTTGTCATCAGATTTGCTCGCATTTGCCGATTCATGTGCGTATGCGTAGATTTGCGGCATAACGGGTGCAGCTAATCCGTTAAAAAGAGTGACGACAATCAGTAGAATAAAGAAGTTATTGAAAATAAGATACGAGGCATACCCTATGGTAGCTGAAAGAGCGGCAAATATGATAATCCATTTTCGGTCCATCCCGCTATCAGAATGTTTTGCAATAAGCGAATTCACGACCACCCCGCTCAGTGAACTGATTGCCATGAAAATACCAAAGGCTCCCGCACTCATTCCAAAATCTTCAGTTAAAAATAGAGGAATGTATGGCGATGTAATAGAAATACCAACACCAATGAACAGCATACAAATAACTAATACGCTATACCCTTTGATGGCAAACAGATTTTTTAACCGTAAATGCAATTTATGTCCTCCTTAGAAGCACCAAAATTTAAATGAAAAGCAGAAATACCGATTTAAAAAACGATATCTCTGCATCGTCTGACTTCTCAATTAATTAAAACCGCTTATCGGATGCGGAACATATGGCTCTTCAAGGAAAGCCATTTCTTCAGATGTTAGCTTGACTGAAAGAGCCGCTACAGCATCTTCAAGATGAGAGATTTTTGTAGCACCGACAATTGGAGCTGTTACCGGTTCTTTATGGAGCAACCAAGCAAGAGCAATTTGAACACGTGGAACGTCACGTCTTTCCGCCATTTCCGCTACCCGTTCCACGACCAATCGATCATGTTCGGCCGTTGCATCATATTTAGCTTTTTGAGCTTTATCCGTTTCAGAACGATGTGTCGTTTCCTTCCAATCACGAGTCAGTCTTCCTGATGCAAGCGGGCTGTATGGAATGACAGCGATTTTTTCTTCCTTACAAAGGGGCAGCATTTCCCTCTCTTCTTCACGGTACATGAGATTATAATGATTCTGCATCGATACAAATCGAGTCCACCCATTTTTCTCCGCCACATGCAAAGCTTTCAGAAACTGCCATGCGTACATGGCGGAAGCACCAATATATCTTGCCTTCCCAGCTTTCACTACATCGTGCAACGCTTCCATCGTCTCCTCAATGGGAGTATTGTAATCCCAGCGGTGAATTTGATACAAATCCACATAATCGGTTCCAAGTCTCTTAAGACTTTTATCAATTTCACTCATGATTGCCTTTCGGGATAGCCCCGCTCCATTTGGACCTTCATGCATACGGAAATGAACCTTCGTCGCAAGCACAATTTCATCCCGATTGGCATAATCCTTCAGCGCACGCCCTACATATTCTTCACTTGTTCCGTTTGAATACACATTCGCTGTATCAAAAAAATTAATCCCTATATCAAGCGCTTTTTTTATGACTGGGCGACTGTTCTCCTCGTCAAGTACCCATGGATGAAAACCAGTATTCACATCGCCGAAGCCCATCGTGCCGAGACAAATCCTTGATACATCCAAACCAGTATTCCCAAGTTTTACATATTCCATTTGATTGATCCTCACTTTCATTAAATGAAAACTTTCTTTAAGCCTTATTATGACAAAAATAAAAAAGCAACCGCTATCTCATTTCTTGCAAATGATTGCCTAATCCTCTCACAACCCTTACCCAATGTATAAAGATGCATTATAATAGAACTACAAGTTCGAATGAAAAAGGGGGAGTCATAAATGTCCGAGCGTATAAATAAACTGCGAGATGATCTTGCTAAAATAATAGAACGTTATTCAAAGCAAGATGGTGTTCATCCAACTGCTATTCCTTCTCTATTTTTCATACGTGAATCTAACGTCACTGAACCAAAACACGGGGTTTATAAGCCTTCCTTATGCATTATCGCTCAAGGTGAAAAAGAAGTATTTCTCGCACAGGAACGCTTTAGTTATAGTCCTGGCGATTACCTCATAGCATCTGTTGATTTGCCAGTTACCGGAAAAGTCATCAAGGCGGCCTCGGATAACCCATATTTATGTTTCAAGCTTGAATTTACACCGAGTCAAATCTTAGAGGTGATTAGTGATTCTGACGTTGGCATTCGCTCAAAAGAAAAAGCAAAGCGGGCAATGTTTGTAAGCCGAACAGAGGAATCCATTTTAGATGCGGTTATTAGGTTAGTTCGATTACTGGACAATCCTAAAGATATCCCTGTACTTGCTCCTCTATTTATAAAAGAAATACTATATAGAGTATTGCAAGGGCCGTATGGGTCTACACTGGGACAAGTTGCAATAGAAGGAAGCGATACGTATCGAATCGGAGAAGTAATTGAACAAATTAAGAATCATTATGATAAGCCAATACGAATTGAAGAACTTGCGGAAATAGCCAATATGAGTGTTTCTTCGCTTCATAGGCATTTTAAAGAAGTAACCGCGATGAGTCCTATCCAATTTCAAAAACAACTGAGATTGCAAGAAGCACGGCGCCTATTATTAGCTGAAGCAACGGATGCCGCTGAAGTCGCATTCCGTGTAGGCTATGAAAGTCCATCCCAATTCAGCCGAGAATATTCTCGCATGTATGGCCTGCCTCCTAGGGAAGATATAAAACGCCTACGAGAGAAATATGACCAAAGATTGAATGCGTGAGCTTCTTTTTATTTTAAATTTTTTTTGCGGAAAAGCCATAAAGGTGTAAAGTCAGCTTTTGTGGCTTGAATTAGCTGTAATTGTTCACAAATGCACAAACTCTTTATAATTAGGAAGTGAAAACGTTAAAAATGTCCAAGACTGATAGAAGAAGACTAAAATCACAAGAAGCGATTAAAAATGCTGTAATTGAGTTAATATCCGAAAAAAACTTTGACGACATAACAATGCATGATATTTCCAATCGAGCAAATGTTAGTCGTGCAACAATCTACTCAAATTATATAGATAAATTTGATCTACTTGATAAGCTCATGGAAGAACATATTAACGAATTACGGGAATTGTGCGAACCAGCGGCAGATTTGGATTATACAGATGCCAATGTCATTTGGTTCGAATATATCCAAAGTCATTATTTATTTTTCAGAACGATGTTTGCAAGTACCGGAGCACCATATTTTCATACACGCTTCCTTGAACTTCTAAAGAAAGAATTCAAGAATGAAATCATTTTTCATTCGGGGAAAAATCGGGGATTAAATGAAGAGATTATTCTTCAATTTATTGCAACGTCATATGCAGGAGTAGTGGAATGGTGGGTTAAGAATGAAATGCCTTATCCACCTTATGTCATGGCCGAACAAGTAGGGATTTTGTTAGAAAGGAATCTTTAATTAGTAACGATGAGGTGTAAAATGATATATGTAGAAACATTGAGATTGCAATTAAGTGATTGGAAAGAAACAGACTTAGAGCCATTTAGTCGACTGAATGCAGATGAACAAGTAATGATGTATTTCCCCAAACCCTTATCAAAAGAAGAAACGAATGTGTTCCATCAATCGATTTTATCCGAATTGAAAGAATGTGGATTTGGGCTATATGCCGTTGAAGTAAAGGAAAATAAAGAGTTTATCGGATTTATCGGTTTTCATAAGGCAACATTTAAGGCTGATTTTACACCGTGTATCGAAATCGGATGGCGATTGAAAAAAGAGGCTTGGGGAAAAGGATATGCAACTGAGGGAGCATCAGCCTGTTTACAATATGGGTTTAATGAATTAGGATTTAGTGATGTTTATAGTTTTACTTCTGATGTTAATAAGCCTTCGAAAAACGTCATGAAAAAAATCGGAATGAATTTTATAAAAACGTTCAATCATCCAAAAATTAAGAACGATAGTCCTTTAAGTAAACATGTTCTATTTCATATTAGTCAAAAAGGAATTTAATAAAAAGAAGCCACTATTCCCTTGGAGGGGGCAGTGGCTATCATTTTGTTCAAATTGTTTAGGAGGAAAGGGTTTCAGTTTTCAGATTAGTACTTTCTTTGTTTTTTAATAAGCGAATAACAAAGAAGGAGAACAGCAATAAGGAACATGCAACTGATATGGCACTGACCGTGAACAAAACTTGGTAACTCCAGAATTGCGAGACCCAGCCAAGGACAATCGCACCTAACCCGATCCCAAGATCAATAGCAGTTGAAAAAGAAGCATTCGCTACCCCCATACGATCCGGGTGAACAAGACGCAAGGTGGCCGCTTGAAGAGCTGGTTGAGCTGAACCAAAGCCAATCCCATACAGAATTGCCGAAATGAGCACTCCAACGAGCCCGGTCGCAAGGCTTAACGTAATTAATGCTAGAATGGTAATAATTAAAGACGGCACAATGACAAACGTCTCTCCTTTCACGTCCGAAAGCTTTCCCGCAAAAGGACGGATCAGAATGAGTGTTGCGGCATACACCAAAAAGAACATTCCAGAATTGACATGAATTGAATGAGCGAACAGCGGGACAAAGGTGGTAATACCGCCATAAGCAATGAATAGGAAAAAGACCGATACCGTGACGGGCAAAACTGATTTTTCAAAAATTCCAATCCTCCTTGAGCCCGCTTTTGGCTGGAAAGGCATTTTTGCCCCAAAAGTCAATATCAACGCTCCAGCGGAAAGAACAGCCGAAATGATAAATAGGGTCTGAAAAGATTGATTTTCAGCAACCCAAATTCCGAACATCGGTCCAACTGCCATTGCGAGGGTCATCGCCATACCCGACCACCCAAGTCCTTCTCCGCGACGGGTGGATGGGATCATATCCGTAATCGCTGTGGTCATGGAGGTTGTCGTTACGCCCCAGCTCATCCCATGTAAAACTCTAAGCCCTAATAAAACGACAATACCGGCTGCCCACTCATACAAATACATAAACAATGCGAAAAAAAGTAATCCCCAGACGATAAACGGACGTCTGCCAAAACGATCCAGCAATCCGCCAATAAATGGGCGTATAAAAACAGCAGACAGCATAAATGTCCCCATAGCCAAGCCGACCTGTGATTCATTTCCACCTATTTCTGTAATGAATAGCGGCAATGTTGGATACAGCATGTAAAAACCAATAAATAGAAAAAGCGTTCCTAAGGTCATAAGAATAAAGGACTTTGTCCATAAGCGCTCCATGTTTCATTCCTCCCTTTTGCAAGCAATGATGTTCTTTTTAACCCCCCGCTTGGATTTATTTCATGATCATTATTTTTTTGCTTTCTCCTTTAGTTGATCTTTATAAAATTGAACCTTTCGATTTAAAATATCCAAGTTTTGTTGCAGAGCCTTCATCTCTAATTCCACAAGATTTCTCCTTTTTTCAATTAAATCCAACCTTTCTAGGATTGTGGATTCTCCCATTGCACGCCATTCTGTATATTGTTTTAGCTCTGCCATCGACATTCCCGAATCTTTCAAATGAAGTAAGAATTGAAACCAGCTGACATCATCATCAGTAAATTCTCGGAGATTATTTTCCATTCGCTGTGGAGTAAGCAATCCTTCCTTCTCATAGTATCTAACCCTACTCGTTGTTACACCGACGATTTTGGCAAATTCCCCTATAGAATAAGTCATAATCCCACCTCTATTTCTTTATTGTTTCTACTAAAAGAATAGTTTTAGTGAACCTCAAACGATTTTTTATTTTAACGACAATCCTCTCTCTGAGTACCCATTGTGTTCTTTCTTTTCAAGTTTCTTAGTAGTTGCTTCATAAACTCCACTTAACGACAACTTTCATTTTACTACAAATCCACTTTACAGCTTAAAGTTAACTTTAAGTCAATAGAGTAGTTTTTTTTCTACTAGAAATCTTGTTATAGGGAATTTGAGTTCCGAACAACAATTGAAAATACGTTATTTAAGGTAGATTCATCATTTACACATATCTTGAAGCCGTAAAATGACATCCTCTAGATGAGGAGAAACAGTCATTACAAATACGCTTTTTTATACAGTTTATATATTTTTCAATCGGGAAAAGTAATAATGTTCATTTTCTATAGGAAGGATGATTGTATGATCACTCACTCTTATGAACAATTCATCCAAGCTTGCTTGGAGTGTATGGAAGCGTGCAATACTTGTTATGACGCCTGCTTAAAGGAAAAAGATATGGACATGATGGTAGACTGTATACGCATGAATCGTGAATGTGCAGATATATGCAGTTTAGCGGCAAAATCTATGCAATCTAACAGCCCTTTCGCTAAGCAAATTTGCCAATTGTGTGCGGAAATATGTGAAGCTTGCGGTAAGGAATGCAAAAAGCATGACCATGATCACTGTCAGAAATGTGCAGAAGCATGCTTTAAATGTGCGGAAGAATGTCGACAAATGGCCGCTTAATTATGAAAAAATTCCCTTTGCAGTCCAAAATCTCTTGTTTGGCTGTATGAAGGGAATTTATTTAATAATGAATTAATTAGTGTGTTTTCGTTTCAATAGTATGTAAGCAATAATAATTTTGATTGAATCTCTTCATTATCACAAGCCTAGCATATGACAGTATCGATGCTTTTCGCAATCTACTTAATTACAAAATGTGATCATGAAATGAATTTAGTCTGATATGGTTTTTACGTTTGTTATCACTTGATTATCTAATTGAACTAAACGTTCTTCAATCCTTCTCTTGCGATAAAGCATGATCCCAGCCTCAGAAAGATCATTAATCGCCGAGCGATTAATGAAAGCCCCAAAAACCATTCCAGCAATTGGAATCATTTGAAAAATCTTTTTCCACCCGACATGATCCCTATATTTTATGACAACCTCTCGCCACCCTTGAATTTCAGAAACAACATTTCTTTTTGCATCTTCATCCGGGGAATCTATTAGAGATAATTGTTTTAATATCTCTTGTTTTCCAACAATATCTGAGGAAACAAATTGTAAGATTTTCACAATAAACACTCTTTCCTTTTTATCATTCGGATTATAACCATAGCAAATAGCAATATCCTGAAGAGTTTTTATTTGAAGCCCTAACAGCAATGGAATATCAATTGATAAAGTGAATATTCCCCCAATACCTGTGCTTGCGCCTTGAACGGTTGCTAGACGTCTTCGGTTATTTTTAAGTTTGCTAACTGCGTGGTCCATTTCTACGATAGGTACCATATCCAAATCCTCTAACGTACTAACGTTTTTATGAGGATAATAGGACTTAAGTGAAGACACTGAACTTAGATATCTCCCTCCAGATTGAATATATTGACCTAGCTCATCTAAGATAACGCCAATTTTCTTGTGTATAAAAGTAGGTGTAAGTTTGTCCAGAATCTTGAATGGAAGACGACCGAGTTTTTCCCAAAACCATAATCCGCTCTGATTTTTTTCCCAATCTCTACTCTTTTTTAATTCAACTAGTAGTTCTTCTTTCGTTTCCACCATTAGTGACTCATCCCTTTCTACTTCTTGTAGAATTGTCAACTGACTAAGTATTATCCCTCATTATAGAACATACGTACTGAACAAGAAACAAAAAAGCGGTTCGAGAACACTTATGACACAAGTCACAAGTGCCCTCGAACCATTCATAAATTAAAGAGCAGTCCAGTCGCCATCAATGACTAATTCAGATTCTGTCATAAAGCGAGATTCATCAGATACTAGGAAAAGTGCACCATAGGAAATATCTTCTGGGCTTATATATTTTTGTGGAAATGGATTATTATTTTTATCCTAATGAATTTTTTATTAATTTGAATCGCTCGTTGATCATTTTATGAGGATGAATGTTTTTAAATGCAGAAGCTTTAGCTGAAAAACTAGCAAAATTTAACCCTGCACCAAATATTTGTAAAGCTCCGTCAGCCAAGTTCCCTTTTTTCAGTTCTTCAATTCCGTCTTCCAAAAAGTTATTACTTTCGTCTAAATGGCAATCTGCTATATATTTTTTTCCTTCGTGGAATAATTTGAGGTTTTCCAATACTTGATTAGCTGTTTTTTCCGATATCCCTGCATCTATATCTAAAAGCATTTCGTTAATAGGTTTTACCAATTTTCCATACATACTGTCATATTCTTGACAGTACATGGCAATTTTTTCTCTTAATTCTTTTGAATTCATTGACCTTAACCCCTTTTTAAAAATTTCATTCCTCCAATAGCATGCTCTTATTTTTATATTTTATTAATCAGGGGAAGACTAAAGTAATAATGAGACCTTTACCAAATAGGTTTCAAATCTTCCATATATGAGCACTTTATTGAACAAAAGAAGGATTTTTGAGGAAACGAATAGAAATTTAATTATAAAAGATGTTTAAAGGGGAGGAATGGAAAGATGAAAAACGAATGGACTCCACAAGGGTATTCTTCTGTAACCCCGTATTTACATGTTAATGGTGCAGACCGACTAATATCTTTTTTACGTGAAGTATTTGACGCTGAGGAACGTGGTCGTTCAACCGATGAATCAGGCCGGATTGTTCACGCTGAGCTACGTATTGGCCACGGGATCATTGAAATTTCCGACGCAAATGAAAACTGGCCTGCCATTCAAAGTGCATTGCACGTCTTTGTAAAAGATACCGATGATTGTTATAAACGTGCGCTCACATCAGGGGCTACCTCCTTGTATGAACCAGCAGATATGCCGTACGGGGAAAGAAGCGCCGGCGTGAAGGACGAGTTCGGCAACAGTTGGTTTATTGCCACTTGGCTAAGGGGTGAGAACCGCGGGTATTACGATTGACAATGAGCGGACTTTGGCCATCCCATTCACGATTAAAATAAAAGTTAAAGGTCATTCGTATATTTTTTGACAATACATCGGAATCTCGATTTCACTTTTTGAAACTGTTGTTTTCTATGACCATTTGCCCCGGATGGGTGTGGAAACCCAAATAGACAGCTTTGTTCAGGAATCTTCCCTTGATTTACTAAGTTTTCGACTACCTCTGTCACCGCCTTTCCAAGCGGGATCAATAAAAAGTTACGTTGAATTTTTCCAATTTCCTCCGGGAATACTTGATAAGCATACTCTCTTAATAGAGAAGATTGAATGATCTTCGGAGTATAGCCTGAATAATTTTTTCCATTAACGAAAATCGGATACTTAATCACGGAGGTCGTGTGTAACAGGTGTTGATATTGGCTAAACAGCAATCGACAAGAGCTTAGTTGAAAAGCGGCATTGACTCCACAGGCATCCAGCATTTCTATTAGATTGTCTCTCATTGTACCAGCAAAACCAGCTGCTCTTTTGGAACTTTTCATCAGCTCTTCTAAAGAAATACCCTGTTGCAAACATACCTTTGCCTCTTGAAAGGCAGCCTTCATTTGTGTCCACCCGGGGGTAATACCTACAATGACTATTTTGGCATGACGATTTATGTACTCATTATGCGGCGCGTAATACATTTCAAGATCTCCGCTTTTTTCCATCAAGAATTTTGCATTTATTAAATCATCTTTTTCGATTCTCTCGGGATTTGGCAACTGGCTAATATAAGGTAAATAGTTCTTTAATTGAATGGCATTGACTAGCAAATTAAACACCTCTTTGTATAACGACAAATAACATTTTCACATAAGATTTGGGAAAACCCGTGGACGTAAAAACCTATTCAGATTTTATCACATTTACTATATTTCTTGAAAAAGGCTTAAATAATTTCCAATTTTCTTACCATACCTTCTTCTATTTTCTGATCATTTCCTTGGAGTTAGTTGGTTTTGGTTTCATCATCATGAATATTGGAGGTTTTCCTACCTAACGCCTTCAATGAAACATCTATTCGCGCGTTTTATCATACCTTCACCATTTAAAAAAAATTAAAACAAAATGGATTTTTTCATTCATTTTGGCGAATTCATGTACGGGTCTTCTATGCCCTATAACACACGTCTTGTTCCTGGTATTAATCGTATCAAAGCTGATACCACAAAACAGCATATCGTTGCTAACAAACCGACCAAAACAAATTTCAACGCTGCCGGCCACGCTACTTGTTTTATCAGAAGGCTTAACCCCACCACAATTGGCGGATGAATGATGTAAACCGTATACGCGTTATTGGAGAGCCACTGAAACAATTGACTTTCCCGATTAAACTTCTTTCGAAACCAAACGAGCAGCCCCATGATGATACCAAAGGCGATAAAAGGTTCCCAAAATGCATAGATCAATGCAATCGGATTGAATCCGCCGCTTAGCGCTTCCCCATCAATCATTGCTGCAATCGGCAAAACAGGCAAAACTGCGAGCGACACCCATAGCCACCTTCTAGCTACTCTAGTTGAAAGCTGCTCCAGCCATTTATTTTGGTAAGCGGATATACCCACGGCGAACAAAAATATATAAGAAGCGAAATAACCAAACTGCAAACCGAGCACACTCGTCCCTGTAGGAAAAACTAGACGAATCGCAAAGGCAACTATCCCAACAGCGACTGCCGAAATCAAGATCATTATATGGCTTGGGAATCTACGTACTTCCAACTTCTTCGTACTCTCTTTCTTAAACCACCGATAACCAGCATAGATGACAGCAAAATAAAGCAGCGTCTCAACAAACCACAACGGGCCGAAATCCAATATCTTAAACGTCAATACCCATTCCTTGTAAAAAGACCATAACGATGTTGTTTCAGCGAAATTAAGCGCGTAAATCAATCCTGGGCCGATAACCAACAAGTAGGCAAGGAGCGGAACACCAAGACGGATAAAACGATCCGTCAAAAACCGTGTTGTCCCCTTTCTATCATATGCACCAGGAGTAAAATATCCAGAAATTAAAAAGAAAAACCCCATAAAGAAAGCTTGATTCACTCCGTTAAACAAACTTAGCATTGCTTTCGTAGGAGTCAAATCGTCACCAACTGATTCAATGTAATACCAGCTCCCCTCACCCCCATAAGTAATAGAAGTATGGTGCAAGATAACTAAAATCGTAAGGAGCGTCCGCAGACGGTCAATATAAAACAATCTTTCTTTCATTCTTTCAATCCTCCCCGTTCCCCACCACTTCAAATTCTTCTTTATATTCTTCATTCAAACTAATCCATTTCTTAAAACATTTATTCCATTAACACTGAACCGCTAGTTTAAGAATAAAACTTCACAAACATCTTATGTTTAGTTTAACATAAAACCCCAAAAAGAGTTGGAAAATTCAATCAAGTGATTCTCCATCAGTTATTTATCTTAGTATTAATGAAAGAAAACAGGTAAATCAATGATTCTCTATTTCACGATTAATGCAGGGTTTCATTGATCACTTAAAGAATTATTATGTTAGGAGGCGATTATTGGAATGAATGAACAAAGTGCCAAAAATAAAATTGCTTGGGAATATCGAGCTTATGAATTTTGGAGTAAACATTATGGCCATCCTAAATTGAAGGCAAAGCAAATAATGGAAAACCCTAAAAAACGGTTGAAAAAACACCAGTATTATTTTGAAAACATTGCAGGGAAAAAAATTGCTAATCTTTGTGGTTCCAATGGAAGAAAGGCAGTACCACTTGCACTACTAGGAGCAGAAGTAACAGTATTTGATATATCAGAAGAAAATAAAAAATATGCTTTAGAATTAGCGGCACATGCCCATACATCTATTGAGTATATCGTTACTGATATTTACGAAATCGATTTGATAAAATACAGCAGCCATTTTGACGTGCTTTATTTAGAAGGAGGTATATTGCATTATTTTAACGATCTCGATAAATTGATGTCCATACTTTTTTCTCTACTAAAAGAAGATGGAGTTATGATTTTAAGTGATTTCCATCCCCTTCGAAGGTGCATCGTCGTGGATCCTGAAACAGCAAGTCAATACCAATTTCAACTAAGCTATTTTGACCCAGAAATAAAGAGTGGGGACTTGGCATACAAACATTATTTCGATGAACAGGAACAAAAAGACTTTCCAGATGTTGCCGTAAGATTATATACACTTAGTGAAATTATTAATTCTGTCATCATGTCCGGGTTTAATATAAAGAAATTTGATGAGCATCGCGGTGGGAACAATGAAAATATACCTTGGGAGTTTACTATTTTAGCTTATAAAATTTAGGCTTGGAATGGTTGGTGGTGGTTTATAATAGATCTAACTAAGTACTTGTAAGAGGTGTGATTTTATAATGATTATTTCCGATAAGTATAATCTTAACGAGCGTGAATCGAGATTCTTATTAAAGAAAAGTGTTGTTAGTCTCATCCATTCAGCTTCACGGTTAGAAAACGTAAATACGACATTTGCACAAACGAAAACGATTGTAGAGGGAATGAGTGTAAGTGGGGTAAGTATGGATGATATACAAGTAATTCTTAATCTCAAAAATGCTTATCAATACGTAATACATTTACCTTATAACACGAAGTTTGATTTATCGGTGGTATGTAAAATAAATAGTTTTATTTCTTACAACGAATCATTAGAATGGGGAGTTTTACGAACAGGTAAGGTAGGGATACATGGGGTAGATTATGTTCCTGAAATTCCAGTTGAATCTGATGTAGTAGCCGCAATTAACAGTATATTTGATTTAAAAGAATCTATGACATACAAAGCTTTGAAATATATGTATTATGCTATGAGATCACAGTTATTCTGGGATGGAAACAAACGAACTGCCATTGTTTCTGCAAATACAATCATGATGCTAAATGGCTTAGGGGTAGTAAATATTAGTGAGCAACAGTTAGAAAAGTGGAATGAATTACTATCAGAGTTTTACGAGTCAAATAATGATGAAAAAATAATTGAATGGACTTATGAAAATTGTATTCATGGGATTGATTACTGACAGCTGAATCAATAAATAAACTTGGAAAAGGCTTAATTAAACATTATTCAAATTTGCTGAAAAGCAGATTACTAATTTTCATAGAACTTGTTAACACTACTGACAATCATATCTAAACGGAAATAATTCGCAACTTTTTTCCAGCATCGTGACTTAAAGGGTAATCGGAAAATAGTGTGGAAGGAGGGTTAAAAAGTACCCTCTTCCATAGACTTAGTCAGCGTTGAAAAGTCAGCACCATAGATTTATTCATAAACCCATTTAAAGTCTGTTTGTGGCCTGTCTTAGGAAAAAGTAGGTAACATTTTGCAACTTCAAATCCTAATCTGATGAAATAATGCGGTTAATCAGCAAAACTAGAACTCCCTTTTATCGCTTCGGAGGTCGAAACCCCGCCTTCACCGCCTCTTCTTCCGTACAAAACATCACCTCTGCCTTTGTTTGTTCATACCACGGAGAGTCTGGGGTATGATAAATTTTTTCACGGCCAATATTTCCTTTTATGAGGCAGTCTTTAGAGTCGCTCTCCTTTGAACCGGAATCCATCGTTTCTGGATGAAATCCATCCTCTTGGGCATAGTTTTCAATTTCCCAAATACCCACTCCTTCTTTCTGAGCCTTTTTTTGGATAGCATCAAATTGATCAACATAGCGCGTGTTTGGCGGGTATATGTATGCAACTCTGGCCAGCCCATTCTTTAGTAATTCCTCTTGAATCATCTTTCCATCTACGTATACATAGGCTAACAAGCGTCCATATTTATCTTGATTTGGTCCAATATCAAATTCTAATTCTATCTTTTTTGCACTTTCTACTAAACTACTTGTGAACTCTTTCGCTTCTTGTCCAAAAGGTTGTTCACCTAGACGTGGATGGGCTGTTTCTGGACTATCTACTAGTAGAAATCTTACTTTTTGCTCGCTGCCATTATACATAACCGCAATCGTATCTCCGTCAATTGGCTTTGCCAATGTGACTTGAACTCTATTATTAGCGGTTTGGGAGCACCCTACCATAGTAAAAATGAATACAAATATCAAAAATGAAGATACAAATCTAGTCATAATAAACCTCTCTTTATCACTTCTATCCAAATTACCATATTAACAATCACCCTCAAATTAAACAATACAAGCCCCTTCTTTGTTTTTCAAAATAATTATTCGGGAATAGCACAAATACTAGAGAGGGGAAGTTTAATGCCGAAAAAGGTAAAAAAAGGAATTCTAATAACAGGCCTTCTATTATTCTTAAGTTTTTATATAGGAACGATCTATTATCAGGAGAATAAGCCTTTGCCAAAAGGTGTCTCTTATGAAGGAGATATCCATTATTTACAAGAGGATCAAGTGCAATTTTTATATGACTTAACATATAAAAATGGGAAAAAGACGAAACATGAACAAGTAATTTTTGATACCGTTTTTCAAGCGATTGATGAGGCTGAAAAGTTTGTCATAATGGACTTTTTCTTATTCAATGATTATTACGATCAAAGCTTGGATTTTCCTCCATTAAGCTCTTCATTAATGAATAAACTAATTGAAAAAAAGAAACGTAATCCCAATATTGAAATGGTATTAATCACGGATGAAATTAATACTTCATATGGTTCCCATAAAAATGAGGAGTTTGAAAAGCTAAAGTCACATGGAATAACTGTTTTGATGACAGATGTCGATCCGCTTCGGGATTCCAATCCTTTATATTCAGCGATATGGCGGATGTTTTTCCAATGGTTTGGTCAAGAAGGAAAAGGAACTCTTCCTAACGTGATGGCAGATCAAGCTCCGGATATGACACTTCGCTCCTATCTTAAATTACTTAATGTCAAAGCCAATCATCGGAAAACCGTTGCAACAGATAAAAAAGCATTTATATTATCCGGAAATCCCCATGATGCAAGTGCTTACCACTCCAATATTGGATTTGAGTTGGAAGGTCCGATTATTGAAGATGTGTTAAAGTCCGAGCAAGCGGCAGCTGATTTAGCTGGTGGATATGTTTTGCCTACTTATAAAGGTGAGAGTGAAGCTGGAGATGTCGCAGCTCAGCTTTTAACGGAAGGAAAAGTAGCAAAAAAGGTAATTCAATCACTTAAAAAAGCAAAAAAAGGCGATCAAATTTGGATGGCGATGTTTTATCTAGCAGAACGGGACGTTTTAGAGGAATTACTGGCTGCGAGTGAGCGCGGTGTCAAAATCAACTTAATTTTAGACCCGAATGAAAATGCATTCGGCTCTAAAAAATCTGGACTGCCGAATCGTCCTGTGGCTCAAGAATTACATGAAAAATCAGAAGGGAAGATCCAAATACGTTGGTATAACACGGGACAAGAGCAGTATCACCCTAAGCTGCTTTATATAAAGAAAAAAGACAGCATCATTATAATCGGCGGCTCCACAAATTTTACCCAACGAAATATGGATGATTATAACTTGGAAACGAATGTGAAGATTGAAGCAAAAGCCGACTCGAATCTTGCCAATGAGATGGACGATTACTTTATTCGCCAATGGAATAATAGAGATGGTGAGTTTACACTAGATTTTGAGAAGTATCAAAGTTCATTTACCACTATGCAAAGGGCAGTTTATATAGCTCAAAAGTTATTATATTTCACAACCTATTAGGCGGTGTTATAGTAACACCGCCTACATAACTACCTATATCAAGACTTCGCCGCTTCCAATTTTTCTGCTTTCTGTTCCCATATTCTCGATCGCCATCGTCTCATTAAAATAATTCCCCTCACCCATTCATCCACAATAAAACCAATCCAAACGCCAATTAACCCCCATCCTAAATAAATTCCGAGTATATAAGCAATTGGAACACTAATGAACCACATCCCTAGAATCGCTATCAATACGGGAAAATTCACGTCCCCAGCAGCTTTTAGCGAATTATTGAATACGAGATTAAAAGCACGACCTGGCTCCAGTAATAAAGTTAATAGAATGATAGTGGATCCAAGTAAAATGATGTCTGGACTGTTGGTAAAGATTTTAAGAAGAGGCTTCGAAAACAGAAAAAATATCCCCGCTACACAAAACGCTACTAAAGCAGCTATTTTATAAATGTGCATGCTTTGCACGTAAGCGGCATCATTTTTCCTCGCACCAAGTTTACGGGAAATAAGAATTAACGTTCCTTGGCCAAGAGCCCCTGAGAACATCGTGATAAAGGCTCTTAAATTGGTTGTATATACATTAGTCGTTAATGCTGTGGTCCCAATCAAGGCAATAAAAATAGTAATAACAACCATTTGTAAGTTCCATGCGATGGAGTCAACTGATGAAGGAATTCCAATCTTAAGGAGATTTTTAACGTGATGTTTTGGAAAACGGAATAGTTTCGATAATGGAATAGACTCGCCAATCCATTTTTTCAAAATGACGAAAAGGGCAATAGTTCCAATAAAACGACTTGCAACTGTTGCAATTGCTACCCCTTTAACGCCTAGAATAGGAATGCCAAAAGGTCCGAAAATAAATAAATAGTTTCCGATAATATTGAGGATATTGGCTCCCGTCATGACGTACATGACTTGTTTTGTAAGCCCGTGTCCTTTAATGACTGCCGATACTGTTAACATCAATGATTGGATGAACGTGAAACCACCGATAATGACCATATAGATGGTTGCATCTTTCATCAGTTCAGCAGGCAACCCCATAATTCGTAAAAGATCCGAAGCAAATAGGACTAAAGCCAGACCTATTAATAAACCAAACAAGAAATTTAGAGAAATGGAAACTCGAGTAACTTCCGATGCACTATGCTTATCTTTTGCCCCTACATATCTTGAGACCAATATTGTCGTCCCTATCGTCACCATACTACAAAGCATAACGGTCATCGCGAGGATTTGATCCGAAAAACCAACAGCTGCTACGGCGTTATCCGAATAATGGCTGAGCATAAATGTATCGGCCATTCCCATTAGCCTCAACATCAGGATTTCGATTAAAATCGGCCAAGCAAGTGCAAATAAAGCGAGTGTCTGAGCCTTTTTACTTTCCATAAAATCCTCCTCTGTTGTCCATCCATTTTTTAACACGTGCTCTCATTTTAATCGTCTTTTTTTTATAAAAACAGTCTGAAAATTTTTTTATTTATGTGCTATACTTAACTTAGGATAAAAAAACGAGCGAGCATGCCTTTTACGGAGGACTGCTCGCTTTTAATGTATAAGAAGTTCTACTGAACAATGCGAACTATGTAGTGATAAGAAAATATAGCTGGTGATGGAACAAGAATTTGGAGGAGATACTTTGACACAAGAACGTATGGAAGTACACCACAATACTATGGACATTGTTCAAAGGCTGATGGCAGAAAAAATGAGAGGACAATATCCATTAAAAGCCCTTGATTTTCAAACTGCCAAAGTAAAGGAAGTATTATCCACTGACTTGCCGTATGTAAAAACAAAAGATGACAAAGCGGATACCTTATACCTATTGGAAGATGATACTTTTTTGCATGTGGAATATCAGACAAGCGTTAAAAAACATGATACTTTTCGATTTGCCGGTTATGTAATGGATTTGTATAATAAGTATAAGGATGATAAACGCATTTCAAGGTTTTCATTTCAGAGTGTTGTAATCTTTGCACCTAATATTAAAAGAACATCTGTCAATACTGTATTTGATATCGGCGCAATCCATTATAATTACTTTCCATTATTTTTAAATGAAGTCCAGAAGAAAGAAGAATATATAGAAATTATTAATAAGATTCGCAAAAATCCTGAAACCCGATTGACGGACGAAGAAAAAATGCTTATTCTGTATCGACCCCTTTTTAATAATGGTAATGTAGCCATTGAAAAAGATGCTTTGCTTGTTGTTAGGGATATTCAAGAAATAAGTGATGAATCCGAAAAAGCGATGTTAACAGGTACTCTTTTCGCTCTTGTAAGGAAGTATTTGAGTAGAGAAGGTCAAGAAAAGATATGGGAGGCGATTAAAGAGATGGATATTGTACAAGAAAGAATAGAACAGTTATATCAAGAACGTCGTAAGGAGCTTCTAAAAGAACTATTGATCGATGCCATAAAAGATGGAGACTCAGAGAAATCCATTCAACGTTTAATAAAAAAAGGAAACTTTAATAAATCTGAAGTTGAAGAGATTTATCGAGAAGTAGAAAATAGTTAAACATGACTTATGCTTCTCGTTAATTTTAAAGAAAGGATACGAAATCGCGTGCGATTTCGCATCCTTTTTATTTTTCATATGTGTATGTTCTTAATCTACCGTCACAGACAATTCCTTCAACAGCAAGGAAGGCGAACCAATCCCGCTCGACGATACATATAGATCTGTTCCAATTTCTTGTATATTTTTAAGCAGTTCGAAAAAGTTTCCGGCAATCGTCATTTGTTTTACTGGTGTTTCGACTTTCCCATCCTTTACGTAAAAACCGTTGGCCGCAACGGAGAAATCTCCTGATACCGTATCAGCTCCAGAATGCAAGCCAGAAAGCTTTGTTACAATAACCCCTTCTTTTTGGGATTCTATCAATTCGTCGTAAGCTTTTTCTCCTGGCTGAATATAAAAATTTGATGGTGCGATTACAAGAGTCCCTTTATAGGAAGCCTTATAGGCATGCCCCGTTGTTTCCACTCCCGCCTTTTTCGCTGTTTTCTGATTGTGAAGAAGCGTGTTCAATGTCCCATTTTCAACAACCGTGCATAATTTTGAAGCAACACCTTCTCCATCAAAATTACGACTTGCAAAACCTTCTTCATAAAATGGATCATCCACGATGGTCACAGTTTCAGCTGCAATTTTTTCTCCTTCTTTATCTTTTAACAAAGAACGGCCTTTTTGGGCAACTTCTGCTGAAAAGATAGAAGTAAAAGTATCAAGAAGGTCTGCCGCCGCATCTTTGCGTAAGATTATTGGATACTTTCTACTTGGAATCGATTGTTCTCCTAAATACGAAAGTGCTTCTTCTGCAGCCTCTTTAACAATTTCATCGACATTTAACTTGGAAAAATCTTTCGTAATCTTTACCGTAAACCCACTTTTCGTTTCGTCGCCTTGTTTTACGACAACGGACAAAACGACACCAAGAAAGTTCATACGATCGTGAAGCACTAACCCTTTGCTGTTCGCAAGCAGCCTCTCTTTTGATTGCTCTATCAGCTTACAATAATTAAGGGATGCGATCCGTGGATCGTAGCCGGAAATTTTACGCTCTACTTCCTTTAATAAGTCTATTTTTTCAGGAATCGAGACCTCATCAAGGCTTTCTGAATAAAAATTTCTTTCTTCATATTCATCGCTGCCTGCGAAAATATCATCCTGCTCTTCTTCTTCAATGATTTCTGCATTTGCTTTTGCTCTTTCAAGTAAAAAAGAAATGGATTCGTGGTCAAATTTTTCCGTATAGGCGTAACCCATTTTCCCGTTGATTATTCCTCTAAAGGATAAACCTCCATCTTCAGCTGTTTCATAATGATCCAATTCACCTTTATATACATCACAAGCAAAGCGCTTTGATTTTTCATAATAAATTTCCATGTCCTCAAAACCATGTGCAAGCCCATTTCCCAATAACATTTCTTGGAATTTTTCAATCTTCATGATTTACTCTCCCTTCGTTCCACCAACGGTTATTTCACTAACACGTATCATTGGCTGGCCAACATTTACCGGAAGACTGCCACTCACAGATCCGCACATTCCCGCTCCATGAGCCAAATTATTTCCAACCATATCAACAAGCTGAAGAGTTTTTGGTCCATTCCCGATAAGTGTAGCTCCTTTTACAGGCGCTCCGATTTTTCCGTTTTCAACCATATACGCTTCCATAATAGCGAAATTATAATCTCCTGTTGCCGTATTAACTTGTCCGCCGCCCATATATTTCGCGTAAAGACCGCGCTCTGTAGAAGCGATAATTTCTTCTGGAGTTGATTTCCCTGGCGCGATAAATGTATTAGTCATTCTGGATGTTGGATTAAATCGATAAGATTCGCGTCTGCTGGACCCTGTAGCTTCCATGCCCATCCGGCGCCCGTTGAACTTATCAATCAAGTAACCTTTTAAAATACCATTTTCGATCAGAACATTTTTACGAGTTTTCTCACCTTCATCATCAATATTAAGAGAACCCCACTCATTAGCAAGTGTTCCATCATCGATGTAGGTGACAATATCAGGTGCCACTTTCTCGCCAATTCGATTCGCAAAAACAGAATTATTTTTCGCGACAGACGTAGCTTCTAACCCATGCCCGCAAGCTTCATGAAAAATAACTCCACCAAATTCATTGTCGATAATGACAGGAAATTTTCCACTTGGACATTCTTCAGCATGAAGCATCGTCACAGCAATACGTGCCGCTTCACTTGCATAATGCTCTAAATTTAGGGTTTCAAAAAACTCAAACCCTTTATATGCTCCTGGTCCGTAGAAGCCGGGCTGCATTTGCGTCCCATCAGAGGCAATCGCTTGAATAGCTAAACGACTTCTTACCCGTTTATCCTCTACGAATTTTCCTTCCGAGTTTGCAATTAATACATTTTGTTCATGGTCAAGTAAAGTAACGGTTGCTTGCGCAATACTAGAGTGATAATTTTTGGAAATGTCATATGCTTTTTTCATGACTGCTACTTTGCGAGCATTTTCAATCGTTTGAGGCATTTGAATGATTTTATGTATAGGTTCGATGATTTCCTGTTGAAGCGTAGTTGGAATATGTCTTACATCAGATTGAATAGCATGAGCTGCGTTTTTCGCTGCTTTTATAAGCCCTTCTTTTGAAAAGTCGGTCGTATATGCATAAACACTTTGAAGGCTATTAAATACTCGGATACCCACACCTGCGTCCCGTCCGGAATTGCTCTTTTCTATTTTACCGTCTTGAAGAACTAAAGTATTTGAAAAGCGGTCCTCAGCAAACACTTCTGCAAAATCTCCACCTGTTGAAAGTGCCGCAGATATGACATCCTCTATTACTGATTTACTTAGCATAAAGCCTTTTCCCTCCTTACGGGTTTCAAACATTTATTAATAGTTTACTATATTATTGCGACTTTTTTGCAAATATGATAAAAAATCATTTTTAATCAATTTTTTAAACCTCCTTGCTCGCCCAATCTGGATTTTAAAAAGATTTGCGTTTTATGATTGGGGCCATCATTCAATCTTACTTGGAATAACGATTTTTGTAACCTACCGTTCATCTGTTATTCATATAAGACTCCTATACTCATGATAAGGAGGAGATATGAATGTTTAAATACTGGTTATTCTTGCACTTTGCAGGGGTCTCGATTTGGACGGGTTCTCTTTTGGCTGTGACCATAATATTAATCATGATGAAAAAACATCTTGGTTCAAAAGAGTTGTCAACAATTGTGAAAAAGTTGACGAAGATTGTAAATACACTCGTTCATCCGAGTGCATTTTTCGTTTTACTAAGTGGTATTTTCATGATTATTGCGATGAATTTTGGAGATTCACCCAAACCATTCTATTTGGAGTTTATGGAACGGATCGGCGGAGTGACGGTTCTCTTCACGATTATTGCCGTAAGTATATTTGGGCGTAGAGTTGTAAAAAAATTCAACTTGCTTGAAAAAGAAGGCAGTGTCATCACGCATCCAAGGAGTATTAATACGTATATAACATCGATGCTACTTTCGGTTTTATTAGTTTTTGTGGTAATCTTTGTTGTCAGTTTCAGATTCTAATTAAAAAAGCGAAGGACCCACTTGATGTCTTTCGCTTTTTACATGCACTATCTTGGTAATCTCACCGTAAATTCTGTTCCTTTTCCAATTTCGCTTTCCACCATTATGGAACCCTCGTGAAGATCAATAATTTTCTTCACAACCGATAATCCAAGGCCGCTGCCGGATTTTGTTCGATTTCGGGATTTATCTCCCATATAAAAGCGATCAAATATTTGTGGCATTTCTTCTTCTGCTATTCCAATCCCCTTGTCACGCACGTTGACAATAATATCCTTATCTATTGTCGCGTTTACGTAAATGGCCCCATTTTCTTCGGTGAACTTAATACTATTCGTAAGCAAGTTCATCCATACTTGAAACAATAATTGTCTATCTCCCCGAATCACGAGTTCCGGCAAGTCCAACTCAATCCGCAAGTTTTTCCGGCTCCACTCCCATTCCGTAAGCAACACAACTTCTCTAATTTGCTCATCGAGACGGAAAGCCTCTTTATTAACGGCCTTTACTTCTTTATCGAGAGAGGAAAGCATTAGCAATTGTTTACTAAGAGAGGATAAACGGCTTGTCTCTTTTTCGATGATTTCTAGGTAACGGTCTGCTTCCTCCTCACTTATCACCTTCGAGCGAATCGCTTTCGAAAATCCTTGTATGGAGGTGAGCGGCGATTGAATTTCATGCGACACATTCGAAACAAATTCAAGGCGCATATCATCTAATTTTTTCAGTGATTTTGCCATCCGTTCAAAGTTCTTTGCTAATGCCCCGATTTCATCTGATCGCTGACTATCAAGTGTAATATCATAATTTCCACTTGCAACTTTTCTAGTAGCTTTCGTTAGTCTTTTAATTGGCCGGACGAGGAAAGTTGCGAAAACGACAATCAAGACCATACTAATTAAAAAAGTTAGCCCTAATATTAAACTAAAAACAATTCGCATTTCGCCAAACTGCTTTTCGACATTTGGCCGGACAAACAGTGCTTCTGTCTCGCCTCCAACCTTAATTGGAACACCAATACTATTTTTTAAGTCATCCTTAAAAAATCCTGTTACAAATAGATTGCTTTTAAACGTGCTAATTCCATGGTACGTTTGTCCATCCAACACTGATTGAATAATAGACTCATCTAAATCATATTGACGAAATGGATCTCCGAACTTCCTTCCATTCATATGTTGATCAACTAAGTATAGTTGAAAATTCATATTCGCCACACTTGTTAAAAAATCATCAATCTCCATTTCGGCGGAGTTTTCATAAAGATAAACCATTTCATTTGCAATTTCTTTTATTTTTTCCTCGTTATATTCTTTAAGCTTTACATGGTAATAAATATTAGAAAATAAGAATGCAATGATGCCACTTACGAGTGCAACCAACATAAACGTCAAAACGATCCGTACATACAGTGTTTTCATCCGCTTTTTACCTCTAATTTATAGCCAAGACCACGAACGGTAATGATTTGAAAATCATCTGTTATATTACGAAAACGCTCGCGTAGCCTTTTAATGTGAACATCGACCGTCCTGCTGTCTCCTTCAAAATCAGTTCCCCAGATTAGCTGGATAAGTTGATCCCTTGTGTACATCCGATCTGGCTGACTCGCTAGCTGGGCGAGTAGTTGAAATTCCTTAAGCGGCAAAACAAAGCTTTGACCGCTTATTTTCACTTCGTAATTATTACGGTCAATCACGGTATCATTCATTGTAATAATATTATCAGATACCATTTGATATCGACGCAGCAGGGCACGAATCCGAAAAAGAAGTTCTTCCGGCTCAAATGGTTTTACAACATAATCATCTGTACCAGATAAAAACCCCTTCGCCTTATCTTCCATTTCACCTTTAGCTGTTAGCAAAATTACCGGAATATCATAATATTTACGGATTTCCTCACATAATTCCCAGCCATTTTTTCCAGGCATCATTACATCCACAATTGCCAAGTGAACTTGTTCCGCTTCAAGCAGTTCAGACGCTTCATTTCCATCTGCGGCTTCTATGACCGTAAAGCGCTCTTTTTGTAAATAAAGTCGCAATAATTCTCGAATATGTGGATCATCATCAACGATTAAAATATGTGTATGCATAATAGGACTTCCTTTTTCTTTTAAATGTACTCGATTAATAGTAGAAATTAAAGCTGATGGTTGAAATGAGAGATAAGCATGAGTCCAAATTTATGCAAACCCATCATAATGACTCCACCTGCAATCTGATCAAATCTTGGATTGATTTTGAAGTCAAATAAATCCGCCACATTTATATTCTCCGGCAAACAAAGACTTAATGTTAGTCCTTGTAAAAATGGGTTCGCTATTCCTCCCATCAAGCCATTTATGATAAACAATAAGCACGCGGGAGTTAAAAGCAATCCACTTAATACAGCAAAACGTTTATCCCTCATCTTTACAATCGGCCACCACATGAGGATCGCTAAAGCAAATAGGAATACGGTATACCCTTTGTGTAAAAAGGAGAATTGATACAGGGTTTGCAAGAAAATTGGCAAATGATAGAGAAAAAACAAAATGGTAAATAAAATTAATGCAAGGTACGATAGAACTTTCACTTTAAACTTAAATGGAATTCCAAGTAAAAACAACGGCGGAACAATAAAATAAAGGATACTCATTTGAATCATATGAAAACTGAATGAGAGATGGCTAATGAGAGACAATGGACTCCCTAACATAAGGAAAAAAAAGCTCAGGCTAATGAAAAAAAGAATCGGTCTTACATGATAGATTTTTATATTCGTAAAATGCTTAAGTAAGAGAGCATATAAAATAGCCACGATTGCGAGAATAAATAATAACAGGAAGTTCCACTCTAGTTGACCTTCAAGCAATACGCTATTGAACATGCTCCCCCCTCCTTACGTGAGCACGAATTTATTCATTTTATGTTTCATTATTTCTAGAAATTACACCCGCTTCTTGTCCTTATGTGTCAAAATTAAAATGGAAGGCAAGAAAATTCCTCGAATTAAAAACGTATCAAGTAAAATCCCCATCGCCATCGTAAATCCGAATAAAAATAATTCTTGTAAAGGTTGAGTCATTAAAACCGCGAAGGTTGCAGCCAATATGAGTCCTGCCGAGGAAATGACCCCACCTGTTAAAGCGACACCTTTTCCAACAGCCTCTTTCCAAGGAAGGCTTTGTGACTCTTCACGTATTCGAGAAACGAGCATGATATTATAGTCGATTCCAAGAGCCACCATGAAAACAAACGTGTACACAGGAAGACGGTAGCTAATTGCATCAAATCCCATCCAATGATGAAAAATCCACCAACCAAATCCGAGCGTCGAAAAGTAGGATAGCAAAATGGTCGACATCATTAAAATTGGCAATAATACAGAATGCGTTTGGAAGCCAAGAATGAACGTAAGTAAAATCGTCACTAGTGAGAATAAGACTATCATATCCCGCTCGTTCATTTGCCTTACATCCACTTGTTGCGCCGTTTGTCCCGCAAAATGCATCTTTACATCTTTTGAAGAAAAACCATTCTCTTTTAACAATGTATCAGCTGAATCACGCAGCCTTTGTACCGTGTCGAGCGCTTCCGTATCGTATGGATTATCCTTCAAAATCAGCTGAATTCGAATCGCTTTTTCGGACTTAGATAAAAAGTTTCGAGGCAGTTTGCTCTGATCGGTAATAACAGGAGTAACCGAGCTAACGCCTTTTTGACCTTCTAAATCTTCAACAAGATTGTTTACATTTGTGAAAAAATCATCGTTTAACACAAATTCGTTGTTTGATTGCAAAACAATATTTACAGGTGCCAATTCTCCCGCAGGATAATTTTTCTCAAGAAGTTCAAACCCCTGCCTTGACGGCATATCCTCCGGAAATGATTTTAAAAGGTTAAAAGAATACTTCATAGATGAGAAGTTAAAGACACCAACTAATAAAACGATAAGCAAAGTTCCAGCTAAGAATGCAGGACGCCGTATAACGAGCTGGCTAATTTTATTCCAGATGCCTATTTTCACCTTATCCTGACTTATAACCTTTGGAACAAATGGCCAAAACGCTTTTCTGCCCATTAATGCAAAAATACTTGGAATAAGTGTCAATCCTGCAAGCAAAATCACGATAACCGCAACTGAAAAAACCGGCGCGAAATGATTATATGGTTGGAATACGGTGACAAATAGCGTTAGCATCGCTAGAAATACTGTTCCACCACTAAATACGATGGGCTCCGAAACATGAAAGATGGCTTCTCCCATTGCAGCGTATTTAGATTCTCGTCTTTTTAATTCCTCACGATATCTAGAAAAAACAAATAAGCTATAATCTGTTAAAACTGCAAATAACAGCACGAGCATAATCGATATCGCGGAACTATCCACTGTAAACCAGCCATATTTTCCGGATAAACCTAAAATACGATCCACCACTCCATAGACAATTCCCGCGATTAAAAGTGGTGTAATCGCAAGTAGTGGCGAGCGATAAATCAAGATTAAAATGACAAAAATCAATCCTACAGTCGCAAGCATCAATACGAGGTCCGCATTTTTAAACAAAGAAATCGTATCGGCTGAAATCCCGGCTGGACCGGTAATTTCAAATTGCATTCCCTTAAGCCCGATTTCATTAACTTTATCCCTAACCTGGTCCAATGTCTTAAGGGCGATATCAGAATCCAAGTCAGACTCTAGTGAAATATTAAAAAGCAGAGTTGATCCATCTTCGGAAAACATCTCATCTTGAACATTTGCCGGAAATTGATGGAACGGCAATGCACTAATGATCTGTTTAGGCTTTTTATCAGAAGATAACCACTCACTTAGTTTAGTTATCTTTTCACGATCTTCACTTGTAATTTCCCCATCCCGATGGAAAACAAGAAGTGCTGGTGTTCCGTCATTATTGGAAAACTGCTGTTTTAAAACGTGGTCAGCAATTTCCGAAGGGCTGTCCCCTCTTACACTTGCTTCTTTACTATTCACAGCAAATTCCTTCGCACCTGGTGCAAATAAACTGAATAACAAAACTGCGAGAAGCCACGATACTAAGGTAATTTTTGCTCCATTTGGGCTACTCGCAAACTTAACTAGCTTTCGAAATGGTCGAAGCATAACATTCATCTCCTACAATTTAAGGTCAGCCTTATTGTAGGAATTGAATATGAACGGAATATGAATAGGAGATTTCGTTTTAAAAAAGTGCTAGTTTCTTGCCAATTGCTTACGTTTTATAGGTTTGTAAATGAAATATAGGTCTAGTTGGCGTTCCTACTGGATCCCTATCGATATAAACAAGAGTTATGCTATTTCCGTTAGAAAAACGAAGGACGCACTCTTTATTCATTCGTGCGCCCACCCAAGCAAAAAAAGTTTATGCCCTTACATCAAGATTCTACTGCTATCTAAATTCTTTTTGAAATACGACAAACTTGCAAGGGATAGCTAGTAACTTCGCCAATTTTGGAATTGAAGCATCAACGGTTTCCGTATAAACCGGATAATAGCCGATACGGGAATACCAATTTTCCAAGATAACTTTTGCGGGGTGAGAACCTTTTCGAGGAACTAACAATTCAAGTTGCATCTTACGAAGTTGTTCATTTTGGCACTTCTGTTCAGCAAAGCGGATTAACTCTCGTCCAATCCCAGTCCCTTGGTATTCGTCGTCTACGGCTAGCATTCCGAATTCTCCCGTTTCTTGGTCAATTCTCCTGACACGAACACATCCAACAATTTGTCCTATTAACCGAGCTACAGCAATCTCACCTCTGCTAGTGAACTCTGCTATTTCTACCACTGTCGTACGGGCTGCCCCGTGCTTCCAAAGACTTTCCTCAGATGCGGCATACACACGGTTTACAATATTCGTAATCCGCTCCATATCTCCTATATTGGCACTCTCATTACAAGGCAACATTTGTATTTCTATTGGCTGCATAAATAAGCGATACCTCCTTATCCCTGTAGAGATTAATTGAGCTGTACGGAATATGCTTAAATCTAGCTATATATTAATAAATCCCCGCTTTTATAATAATCTTATCTGTATACTTTCTAATTCTAGCATAGTACCAACTGGGCACTTCTAAAAATTAGTCTCAAACACAAAAAAAGAGCGCAATCTTCTTAAATCGCACCCTTTAATCGAAAGCTTGTATATTAATCTGTTTTGAATTATGTTTTTAGTTTTTGGATAAAGATTTAGATCTGGTTTAACTAGAGATTATTTATCGAAATTCGTTCTTTCAATGCCTCATGAAACATCTTGGGATTATCCAGTCGTATCGCCACTCTAGTATATTTCTTTTCAATCCCTAGGAAAAGTGTCGCGTGGCAAGGTTTTTTTAATTCAAGAATCATATGCGGATGGACGGGTTCAAAGTCTTTTGCAATAAAATCAATCGTTGTATTGGTATCTATTTTTTTCTCTAACAAATTTGGATCCATCGTAATAGTCTCTATATCATCCAATGACAATACCATTTTTTTCGCCAATCCTAGAGATAGATACAAGTGATGATCCGTCATTTTTACTGGATTCAGGCGTACAACCTGTATATCGCCGATGAAAAACACAACTGTGTAAACATTCAATATTAACACCAGTATTGATAACCATAAGGACTTTTCATGCAGCCACCAATGAATTCCGACTGTTTCAATAACGATGGCATGAATGAGCATCATTTGAAATGCAATTAAGCTTGAATTTTTATGCAGGGTGAAATATTGTTCGCCTATTGGTGGTTTTTTCCTCCATGACGATAATGCATAATAAACCATTAGGAACTCTGATGCTATTATTTGCACAATTGGGTGTTTGCGAACTTTATCTTCCATAACAGCTGGTAAGGAAAACAACAAACTTTTATCACTCGTGCGTACTTGATGAATGATGGCTGGCGTATAACGCACTAGCATGAAAAGCAAAGTTAATTCCAGCAATACTAATAATCCTTCAATTGCAAAACCTATATAGGATACTGCCACAAAAGGTTCAAAGTGCTTTGTCGGAATTAAAAACCTAGCAAAAATTAAACCTCCAGCCATCAAAATGATGAAATGTTTTACGGAAAATTTCTTTTTTCTGCTAATTGCTAACATTAAAAGCGGAGCAACAATCGCTAAATCAAGTAAAGAACCAAGTATGACCCATTTTGTTTCCTCAGGTAATACCATTGGAGAAATAGGTGATCTGTATAATACAAAATTTGAAACAAGCACTAGTACTAATAAGAACATCCATATATAGCTTTTCTTATCATGCTGCCAAGTAGCTGTCACAATATCACCTCTTCTTTTTCTTTAATTGTAGCTTATTCAGAAATGGTTTAGCGTTTCATCTTTGTCAACTTATTGAAAAAATTCCAATCTTAAAAAAACGCATTCCTGCTTTAGGAATGCGCTCTATTTATGGAGACTTCTAGCTCATTGTGGAATACTTCCCGATAGCTGATTAATATGCACGAGCAAACCAAACCGTATGTTTAGCTTCTTTACCGCAATGAAGGCATGTATGCTTTGTTGTTGGTGGGTTAAATGGAATATTTCGTGTTGTGAACTTTGTTTTTTCTTTTATATTTTCTTCGCAAGCATCATCACCGCACCATCCAGCTAATATCCAACCGGGAATTGTTCCATTTTGTTCGGATTCATCCAGATGTTGTTCTAGCTGTTCCATTGTATCGATATGTGTATGTGAATTCTCCTCCCGGAATGCTTTTGCTTTTTCGAATAGACGAGTTTGCATGGTTTCAAGTTCTTTTTTTATATCCTCAACAATTGATTCCAAAGGTACGGAAACCTTCTCCTCCACATCACGGGCTTTCATTAACCCTTGATGATTTTCTAAATCTCGTGGACCTAGTTCAATACGTACAGGTACACCTTTTAATTCCCACTCATTAAATTTATAACCCGGTGATTGATCAGAATCGTCAAGACGAACGCGAATTCCTTCTGCTTTTAAAGCTGCAAAAATTTCATCTAATTTCTCGATGATGGCATGATTCTTTTTCCATGGACCAACTGGAATCAAAACAACTTGAGTCGGTGCTATTTTCGGCGGCAAAACAAGACCTTGTTCATCGCCATGGACCATTATGACTGAACCAATTAATCGTGTGGACGTACCCCAAGATGTTGTATGAACATATGCATGTTTATTTTCTTTATTTAAAAATTTAATATCAAAGGCTTCCGCAAATTTTGTACCTAAGTAATGTGAGGTACCTGCTTGTACGGCTTTTCCATCTTTCATCATTGCTTCAATGGAGAATGTATCAACCGCACCAGCAAAGCGTTCTAGCGGCGTTTTTTGTCCATCATAAACTGGTATCGCAAGTAATCCTTCTACGACTTCTTTATAAATATTTAACATTTGCATTGTTTCCTTACGCGCATCTTCTTCGTCCACATGAGCAGTATGACCTTCTTGCCATAAAAATTCAGAAGTACGGATGAACGGAAGGGTCTTCTTTTCCCAGCGGAATACATTTGCCCATTGATTAATTAAAACAGGGAGATCCCGATAACTTTTAATCCAGTTTGAATACAAATACCCAATCATTGTTTCCGAAGTTGGACGCAGGGCTAAACGCTCCTCTAATTTCTCTCCTGCAGCTTCTGTTACCCATGGAAGCTCCGGTGAAAATCCTTCAATATGATCCTTTTCCTTTTGGAAGAAGGATTCTGGAATTAACATTGGGAAATATGCGTTGCGATGACCGGTTTCTTTAAACCGTCTATCCATCTCCTCTTGAATATGTTCCCATAATTCATAGCCATCTGGCTTAAATGCAATACAACCACGAACTGGAGTGTAATCCATTAAATCGGCTTTTTGAATCGTATCAATATACCATTTTGAAAAATCGTTTATTTTTGGCGACATCGTTTTTTCCTCCTGAGAAAATGAAATAAATTTTAAAATTTAAAAAAGCATAAAGAGTCCGTAAAAAGGACGTCCTTATGCTATTAGACGTGGTACCACCTTAGTTCGACATTAATATAAATATTAAGCCCTCTAAATGTTTGTAACGAAACAACTCGGTTAGTTTTAAGCTAACGTCTCCGTGGCAGGTTTCAATAAGAAGAGGTGATATAGCTTTCAGCCGAGGCTATATTTTCTGTTTCACGATTCTTATTTACTTGATCACATCATTGACTACATATTTATTAATGATAATAACAGCCGGGGAAACATTATTCAATATTTACTTTAGCCATAGTATAAATCATTTATAACACATCAACATCGCTTTACATTGTTATTTAAAAATCCGGCATCTTTTTAAGGGAATTAAGCTATTGAAATGACGTAAACGACTTTATGACAACTAAATTGCTTTATTGTCATCTAACTTTAAGTCCTCTCTACCATTTAGTGATTCACATATTCTCTTGCAACTGTACACTCCTCACAATAGTCTTCACATAAAAAATAATACGGATTTTTCTTTAACTCTTCACTTGCAACTTCAACGACATCACTTGCTTTCATGAATTGGCAAATACCATTTCCAATCTTTTGCACAGTAAGATAGCCTTTTTCTTTTAGAAGTGATTCTATTTTTTTGAAATTTTGACAGCAATGATTGATTAGCAGGACTTCGATTTCCTCAACCTTTCCTTCGTTAGAAATCAACATTGTGGAATATTTTCTGTACGGTACTTCATTTAAAGATTCCGCTAAATGGATCGTCGTATTGGCATCATGGGAAACACCGAGTAGAAGAATCCTTCCATCAAGCTGGAACACTTTTCCGATTGGGCTTTTAATTCCTTCTGGTTGGTCGATCGGATGTTCAGCGACAATTTCATGCGCATGCTTTCCGTACGCCGCAAACGAACTATTTGGGTGATTGCTTCGTAGCACCCCCGGCATCCTCCAAAATGTTTCAGCCACAATCCCCATGTCGTCTGTAGGTGTTGTTTTTGGATCAAATAATTCCTCTCCACTAGTCATCGATGGCATGACGAGTGTCCCTTCATCCCCTAAAATCTCTAGTAAACTTTCAATCACCACTTCGGGACCGCCTTCTATATATCCAATGTTTCGAAGTGACGTATGGACAACAAGGACCATTCCCTCTCTTATGCCAATTTCCTTAAATTCTTCTACTAATTTATTTTTTGTAAGCATACACCCAACTCCCCAATTGTCATTTTCCTAATTATATTATTTACGCCCATTTATGAAAAGCTTTCCAAAAATTGTTGACAATAATTCCTTTCTGTTATATGGTTAATTACATAAGTAACTAACCAATATGGTGGTGAACCAAATGAAGCACTTAATTGATGATGGGCGGCCAATCTTCGTCCAAATTGCAGAGCGGATTGAGGATGACATTATCGAAGGAGGCTTGCCGGAAGAATCCCAAGTTCCTTCAACAAATCAGTTTGCTCACTTTTATAAAATCAACCCTGCCACGGCTGCAAAAGGCGTAAATTTATTGGTGGATGAAGGTATTTTATATAAAAAACGGGGGATCGGAATGTTTGTAGCAGAAGGTGCACGCATGAAAGTCATTGAGAAACGAAAAGAACAATTTTTTGAGCAATATGTTGTGACGATGATACAAGAAGCTGAAAAGTTAGGGATTACATCTGAACAATTAATGGAAATGATTCGGAGAGGAGATCGAAGATGATGAACGAAGTGGTAAGGGTCAGTAAGCTAAATAAATTTTACGATGACCATAAAGCAATCCAAGATATAAGCTTTTCGATTAAAGAAAATAAAATATACGGACTACTTGGCAGAAATGGAGCAGGAAAAACAACTTTAATGAAAATGATTACGGCTCAAATTTTTCCTACTAGTGGAGATTTGAACGTTTTTGGTGAGGAACCATATGAAAATGCGAAAGTATTAAGTCAAATTTGTTTTATAAAAGAAAGTCAGAAGTACCCTGATAATTTTACTGTTCGTGATATTTTAGAAGTGTCAAAGTCATTTTTTCCAAATTGGGATGAGGAGTATGCGTACTCATTAGTCGAAGATTTTAATCTTCCTTTAAAGAAAAAAAATAAGGGTCTTTCCAGGGGAATGCATTCAGCACTAGGAATTGTTGTTGGTCTTGCAAGCAGAGCACCATTAACTATTTTTGATGAACCTTATTTGGGATTGGACGCCGTTTCGCGCGAATTATTTTACAATCGATTAATGGAGGATTACACGGAGCATCCTCGGACTGTTATACTATCTACCCATCTTATTGATGAAGTGAGTAATTTGTTAGAGCATGTTCTAGTCGTTGACAAAGGAAGATTAATTATCGACGAAGATGCAGAGAATTTGAGAGAGAAGGCTTTTACGGTAACAGGGCAAACTGCTAAGGTAGAATCATTTATTTCTGGAAAAGAAGTGATCCATCGTGAACCATTTGGAGGGTTGCTTTCAGCTACTGTAATAGGTCGTGCAAATAATGTCCATATTTCGGGGCTTGAAATATCTCCGGTTTCCTTGCAACAATTAATTGTCCATTTAACGAAAGGGAATTCTGATAGACAAGGAGTGATGGCGAAATGAATATTCAAAGTGTTTTAAAAATGCATCGCCAAGATAAGTGGGGTTGGTTTTTAATTCCAAATATCATCGTATTCTCTGTATTCTTTGTTAATTTAATCGTCAGCTTTTTTATTACAACAAAAGAAGCGTACTATACAGGTGGGGGATTATCATATTTAATCATATACATGTTAGTAATTGGAATAATAGTAATGGCGCAAACATTTTCATATGCCATTAGCATGTCCGTTAGAAGAACAGATTACTTTATTGGTACGGCTCTAATGGGGGCAATGATGAGTTTTTCCTATGCAGTACTTTTATTTATTTGTTCCATACTTGAAAATTGGACGAATAACTGGGGAGTAAAATTTCATTTCTTCCACTTTCCATATTTAAATGATGGATCACTTTTAGAACAATTTGCTATTTATTTCATCCTTTTGATTAATCTATTTTTCCTTGGATTTATGATTTCCAGCTTTACACGCCGTTTTGGAAAAAAAGGAATGGTTATTGCAATGGTAGTCTCATTATTGATTGCAAGTGTCGCAGCACTGCTTGTAATGTATTATGGATATTGGATGGACATTATCCATTGGATTATTAGTCACACAGCCGTACAACTTGCTTACTGGCTCATTATTCCGACCTTGTTATACGTTGTCTTCTCGTACTTTTTCTTGAGAAGGGCGACAGTATAACTTCGTATAAAAACGACTTGCCTACAAAATTGAGTGTAGAACAAGTCGTTTTCATTTAACTTAATGATTTTTCATATGCCGCAATTTTGTCTTCAAGCTGCAGTGTTAATGCAATTTCGTCCCAGCCGTTTAACAACATCTGACGGCGGTATGGATCGACTTTGAAGGAATACGTATCGCCATCTTCTGTTACAATTGTTTCTGTTTCAAGTGAAACGGTAATCTTCAAAGGCTTTTCTTGTGACTTTTTCAATAAATCTTCCACTTCCGCTTCGGTAAGCTGTATCGGAAGAAGTCCGTTTTTAAAGCTATTATTATAAAAAATATCTGCAAAGCTCATTGCGATGATGACTTTGAACCCATAATCACCGAGAGCCCAAGGAGCATGCTCACGTGAAGAACCACAGCCGAAGTTTTCTCTTGCGATTAAAATTTCACTGCCAGCATATTCTGGTTTATTCAACTCAAAGTCCGCTCTTTCAACTCCATTATCATCATATCGCCAATGATAAAACAAATATTTCCCGAAACCGGTGCGCTCAATTCTTTTTAAAAATTGCTTTGGAATGATTTGGTCTGTATCTACATTTGAACGATCTAACGGCGCAAGTACGCTCGTTACTTCTTTAATCGGCTTCATACTAGCGCCTCCTCTTGTTTAAACGTACGAACGTCGACGAAACGACCGGCAATCGCCGCAGCTGCTGCCATCGCAGGGCTGACTAAGTGTGTACGGGAACCATTTCCTTGGCGGCCCTCAAAGTTACGATTTGATGTAGAGGCACATCTCATACCAGAAGGAACTTGGTCAGCGTTCATGGCAAGACACATGCTGCATCCAGATTCGCGCCATTCAAATCCGGCGTCTAGGAAAATTTTGTCTAATCCTTCCTCTTCCGCTTGTCTTTTAACAGAATGGGATCCAGGTACAACAATCGCATTGACGCCCTTCTTCACCTTTTTGCCAGTAACGATTTCAGAAGCTGCACGTAAATCCTCAATACGAGAATTCGTACAAGAACCTATGAACACATATTGAATTTCAATATCTGTCATTTTTGTTCCGCCTTCAAGACCCATATAGGCAAGAGCTTTTTCAATTTCCGCTCTTTCTGCTTCTGTTTTTGCATCTTCCGGGCGAGGAACAAATCCATTTACGCCAACACCCATTCCAGGGTTCGTCCCCCAAGTAACAACAGGTTCAATTTCGGAAGCATCGATTTCAATGACAGCATCATACGTAGCATCAGCATCAGTTGCTAGCTCGCGCCATTCTGCTTTTAATTTTTCAAATTCTTCACCAGCAGGAACATGAGGACGACCTTCTAAGTAAGCAAAAGTTGTTTCGTCTGGGCTGATTAATCCTGCTTTTGCACCAGCCTCAATGGACATATTGCAAACCGTCATCCGTTGTTCCATCGTTAATTTCCTGATGGCTTCGCCTGTATATTCAAAAATATGACCAGTTCCTACGTTGATTCCGTATTTCGCAATGATCGCTAAAATTAAGTCTTTCGATGTAACCCCTTGACCTAACTCGCCATTCACTTGAACTTGCATTGTTTTCGGCTTTGCTTGCCACAAAGTTTGTGTAGAAAGTACGTGCTCCACTTCACTCGTTCCAATTCCAAATGCTAATGCACCAAAAGCTCCGTGAGTAGAAGTATGGCTATCTCCACATACAATCGTTTTACCAGGTTGAGTCAATCCCAATTCTGGTCCAATGACGTGGACAATTCCCTGATCTGGATGACCCATTCCTGCTAAAGGAACGCCGAATTCCGCACAGTTTTTTTCAAGTGTCGTCATTTGCTTCTCAGAAATTGGATCGGTAACAGCTTCATTCAAACGAGTAGGCACGTTATGATCCATCGTCGCAAACGTTAAATCAGGTCTTCGTACTTTTCGCCCGTTCAAACGCAAGCCTTCAAACGCTTGTGGAGAAGTCACTTCATGCACGAGATGAAGATCGATATATAGCAAATCTGGTTTCCCTTCCTCTCGATGAACGACGTGCTTCTCCCAAATCTTTTCAATAATAGTTTTGCCCATCTTTCTTCACCTCACCGTTCTATTTCACTAATGATTTTTTCAGTCATTTCGGTTGTCGATAAAATTTGTCTTCCGATATTTTTAAACTCACTTGTACAGAAGCCTGCTTCTAGAACATTTTTTACAGCTGCTTCTAATACACCCGCTTCTTCTAACATTCCAAATGAACTACGAAGCATCATGGCTGTTGATAAAATTGCTCCGATAGGATTAGCGATGTTTTGCCCCGCAATATCTGGAGCCGATCCATGGATTGGCTCATATAAACCAAAACCATCCGCGCGAAGACTTGCAGAAGGCAACATGCCTAGCGATCCTGTAATTACAGAAGCTTCATCACTTAAAATATCTCCAAACATATTTTCCGTAACGATCACATCAAATGCAGATGGATACGTGATTAGTTTCATAGCCGCTGCGTCAACAAGCATATGCTCATACTCTACTTCTGGGTATCTAGCAGCTACTTCTTCGACAATTTTTCTCCAAAGCTTACTTGATTCAAGCACGTTTGCTTTATCAACAGACGTTACTTTATTTCTGCGTTGCTTTGCCAATTCAAATGCGTGGACGACAACACGCTCAATTTCATCACGACCATACACTAATGTGTCAATAGCCTTGTCATCATCATGGAAACTTGGTTCACCGAAATACAAGCCGCCCGTTAGTTCTCTAACAATCATCATATCGACGCCTTCAGCAACTTCTTCCTTCAAAGGAGAAACAGAGAGCAAGCTTTTAAACGCTTGAACTGGCCGGAGATTGACACTTAATTCAAAATGTTTCCGAATTTGTAAGAGTCCTTTTTCAGGTCGAAGATGAGACGGATTTTTATCCCATTTTGGCCCGCCTACCGCTCCAAGAATAATCGCATCACTTTCTTCACAAATTCGGATTGTTTCATCAGGCAACGGCTGTCCAACTGTGTCTATGGCTTCTCCACCGAGTAGTCCGTATACCCATTCAAATTCATGATGAAAACGACGCCCAATCGCTTCTAAAACAGCGATAGATGCATCTGTTACTTCTTTTCCAATTCCGTCTCCGCGTAAAACAGCTACTCGTTTTTTCAACCTAACTTCCTCCCCCAAAAATGCCTAAACTGTTTTCATTAATTGTTTTATTTGCGATTGAAGCAAAATACGATTCACCGCATTTAAATAGGCTTTAGCAGATGCTTCTAATACATCCTGTGCAGAATCTCTCCCAACAAGATCTTCACCATTAAAAGTTAAATTAATGACAGCCTCGGCAAGCGCGTCTCTTCCTTTTCCGATGGATGAAACTCGATAATCCAATACATGGACTTCTCCTTCCACCACTTTTTCAAGTGCATTAAAGATAGCTTCTACGCTTCCAGCACCACTTGTTGTTTCTTCAACTATTGAACCGGCAGGTGTTTTTACGATTACAGTAGCAAGCGGATCCTGCGCTGATTCGTATTGAACACCGACAGTTTGAAGCTCGTATACAGAAGTATCTGATTCTTTCAATTGTTCGTTTGTCAAAATTGTCCATAAATCCTCAGTCGTAATTTCTTTCTTTCGATCTGCTAGTTTCTTAAATTGTATAAATGCATGATTCAATGATTCACTATCTAGTTCAAATCCCATAGATATAGCACGATCTTGGAAAGCATGGCGACCTGAGTGTTTGCCTAAAACTAAATTGTTTGAAGTTTCACCAATTAGTTCTGGAGTAATAATTTCATACGTTGTCGGCTCCTTCAACACTCCATCCTGATGAATACCAGATTCGTGTGCGAAAGCATTTTTACCGACTACTGCTTTATTCGCTTGAACGGCCATTCCTGTTAGCTTACTAACTAATTGACTTGTCCGCTTGATTTCATTCAATGTTAGGTTTGTTTCAATCTCGTAAAAATCTTTTCTCGTATAAAGAGCAACTCCTACTTCTTCTAAAGCAACATTACCCGCTCTTTCACCAATGCCATTTATAGTACCTTCGACTTGATCGGCGCCGTTCTGGATTGCAGCAAGTGTATTCGCTACTGCCATTCCGAGATCATTATGGCAATGTGCCGAAAGTTTCGCTTCCGCAATATTCGGAACATTTTCCTTCAAATATTTGAAGAGTGCTCCGTATTCTTGAGGAGTTGCGTAACCTACTGTATCCGGAATATTAATTACTGATGCTCCTGCTTGAATCGCTTGCTCTACGATTTGAGCAAGAAACTCACGATCTGACCGGAACGCGTCCTCAGCAGACCATTGAACGATCGGGAAGAACCTTTTTGCGTACTTAATCGTTTCAATCGTTGTTTGTACTACCTGTTCAGGAGTTTGTTTTAATTTATACGTCATGTGTATTGGAGAAGTGGCAATGAAAACGTGGAGCCTTGGGCATTCCGCCACTTTCAACGCTTCCCATGCATGATCAATATCTGATTTGACTGAACGCGCCAGGCCTGTGACAGATGAGTCTTTTATAGTAGAGGCAATTTTTCTTACTGCTTCTAAATCACCCGGAGAGGCGGCGGGAAATCCCGCCTCCATTACATCCACTCCGAATCTTTCAAGCTGTTTTGCAATCTCAAGCTTTTCAGCCGTATTCAAGTTCACACCGGCTGATTGCTCTCCATCGCGCAACGTTGTATCAAATATGTCAATTTTTCGCACTTGAAACCACTTCCTTAGCGGCTTTTTTCTTGCCCGCTTTTACAAATGGCATCATTTCGCGAAGCTCTTGACCTACTTTCTCAATTAAATGCTCACTTTCACGACGATTGATTGCATTGAACTCAGGACGATTCAATTGGTTTTCAAGCAACCAACCTTTTGCAAATTTACCTGTTTGGATATCATCCAAGATTTCTTTCATGCGAGCTTTTGTATCTGCATTTACGACACGTGGGCCAGAAACGAAATCTCCCCATTGTGCTGTATCAGAGATAGAGTAGCGCATTCCAGCAAGACCATCTTCGTACATTAGGTCAACGATTAATTTTAGTTCGTGTAAACACTCAAAGTATGCAACCTCTGGCTGGTAACCAGCTTCAACAAGTGTTTCGAATCCAGCTTTTACAAGAGCTGTAGTTCCACCACAAAGTACTGCTTGCTCTCCGAATAGATCTGTTTCTGTTTCTTCTTGGAATGTTGTTTCAAGAACCCCTGCACGCGCGCCGCCGACACCTTTTGCATAAGCCAACGCCAAGTCTCTTGCCCCGCCTGTTGCATCTTGATATACAGCGAATAGTGCCGGTACACCTGCACCTTGTTCAAACGTACGACGTACAAGATGTCCGGGACCTTTTGGTGCAACTAGGAATACATCAACATCTGAAGGTGGTACGATTTGATTGAAATGAACGTTAAAACCATGTGCAAATACTAACGCCTTACCAGCTGAAAGCTCAGGTTTTACTTCATTTTCATAAACAGCTGTTTGTCTTTCGTCAGGAAGTAAGATCATAATGATATCCGCTTTCGCACTTGCTTCTTGAACGGAATAAACTTCATGTCCATCTTCAACTGCTTGATCATAAGATTTACCAGGTCTAATTCCAACGATAACGTCAAATCCGCTGTCTTTTAAGTTGCTTGCATGTGCGTGTCCTTGTGAACCATATCCTAAGATTGCAATTTTCTTTCCTTGTAATACTGACTCATTAATTTCGTTGTTATAATATACTTTTGCCATTTTTCTCCATCTCCTCTTAAAGTTGTAAAATTGATAGTTGTTGTGTTTCTGTTTTTTGATGTTCGCGAACAAAGGCCGTTACACCTGTTCTCGATATATCTTTAATGCCATATGGCTTTAACAACTCGATAAACGCTTCAACCTTATCAGGCTCACCCGTTACTTGCACGGTGATATTATTTTTCCCCATATCGATGACAGTTGCCCGAAATGGATCGATGATGCTGTACACTTCACTTCTAAGTGCTGGTGGACACTGTACCTTAATAAGTGCCAACTCGCGAGTAACAATCGATTTATCGGTAATATCCGACACTTTTAATACATCGATTTGTTTCTGCAGCTGCTTAAGCAGCTGCTCCATTTTAGCAGGATCATCCATCGGCACGATGAACGTCATTTTAGAGATGGCTGGATTCCCAGTAGGTCCAACTGTGATGCTCTCGATATTAAATTGCCTTTTGGCAAATAATCCAGTGATACGATTTAATACACCAGGGTTATTGTTAACTATTACAGTAACAACTCGTTTCATTCTCCCACCCCTATCATCTCATGAAGCCCTGTGCCTGGAGCTACCATTGGATAAACATTTTCAGCCTCAATAACTCGACAATCAATTAATACAGGCTCACGTGTATTGAGTGCTTCTTCAAATACAGCTTTAGCTTCTTCTTCTGTAGTTGCTATATATCCTTTAATTCCATAGGCTTCAGCCAGCTTGATAAAATCAGGTTGATTTGGAATTAATGAGTGAGAATAACGCTCATCATAAAACGTTTGTTGCCATTGACGCACCATTCCAAGACATTTGTTATTGATGATGACAACTTTTACTGGAAGATTCAGTTCTTTGATAACGGAAAGTTCTTGCAATGTCATTTGGAAACCGCCATCTCCTGTAACCGCGACAACTGTTTTATCAGGATCAGCCAATTGTGCCCCAATCGCTGAAGGGAAACCAAAGCCCATCGTACCTAGCCCACCTGAAGTAACCCAATTATTCGGACCATTAAATCCGTAATATTGTGCTGCCCACATTTGGTGCTGACCGACATCCGTTGTTACAATAGCATCTCCACCAGTGATTTCGTGAATCATTTTAATGACATGTGGCGAAGAAAGTGTATTTTCTGGTGAAGCCGGTTTTTTAAACGGATATTTTTCTTTATTTTCTTGCAATTCATCCGTCCACTCTGAGATATCAGGAATCGTTAAATCCATATTCAATAACTCTTCCAAAACCATCTTGGCATCTCCGACAATCGGAATAGCAGTTGGAACATTTTTACCGATTTCAGCTGGATCGATGTCAATGTGAGCGACTGTTGCATTCGGAGCAAAATGCTTCAAGTTTCCTGTTAGACGGTCATCAAAACGAGCTCCAATATTAATGAGCAAATCGCAATCTGTAATAGCCATATTGGATGTATAAGTTCCGTGCATTCCCGCCATCCCTAAAAATTGAGGATGATCCCCAGGGATTGTACCTAATCCTAGTAGTGTGTTTGTAATTGGAAATCCTGTTTTTTCTACAAATTCTCTTAAATAATCTGATGCTTTTGCGAAAAGTACGCCTGCACCTGCAAGAATAAGCGGCTTTTTCGCATTTGCCATTACACTTACAAGCTTTTGCAGCTGCAAGTAATTTGGTTTTGTTGTTGGTTGGTAGCCTGGAAGATAAATTGGAGCATCAGGAAATACCTCTGTTACTTCTTGTGAAGCAATATCTTTTGGAATATCAATTAAAACTGGTCCTGGACGCCCAGTAGACGCAATATAAAACGCCTCTTTAATGATTCTGCCAAGATCTTCGATTCTTTTCACTTGATAATTATGTTTAGTGATTGGCATTGTGATTCCGACAATATCGGATTCTTGGAATGCATCTGTTCCAAGTGCTGAGCTAGCGACCTGACCAGTAAATACGACGAGCGGCAATGAGTCCATCATCGCATCCGCGATACCAGTCACTAAGTTCGTTGCTCCAGGCCCAGAGGTTGCAATAACAACACCAGGTTTTCCCGTTACTCTTGCATAACCCTCCGCAGCGTGTATAGCTCCTTGTTCGTGTCTAGTTAATACATGCCGAATCGGATTTTTATGCAATGCATCGTAAATTGGCAATGCCGCTCCTCCTGGATATCCGAACATAATCTCAACGTTCTCTTTTTGCAATGCCTCGATGAAAAGGTCCGCCCCAGTCTTCACTTGTACTTTTGTTGTCATGTCAGTCTTTTGATCACTCGCTCCCATCGGGATACCCATACTCACCTCTAGCGCCTTCCTTTCATTTTTCATTTTTTTTAAAACATATCGCAATTCAATCATTTAATGCATTAAATCTATAAAATATTTGTTTTCATTACCCGCTTCCACTTTCTTATAAAAAATAAAAAAGCCTTTTCAGCCCACAAAAAAGGAGAACCTTTTATGCAGGGATGAAAAAACTTTCATGGTACCACCCTACTTCTCAGTGTAAATCACTGACTCAGGAGCGACGTTATATCACTCATTGATAACGGGAACTTTCATTCATCCCCGTGGACCCCTAATCGCATTCGCTTTCCGGATCCCCGCTCCGAGGCGATGTCACAAATGGCTGTATTGCCGGTTTCCAGCAGTTCCGGCTCTCTGGTAATACAGGACTCCACTTATTTTTACCTCTTCATGGCATTGTCGTTTGTTCAGTTATATCACGAAATTAACTTTTTGTCATATTTTCATTACTCCACCTGTGCTGGCAGATGTAACGAGCTTAGAATATCTAGCAAGATAACCTTTTTTAATTTTCGGCTCGAATGGTTTTAATTGCGATTTTCTCTCCGCTAAAACATCTTCCGAAACCTTTAACTCAATCGTACGATTCGTCAAGTCGATGAAAATTTCGTCTCCATCTTCGACAAGGGCAATTGGTCCACCTTCAGCTGCTTCCGGTGAAATATGTCCGATTGAAATACCTCTTGATGCCCCTGAGAATCGTCCGTCGGTAATAAGAGCAACTTTCGTTCCAAGACCTCTACCTGCAATTGCTGCAGTTGGCGCAAGCATTTCTGGCATGCCCGGACCACCTTTAGGGCCTTCATAACGGATAACAACAACATGACCTTCTTTAACAGTGCCATCATTGATTCCTTGTTGAGCATCCTCCTGTGATTCAAAAACAATTGCTTTACCGAGGAATGTTTTTATCGATGGATCAACTGCGCCTACTTTAATGACGCCTCCGTCTGGAGCAAGGTTACCATATAGGATTGAAAGGCCACCTACGGGACTATATGGATTTTCTTTCGGTCTTATAACTTCTGGATTTGTGATAACGTGGTCTTTTACATTTTCGTAAACAGTTTTACCAGTAACCGTCATTCTATCCCTTTCAATGGCACCCATTTCACATAATTCACGTATAATGGCACTGACTCCACCAGCATCATGTACGTCTTGCATTGTATAATCTGATGCAGGAGCAATTTTTGCTAAATAAGGTACGCGTTTTGCTACTTCGTTGATGCGGGATAAATCGTAATCAATATCTGCTTCATGCGCAATAGCTAATGTATGAAGAACTGTATTTGTCGACCCACCCATAGCCATATCTAATGCAAAGGCATCGTCAATTGTTTGTTCACTAATGATATCGCGAGGCTTAATGTTTTCTTTTACCATTCTGACTAAATGATGGGCTGCCTCTTTAATCAATCTGTGACGTTCTTTTGAAGTTGCTACAATTGTACCATTTCCAGGTAAGGCAACACCTAACATTTCCATCAGTGAGTTCATAGAATTTGCTGTAAACATCCCTGAACAAGAACCGCAAGTCGGACATGCATTTTGTTCGATGTCTAAAAGTTTTTCAGCAGACATTTTTCCTGCATGATAAGCTCCGACCCCTTCAAAAACAGATGTCAATGTCAAAGGCTCTCCTTCTGAGGACACTCCGCCTTCCATTGGTCCACCTGATACAAAAATAGAAGGGACATTCGTTCTATATGCTGCCATTAACATACCTGGAGTAATTTTGTCACAGTTTGGAATGTAAAACACCCCGTCAAACCAGTGCGCATTGATGACTGTTTCCGCGGCATCAGCGATAAGCTCCCTACTTGGTAAAGAGTAACGCATTCCAATGTGGCCCATTGCGATTCCGTCATCTACTCCGATAGTGTTAAATTCAAACGGTACTCCACCGGCTTCCCAAATAGCTTCTTTTACAACATCTGCAAATTCTCTAAGGTGTTTGTGGCCGGGAATTATATCTATATATGAATTACAGACACCAATAAAAGGTTTCTCTAAATCTCTTGTTTTAACACCCGTTGCATATAATAAGCTTCGGTGCGGGGCACGATCAATCCCCTTTTTTATCATATCGCTTCTCAATTATGACATCTCCTAATTTCTTAATTAGCTACATGCAATTCATCATATAATTTATATCCATCTGTGAGTGTCAGTTCACGAAAGCTTTCAAGCAATTCATTCGTAATGGGTCCTGGCTTTCCATCGCCGATAATCCGTCCATCAACTTTTTTAACTGCAATGACTTCCGCTGCAGTTCCAGTTAAAAAGACTTCATCAGCTGTATATACATCGTGGCGTGTAAAAATAGCTTCTTCCACTTCATAACCCTTAGCACGAGCAATATCAATAATGGCGTTTCTAGTAATACCGACAAGGGCTCCGACATGCCCAGGAGGGGTTAATAATTTCTTATCTCTTACAATAAAAATATTATCCGCTGACCCTTCTGCTACATAGCCTTGATCATTAAGCATCAATGCTTCAGGTACTCCTGCAAGAGTTGCTTCTATTTTAACAAGGACATTATTTAAATAGTTTAATGATTTAACCATTGGATTTAAAACATCTGAACGATTCCGTCTCGTCGCTACTGTTATAATATCAAGCCCAGTATCGTATAATTCCTTTGGATAAATACGTAACGGCTCAGCAATGACAAGTACTGTTGCTTTTTCGCAAGAATATGGGCTTAAACCTAAATCCCCTACTCCACGTGATACAACGAGGCGAACGTATCCATCTGTTAATTTGTTTTTGCGGAGTGTTTCAGCAACAATATGAGCCATCTCCTCTTTCGTGTATGGAATGGTTAACATAATTGATTTCGCTGAGTCATAGAGCCTTGTTAAATGCTCGTCTAAGCGAAACACATTCCCAGAATATGCACGAATTCCTTCGAAGATTCCATCTCCGTAGAGAAATCCATGATCATACACTGACACAACGGCATCTTCTTTTTTTACGAATTTGCCATCAAGGAAGATCAATTGTTCACTCATCGCTATTCGCCCCTCTCTGTAGAATTTTAGTCTAGCTACAGCGCCTATCGACTAGCAAACTTCCTGTCCTTCTCCCTACGATAAGTCAACATCGACTCGTTCCTCGTCGTGTTTCCTTTATCTCAGTCGAAGGCCTTGAAGTTTGTACGTCGATGAGCAAGGCGCTTTCGCTTTTGTTTTTATAGTTTGTTTTGATTTATTAAATTGTTCCAATGATACCGCGGTATTGCTGAAAGGTCAAGACATTTTCAGAATGTTTTATTAGTTGGAAAAAGTCCATTTATTTTGTATCCGTTTTCATTGTATTTGCACCAACGTTTCAAATATTTGAACTATTTATGAATATTTTTTTGAATTTTTATATATAAAAAACAGCCACGATAACATCTTCCTTTTACAGGAAATGATTACCTAGCTGCCTTAATAATGAAAATTTAATTATGAGGTATTTGAGGCTTTTTATGTGTGGATGTTCTAATAACGAATGCTTTAAGCCATTCCCATTGTTTTTTTTATTCGGAGGATATCTTTTTTATTGTGCCATGTGTCTTCTTTGAGGATATCGATGCTATCTCCCATGTCTTTCATTTGTTCTTTAATTTCTCCAAATTCTTTGGCATTCTGAAGCCTCAATTCGCTTAATTCAGCTTTAAGCATTTCTTGGCCATTTCGAAGCCCGCCTAATATTAATCCATGTTCTTTTAATGTTTCACTATGCATGTCCAATTTTTGGCTATGCTCATTTAGAATTTGGCTATGCTCGTTTAATATCTGGCTATGCTCCTTTAAAATTTGGCCATGCTCGTTTAAAATTTGACTATGCTCTTTTAAAATTTGACCATGCTCTTTTAATGTATCTTTAATCTCATGAAGCATGCCCATAATTTCTTTGCCCATTTCCATTCATATCGCCTCCTTTCTACATGGTTCTAGTATATCATGTTCCAAAAATAAAGATAGGCTGCCAAGAAGATTCGGCAGCCTATCGAAAAGCGGAAGCGCCTTGCCCATCGACGTACAAACTTCAGGTCCTTCGACTGAGATAAAGGAAACACGGCGAGGTTGGAAAAGCGAAAGTCGCCCGGTTAGCCCCGACAAGCAAATGTTCTGAGTCAAAAAAAGTCTGTATTTTGACTTTTATTGACTCAGGTTATTTGACCTCGAGGGGCTGGCGACTGCAGCTAGACAAGACGAGCCGATGTTGACTTATCGTAGAAGGACAAGAAGTTTGCTAGTCGATAGGCGCTGGAGCTAGACAACTAAAAGTCATTACTTTCGATGCATTTTGAATTCTAAAAATAGATCATTGTAGTGGGCGAGCATTTTCTTTCCTAAGTTATCGTATACTTCAAGTCGTTCCGTCAGTTCCGGCTCCGGATAAAAACGTTGGTCACTCGTCATTTCTTCCGGCATATACTCCAAAGCTTTTGCATTTGGCGTAGAGTAACCAACATATTCAGCATTTTGGGCTGCATTTTCAGGATCAAGCATAAAATTGATAAATTTATGGGCACCCTCTATATTTTTTGCTGATTTTGGAATGACCATATTATCGAACCATAAATTTGATCCTTCATCTGGTACGACATAATCCAAATCTTCATTTTCACTCAAGATATCCGCCGCTTCACCGGACCAAGTTACCCCAATAGCTGCTTCTTCATTTGCCAACAGCAATTTAATTTCGTCTCCTATAATTGCTTTAATATTTGGAGTAAGTCCATCTAATTTTTGCTTTGCTTCCAAAAGATGCTTTTCATTCGTGTCGTTTAATGAATAATGAAGACTATTAAGACCCATCCCGATTACTTCACGAGCGCCATCCACGAGGAAGATTTGATTTTTTAATTCAGGGTCCCATAAATCATTCCAACTAGTAATTTCTTTATCCCCTATCATTTTCTTATTATAAACAATGCCAAACGTACCCCAAAAATACGGAATGGAGTATTGGTTGTCCGGGTCAAAAGAAAGATCCATAAAACGCTTATCAATATATTGTAAATTGGGTATTTTACTGTGATCAATTGGCAGCAATAACCCTTCATCTTTCATTTTGCTAATCGCATATTCTGAAGGAACTGTAATATCATAAGTAGTCCCTCCCTGTGAAATTTTCGTCATCATCGCTTCATTCGAATCAAAGGTTTGATAAATGACTTTCATGCCTGTTTCTTTTTCAAACTTTTTAATTAAATCGGGGTCGATGTAATCTCCCCAATTATAGACATTTAACGTATTTCCACTCGTAAATCCTTGAGACGAATTCATTTCGGAAGTCAAGTACATTAAACAAAAGGAAACGATAAAGATGAGAGAAAATAATCGCACTAATTTACTCATGGTTTCCTCACCCCCGCCACTTGAGGTCTTGTGTTGCGCTGATTAACAAAATAATATCCAATGACAAGCACGATAGTCACTAGGAAGATAAGAGTCGATAACGCGTTAATCTCAAGCGATATACCCTGGCGTGCACGAGAGTAAATTTCAACAGACAAAGTAGAAAAACCATTTCCAGTTACAAAAAACGTAACGGCAAAATCATCAAGGGAATAGGTTAATGCCATAAAAAACCCTGCGAAAATACCCGGTGAAATATAAGGCAAAATAACTTTTGATAGTATATCCCAATTTGTCGCACCTAGATCACGTGCTGCATCAATTAAGGAAGAGCGCATTTCCTGAAGCTTAGGCAATACCATAATGACAACAATCGGAACGCTGAATGCAATATGCGATAATAAAACAGAAGTAAAGCCAAGCTTAATTCCAATGATGGTAAACATAATTAGGAATGATGCACCAATAATAACGTCAGGGCTAACGATTAAGACGTTGTTCAACGTTTGCAGCGTATTTTTATATCTAAGTCTTTTTACATACGTAATCGCAAGTGCTCCAACCACACCAAGAATAGTAGATATTGCTGCCGAAAGCAAAGCAATAATTAGTGTATTCAAGGCAATGATGATTAGCCTTGTATCTTGGAAAACCTCCGAATACCATTCAAGTGTAAAACCTTCAAAATCACGCATTGTTCCGCCACTATTAAACGAATAATACATTAAATAAAATATCGGGGCATACAAGATGAAAAAAACAATGATTAGGTATATACTCGCAAATTTGCTTTTCCTATTCATAGGAGGTCACCCCGTTTTCTATTGCCGGTTAAAATCATGATGATTGCCATTGCAATAATTAAGAATACGGCAATCGTCGCACCCATTCCCCAATCTTGTGTTACAAGGAAATGTTGTTCAATCGCTGTACCGAGCGTAATAACACGGTTTCCGGATATTAGCCTTGTAATCATAAACAAGGAAAGAGCTGGAATAAAAACAGCCTGGCAACCAGATTTAACCCCGTCTAATGTGAGCGGGAAAATGACACGTCTAAATGTTGTCCACGTAGAAGCTCCGAGATCGCTTGCTGCATCGACTAATGATGGATTCATTTTTTCAAGAGCATTGTAAATCGGAAGAATCATAAATGGTATGAAAATATAAACAGAAACAAAGATAAAACTAAAATCAGTAAATAATATTTGTTTCGAGCCGATTCCGATTGCTTCTAAAAATATATTAGCAGGTCCGTATGCTCCGAAAATTCCAAGGAAGGCATACGCTTTTAATAGTAAATTGATCCAAGAAGGCAAAATGATCAATAAAAGCCAGAGCTGTCTATGCTTTGCTCTCGTAAGAAAATACGCAGTTGGATAGGCAATCAATAACGAGAAAGCTGTAATTAAAAAGGCATACCAAAAAGAACTTAGTGTCATCCTTAAATAAACGGGCGTAAAGAACTTTTGATAGTTCGTTACTGTTAAGTTTCCCTCAATATCAAAAAATGAATAATAAACGACAAGTAATATAGGTGCTACTACGAATAATCCAATCCATAAAACATAAGGAATGAGATAAAAATTACGCATTTTATTTTGCATGGCTAACCTCATCATAAGCTTCCAAGCGTTTATCAAATTCTTCTTCCGTTTCTCCAAAACGCATGACATGAATAGCTTCCGGATCAAAACGAAGCCCTACTTCATCTCCAGCTTCTGCTTTCTTAGTGGAATGGACGAGCCACTCATTTCCTGCCTCATCATAGCAGCATATTTCGTAATGAACACCTCGGAACAACTGTGAATCTACTCTAACATGCAGATTATCTGTGTCTCTCGCCGTAATCTCCAAATCTTCTGGCCTGATGACAATTTCAACTGACTCATTTGGATTAAAGCCTTGGTCGACACATTCGTATTGTTTTCCATTAAATTCAACAAGGAAATCCTCGATCATTTTCCCAGGGATTATATTAGATTCACCGATGAAATCTGCGACAAAACGGTTAATTGGTTCATCGTAAATATCGATAGGAGTTCCGCTTTGTTGAATTTTACCTTTATTGATGACAAAAATTTCATCAGACATCGCCAATGCTTCTTCCTGATCATGCGTGACAAAAATAAAAGTAATGCCTAGTCTTTGCTGCAATTCGCGCAGCTCGTATTGCATTTCAGTTCTTAGTTTTAAATCAAGTGCAGAAAGTGGCTCATCAAGCAATATTACTTCAGGCTCGTTCACAATGGCACGTGCAATTGCAACACGTTGACGTTGTCCTCCCGACATCTCATTGATTTCTCGATTTTCATAGCCAGCCAAGTTAACGAACTTTAATGCCTCTTTAACCTTTTGCTCGATTTCTGTTTTTTTCTTTTTCTTAATTCGCAAGCCAAACGCCACATTTTCAAAAACATTTAAATGGGGAAATAGCGCATAGTCTTGAAAGACAGTATTCACTTGGCGTTCATTGGCAGGAATTTTATTGACCTTTTTCCCATTAAAAAAAATTACACCTTTTGAAGGTTCAATAAATCCAGCAATCAAACGGAGAATCGTTGTTTTTCCGCAGCCAGAGGGACCAAGAAGGGTATAAAATTTACCACGCTCAATTTCAAAGCTTACATCATCTAAAACTAATTCATCGTCATATTGTTTTGATACATTTTCAAAACGAATAATCGTATTTTCCATCATTGTTGTCCCTCCATTTATCGTAGTATGATTACGACAAGCTTATAAGTATGAATCGGTCGCAACTAATATCAGTTCCGAGATCCCATTGTATATATTGCTGATTTGATGTTGGTGGGATGCATGAAAATAAATGGATTCACCAGCTTTTGCATAATACGTATGTTTCCCTAATTGAATCATAATCTGACCTTTCAGTACGTATGCAAAGGTTTCCGACAGTGAAGGTTCGAATTGCTTAAATTCGCCATTTTCTTCTAACGTCAGCCAGATTGGTTCCATTTCCATTTCATTCGATTCGGGAACTAACCATTTTATTTCATATCCCTTTTCATCATCTGTGTATTCAGTTTGATCTTCTTCCCTGTAGACTACTTTCTGTTCTCGCTCTTCTTCATCAAAAAATTGCTTTGGAGTACAGCCAAGCACCTCTAGTATATTAAAGAATGTATCGATTGAAGGAGAGCTTAAATCTCTTTCTAACTGTGAAATATACCCTTTACTTAAATCAGTCCGTTCCCCTAACTCCTCTTGCGTCAACCCTTTCTTCAATCGTAAATTCTTAATTTTGTTTCCGATTAGCATCAATATGACCTCAATCGTGTTTAATATTAGTAAACTACAAGTAAATAAAGTTTAGTAAAAATAAACTTTTAGTTTACTTTTAACCTCACATTATTATACCTAAATATGTAGATACTTCAATACTTTTTTCGTTTATTTTTAGAATTAACTGTTTCAATATTCAAGATAATATCTTCAGCTCTCAATAAGTTGAGGAAGCTTTCCATTGCTTTTGTTTGGAAGGGCGTTTTAACGATAAAGGAAAACTTACGATAGAATGGCAAACCTTCTATTTTCAATCTTTTCAAAGTGCCTAATTCTACTTCTTTCCTGATTGCCCATTTTGAAAGTAGACTAACTCCTAACCCTGCTTCTACTGACTCTTTAATGAGTTGGTTGCTTCCAAATTCCATTATTTTAGGAGCCATATCAAATAACTGAAATACATGTTCTGTTGCTTCGCGTGTACCAGATCCATTTTCGCGAACAATCCAAGTTTCGTTCGCAAGGTCCGAACCTCTTAATTCTGTTTTATTGTCATTCGCCAAACGATGATTTGCTGAAACCACAATGTGCATTTCATCTTCTAAAAACGGCTCAACCTTCAATTTTGAATTTCTTAATCCTCCTTCAATGATCCCTATATCCAATTGATGCCCCGAGACAAGTTCCGCAATTTCTTTCGTGTTTCCGATTGTGATCGTTGGCTTTATAAGCGGATATTGTTCAAGTGTATGGGCTATGATATGCGGTAAGACATATTCGCCAAATGTGTAGCTTGCCCCAATAGATAAGGGGCCGCTTGTTTTATTTGTGACATCATCCACTAATCGTTGCATTTTTGTATAAAGTCCAATGATTTCTTTTGCATGATGATATACAATTTCACCCGCTTTATTTAAGCGGACATATTTATTGCTTCTTTCTAAGAGTTTTGTTCCCATTTCACGCTCAAAAAGCTGTATGTATTGACTAACGGCAGGCTGAGTCATATGAAGCTCCTCTGCTGCACGAGAAAAACTTTCTTTTTCTGCAACTTTCAAGAATACTTCCAACTTCTGCTCCATTATTTTCCCTCCACTATAAGCATTTACTTATCATTACTATTATAATGATTTATTTTCCTTATATGTTAATAAGTATTATTCTGTAATAGGACATGATTATTGGAGGTTAATTTATGGAAAAACAACTAGAAAGGAAAAAGCCAAAATCGGCTAGCTTTTCAATGGCGGGTGGAATCGCCTTTACATTTTTGATTGCATTTCTAGGATTTTGGCTAGCGAAAGTTCCTGGATTTAATATGGTTGGTCAACTTGCCTGTGCGATTCTAATTGCCATAGTTTTTCGGCAATTTTTCGGTTACCCTGAAGCCATCCGCCCAGGAATTGCGTTTTCATCCAAAAGATTGTTACGAGCAGCCATTATTTTATATGGACTAAAATTGGATATAGCGGTCGTTCTTCAAGATGGCCTTGGTTTACTTGCAAAAGATGTAGGGGTTATTATTTTTGCAATATTAGCCACTGTTTGGATTGCCAAGCGACTAAAAGCAAATCCAACGATTTCATTATTGCTTGGTGTTGGTACAGGGGTTTGTGGAGCAGCAGCCATTGCAGCGGTTGCACCCATTATTAAATCGAAAGATGAAGATACTGCCATTAGTGTGGGAACCATAGCACTTGTTGGTACTGTTTTCGCAATCGCATATACACTTTTACGCCCCATCCTGCCTCTTACAGATGTGGAATTTGGTGTATGGTCAGGAATGAGTCTTCACGAAATCGCTCAAGTCATCCTTGCAGCTGATGTTGGTGGCGAAGATGCGTTGGCGATTGGTTTGCTTGCAAAATTGGGTCGTGTATTCCTCCTTATACCCCTTTGCTTTGTTTTTATGTATTGGATGAAAAGAAAGGCTGCAGGGGATAACACTGCGGCAAAAATTGAATTCCCGTGGTTTTTAATCGGGTTCATTATTATAAGTGTGATCGGAAGCTATGTGTTAGGACATGCGATACCATATCCAGAAGGAGTAAAAAGCTTTGTTACATCGGTCACAAGTTGGCTACTGACCGCTGCTATGGTAGGTCTTGGACTAAACGTTAGTCTTGGAGATTTAAAAACGAAAGCGTTAAAACCGCTGATTGCCATGGTGATTACGTCATTGGCATTATCTATTTTAGTGTTTTTTATTATTTGAATAATGATTCACGCTATATAGAAGTGCCCAATTTTTAAAATTGACTCATCATCGTAACCCCCAACTCCAAAAATTCGCGATTGGGGTCACGATGAACGTTCCATCCATGACCTTTAACCTTCAAAACAGGGTTCGAAGGGCACGTTGAACGCCTCATCGTGACCTCTAATCTTCAAAAAAGGGTTCAGAGGGCACGTTTAACACATTATTATCGATCAATTTTTCCATGACTTTCGTCGAGAATAAGCATGGAATTATCGAACAAATTAGGTTTTCCATGAGTTTCATCGAGAATTAGCAAATAATTATCGACCAAATTAGTTTTCCTATGAGTTTCATAGGGAATTAACTAGGAATTATGAAATGTAATATCTCGTAAAAAAAACGGCACCTCAAAAATTTGAAGTGCCGTTTTTCTTTGTTATGCCCCAAGCTTTTGACCTTGCTGCAGCTGGTACATTTGATAATACTTTCCTTTTCTCTCCATTAGTTCTTCATGATTGCCTCGCTCCACAATGGTTCCGCGATCAAGGACTAAAATTTGATCGGCGTTTTTAATTGTTGATAAACGGTGGGCGATAATGAAGGTTGTACGTCCTTTTTTCAATACGTCCATTGCTTCTTGGATAATCGTTTCTGTTTCCGTATCGATGCTGGAAGTCGCTTCATCCAAAATGAGGATCGCTGGATCAAAGGCCAATGCTCGCGCAAAGGAGATTAGCTGGCGTTGTCCGGAAGAAAGTGTACTTCCTTTTTCAACAACAGGCTCATCCATTCCCTTTTCTAAATTTTTCAAAACTCGATCTGCTCCTACTGCTTTTAAAGCCTCTTCAACCTTCTCACGTGAAATTCGCGGATCATTTAAGCTGACGTTAGAAGCTATCGTTCCTGTAAACAAATACGGATCTTGCAATACAATGCCCATGTGTTCACGCAGTGTTTGTTTCGGAATGTCTTGAATGTTTTTTCCATCAACTTTGATTTCGCCTTTTTGGCAATCATAGAAACGGAATAAAATATTCATGATTGAACTTTTTCCAGAACCTGTATGACCAACGAGTGCTACAGTTTCCCCTTGCTTTGCTTCAAAGTGGATGTCTTTCAGTACATATTCATTTTCCTTATATCCAAAATAAACGTGGTCGAACGTAACATTTCCTTTATATCGTTCCATTCTTTCCGTGCTAACCTCTTCCCCTTGTTCATCAAGCAAGCGGAAAACTCTCTGTCCTGCAACTAAAGCTTGCTCTAGATTGGAAAATTGATTGACGATATTCATAACAGGATGGAATAATCGGTTGATATAATCAACATAGGCGTATAATACACCAATTGTCACGACTGAATGAGCTCCGAGTGAATTACTTCCGAAATACCAAATAAACCCGACGAACACAATATTTTTTAACACCCCAACAAAATTATGGGACGATAAAGAGTTTAGTATGAGCAGTTTATTTTGATAACGAAAATGCGTCTCGTTCATTTCCTCAAATTCTGCGCTCATTTGCTTTTCGCGGCGGAAAGCCTGAATAATCGTCATCCCTTGAATAGATTCATTGATCATCGCATTAAGCTCACTTACTTTAGAACGGATCACATGATTGTATTTAGAAGCAAATTTCCGATAAAAAATCATCCATGCGAATAAAATAGGGATAAGCAGCGTACATAGCATAGCTAACTTTACATCGAGAATAAACATCGCTGTAAAAATTCCAAGGATATAAATAAACCCAGTAAAGAAATTTGACAATACTGCCACATATAATTCTCGAATGGCTTCTGTATCATTCGTGATACGCGCGACAACTTTCCCTGCAGGTAAATCGTCAAAGTAGCGGATAGGCAGGCGTTGCACATGTGCAAATACATCCATCCGCATTTTTTGAATGATCCGATTTGCCGCTTTTTGCAAATAAAAATACTGACCATAACTAAAGATCGCTGCAACGATGAATAACCCCATGTAAAGTGCCAACAACTTCGTAATAGCAGGTATCTCAGGCTTATAAAAAGCGAGTGTATCGTTTATAGAAAGTTTTTTTGCTGAATATTCTTTCGTTTGACCTTGAACCGTAACGGAAAGTTTATCGCCCTTAATCGCTCGGTCTCCTTCAAAAGGAACTTCATCATTTACAAAGTAAAATCTTCTATCTACTTGTAAAATCGATGCCGTTTTACCGCTTTCCTTTAACGTCGCTTCAGCAGCATATAGTTCTCTGACGTATGATTTCCCATCATATTCCACTGAGAATTTCCCTGGGCTCGACTCTAACCAGTGATCTTCTATTCCTAAGATGTGCTCATCAATCAGCTTCTTCGCTACAAATGGTCCAATGACATCTGCACCGACTGAAACTGTCAGCATTGCCAGTGCAGCAATAATGAGACCTTTAAAAAACAATGCATATTTATATAACCTTTTTCCGGTCATTATGCGTTCACCTCCTCAAGAAGCGAGTCTTCTACTTGCTGTCTATCATATTGCTCTTTATACCATCCGTTTGCTTGCAGCAAATCTTGATGGGTTCCTTCTTCGACAATTTTCCCGTCGTCTAAAACAATAATCCAGTCAGCATGTTCAATTGCAGATAGACGGTGTGTCGTAATAATAGTAGTTTTTCCGTTGCGCTCCTCGCGAATATTTCGGATAATCCTAGACTCTGTCTTGGCGTCTACAGCAGATAACGAATCATCTAATATTAAAAGCTCTGGATTCTTAATAAGCGCTCGAGCAATTGAAATTCTCTGCTTTTGTCCACCAGAAAGGGCTACCCCTTTTTCTCCTACAAGTGTTTCCAAGCCTTCTGGCAACATTTCTAAATCCTTTTCAAAATAAGCAAGATAAATTGCTTTTTTAAGATCTTCCTCTGTTGCTTGTTCATCTCCGAAAAGGATGTTTTCTCTTACACTCCTAGAAAACAAAACATGATCTTGCGGAACATAGCCAATCCAACTGCGAATCTGTTCTTTAGACTGATCTTTCATATTTACATCGGAAATGTAAATATCTCCATCACCTAATGGGTACTCTCGTAAAAATTGTTTAATAAATGTTGTCTTTCCACTTCCGGTTTTTCCAACTATACCAATCGTCTCACCACGTTTAATGTGGACATTTAAATTAGCCAAGTTATTTGTTTTTGAAGACGGATAGCGGAATGTAACCTCTGATAATAAAATGTTTTCTGGTTGCTCTATTACTTTTGGAGCGACAGGATCTTTTACATCTTCCTCGTAGTTCAATGTTTCTTGAACACGATCAAGCGATGCATTTCCCCGCTGCATGATATTGATTAATTCACCAATCGCAAACATTGGCCATGTAAGCATACCTAAGTAAACATTGAAGGCAACTAGATGTCCCAATGAGATTTCTTGATGAAAGACAAGATATGTTCCGTAAGAAAGTCCGATGATGTAGCTGATTCCCGTAATCACTTTTGTTGCAGGATTGAATAGGGCATCGATTCTTTCAACACTAATATTTTTTTGGTACACATCCTCCGTCATCTTTTGAAAATCAGCTTCACTTGCCTTTTCTTGGACGTATGCCCGAGTAACCCTTACTCCTGAAACAGATTCAAGGACCCGATCATTCATGTCACCAAATGCATCTTGTGCAGCCGTAAATCGTGTATGGATTTTATCTCCAAGAACTGTGATAATCCATGCAAGAATAGGCAGCGGCAATATCGCCGCAAATGTAAGCTTCCAAGAAACGAGGAATCCCATCGTCAATAAAATCGTGAACATATACATCGTAGAATCAAATAATGTAAGAATTCCAAAACCTGCAGTTAAGGATATCGCCCGTAAATCATTTGTACCCCTAGCCATTAAATCGCCTGTTCGATTTTTTTCAAAAAATGTAGGAGTCATCTTTAATAAATGATTCATGAATCTAGAGCGCAGCATTTTTTCCACAATAAAAGCTCCGCCAAATAATTGATACTGCCATACGTACGTAATCCAATAGTTTAATATTGCTCCACCACCCAATATCGCCACGTACATTAATAATGTTTTAAAGGTTAATGATCCGAGAAAGATATTGTCGATAGCAGATCCTAAAATCATTGGCGGAATCACTTCAAATATATTAGCAAAGCCCAATAAAACAAGGGCAATCGTATAACGCTTCCAATGTTGTTTAAAAAACCAACCTAATTTTTTTAATACACTAAACATTCCTTAAACCTCCTTTTTTGCCGACCATCCAGTGAAAGCTACCCACTCTCCAGCTCCACTGTTTTCATCAATAGAATAAAAATCGTCATTTGTTTTTCCTCCCGATTGTTTTTTTATATTAACAGTGTGATAACACTGGTTTTCTATATGAAAAAGAGCATAGTGCGCCTATAAATATGCGCAGCTATGCTCACATAAAAAAGACACGGGTATCCTATAGCCCGCGTCTTAGCTTTTAATCGTTTACAAAATTATGCAATTAAACGGCAGGCTGAGTCCATATTCAGTTGTTGAACGTTTACAATTAACTTTTTCATCATGATCAGCCTCCCTTCCTTAATTTAGACTATATTGAATGTTCATATGTTAGCACGAGAGAATTTGTCATGTCAATTAGTTATTGGAAAAAATTTTCATAATATCATTTTAGTCCGATTCATACAACAATATTCAACTGTCGATAGGAATCTTTAAGAAAAAAGTGTAAAGACTAAAATTAGTGGAAAAGAATAACTAAAAATTGAAGAAGGGGAAACATTCATGGACTATAAGTTGAAAGAGGAAATCGTTAAAAGTGTCCCTCAGAAAGGATTTTTTGGACATCCAAAAGGTTTGTTTACATTATTTTTCACAGAGTTTTGGGAACGTTTTTCATATTACGGGATGAGGGCCATTCTCCTTTATTATATGTATTACGCTGTTTCAGAAGGCGGACTTGGTCTAGACAAAACAACGGCCGCTTCCGTCATGGCCATATACGGGTCTCTCGTTTATATGTCTGGAATCATTGGAGGCTGGATAGCGGATCGGATACTAGGGACGAAAAAAACAGTTTTCTTCGGCGGAATCTTAATTATGGGTGGCCATATTGCCCTATCCTTTCCAGGTGGAATCGTCGCTTTATTTTTATCCATGGGATTAATTGTTATCGGTACAGGTCTTTTGAAGCCAAATGTTTCAAGTGTCGTCGGTGATTTATACAGTGAAGATGATAACCGTCGCGATGCTGGTTTCAGTATTTTTTATATGGGAATTAATTTAGGTGCTTTAATCGCTCCTTTTATCGTAGGGACGCTTGGACAAAAATACAATTTTCATCTTGGTTTTGGGGTAGCTGCAATTGGTATGTTTTTAGGATTAGTGATTTTTTTAGCAACGAGGAAAAATAATTTGGGTCTTGCAGGCTCACATGTTCCAAATCCACTTTCTCCAGATGAAAAGAGAAGAGTTTATTTAGGTTTTTTTATTGTCGCTATCATGGTTATCTTACTTGGTGCCCTATCGATTTCCAAAGGCATTTTGACGATTGATCGCTTTACGATGCTCGTTAGTATTTTGGGAATAATCATTCCTGCCGCTTACTTTATTGTTATGTTCCGAAGTAAAAAGACAACTCCTGACGAACGATCCAATTTAACAGCTTACATACCATTATTCATTGCATCAATTATGTTTTGGGCAATTGAAGAACAAGGTTCAATCATACTTGCACAATATGCCGACCAACGAACACAATTGCAGTTTGCAGGATTAAAATTAGAGTCCTCTTGGTTCCAATCATTAAACCCAGTCTTTATCGTCATATTTGCTCCAATTTTTGCATGGCTTTGGATAAGACTCGGCAATCGTCAGCCATCGACACCAGCAAAATTCGCATTGGGACTTGTTCTTGCGGGTCTTTCTTTTATCGTTATGATCTTTCCTGCCTATATGAACGGTGTAAACACACTTGTAAGCCCATTGTGGCTAGTTCTCAGTTTCTTTATCGTCGTGCTTGGTGAGCTTTGTTTATCACCTGTTGGGCTTTCCGCTACTACAAGATTGGCGCCAGCAGCCTTTTCAGCACAGACGATGAGTCTTTGGTTTTTATCAAATGCTTCTGCACAAGCGATTAACGCTCAGATTGTAAAATTATATAAACCTGAAACTGAAATTATTTACTTCGGTTTCATAGGTGGTATATCGATTTTACTTGGAATAATTTTGTTCGCGATGTCTCCGAAAATTCAGTCGTATATGCGAGGTACTCGATAAACGGAAGAAAAACCATCATCCTATTTAAACTTGGATGATGGTTATTTCTTGTTAGCAAACATTTATTAATAAGGTTTCGGACTTAAAAGCGCCCTTGCTTTGTTAATTGTCTCCATATATTCATTTTTAGGGATAGAGTCTGCCACAATCCCTGCGCCAGCTTGCAAATAGGCATGTTGATCTTTAATGACGAGTGAACGGATTGCAATCGCAAAGTCGACATCGCCATTCGCATTAATATAGCCAATGGCTCCTGCATAGACGCCTCGCTTCACTTCCTCAAGGTCATTGATAATTTGCATTGCACGAGGTTTTGGAGCTCCAGAAACGGTACCTGCTGGAAGAGAGGAAATGAGCGCGTCAATACCTGTTTTCCCTTCTGCAAGCGTCCCTTCCAATTCAGAAACGATGTGCATGACATGACGATAACGCTCTATTTTCATATGCCGTTTAATATTTATCGTATCATTTAAACATATGTGGCTTAGATCCTCACAGCTCAAATCTACAAGCATCCGATGTTCAGATAATTCTTTTTCATCTGCTAAAAGTTCTGCTTCAAGCGCAAGGTCTTCCTCGTGAGTTTCTCCACGCCTTCTCGTTCCGGCAATTGGATTTGTTGAAACGATTTTTCCACTTGTTTTAATAAAACTTTCTGGAGACGCTCCTAAAACAACATATTCATTAAAATCAACGTAAAACATATAAGGTGAAGGATTGGAGTTTCTTAACACCCGATAAAAGTGAAAAGGATCTGCCCCAACCTTTCCAATCATTCGTTGCGACAAGACGACTTGCTCTATTTCGCCATTTTTAATAAATTCCTGTGCAGCCTCTACTTTACGTATGAATTCTTCTTTTTCCAGTTGAGGTGTGAATTCAATTTTACAGTCGGTTAATGTTTCATCTTGTTCCTTCCTGGAGATTTGCTTCTCCAATTCATTCATGCGTTTTTCCAGTTCTTCCTCTGTTCGATTTCCATGTAGATCAATTGCAAGCACATAGATTGATTGGGCTAAATGGTCATAGACGATCGCATCCTCATATACCATAAAATGAATATCCGGCATATTAATTTCATCTTTCAGCTCTTCTCCAATATCGATATACTGACGAATCGCATCATACCCTACATACCCGACCGCTCCACCGTAAAAAGGAAAAGGAAGTTCTAAATCAAGTCTAGGGAGTGAAGCCTGCATGATATCAAGAGGCACCCCTGTTTGTTCCTTGACTCCTGAAGATGAAATGACCGATGCCTTATTCCCCTCCCCGATAATTTCCATAACAGGATTTACTCCAATAAAAGAATAGCGTCCTTGTTCACTGTGTTTCAGCGAACTTTCCAATAAAAATTTTTTCGTTCCTTCTAGCCGCAAGAAAATATTAATCGGAGTCAGGACATCCCCATTCAATTTTCTCATTTTAAAATTCGCTTGTTTTGTTTGCATTTTCCAATCCCCTTCCAAATATTTTCGAAATACAAAAAGCCCCCAGACAAACACAAAATCGTGTTCATCTGAGGGCGATATAACCGCGGTGCCACCTCGTATTGGAGACTTTTCAAAAAATCCCCATCTCATTCAGGCACGGGAGAACTGCTCCGATGCCCTATCCATATAACGGCGGAAAACCGAATTTCCCTACTCTATTTCAGGAAATCACTCACAAGTCCATTCTGTATAAGCTTTCGTACCGGATTCACACCAACGCCGGCTCTCTGTGACGAATCACTTACGCATACTACTCTTGATCAACGTTTTTGGATTATTTTTTTACTAAAACACAAAAAGGCCCCTCATCCAAAGGACGAAGGACCGTGGTGCCACCTTTATTCAGCCAAAAATCAGCTCTCTTCCGCACAAATGCTTATTACGCAGCTATGCGTGCTCCCTTGTATCGACGGGATTTTCGCCAAAGCCTACACCTACAAGTATTCAAGGTTCGGTTTGGAAGCTCGGAAGCCCATTCACCTGCATGAATCACACCGATTTGCACCAACCACCGGCTCTCTACAGCGTCATCCAAGTTACTATTCTTCTTCATTGCCTAAAAATGTTTAATTGATTGATTATGATGATAGTAAAAATTTTCTGTCATGTCAATCATTATTTTCCTAACATTAAACGATGATTTCTAAAAAGCTTCGCTGCTATAGGGAATAAGATGATAATCAACACAGCGTAGCTTCCTGCTGCTAGCCCAAATGCACCGACCGTCAACTGCCCGCTGAACCCATCGCGGACGAATAAGAATAAATTCATGATCGGAGCAGCATACAACGGAAGGCTTAAAGCTTCACCAGCAAAGAACATGAACAGCATCGGAAGTGTAATCATCCCTATCACAGGTGTCATGTAATAACCTGCTTCTTTAACCGAATTCGCCATCATACTTAAGATCATTTCAATTTCTGCAAAGAAAATCGCAAATAAGACTATTAAGACAATACTCATAAGGACAAATGGAACAGGATTCACAATAACAGCCAGTCCTTTTTTGAGTTCAGTTGTAAAATTAACAAATATGCTTAGTAAAGCGATACATAGGACGCCAGTAAATATTCCGAGCAATGAAATGGTCATCCATTTCGCTAATAAAATTTTTATTGGCTTTACAGGTGTAATAAGCAATGCTTCAATCGTTTTCTTTTCCTTTTCACCGGCAAACAGCTCGGTTGCGGATGGATAAGATCCATTGGCAATCGCCATTGGGATAAGAAGTGGAATTAAGATTGCTAGCATAAAAGATGCAATAGCGTTTTCTTCATCTTTTGTTGTTTTTGTTTCAATTTGAAAGACTTCTAGAACGCTGCTGTCAATATTTTGACCTGCCAGCCTTAATTGGACCGCTTCCTGCTGCCATTGATTTAATCCAGCCATTACAATATTTGAGGCAGTAGATGAATCTTGACTACCTGGATCAAAAATTATATTTACTGGAATCGATTCTTGACGTTCTAGTCTTTCTTTCCAATCCGTACCAAGCTTAATTCCAATCTGAGCCTGTTTATCTTCCACCGCCTTCTGCACATCTTGAAATTTCTCCAATGTCATTGTAGGCATATACTTTTCAAACTGTGTAATCAGTTCAGAATCTACCGCTTCATCCACCGCCAAGATAAAATCCTCTTCGTCACTGGACGTTAAAATTTTGTCATAGAAAAATGTAAGTCCTGCCATCATTAATAAAGGGAAAATAATCAGCAACGTAATGCTGCGCTTATCACGCAACACATCTTTCATTTCTTTAAGAAAAATAGTTTTAAACATATAAATCACCTCTTACTACTTTGGATGTAAATAAATAATTTAAGTCCCGACTGCCTTCCTGAGCATATAAATCCTCAAGACTTCCTTCATATACGATTTGTCCTTTATGCATCATGATGGCGTCCTCGCACAGCTGAGCAATTTCGTCCATAATATGAGTTGAGAACACAATCGTTTTCCCTTCGCTTTTGTATTGATAAATGAATTCACGAAAAATATTGGAGGATGTAATATCAAGGCCTGTTGTCGGTTCATCGAAAAGAACGATATCGGGATCATGGATCAGTGTCCGGGCAATCGCAACCTTTTGCCTCATTCCTTTTGAAAATCCTTCTACTTTCCGGTCCAAATATTTACGCATACCAAATCGTTTCGCCAACATCTCAATTTGGTTTTTTATATCATGAGGGGACATCCCGTATAGAGTTCCGAAATACTCTAAGTTTTCACGGGCCGTCAATCTGTTGTACAGACCCGTTTCTGAGCCAAACAATACTCCGAGCCTAGATCTAATCTTCTCTTTGTTTTCAAAAATATTTTCTCCTTCTAACGTAATGCTTCCTTCGTCAGGCTCTATGAGCGTACAAAGCATACGGAGCAATGTTGTTTTTCCTGCTCCATTCTCACCAATCAGCCCAACAACATGCCCTTTTTTAATTTGTAGCGATAGATAATCAATTGCTTTCACTACTTGTTTTTTATCTTTAAATTGTTTCGTTACTTGATCAACGACGATCATGCCGTTCCTCTCCTTCGTTTCAATGTCTAACTGTATTGTAAGGCAGAAAATTTTTTCGGTCTGCCATTATGTCGCAAAGAGTGCTTTACATGTCGCGAAAGAGGTTGAAATCTTTATAAACCGTTTTTGAAAAAATGTTTTATAATGGGAGTTAGTATGTTTTAAAGGGGTTTTTGCCATGAAAGTGGGCATTGTGGATGACAGAACAATAGACTTAGATAAATTAAAATATATTTTACAAGAAGAAGAGGATGTCGAGCTCATGTTTGCTACGACAAATCCTGAAGAAGCTTACGAGGAAATTCAAAAAAACAAGATTGATTTATTAATAGCAGATATTGAAATGCCGGGGATTTCGGGTTACGAGTTAGCTGATTTTATTCAAACACACGGGCTTTTGATTGCCGTTATCTTTGTTACGGCTAAAAGTGGGTACGCCGTGCATGCCTTTGAATTAAATGTTCACGATTATATTTTAAAACCTTATAAGAAAGAAAGGCTTTTGCAAGCTTTAGCAAAATATCGAGATAAGCAGCATGCGGGGAATCTGACGGGGCGCTTAATTCTCAAACAAAAAGGTCATATCGAAATGATCCCTAAAAAAGATATCATTTTTGCAGAACGAACAGGGCGTTCCACAACGATTTATACAATGAATTCATCTTATGAAACGTATATGACAATGAATGAGCTGGAAGGAAGTTTGCGTGAAAATAACTTCATTCGTTCGCACCGATCCTTTATTATTAATCTTCATTTCGTAAAAAGTTTTACAGTTTATACAAAAAAATCTTACAGCGTGACATTTGAAGGTACAAAGCAAATTGCCATGCTGACAAAAGAAAAAATGGACTATTTGCAAAAGTATTATTTTTGAGGTGGAAACATGCAGTCGCTTCTCTATTTTATCCCATGGGTGCTTGCCATCGTATGGGCATTTTCAATCTATAGTTTTTATATCGTTATCTTATTGGCGGCCGCTTCATTAGCCCAATTCTATTTTTACAAAAAAGAAGATTTTCCCTCTTTATGGAAAACAGTCACCTTCATCATGCAGCTATTTTGGTTGCTGGCTGCTTATATGACGAATACATCCTATATAACGCTGGGGATGCTTCTTCCGTTCGCGGCTCTCTTTTTTATGCGTACACCTTTAATTAAAGAACAGGTAAAACATACGCAGCTTTCGGAGAATTATGAACAGCAACTAGCATTATTATACGAATTGAGAAAACAGCGACATGATTTGCATAAACATACCTCCGCACTTTTACATACGAGCTCATCTTCAAAAGAAAATACGTCTGAACTACATTCACGCTATACGCAAATCGATGGAATTTTACGTGGGGAGACAAATATTGTAGCCGGGGCACTTTATGCATATAACGAACAAGCCCGCGAAAAAGGTGTAATCTTAGAATATCATTTTCAACATGCTATTTCTGGTTTGCCCTTATCTGAGTATGAACTTATATCTCTAATCGGAAATATATTGGAGAATAGCATTGATGCCTCCTATGAATATAGTGATGCAACAGGTGAACAGGGGACAATCCACTTTTTATGCCGAAAGCAGAGCGGGATATGGATTATGCTTTGTAAAAATAACACTTTGCCGCTTAAAGACAATATCATTGAACGAATGTTTACAAACCGGTCCATTTCAACAAAATCAGGGAACCATGAAGGATTTGGTACGCAAGAAATCATGCGTATTGTAAAAAGTCATAATGGAACGCTTGATTTTTCTGTTATTGGACATGAGTTTACGTTAAAAATAAAAATACCTGATGTTCGAAATCTTCAAGTTTGAGAGAATCGTAGAATTTATCATTTTCATTAAACCCAAAGTGCAAATAATCCTTCGCTGATTTGTAAATAGTACATTTAACAAAGTCAAAGCTATGCTCATGCTGCCTTTTCTTAAAAATTTTGTTCCTTTTTTAAATAAGTATTTTTAAAGAAAACTTATAAAATGATACAATTAGATACACTCTGGCAAAATCTTTGGAGTTGATAAATTGAACAACAATAATGTAAATGAACAAAAACTAATCGATGCGTGTCTTCTTGCAGGTAAAATATTGATGAAAAGTGGAGCTGAAACATATCGTGTGGAAGATACGATGATGAGAATGGCTGCGGCATACGGATTCAACGAAAGTCAAAGCTTTGTGACACCGACTGGAATTATATTTTCTTTGGAAGGTTCAGATCCATCGCAGTTTGTACGAATTAGCGAACGAGGTACTGATTTGGAGAAAATTGCAAAAGTCAATCATATTTCAAGAAGCATCGCAGAAGGAAAATTGAATGCAAACGAAGCCTTCCTAGCCCTTAAAGATCTGGAAAAGGCGAATCTCACTTTCCCTATCTGGCTTCAAATCATAGCAGCCGCCATTGCGAGCGGTAGCTTTTTAATTATGTTTAAAGGAACTTGGGCAGATTATGTACCTGCTATATTTGTAGGCGGAATAGGGTTTTCAACCTTTTTAGTCATACACTTTCATGCCAAGGTAAAGTTTTTTTCCGAATTTTCGGCTTCATTTATTATTGGATTACTAGGGATGGTTGCGGTACATTACGGTTTGGGAAAACAGCTTGACCTGATTGTCATTGCATCCGTGATGCCTTTAGTGCCCGGTTTACTTATAACAAATGCTATACGCGATCTTATGGCGGGCCACTTCGTATCCGGGTTATCAAAAGGAGCGGAGGCTTTTTTAACGGCACTGGCGATTGGTGCGGGTGTTGCCGTTGTTTATTCGTTATGGCTTTGACTATTTATTAAAGGGTGTCCATTCATGATTTATTACTTTTCACATTTAATTTTAAGCATGATCTCAGCCATCGGCTTCGGAATTATTTTTAATGCTCCACGGAAAGCATTGCTTCATTGTGGAGTTGCTGGAATGGCGGGATGGTTTGTGTATATCGTGATGATTGATTCAGGAATAGACGTTGTTCAAGCTGCATTTAGCGGTGCTTTCATCGTGGCCATTATAGGCCATATTATGGCCAAGCGCTTTAAAACGCCAATCATTGTTTTTATCGTAGCTGGCATTATACCGCTCGTACCAGGTGGCACAGCTTACGACGCAATGCGCCATGTAGTCAGCAATGATTATTCAAACGCCATACCACTCGCTATGAAAGCCTTCATCATCGCAAGCGCAATCGCTATGGGGCTCGTTTTTGCTGAAGTACTCGTGCAGTTTATTATGAAAATAATAAAAGGATTACAGACTCGAAGAAAAAATCCGATCCATTAAGAGATCGGATTTTTATTTATCTGTTGGAATCGCACAGTTTCCATCTTCACAGCTTGCTCCGTCGGCATCTCCCGATAAATCTTGAAGAATTGGAGTGCTATTTTCTTCTTGCCAAACTTTTTCAAGCGCACCTAAAAACGTTTCAGGAGGTTGGGCACCAGAGATGGCATATTTTTGATTAAAGACGAAAAATGGAACGCCCCGCACACCGATTTGCTGAGCTGTTCTTTCGTCATAACGGACATCATCTGCAAATGCATTGTCATCATTTAATACTGACATTGTCTTTTCTCGCTCAAGGCCAACTGTTTCTGCAAGATCTGCCAAAGTATCTTTGTCACTCAGTTTCTTGGAATCTGTAAAATACGCTTTTAGCAATACTTCTGTTAATGCTGCATCCTTGCCTTCGGTTTTGGCATAATGGGCTAAACGGTGAGCGTCAAATGTATTAGTCGGAATCATCTTTTCAAAATTAAAGGTGAGTCCAACGCTTCTAGCCTGCTCTCCGACACCTTCATTCATTCGTTTAGCTTCTTCTACGCTTACCCCATATTTCGCAGCAAGTGCTTCGTGGATATTTTTATTTTGCTCTTTAGGGGTATTCGGATCGAGTTCAAAACTGTGAAACACAACTTCCACCTTATCGCGATGCGGAAACTTCGATAACGCCTCCTCTAGCCTGCGTTTGCCAATATAACAAAACGGACAAACAAAATCGGACCATACTTCTATTTTCATAAGTTAGCACCTCGATTTTATAATTTTGTTGTCTTGTAGCTTCCTAACACCCTAACCTCATGTCCATATGCTTCAAGAATCGTTACAGCCTTTTTCAAATTAGCATCGTGGACGCCTAAAGCCGCTTCTATGAAAAAGCGGTATGTACCTAACTTTTTCTTAGTTGGACGGGATTCAATCCACGAAAGATTTATATTTAATGAAGAAAATACATTCAAAATAATAGCCAGCAAGCCTGGTCGATCTTCTGTGGGTGTAATCAAAAGCATCGATTTATCCGTTTCATGAATGTTTCCATTAGGTGTTTTTGATAAAACAAGGAACCTAGTTGAGTTGCAATCATTATCATGAATATCCCTTTTAGCAATATCCAATCCAAATATGTCTGCAGCGAATTCAGAGGCAACGGCTCCCGCATCTAATCTTCCTGACTGACAAAGTGCTTCTGCCGCCCCTGAAGTACTGCCAAAGTGCTTCGTTTCAGCTCGTATTTCCTTTGTAAAAATCCTGCATTGGGCAAGCGCAGGCGGAATCGACCATATTTCTTTAATATCCTCTAATCTAGCCCCTTTTACCGTTAACAAATGAAGCCTAACAGGCAATACAGCTTCCCCTTCTATCCATACATTATGATTGATCAAAGCATCAGTCGTCATTGTGATGGTCCCCTCAATCGCATTTTCAATCGGAACAATCCCCTTATCGACTTCCCCTTCGTCAACTGCTTCAAGCACATCAAAAATAGTACTGTACATTTTCGTCTCACTTGCGGAATTTGAAAAATAACGCAATGCCGCTTCTTCTGAAAAAGTCCCTTTTGGTCCTAAATAAGCTACTTTCAAAATAAACATACCCCTTCTGCATCTGGTTGAATTCTAAAAATTATAATGCAGTTTGTCTATAAAAGTAAAGGACAGCATCTCGCTGTCCTTAATCGTTAAGCCGCCATCGACTTCCCCGTAGTTATTCATCGATTGGCAAGTCGTTCTTATTTGCTCAAAGCATCTGTTAATGGTGGAACGATTTGCTTTTTGCGGGAAACTACTCCCTTTAATACCGCTTTATTATTGTCAAGTGAAACATTAAATGCCTGTTCAACTGCTTTAGCCGCTTGTCCGACGGCAATTGCTGTAGAATCATTCGTTAAAATATCTGTTACGACAAATAAGAATAAATCCAATCCTTTTTGTTGAATCAATTCGTTAAGGGCTTCTTCAATTTCTGCTTTGCGCTCGAGAACTTCATCCACACCAACCGCATTTACTTGGGCGATTTCCACCTTTGCGTTACCCATAGTAAATTCTTTCGCATCTACGGAGAGCAGCTGTTCAATTGTTTTACTGCTTACATCTGCCCCGGCCTTTAGCATATTAAGACCATAGCTGTCCGCATCGACTCCAGCAATTTCAGCAAGTTCGCGAGCAGCTGCCACGTCTTCTTCCGTGCATGTAGGCGATTTGAATAATAAGGAGTCAGAAATAATGGCAGATAACATAAGGCCTGCCATTTTTTTATCGATTTCCAATCCATTTTCCTTATAAATCTTTTTTAAAATAGTTGCTGTACATCCAACAGGCTCTGCACGGAAATAAAGTGGATCGCTCGTCTCAAAATTGGCAATTCTATGATGGTCGATTACTTCGACGACGCGTACCTTTTCAATGTCTTCAGCACTTTGTTGACGTTCGTTATGGTCAACTAAAATGACTTTGTCCGCTTCATTTGCAACTGTATGAACAAGGCGCGGTGCCTCTACATTAAAGGTATCCAGTGCAAACTTAGTTTCACCATTCACCTCTCCTAAACGAACAGGTTCAACATTTTGCTTTAATCTTGATTTTATGTCTGCATACACGAGGGCTGAACAGATTGAATCAGTATCAGGGTTCTTATGACCGAAAATAAGAATTTTCTCCATTTGTCTTCTCCTTGCTTTATGTAATCATTAACTTTTTTTATTTTAACATATCGATAGAGGTTTGAAAAAACGAGTTGTTTTTTTCAAGACTTTTAAATATGTTACAATAAACGACAAGGGGAGGTAGCGGAATGAAAAAGATCATCATGATTTCATTATGTTTAATACTTAGTTCCTTATTAGTAGCCTGTAATAAAGAAAAAGAACCTAAACCTGAAGATCGTTTTGCGGATTACATAAAACTTTGGAATGAACAAAAGTTCGATAAAATGTATGAATTTTTATCGACTGAATCAAAAGAAAATATCAAAAAAGAAGACTTTGTAGACCGCTATAAAAAAATATATGGGGATTTGGATATCAAAAATTTAAAGATTCAATTTAAGAAACCGGAAGAAGAAACGGATAAGGAAGCAACAGAAGTACAATTTCCATTTGACGTGAAAATGGAAAGTCTCGCCGGGGAGATTGCTTTTAACCATGAAGCGAAGTTCGTGAAGGAAGAAAAAGAAGATAAAAAAACGGAATGGTTGTTGAATTGGGATACAAGTTTTATTTTTCCAGAGCTTGGAGAGGGAGATAAAATCGCGGTCCCGATGACATCTCCAAAACGCGGATCGATTTTAGATCGAAATGGGATAGCCCTCGCGGAAAATGGAACGGCAAGGCAAATTGGTTTAGTTCCTAAAGATATGGAAGGGCAGGAAGATAAAAGCGTAAAACAAGTGTCCGAAATATTAGGCGTTAGCACCGAACAGATTGAGAAGGCGTTAGGACAATCTTGGGTGCAACCTGATAGCTTTGTTCCAATTAAAACGATTCCGAAAGACAATATGGAGCTCCGCGAAAAAGTAGGTCAAGTTCCTGGCGTTATTGGAATGGACGTTGAAGCGCGAGTGTACCCACTTGGTGAAAGAGCAGCTCATTTAACCGGAAACATCGCTCCTGTTACAGCTGAAGATTTAGAAGAAAATAAGGGAAAAGGATACTCTGCCTCAGACATGATAGGTAGAAGGGGATTAGAAAAAGTGTTTGAAGATCGCTTAAGAGGCGAGCCTGGAGTAAAAATCGTCATCCAAAAGGAAGATGGCAGTGAAGTCGTCCTTGCTGAAAAAGAAGTGAAAGATGGCGAAGACGTACATTTGACGATTGATAGTGCGCTTCAAGTCACTATTTTTGATCAACTAGCTGGAAAGCAGGGGACAGCCACAGCCATCAACCCTGTAACAGGAGAAACATTGGCGTTAGTAAGCAGTCCAAGCTACGATCCCAATATGCTAGCTTTAGGGGCTACGAATGAAGAATGGAATGCACTAGAGGAAAACCCAGCTAAACCAATGCTAAATCGATTTAATTCTACTTTTGCCCCTGGTTCTGTTCTTAAACCGATTACAGCGGCGATTGGATTAAAGGAAGGAACTCTAAATTGGGATACAACGCTTCCTATCAAAGGTTTAAACTGGCAAAAAGATGCCTCTTGGGGGAAATACAAAGTAACTAGGGTAAGCGATCCTGGAGTTCCTATTGATCTTGAAAAAGCGTTAATCTATTCAGATAATATTTATTTTGCTCAAACAACATTAGAAATGGGCAAGGATAAGTTTATAGCAGGATTGAAAAACTTTGGCTTTGACGAAGATATGACATTTGCCTACCCGATGCATACATCCAGTATCGGTACCATTGATTCGGATATAGCACTAGCAGATTCAAGCTATGGCCAAGGACAAATTGAAATGAATGTGTTGCATCTTGCCTCAACTTTTACGATTTTTACGAATAACGGTAATATGATTAAGCCGATTTTGCTTACGGACGAAAAACAAGGAGAAGTTTGGAAAGAAAACTTACTTAGCCAAGAGGAAGTCAATCATTTGGGCGCTGCTCTCAGAAAAGTAGTCGAAGACCCTCATGGAACTGCGCGTGGTGCCAGGATTGACGGCTATCCACTTGCTGGAAAAACAGGTACCGCAGAGTTCGCTAAAGCAGAACAAGGAAAAAAAGGAAAAGAAAATAGCTGGTTTGTTGCATATAACCCTGATCATCCAGATACTTTAATTGCCTTAATGCTGGAGGCTGACGGAACAGGAAATGCAGTTGAAAAAGTGAAAAATATTTTTACAGAAATAAAGAAATAAAGAACAAAAGCGTAAGGCGCCCGTTCAGGGACATACAGGCCCACAGGATGTGGGTCCGTCGACGTCGCCAAAGGACGTGGCAATTAAGAGAGCTGCCTAAAGTAGGGCAGCTCCTTTTAAATTTGGAAATTGATTATTTAGAGGCTCTCCGAATTTGAGCATTTACTATGTATGTATCTTAATGATGATGATCGTGATCCAGCAATAGCCGTTCTTCATCACGGCTATGAATCTCGTTGACAATCAGCATTCCTGTAAAACATTGAAGGACTTCCGGCGTTACTCCGTCTTCTTTCAAAATTCCCCGGACTCTTTCCGCGATAATCCTTATAAGATCGTGATCTCTAGTTAGCATTGCTATTGTTTCGAGCATTTCCGGTTCATTTGCAACGACGTCTTTGTATAAGCCTTGTTCTTCGGAATCAGCGTGCGTAATAACGCGCAGCTCCCAATGTTCAACTAAAGCGTCTGCTACTTCAGCGGCTTCTTTGTTTCGCTTCTCCTCTACCAGCTTGTACAAAATATCTGTTAAATTTTTTGCTTCTGCATAAGAACCATCGTGGATGGCACGATGAGCGTCGAGTTTGCGTAATGATGGACCTGACATTTAATTTCTCCTCTCCGACGATATGGATCTGCCTGAAAGAGACAGATCCATTCCAATCTTATCCTCTATTTTCTTTCACTTTACTTGACGTTGTTCTCGGGTTCATTTTTCGATAAACTATATATTTTCTGCCTAAATATTCAAGCGGTAAGCTCCACACATGGACAAGTCTTGTAAATGGCCAAACAGCAAATAATGCAAACGCTAAAAATACGTGCAGCTGGAATCCATAAGGCGCCCCTACCATTAGCTCTGGTTTAGGGCTAAAAATCAACAATCCTCGAAACCAAGGTCCAATCGTAGTACGATAATCAAACTCCCCACCAGATGCAGTGTAGCCAACGGTTGCTGTAAAACCTACCAATACGACTGCTCCTAATATAATGAGTGTAAACATCGCATTTTTATTACCCGTATTTTGAATCCTTCTCGAACTGCTTCTGCGTAAAAACAGCAAGAACCCGCCAATTACGGTTGCCACCCCTGCAGCACCGCCAAACCAAACAGCACCAAAATGGTACATATGCTCGGAAATTCCCAGCGTATCATACACAATTTTTGGCACTAAAATTCCAGCTACATGGCCGAAGAACACAAAGATAATTCCCCAATGAAACAGAAGGCTTCCCCATTTTAATTGTTTCTTTTCTAAAAATTCACTTGATTGCGCGGACCACCCAAACTGATCAACATTATAACGATAAATATGACCGACAACAAAAATCGTTAAACATAAATATGGAAAGACGCCCCAAAGAAAATAATCTAGAAAACTCACGACATTACCTCCCTTCTGTTTCGCTAAGAAACTTTCTCGTTTTCTTCTGCCATTTCAATACAATGGATGCATGCTGCCACCAAATGACGATACGGACTATCAATTCCTTGCAACTCTAATTCTAAATTTTTTATTGACCGTAAATGGAGATTAAGGATGTGAGCCGAATCTTTTTCCGAAACTAACGATGCAAATTCTAAAACCAATGGCAAATAATCGGGCAATTCCTCTGTTGTAAATTCCATGCCAAGCTCCAGCATCTGCTGCCTTAATTGGGCAAGAACAGAACCGCGATCACGATTGTCCTTAAAAACGGTATGGGTTAAATATAAAGTCGTTTTGTCATAAAAATCGAATGTATATACGTAGTTTTCGCATAGTTCATGAAAAGGTGTATTTTTGATATACGTAAAAAATCGCAGAAGTGGAATTCTTATCGATTCATCAGAAAATTCTTGAGCAACATCCAGCTCCTGAAGTTCTTTTTTCCATTCAGGCTCTGGATATTGCAAAAGAGTGGAAACTAGACTATAAACCTTTTGCTTTTGATTCATCTAGCTCCCTCCAGTATTGTTCTCCATAGTAATCTAGCGGTGATTCTGGTGGATGCGAACCGACCGCACATGTTTCACAGCTTACGGCACTTCCGCCGCCTACCCCGAACTCCTCAAAACCGGCCATTCCTCTCTCGGAGAACATATCACCGGAAAGTTCCTTATGAGATGGTGGGATGACATAACGATCAGAATATTTGGCGATGGCAGATAACTCATACATTTCACGGACAAGCTTTTCCGATAATCCGGCTGCTTCTAAAATCGTAGAATCTGTCGGCTTATCTAAGTTTAATTGGCGCATATAACTTCTCATCGCCACTAATTTGCGCAAAACATTTTTAATGACTTGTGTATCTCCGGCCGTAAATAAATTAGCTAAATATTCAATTGGTATCCGCATTTGTTCAATCGTCGGAAAAACAACTCTTGGATCGATCGCATCTCCTACACCGCCGAACGCATTCATGAATGGGCTGAGAGGAGGGACGTACCAAACCATTGGTAATGTCCGATATTCCGGATGAAGCGGCAATGCTATTTTTTGCTCGACCGCCATTTTATAAACAGGCGAATCTTGAGCAGCAGTAATCCAGTCATCCGGTATTCCTTGCCTTCTTGCCTCCTCAATGATTTCGGGATCATGCGGATCTAAAAACATTTCAAGCTGAGCTTCGTACACGTCCTTATCATCCGCGACAGATGCTGCTTCAAGAACCTTATCCGCATCGTATAAAACAAGGCCGATATAACGGAGACGACCGACACATGTTTCAGAACAAATTGTTGGCTGACCTGTTTCAATTCTTGGAAAACAGAAAGTACATTTTTCCGCTTTATTTGTTTTCCAGTTAAAATACACTTTTTTATACGGACATCCTGTCATACAAAATCGCCAGCTGCGGCAAGCGTCCTGATCGACAAGAACAATCCCGTCTTCATCACGCTTATAAATCGCACCCGATGGACAAGAAGCGAGGCAGGAAGGATTTATACAATGCTCGCAAATCCGTGGTAAATACATCATGAACGTTTCTTCAAATTCAAATTTTATTTGCTCTTCGAGACCATTCATATTTGGGTCATCCTTGCCCGTTTTATAAACACCCGCGAGATCATCTTCCCAGTTCGGCCCCCATTGAATGTCCATATATTGATCGGTAAGCTGTGATTTCGGGCGTGCAACTGGCTGAATATCGCCAGCCGGGCTATTAATCAAATTTTCATAATCATAATCCCATGGCTCATAGTAATCGTCTATTGGAGCCATATCAGGATTATAAAATATATTGAGAAGCTTGCTGGCACGACCGCCTGCTTTTAATTCAAGCTTGCCATTTCTTAACTCCCAACCGCCTTTTCTTTCGTCTTGATTTTCCCATCGCTTTGGATAGCCCACTCCCGGTTTGGTCTCAACGTTATTCCAATACATGTATTCAGCACCTGATCGATTTGTCCACGTTGTTTTACATGTGACACTGCATGTATGGCAACCGATGCATTTATCCAAGTTCATGACCATTCCGTACTGCGCTTTAATTCTCAAGCCATTTCACCTCGTCCCTATCAAGTTTCCGAATCACTACTTGTTCATCTCTTTGATTTCCTGTTGGACCATAATAATTAAATCCATAGCTCAACTGCGCGTAGCCGCCAATCATTTGTGTCGGTTTCATATGAATTCGTGTTGGACTATTAAACGTTCCTCCGCGTTGATTCGTAATTGGTGATCCTGGTACATTGATATGGCGCTCCTGTACATGGTACATAAATGCCACGCCACGAGGGATGCGGTGACTGACAACCGTCCGAGCAACTACAACCCCATTGCGGTTGTACATTTGAATCCAATCATTGTCATCGAGTCCAACTGATTTGGCATCTTCATTGTTAAGCCAAACATGCGGACCGCCTCTAAAAAGAGTGAGCATCGGCAATGTATCCCCATACGTGCTGTGATAGGACCATTTAAAATGCGGTGTTAAATATTTCAAGGTAATTTCCTGTCCATCCTGAATCGGTCGATTGTCCTTATCGTAAAAAGCCATTTTCTTAAGCGGGGCCTTGAACGTTGGAAGCTCCTCACCAAACTCAAGCATAATATCGTGGTCTAAGTAAAAATGCTGACGCCCAGTCAACGTTCTAAATGGAACGAGTCTTTCAATATTTTGTGTAAATGGCGAGTATCGGCGATTCCCTTTATTGATGCCAGTAAAAACGGGTGTCGTAATGACTTTGCGCGGCTGTGCCGTAATATCAAAAAACGTAATATGTTCAGCCTCACGATCACTTGAAAGATCTTTTAATTGTTGCCCCGTTTGTTTTTCAAGCGTATCCCAGGCTTTCATCGCTAAGCTTCCATTTGTAGCGCTCGATAATGTCAACATCGCCTCCGCAGCATTTCTGTCCGTATATAAATTCGGCTTATCTTGATAATGTTCTGAATACTTTGAAGGTCCAAGCATTGCCAGCAATTTTTCATATGCTTCTTCTGCTTTGTACCCAATTCCGTGCGCTCCTAAATTAACTGCGTTCGGCCCGAGCGTCACAAACTTATCAAACACTTTCGTATAATCCCGCTCGACTATCTGAACTTTCGGCATATTCACTCCTGGAGTCGGTTCAAATTCACCATGCTTCCAGTCAGGTATACGCCCGTACGCTTGGCTGATTTCGTCTTGTGAGTCTTTACCAAGAGGGATTGCAACTGCATCTTGAACCACTTCAGGCAAATAATGCTTCGCCATCATCGAAAAACGTTTTGCTAGATTTCGAAACGTTTCCCAATCCGACTTCGCTTCCCATGGAGGTACGATTGCTGGGTTAAATGGGTGCACAAAAGGGTGCATATCGGTACTTGAAATATCGTATTTTTCATACCAAGTAGCTGCTGGCAGTATAATATCGGAATATAGTCCAGTAGTGCACATCCGGAAATCGGCACTCACCATCAGGTCAAGCTTTCCTTCCGGCATTTCTTCCACCCAATTAATTTCTTCAGTCAAATCATGATCATTTTCAGCACTTAACGTTCCATCATGTGTTCCAAGCAAATGCTTTAAAAAATATTCATGACCTTTTGCAGAGCTTCCAATTAAATTCGCACGCCAAACGAATAACACTTTCGGGAAATTTCTGCGATTTTCAGGATTTTCTACCGCAAACTTCAGCTCACCACTTTTTAATTGTTCCACTATTTGTTTTTTCAATGTTTCATTTGATCCTTGTGCCTCGGCAGCGATTTTCAGGCTGCTTTTGTTAAACTGGGGATAGCTTGGAAGCCAGCCAAGTCTAGCAGCCAATACATTATAATCGCCTGGGTGACTGTATTTGCTTTTATCAACGATGGGTGATTTTAAATTTTCCATGCGCTGATCTTCATAGCGCCATTGCTCTGTTGCAAAATAGAAAAAACTTGTTCCATTCATAAGTCTTGGCAGACCACCCCAATCCCTTGCCATCGCAATCGTTCCCCAGCCCTCGATTGGACGGACTTTTTCCTGCCCGACATAATGCGCCCAGCCGCCTCCGTTTCTACCCTGGCAACCTGTTAGTAAAACAAGATTCAAAATTGAACGATAAATCGTATCGGAATGATACCAATGATTGATTCCCGTTCCCATAATAATCATCGATCTGCCTTTAGAATCAATCGCATTTTGGGCAAATTCTCTTGCGATTTGAGCAACCTGATGTTTATCGACACCAGTCAATTTTTCCTGCCAAGCAGGTGTATACGGAATATCGTCCTCGTAGCTTGTTGGATAATCCCCCCGCAGTCCACGACCTACCGCGCTGTTCGCCATCATTAAATCAAAGACAGTTGTCACGAAAACAGATTTACCATCAAGCTGAATTTTCTTAGCGGGCAATCCACGCTTCAATACTCCCTCTTGCTCCTCGCCAAAATAAGGGAATAACCCCATCACGACTTCATCTTCTTGACCTAATAACGTCAGCTCCGGATCGATATCACCAAGCCCATTATCACGGTCCTCAAGCTTTAAATTCCAATTCGCTTCATTATCCCATCTATGACCAACTGTTCCGTTCGGAATCGCAAACTTTCCTGTCTTTTTATCTAATAAAACAGGTTTCCATTCTGCTTTTTCAACAGACATTCCAAGGTCGCTTGCCCGTAAAAATTTATCTCCTACGAATGCCCCGTTTTGTTCCTTTAAGGTAATTAAAAATGGCATGTCTGTATATGTTTTTATATAGTTATTGAAAAAATCGACTTGCCTGTCGACATAAAATTCTTTTAAGATGACATGTGTCATTGCCATCGCAAGGGCACCATCCATTCCTACTTTAACGGGCAGCCAATTGTCGGCAAATTTCACATATTCCGCATAGTCTGGTGCAACCGCTACCACTTTTGTCCCGCGATACCTAGATTCCACGTAAAAATGCGAATCGGGTGTACGAGTCTGTGGAATATTTGATCCCCATGCAATGATATAACTTGAATTAAACCAATCCGAACTTTCAGGCACGTCTGTTTGTTCTCCCCAGATTTGCGGGGAGGAATTCGGTAAGTCCGCATACCAATCGTAAAAACTAAGCAGGGAACCACCGAGCAAGCTTAAAAACCTACCGCCAGCAGCATAGCTCACCATCGACATGGCGGGAATGGGAGAAAATCCAAAGATCCGGTCAGGTCCATATTCTTGAATCGTATGAATAAGGGAAGCGGAAATAAGCGTATTCATTTCATCCCAAGTCGTTCTAACGAGCCCGCCTTTGCCGCGAGATTTCTTGTATTCTTGCGACTTTTTTTCATCTTCCACAATGCTTTTCCAAGCCGCCACGGGATCCTTCGTTTCTTCCAAAGCCTCTCTCCATAGCTTCAACAATGAACCTCGTATATACGGATAACGAATACGCAAAGGGCTGTATGTATACCAAGAAAAAGTCGCTCCCCTTTGACACCCGCGCGGTTCAAATTCGGGCATATCTGGTCCAGTTGATGGATAATCCGTTTGCTGCGTTTCCCATGTAATAATGCCGTCCTTCACATGTACTTTCCAACTACAGGAACCTGTACAGTTTACTCCGTGAGTTGTTCGAACTACCTTATCATGCTGCCAGCGCCTCCGATAAACCCTTTCGGAGCCCCTGTCATATGGCTGCATTTCACTATGTTCCGTTTCGGGAACCGTTCTTCCAAAAAACTTCAGCTTTTTCCAAAATGGCGATGAAGCCTTCGAAATATTTGACATTTTCAACTCCCTTTCGAACATACTTTTACATAGTTTTCCCTGCCTAAGTATACATAAACCGCTATCTCAACCTTTATTGGACATCCTCCTTCAGTTCATTGAACATACCGGCATAATATTGGATATCACCTGCTTCATTTTTTACAGGACTAATCGTTAGCCACTCTTTGTACATTTCGCCATTTTTGCGCTTATTCCAAATTTCCCCTTCCCAAAAACCTTGCTCGCCAATTTTCTCCCACATTACTTCATAAAAAGGTTTTCCATGCTTTCCGGAATGGAGAAAGCTTGGAGTTTTACCAGCAACCTCCTCTAAAGAATATCCTGTTACCTTTGTAAATGCCGGATTGACTCGGACAATTTGACCATTCGGCTTCGTAAGCATAAATCCTGAAACAGTATGTTCCAATACGTTTTCACTGACAAATAATTTATCTTGGTGATACATCCATAACACTAAAATGAGGCTTGCGAGCGAAACTTGGGACAAAGCCATAAATCCAATCGCGTAATGGCCTGTTAGATTAAATAAAATCGTTAACATAAGCGGTGGAAAAAAACCGCCAAGCCCTCCCATCATTGCTACAATCCCGTTGACGATTCCCGCTTGTTTTGAAAAATAAAGGGGGACAAGCTTAAAAATCGTTCCATTTCCGATTCCAGCGCAAATCGCAACAGCAAGACATCCGATTGTGTAAATAGTGAGAGAAGGTGTAAAAGAAAGCAGAATTCCTGCTATTGTTAAGCCTGCAAATACGATGGCGAGAATTTTGAACGAATTAAATTTATCCCCGAGCCAACCTCCTACAGGCCGAAGTAAAGTAGCGAGGACTATAAATCCAGCCGTCCGCATTCCTGCATCTACTTTTTCCAAGCCGAAATGATTTACAAGAAAGTTTGGCAAGTAAATCGTAAAAGCTACGAACGAACCAAATGTAATAAAATAAAACAAACTCAAAAACCATAATTTTTGGTTTGTATAAACACTTTTAATCTGTTTTATAACTGGTGCGCGTACTTTAGCTTCTTTTCGATCCCCTAAAAGAAAATTAAGTAAAGCAAATAAGGCCATTAATACAATGTAAAATAAAACAGTCCTTCGCCAACCGTACATATTTGCAAGTACAGGCGCGGCAAAACTTGTGATTGCTGTTCCAATATTCCCCATACCATATATTCCGTTAATAAAACCGTGCTTTTCCTTCGGATAGTATTTAGGCAAAGAAGTGACGCCAACTGAAAAAATGGCACCGCCAACACCAATGAATAAACCGCCAATGATTAAATCCGCCATGGAATCAGCTATACTGACATAGTAAATAGGAAACAATAGAACGATGAAACTGATGAAAAATAGAATTCTAGCTCCAAAGCGATTTGTCCAATAACCAATCGGAACTCTTAAAAACGAACCCAAAATAACCGGAACAGCCGTCACCCAAGCAATTTGCCCTGATTTAAGCGGGATATCAGTCGTGATGAAAGGCATAAGCGATGACAATATAACCCAAACCATAAACCCTGCAACTAGGCTGCCTGTTTGCAACGTTAACTGAAAACCACCACGATTCATCAATTCCTCCTCCTTTCCTATCTTTTACCTTTCCTATTCATGGATAAAACATACTAATCTATCCTATTTTTAAAATTGGCTGAAAATGTTTAAAAAGAGACCCTTAAATGAATCTATCCCTATATTACATCTCTTCAATTAGTATATTTGCCAATGTTCTCGATCTTGCTAAGATTCCTGCTCTAAATAACTTTTAACATCCAGATTCTTTACTAGACTCTTTGGAGCAACAAGACTCCAGCCCTTGATTAACAATCCACGTAATTCCAATTGATCGATTAGATCCATCCTAACTACCATATAATTGAGATTGGAATACTTGGAAGGTACGCTAAAAATAGTTGGATCCATTTCCGTGTACACCATTCGATCCTCTTGCGTCGTTTTCAAGATTAGGGATGTCCCATCTTCCTGAATGGTCGCAAATATTTTATTTCGAACTCTAAACGAAGGTTTTCCCCAATGATCCCGTTCCTCCACTTCCGGCAAGGAGAGAGCGAGAGTCCTTACACTTTCTACCGTGTTCATTTTGAAATTTCCCCTTTCTTCGATTTTCCTTCTTCATGACTTAATTCTTAATGTTCCATTCTTTACGTCTAATGTATTATCCTGCACTTTTTAGAGTTTTCCAGTCACAAAATCAACATAAAATGGCTCAGAGTTTCTCCTCTGAGCCATAACTTTATACAAATTTTTGTTTTTAAAATTTAATCGTACGATTACGAATTAAAATACACACATATCCTACAGTTATTCATTTGTTTAATTGGAATATCCATATCATAAATCTCTTTCAAAGATTCAGATTGAATGATTTCCTCCGTAGGTCCGTCTTTTACGACCCGGCCATTTTTTAAAGCAACAATTCTATCAGAATATACGGAAGCAAAGTTAATATCATGAAGGACGATGACAACCGTTTTTCCAAGATCATCCACTAGTCTCCGCAAAATTTTCATAATTTGAACGGAATGCTTCATGTCCAAATTATTTAAAGGCTCATCTAGTAAAATATAATCCGTATCTTGAGCGATGACCATGGCGATAAAGGCCCGTTGACGCTGCCCGCCTGAAAGTTCTTCAATATAAGCATCTTCCATATCAGTCAAAGCCATATATTCAAGGGCTTCGTCTACTTTTTGTTTGTCTTCGGCAGTCAGTCTCCCTTTCGAATACGGAAATCTTCCGAATGAAACAAGCTCTCGAACAGTTAATCGAACATTCATGTAGTTGGACTGCTTCAATATGGAAACCTTTTTTGAGAACTCATTTGATTTCATTCCTCGAGCATCGTTTTTATCAACGAGGACTTCCCCAGTATCGGCATCGAGCAGCCGGCTCACCATCGATAATAAAGTTGATTTTCCCGCCCCATTCGGTCCAATAAAGGAAGTGATTTGCCCTCTTTGTATATCAACGGTCACATCTTCTACGACACGTTTTTTTCCATACATTTTCGATAAACCCAATACTTCTATCATGCAGATCGACTCTCCCTCAGTAATAAATAAATGAAATACACTCCGCCAATGAAGTTAATAATAACACTTAGCGTTGTTGAAAACGTAAATATCCTCTCCACAACCCATTGTCCCCCAACGAGTGCTATCACACTCATCAGCGCTGCCCCACTAATTAAAATACTATGTTTATACGTTTTAAAAAATTGATACGATAAATTCGCCACGATTAACCCGAAAAAAGTGATAGGTCCTACTAGCGCTGTTGAAACGGAAATCAAAATAGCAGAGATGACGAGCATTTGTTTCACAATTTTGTCGTAAGCCACTCCTAGATTAATAGCTGTTTCTCTTCCCAATGACAATACATCCAAGTAAGGAATGGATCTCCATCCAACCAAAATCACGATTCCAATGACGAGTAAAGATAACCATACAAGGTCTCCGTTCACATTATTAAAACTGGCAAACATTTTATCTTGTACAATTTGGAATTCATTCGGATCAATTAACACTTGTAAAAAGGTTGAAATACTTTGGAAAAAGGTTCCGACAATAATTCCTACCAATAACAAAAAGTAAATCGGACGCTGACCTTTTTTAAATAAAAACTGATAAATGAGTAATGCGAAAACGACCATAGTCAGAACGGATAATATAAAATTAACCTGCTTATTTACGATCGTAATATGATTCGATCCTAAAAAGAAAATCGCCAATGTTTGAATAAGCAAATATAGGGAATCCAGTCCCATAATGCTCGGAGTTAAAATTCGGTTGTGAGTGATCGTCTGGAATACGACCGTTGCATAAGAAATGGCGAGCCCCGTCAACACCATGGCGAGTACTTTTATTCCTCTTCGCGGCAAGGCATAGTCAAAGCTGCCATTCAATTGATGAAATAAATAAAGTCCCAGGCAGACTGCAGCGATCAGTGCTAAGCTTGCAATTTTCATAGAATTACGCATACGCCTTCCTCCGGAACAGTAAATATAAGAAAATACCGCTTCCGATGACTCCAACCATTAAGCTGATGGAAATTTCATATGGATAAATAAGCACACGGCCTAAAATATCGCATATGAGCAGGAAAATTGCGCCTAAAAGCGCTGTATGCGGCAATGTCTTTTGCAAGTGGTCGCCTTTTGCAATCGAAACAATGTTGGGGATGATTAAACCAAGAAACGGAATCATCCCGACCGTAAGTACGACTGTAGCGGTAATGAGAGCTACAAGAATTAAACCGATATTTACGACCCGCTTATAAGCAAGGCCTAAATTTTTGGAAAAGTCCTCTCCCATCCCTGCCACTGTAAAGCGATTCGCATATAAGTAAGCGATAACTAGTACAGGAATGCTAATATAAAGGAGTTCATAACGACCTTTCATAATCATTGAAAAATCCCCCTGAAGCCAGGCGGACATATTTTGAATGACGTCTGCGCGATACGCAAAAAACGTTGTAATAGAAGACAATATATTCCCAAACATTAAACCAACAAGAGGAATAAAGATAGCATCTTTAAACTTAATTCGGTCTAATATTTGCATAAAAAGCAACGTACCGCCAAGGGCAAAAGCAAAAGCAACAATCATTTTTTCAAGTGTTGACGCATTTGCGAATAAAAGCATGGAAACAAGAATCCCAAGCCTTGTTGCATCTAGCGTTCCGGCTGTTGTGGGCGATACAAATTTATTGCGGCTTAGCTGCTGCATAATAAGACCAGCAATACTCATTCCAGAACCAGCTAAGATAATTGCCATCAATCTCGGCAAGCGGCTTATAAGAAAAATCTGCGTTTCTTCCGACTTAAAATTTAGCAGATCTAAAGGAGTGATATTGCTGACACCAATAAATAACGAAAGCAACGATGTCAGTATTAATGTAATGATTAAGTATTTTATTTTCATAGAAGAAAACTCCGAATATATATTAAGTAGTTTTTACCTAGGTATAAAAGTATATTAAATAAATAATTTAATTGAAAATGATTATCAATACTTCAAATTCATTATAGCACGAAGGGTTTTCAAGTCAACTTATAACTGATAATCATTATCAGTAAAATGCAAATTATGAACATTCTCTAACATAATGCCCTATCCAAACTAGGTTCTATATGCTAGAATGTAAGCGCATTCATTAATAATGAGGAGGCATGTACATGGTTACTTTTTTTGCGGCAATCATTTTGTTAGTCGTAAGTTATTTCACGTATGGAAAGTATGTTGAAAAGATTTTTGGGGTAAAAGAAAATCGCAAAACTCCGGCTTACACGCTTGCAGATGGTTTGGATTATGTGCCAATGGGTAAACAGCGCAACTCTCTCATTCAATTACTTAATATCGCTGGAGTCGGTCCTATTTTTGGACCTATAATGGGGGCATTATACGGACCGGTTGCTTTTCTCTGGATTGTATTTGGCGCAATCTTTGCGGGTGCAGTACATGATTATTTAACTGGTATGATCTCGCTAAGAAATCGTGGAGCCCACTTGCCGGAGCTTGCCGGAGCTTGCCGGAGCTTGCCGGAGCTTGCCGGAATGTTTCTAGGCAAAGTCTTTAAGCATGTCGTCAACGCCTTTTCCATTCTCCTGCTCATTCTTGTCGGAACTGTGTTCGTTACTGCACCAGCCGAACTTCTTGGAGATTTAACAAAGGGATGGATGTCAGTAGGTGTCTGGGTAGCCATTATTTTTGTTTATTACCTGTTAGCTACATTACTCCCTATTGATAAAATTATTGGAAGGCTCTATCCGATTTTTGGATTGATTCTATTGATTAGTGCTGTTGGAATTGGTGGTGCACTTGTTTTCCAAGGACATCCTATTCCTGAGCTTAGCTTTACAAATATGCACCCTGATAATCTACCTATTTTTCCAATCCTTTTCATTACGATTGCATGCGGAGCATTATCTGGATTTCACGCAACACAGTCACCAATTATCTCACGTACAACTCAAAGAGAATCACAAGGGCGCTATATTTTTTATGGAATGATGATTGCAGAGGCCATTATCGCTATGATCTGGGCTGCAGCAGCCATGTCCATATTTGATGGAACTTCATTAAATCAATTGCTTGCTGAAGTAGGACCTGCTGGAATTGTAAAAGAGGTTTCCGTCACGACACTTGGAGCAGTATTCGGAACGATTGCTGTTCTCGGAGTTATCGTCCTACCAATTACTTCTGGTGACACAGCATTCAGAAGTGCCCGTATGATTATTGCAGATTATATTAGACTTGGCCAAAAGAAATTTGGAAATCGCCTATGGATTGCCCTTCCGATGTTTGCGGTATCCGTCATCCTAACACAAATGGATTTCAATATTCTTTGGAGATATTTTGCATGGGCTAACCAAACAACAGCAATGATTGCTTTGTGGATTTGCGCCATGTATCTTGCATTACAGAAGAAAAATTATTGGATCGCTGCCATCCCAGCTGTTTTTATAACGATGACCACATTCACGTTTATTTTAAATGCAAAGATTGGATTTAATTTATCAATGACCATGTCCTACATCGTAGCAAGTATCGGGACAATCATTATTATTGCGGGTTTCTTCATGGGGCTAAAAGTAAAGCTCGATGCTGCTGAAAAAGGAATAAAACCGATTATCCTTGATGACGGATTAGGTAAAGCGTCGTAATAAATAAAGAACATTGCGCTTAAATGCGGTTGTTGGTTTCCGCTACAGGCGCTTCGCTTTCCGTGGGCGGTACGGGGAGCCTCCTCGGCGCAAAAGCGCCTGTGGGGTCTCCCCTGCCCCGTATTCTCACAGGAGTCTTCGCGCCTTCCGCTCCA
>NZ_JAIAZY010000060.1 GCF_019459225.1 Bacillus sp. IITD106
AGTCTGTTACAAGCCATTTAATATAGCGAACTTCTAAATACTTTATTATGTAATTTAGCTGTAAAGAAAGCTTGTATATTTCTTTTTCTTGATCTGGTGTATTTTGAAGCAATTTTATCAAAATATCAAAGTACTGAAGACCATGTTTTTTAATAACAGGATCTTTCAAAAGATTTTCTCTTGCCTCATCTACAATGCTTCTTAAATGCCACTTTTTTGTATCCTTGCTGATTACAGCTTTACATGTCTTATATAATTCACTTAAAATAATATGTAAATTCATTGCATTTACATGATGATTATCGTAAGTTGAATGATCAAGTAATTCCCACCATCGTTGTACAAAAAAGATTTTCCCTTTGTTCAATTCTCCGTTAGGATCTATTGATACGTTATTATATTTTCTATCCATTTCCCACCTCTTAACTTAATTAAATCAATTGACGTTTTAAAATTAATTGTATATAATGTGTATTGTTAGTAACATGATGACATATACTGATATTAAGTTCAATGGAGTTCCATTGTGGATTCGAGAACAGTGTTCCGACCCAATGTGCAACTCCTTTTATAATTGGATTAAGGATCGGGTATCTTCCGATCCTTTTTTCTGTTAGCTCAACTTACCCCCAAAGCCTTAAACACAGCATCAATCGGATCCGCATAAAACACTGGCTGTACTTTCACCAACAAATCTGGCGGAACTGTCTGCAAATCCATGACTGATGAGGCAGGTATTAATACTTTCTTCGCTCCTGCATCAACACATACTTGCAAAACGTTCGCAAATTCTTCTACTTTTGCAATGGTTCCACCTACAGTCATGTTGCCAATAACGACGGTACTTTCTTGTACAGGCTTGTCCAAAGCTCCTGAGCAAAGTCCAATCAGTTCTGCTATCGCAAGTTCTTGTGTTAAACCAATCCCCTGAAGATCACTTACATGCATTAAATAATCTTTCGTCTTCGTGCTAATCGTATTGCTTATAGCTTTACTATTAGCGGTAAAGAAACGAAAAGCGGTATCCAAACTCTCCTTTGCCCCTCTATGTGACCCAACCCCTGATTTATCAAACTTACCTGTCCCGCTTACAACTTGGTTTTCAAGCTTGTACACACCAATCATGCCCGAATCACTTTGACCGACGACATACACATGCCCTGGCTTACCCATACCCTCTGGAATCAGCTTACCTCCCCCTTGTTCGGGGACAGAGACGTATTCTTCTTCCATCGTTTTCTTATCAAGATACGAGAACATGACATCGTAGAATTCCATGCCTCCGATTTTCTTAAGCTGTTCCTTTACACGACGGCGACCTTCAAGAGCGTATTGTAAAATTTTCTCGATATCTTCTTTCGTATATTCCCCATGAGGATAAATTAGTTTTACCAAACCCGACACCGTTTTCCTTACGGCAACGGTATCCCGTTGATTTAGATTGTTACCAAGTTTGTAAAAGCGGTCAAATGAATCTGCGAATGAACGCTTCCGCATTTCCCTAAAGAATTCAGCGATATAGTCCACTATGAAGCCGTACTTATCGGTAAAGAAATCAGGTCTCATTTTGGGAATCTCCCAGCCTGGCATGTAGTAATGCATCCGATCAAAAAATGCGGTATCATTTGCCATTTCTTCTGGGAATGGAGCGAAAAGATGTGAAGTTTTCAACAGGACATCAACACTTTGATTAATGTTTCCAACAAAAACCATTGATGCACTCGCATTTTTCTCTTCTTTCCCTCTGGCAAAGGATCCTGATGCCATATAGTCCTTCATAATTTGAATTCCGTCTTTATCTTTAAAGCGAATACCAGCAACTTCGTCAAATGCTACACAATCCCACATTCCAACAAGCCCGATTTTACGAGTGGACATATTGTAAAAAAGGTTGGCTACTGTAGATTGACCTCCCGACACAAGGATAGAATTGGGTGAGATCTCCTTGTATACATGGGATTTCCCCGTTCCTCTTGGTCCCAATTCACACATATTGTAGTTATTTTCAACAAGCGGAACCAGGCGTAGAAGTAGATGCCACTTTACTCTTTCTTCTAATTGCGTAGGCTCCATCCCTGTAGAACGGATAAGAACGTCAATCCATTCATCCTTCGTAAACTGTTTTCTACCTTCAAAAATCTCATTGATGTCCATGTTCGGCATTTGAATCGGCTGTAAGCTACTTACACTAAACGGATTCACGATGCGTACTTCTTCATCATAGAAGTAATCAATCTTCACCATACACCAAATTCCGCCCACTAAAAGCTTGTCATATTCCTTTACAAAGTTTGAAGCGATTGGCACTCCCTTTAATCCAAGGTTCGAGAATTCAGCCTCATACGTATCTATTTTGGGATTCAGTGCAACCGTAACTTTGTCAATAATGGAATACTGACCAAGCTCTCGAATGCGTGATTTTATTTTCTCAGCTTCATCTGGGCGAACAAAATTATCGGACAGTATCTTTTTTACCCGTTCCACACCTTCCCGAATACTCTCTTCATCGTCTGTTGCACAATACATACCTAATAGGTATTCGAGAACATAAACTGGAACATTTGCCCCCTCTTTAATGAGCTTTGTTAAATCTTTACGGACAACACGACCTGCAAAAACCTCATTTAATTTTTTATCCAAGTCAAGTGTCATCGTTTCTTCTGCTCTTTCATCCATTCTCTCCCCTCCTCACGTGGAACTCAAAAATCAAATTCACTAACAATCCCCAAATTAATCGTAAATGGAACCTTTTCGGTTATAACGCCTGTTTCCGTATCCTTTATCATTAAGTAATATGTTTGATTGCGATCATAAGGGATACTTTTCATGACAAACTGTAACTTGAATGTACGGTCGGCAGGATTATCAAATGGGCGATCTCCAATAATCGTTTCTTCATTCGAGAGAATGTTCCCTTCAGTATCAGCCATATAAATGACGACTGTACGAGGATTCATCTTCTCCTCCACCTTCTCCGTTTGGAAGAAGTTTAAATTGAAAATGCTGTTAGTGATTCTTCGAGTCATACTTGTCAATTTAATATCCACTTTCGAAATAGCTTGTACACCCTTCTGCCCTGCACGTCTATTCTTGAATGAAAGTAATGGAACAACAATTTCTTGTAAACTTGCTCCACCATGTACGAAGTTTACTCCCGTTCCTTGGGTACGATTCCGAATCGTTCCATTTGGTACATAGGCTGTCAGTTCCAGTTCATTTTTTATGACAGAAGATATATTAATCGCTATTTGACCTGAAACATCCCTTTTTTCTTTGGAAAGAATGTACCGACGTTTAACTTCAACTGTCTCCATTTGTTCTTTCTCAATTTTATCACTTTCTTCTAAAGGTTCCCGTTGATAGAGGAAACCATGGTCAGCCGTAATGTATACATTTGTACCACTTAAATCGTCCCGAATGATTTTCACTAAATCATACAACTGATTCAACGCCGTTTCCACTGCATTAAACGTGTAGATTTCTGTTGAAGCTTTGTCGCCCATTGCATCAATGGTGTCATGGTAGATATAGATGAGCTTCTTCCCTTTGAATGTTTCACGTCTGCCTGCTTTGTTCATCTCTCTTATATCTTGATAATGAACCGCAATGCTGTCTTCTACCGCAGTTTCAATAATTGCCTTTCGATTGTCAAGACCTGATGAATCTTTGCCATTTACTATCACCCGCCCAGATGCATCAAAATCAATCGTTTTATGTGGAAGAAGAGAAGCCATACCAAGCTTTGTCACAGATGGAAGTACGCTAAGTATTGTCTGTGCATCACAAGTTCCCATCGTTTCGGTATTCAGTCGTTCTGCTAATTCCAATCCCACTTCATATCGCATCGCATCCGAAATAATGACAAATACCCGTTCACCTTTACTAATATGAGGGGCCACGATGGAAGAATAAAACCTTTGTTGACTAAGCACACCAGGTAATGACCATTGCTCTGCCATTTCTGCCTTTACTGCCTGCGACCAATTTGCACTTAGTTCTCCCATATACCAATTTGTATAAAGATGTTCTACAAGACTTTTCAGCTTCATTAGTAATTCATGATTGCTTTCTTCGTCATAAGCCACATAAAACTTGCGGTAGTATGTATCCATGACGTGATATTTTTTGTAGTATGCTTCATATATGTCAACTGCTTGTCCTGAAGGGATTCCTTGATGATATTCTTTATGAAATTCCTGCATTTTCACTGTGTAATAAAGAGCATCATAAATATGAGTATATTTCTCGTAAAAGTGTTTTGCCCTTCTAAGCTTGATCAATTTTGTATATTCTTCATAGTCCTCAAGCTTTTCCATTAGGCTATTCGCAATGAAAATAATGACAGCTCGGTCAATATAAGCAAAGGTTTCTGCTTGTTTAAACTCATCAATCGGAACAGACTGCAATATATTTGGAAGCTGAATTTCTTGTTCGACCATTTCTGCATATTTATCAAATACCTCATAATCGGTCTTGTGATGCATCCAATGGTCAATGAATACAAGGGAATTTGCTTTATTACGGACAGCGATGAAATCTTTTACATCTGTTAAATACTTCTCGTTTACCAAATGGCTAAACGCTGTCACAGCCAGATGAATAAACAATGTCTTTAACGTCTTCGTTTCACGCTCATAGCCATAATAGTTGGCAACATAAGTCCAGAACACATCAATATTAAAAAACTTCTCCAGTTGTGATAAATGCTTATTCTCGCCATCATCCAGAGTATCCATTAGAACAGTTTTTAAGACTGCTTCAAAGTCAGGTGTCTTCACATTACAAAGGACACTCATAATGGCAAGCTCAATCGTTTCCTCACTATACGCCTCAATCCCAAATGCCTGAAACTTACGGAATCGTTCTTTATTGTTAAAAAACTTCTCATATTTCTTTATAACAGCACGAAGCGATGGATCTATTTGCAACTCGCTTAAAATAAGGGAAATGCGATCCGCATAAAATGTTTTCGAATACAACACTGTATCTGTCAACCAGTTATCTTCTGAACTCAATTCCAAATTTGTATAGATTAAATATGAAGATGTGGGATCTTCTTCCTCTAATAAATGCTTCATATAAAATTGATTATTCTCGGATAAGGTTTGGACTTTCACCCCATCCAACGCTAATTGACCAATTTCCTCGATAAATTCCTTATCTTTGTCCACCCAGAAGACAATCTTACGCTGTTCTCCATCACTTAAAGGTTCCTTGAAGATGTCTTGGAGGGCGGAGACTATTTGAATCATATTCACCGTTCTCACCTGCCCCATATGCATATTTTATATGTTGTGTTTTTATATCCGAGAATACCATTAAGATGCAAAAGCAATATCATCTTTATCAATATTTGTAGCATTAGATACATTTATAAAAAGAAAACCGCTTATATTTCAATTTGTTATAAAAACGAAAATTACTTTTTATCCTTGATTTTTCTTTAAATTGTTCTACCGTTATATATTCTTTTAGGTATAATTGATACAATAATATCCATGAATTTGAGAATTCTATTATTTTCTCTTTTATCTGCTCTGTTAGAGAGCTGTTGAATTCCTCCAGGATTATAATTATTGCCAATTCATTTTCGCTTTCAACTACTTTGCATACCGTGTCAAAGTGAATTTCATTTATATCCAAGTTCTTCAGCAGAAATAGAAGCCATATAACCTCTAAATCTTTGTGGGCAATTGCATATTGCTTTATCAATCTTTCAATCAATGCAATAAAATCAGAGTTGATATCTAAATGCTCTTTTTCTCTTATCAAAAGTTCGCAAACCTTAATTAATGAACGATTATCGTTTGCCAGTACGTTTATTAAAAATGAAGAAAATAATTGAAAATCTTGCGTTTGAAAACCATCATCAATTGTTTTAACTAAATATTTTACAGCCCCTTTACTTCCATCTTCCTCTATTTCAAAAAACTTATTAAAAAGCTCAATTATATCAGCTGATTCCAGTTCGTTTTCTGTAAAGCTTTGATATATTTTCTCAAGATTTTTAAATTTAAAATAGGGATACTTTCGGTATTCTGTTTTTTCATTGTTCAAACTTAAATAGTATTTCGATAAAACCCTCGTGACCTGACTTTTCACTTTATCAATAGAATTTTCATCAAATATGAAAATCTCATAGTCATCCATGTATCTAACAAATTTTATCCCTTGTTCATTTAATTCTCTATCAATACGTGTAAGTAAAGCCTCTGCAAGAACAAATGATACATTTGGTCCAGTAAGTAAACCATTTGTTCTACCCCCATTTAACAAACGGACCTTTTCATCTAACTTTAAATATTTTCTATATTCTTCTTTTATCCTCTCATCTTGGTTATTTGCATTATAAAATTTATATTGTTCTAATGAAGTTTCAAAACCCAAGAGTATGGCAGGAAAAACATGTGTGTATATACTTCCATAGAAATTAGCGATATCTATATATAATATTCCTTTTGAACCCTTTGCACGATTAATCTTTTCCACTATATTTTGTATAAATGTAGATTTTAATACTTCATCATTATCATCAGCGGCTGATGTAAAATTGTAATTTACTTCATGTTTTGATATCGAACCATTGCTATGCAGTATTTTAGAAAATGAATTATCATTTTCCTGAGAGAAATTAATTAACTCACTTATAATGTTATTTTCGGCCATATATTTTAATAGAATCAAATAATTTGTCAGTTCAGGTAAATAAATCATTCTACGTTGTTCATCGTTTGTAAATCTGCTCATAGTAAACTTCAGTGGTTCAATAAAATCGCTTTTTTCACTAAAATCCAAGTTAAATAAATCAATCTTGTCACTTTCTAAATTAAAGTTTTTGGGCAGATATTCGGAAAAAAATCCTTTATACTTGAACTCTTCTACTACTTGTTGATGATCTCTTGTCATAATACACCTCCAGTCATTCCTACATAAATGAGCAGTTGTAAATTGGAACAACTGCTCAAAATATTATTTGATAGGTGCTACTTATCTCAACTTCTTATAAACTCACATTCACACCATCATCCAAGTCCGTTTTAATCTACATGTCTGCCATGTGATGCAATATCTAATAAATACTTCAGAAAAGAAACATATCTTTGGTGTCCAGTATTAAAATGGCAATTCAAATGGCTCACTTGCACTTTGCCTCAGTTGCCCCTTTTTCTTTCTATAATTTTCTACATTGTCAACAAAAGTCAACACATTTGCCATTGCTTTCACAACAAAATCCGCTTCGACCATATTTAAAATATCATTGTCATGTGCATAGCTTTTTGTATTTCTTATATCATTGTAACTGTCGAATAATGAAATACTATTTTGCAATGCCCTTAACGTAAATGATGATTCAAAAATTTGATCTTTTTCATATTTCTTTTTGAGCATTCCCGCAAGACTATGTAGAGGTAAATAATTTCCCTTTCCATCTACGACGTTGATATCGTTGTCAATACAAGCTTGGCGTAATAGTTTTGTCGCAAATGTATGCAATCTATCAAGAACTAAGGTAGGTTTGTTACGTGACAATGAGTCATTGATATCTTCCATAAGTGTTTGCAAAGTCTCTTCAGATTTATGAGGTAAATTTATTGTAATACCTGTTCCCATCAACTTCTTAGTTACAGTTCGCAATTCGTTAATTGTTTTAATTTGTTGTTCAGATAAGTGTTCTTCCATTCTGTTATAATAATCTTCGTAATAGGTTAGTAGTTCATCCATAAGCTTCCCGACAACTGCATCAGGTTCTTTGGACCATATCTGTCGTAATTTATTCGCTTTCGAACAGTACTCTTGATATCCAACTCCTTCATAAATATCAAGATTTATCGTTTCTGCAATAAATCTTGCAAAAGTAGCGTTACTAAAATCCAACACATAACCAGAATCCATGCCAAATAACCCTTCAAACATCAACTTCTCCCTATATGATAAGTTCGCCACCTAACATCCCCCCCAATCCTTACTAATATAAAGTGCCTATGTCTATGACACAGACACTTTCACTATTACATATTAAATCTTCGCCACTAACCCCTTAAACTTCTCATAATTCACTTTCACACCGTCATCAAGATCAATTTCAATCTGCATATCCGCCATATGGTGTAACAGCTCATCATAAGCTTTCAATTCGTCGATTTTTTTATCAAGTGACTTCAACTCTCTTTTTGCTTTGTTGATTTCTCTTGCTGTATAATCCCCTTCGATCATATCGAGCAAGTCCTTCTTCTCCGCATCCATCCGTATTTGCACTTCATGTAAATAATCTGTACGAATTCGGGAAAGAGTTGTTTTATCGTAACGATGCATATAAATGAGACAATTAAATGCCTTTTCCTTACCAGAAGTAAATAACCAATATATAGGTTTCTTTTGGTATACTTGGACATGATCCTTATAGAAGTCGTTCAAGAAATAGCGACGCAATGCTTCTCTTGCTGTTTCGTTGCTCTTTCTCACAATAGCATCAGAAATGAAATTTAGATTTTCCTCCAATGTCTCCTCACTAAAGGTCAATCGCACGAAGTCAATAAATCTTGTCAAAATATCATCTTCGAAATAAGAACTTGACAGGATTGGCAGGATATTGTCTTCATCAGCTGGGAATGTTTTAAATAGGGATGCATTAAATTCTCCCCCTGCGTAAATTATGCCTTCTTCATCAAGTGAATAACGACCAAAAGAACAGCCAATTGCATACGAGATGAAGCTTTTAATGTCTCGGTTTAAATCTGCCTTCCTAACAGAAACATAATTTTCATCTACTTCATAAGTGAATTCATCTTTTAAACCATACATCGACAAGAAAATTTCATTTAATTTCTCTTCATTTTTCTTGAGTTTATTAAATTGGATCAAAGAATGTTGTTTCCAAATTTCAAAGGATTCTCTTAAATTATTTTTCCCTTCCCCATATTTTATTAGGGGGTGTTTTTGAAAATCCCAAGAAGTTTCAAAATTATCCCAGTCCACCTTAGATAGGTTTATACATTCCATACTAAGTTCTTCAACTATGTTCTTTTGATCAATTATACATGGGATTTTTTTTATTTGTTCTGGTCCAAAATTAATAGTCGGTGCGAGAATTTTCAGAGCTTCTTCTGCAACTTTTGAGTTTAATAGTGCCATGAAGTAGTATATATCTTTTTTTAAAAAACAGGTTGGTCCACCATTTCCAAACAATATCCCTTGCGGAACATATCTTAAAGAAAATAGCTTACTTGAAACTTCAGTCCAAGTCATACCTTCAAGAAAATAATATGTGTTTTCCCTTAGACGAAAGTTATTTTGATTCTCGTTCCTTATTTCATAAGCATCATTTTCCAAATTTACAACACTTTCAAAATTCCCATACCACTTTCTAAATAATCCGCCACCAGTTATAGGAAACCACTTTTTATTACAATCCTTCATATTTTCGTAATTTAAAGTATTAAATCCTATTTTATTATTTTCAACTTCATACCATTGTCTTACGAATCTTGCGTCATTCCCTGTTAATACACCTTTTTTGGTAATACCATATTCACCAAAATATTTACCATTACTAAAACTCTCGATGAATTTTTCTCCTATCCAAAATGATATAGGACTTCCTGGAATCTTATTATAATTATCTTGATCAAAGGAATATCTATACTCAACCTCTGGATTTTTAACGGCTTCTAAAGTTTTTATTGGTTGGTTTTTGGAACCACGAAAATCAGAAAGTCTTACATATTCACCTTTGGTTCCACATTTATAATTCCTTAAGGTAAATGTGCAAATTGGAACAGTAGCTTCTTCAAAACCTGAATATTCCAATTGAATTAAACTACTAATAGTTCTATTTTGGATTATATTTAGACGCAATTTTTCAAAGGATGAAATAAACATCCATACGTAAGGTGACATAAAACCCATTTGTCCATTTTCTTTTGTTATATGAAAGCTATATTCAATAAAGGCTGAAAATAAATCATATTTCACATCTGGGTAATACTTACTAAGATAATCTGATATTTCCGATGTAATGTACCTGTTACCTGCATAAGGTGGATTAGTAATGAAGACATCATATTTGTAATCCATAAGTGTTGCTTGTTTTATAAGCATTTTAAACAATGATAAAGTGCGGTCTTTCATTACAAGTTCAAATAAATCTCCCATTTGTTGCTCAATTGCGTTTAATCGTTGTTGCAGAAAATTTGCATCATAAGATTCAAGTTTAATCAGAGATCCTATTGATTTTGCGTGTTTGAATTGATCTAAAAAACCTTTCATTTTATCGAATTGCACACCAGATGACTCACCAGCTAAGAATGCTATTTCATCATTGGTGAACTTGTTCGTTTCTTGAATTGATGCTAAATTCATTGTTAATCCATCACGTTCAATACTTCGTAAAAAGCGTTTGTTATACTGTAGAGCCTTCATGACTACCGAAAAACTCGCCAATTGATAAGCACGATCATCAATATCTAAGCCGTACAAATTATTTTCGATAATTAGTCGTGGAATTTCTCTTTCCATATAGCCACATTTATTATAGATTTCAAATAGTACATCGAACATATAAACTAAAATATGTCCACTTCCCATTGCAGGATCAAAGCATTTAATATCTTCAACTTTTAAATCTTTATTAATGTAAGGAGCTAATCTTTCCTCAAAATCAGGTCCTGGATTTGGATTTTCTAAATAGAACTCCCAATTTCGAATTAAGTCTCGATGTTCTGGATTTGATTCAACCCAGTAACGACCTAACACATTTTGCACCATATAGCGTACAATCCATTCAGGTGTAAATAGCTGTGTCGCAAATGGTAACTCCTCTGTTTTGTAGCGTTTTTTTGCCTTAATAACTCGCTCATTTTCCTCAGAAATATAATACTGATACATCCATCCAATAATCTCGACATTTTCCCAGTCACTTTCTGCAATCACAACGGTGTTTGTCATTTGGCGTAAAAATGAATCTGTACCAAGTAATCCTTCTGGAAATAAGATATCTTTATAATCTTCCAGCGTTTCAAACATGAATGGCATATAGCGGTTCAAATCATTACAATGCATTTTAATGAGATATTTAAACAATTCGTCTGTCTTGTTGTTCATTTTTAGTTCATATACATATTCTTTATCTAAATCTAAATCAAGAGACAGTGCCTCTTTCATCATATCTGGCTCTGCACTGTCACCATTTGATGATGATAAAACCCGTACTTTTGTTGGAAGGTAGTCATTCACTTCCATAAACCTTAGTGCAATAAAACGATTAAACCATGTGTATGCTGTTTCCTCCATCACACGATTGAAACCAATTTCGTTTATACGGGCAATCAGTTTGTTACGTTGTCTTCTCTCCAAATCCGAAAGCTGTCTGCCGTCGATAAAGACGGCATCAGAGCTTTCAACATTTGCTTTTTGGATGGATTCAGCGGTAATCCCGATTTTTCTCGCTTGCAGTTCCACCCGTTCCAGCAATTCTTTACGTGCTTCTGTCGCAAATTTTTTCAATGCACTTTTGTTCATCTATTTCACCCTTATTCAACAAACTCTATTTGTTTATTTGCCTTAATGATTTGCTTTAGCTTGTGGGAAAGCGTATTGATGTACAAATCAACCTCTTCTTCTGTGGCCAGTGTTTTCACCGTCACAAGCTCTCTTGCTTTTACTGTCTGTTTCTGAATAACTGGTTCTATTGGTGGCTCCACAACTGTCCCTGTATTTCTCTTTTGTTCTTCCGCTTTCCTACGTTGCCATTCTAAGATTTCTTGTCTGACTTCTTTTAATGTCCTTTCTTTATAGCTATTACTTTGGGAAATCGAAGCATCCACTTTAAAGATGTCCGTAAATTGGGCAAGGTTTGCTTTAAGTCCATCATAATAACCTTCTACACGCTGTTTAGTTTCATTTGAAACCCCGTATTGTTTGGCTTGTAGAATTAATTCATTATAATCCGCTTGTAGTTTTTCAATAGCGTTTGCCTTTTTCTCATCTAATACTGAATTTATCTGTTGCTCTAATGCATGAAGCAACTCTGGGATATCCTTAATTTTTCGATAAGGAATTGGATCTTGAATGATATCCTGAAGCTTGTTCATTGCTTCCTCTACTTCTTTTCCAGATAAATAGGCTTTATTTTCATCAAATTTAATTAAACCAGCCAACCCTTGATCAAAGATTTCTTTCTGGTTCGTTCCGAAGAAGCTCTTTACATAGACAATATCTTCTTCCCAATCAGCTAAATTATCTTCAAGATCTTTTAATTTTGTGAAGAAAGAGGCATTATCGAGCTGGTTATTAAACTGCTCAAAATACTCCAAACCTTTGTTAAGGAGGCTCATGCCAGGGTATTTCCGCCCCTCATAGCGTGCTTTATAAGCGTTAATTTCAGCAATCTGATTAGCGATAAGCGTACGTATATCCTTCACAAGACCATCTTCATCATCGGCTAAATCGGTTGTATTGAATACTTCCTTACAAACCCGTTTAGCTGTACGAATGAGTGCTTCATCCACTTTCACTCGTTTCGTAATAATCCCTTTGTCCGCTTCAGTTATCTTTCCAAAGATAGTCAATAATTTGTTCGTATCCCTCTCTGGCTCCATGTATTCGGAGTTGTAGCGAATACGAATCCTTTGTTCTTTTAATAATTCAGCTATCAGTCGTGCAATATCAAGTTGTTTCCAGCCATACGGTTTATCCTGAAAACGATCATACACAATCTTTACCCGCACCTGTTTACCAATTTGGTCTTGCAAGTCGATAAATTCATATACCTCTCGTTTGGCAAGTTCATTGGGATTTGAACTTAATTGTTCGTCAAACGAGATTTGCTGATCATCGGATGCCAATATGGAAATCAATTCTCGTTCATTTTCCAGATGCTCTTTTACATATCCTAATTTCGTATAGACATTATCAACCAACTGCTTAAAGGCAGTGTTGATTTTTTCTTTAACCGAAGAACCTTTGATGTCCATTTTGTCACCGTTCACGAAAAATGCTCCATCTATAATCGCTTCTTCCAATAGCTCCCGTACTCTACCTCTTCGCCCCCGTACTTCAGCTTGTTTGTTGTTTAATATATTTTGGATGTTTTCCGGGAGTTGGGTAATATTCTTTTTCCTGCGGTACTCTTCAATTCTTAATGCCTCTTCCATTTCCTCAACGTAAGACTCATTGCCACCGAGCTTGATAATCATTTCGCCACTTCCTGACGACCTCATCATCAATTCTTGATCCGATTTATGATAATGATCGGAAAGAGGCGATAAAATTTGGACACCGATATTGGATGTCTGATTGCCGTAATTCTTTTCATCCATTTTTTGATTGTATGTAAAAGTATATTCCTTTGAATAACTAAACCGTTTATCATCGTATAAATCCTGAAAAATATATTGTGCCAATTCACGTTTGACAATATCTTCATCCACGTTCAATTCCTTGATTTCTCGGTTAATGTCCTGTTCGTCATCTGTTAAGAATAGATAGATTTCACCATTCTTTTGAATAAGTGTTTGGGAAATCAGTCTTCGTAACGAAGCTTTGATTTTTTCTTTTAACTGAAGCTTGTCTTCATCAATACGTGTAACCATAAGAGTTGCGATATTATCGATGTTTGCTGGAAATTCCATAATATACTTAATCATGAATAGCACTTTTAGCAAATCAACATTAAATGGATCATCTTTTAATGCAGGATTTTCTTTAGCACCCTCTATAACCCTTGAAATAGATGGATTTAGGAATTCCTTGATCGTATCGTAGAACGCATAGAACGGAATAAGCGAACCTTCTTCAGCATCTTTATAACGAAGTCCTGCTTCCTTAAACGCTGATAGCATGGAACGTTCCCCTTCGGATAAATGCTTCCCTGAAGAACCATGCTTTCTCACCTGTTCAAAGACATTTTGTAACAATTTAAATTGATACGGAACAAATGGGTACACTTCTGCAAATTCCAAATCGTTGTCATAGCCACGTAAATCTGCTGTACTTTCTCGGAAGCTGATTAAGTTTTTGAGGATTGCACTCTTATTCGGATAATCCGCTCTAAGCTTATCCAGTACATGTGGATATTTTTCTAATATACGTTTTTTAATGACTTCATCAACTGAAATAGATGATAGAGATAGTCTTGTGTCAAAGCGACCCTGGATTCGTGAAAAATCATCACCTTTTACCTTCACAATAGAGTCAATACTTTCTTGTGAAGTCACCATAATCCATACTTTACCTTGGGCATAGGTTCCTAAATCTTCTGTTAATGTCTGGAGGTTTAGCATCAAATTGCGACTATCCCCGATATACTGCCCAATTTCATCTACAAGAAATACTAAGTGGAAATTAGAACCTTTACTATCAATGTATTCTTTCACATCTTTAGCAAATTTCTCGATGCTAATTTCAAAGTTATTCACACCATTTTCAAACCAATTACGTGCTGATTCCTCAGTCATATTCGTTGCTTTCACTAATGCACCGATGACAAAATCCGCATCAAAATAGAAGCTGTTGCGACGCTCTTCCCATGACTCACCTGCAAGAGTCTTAAATTCCGTTTTAAACGCTTCATAAACTCCTTGTTTGTCTAAATACTTTTCCATCTCCGCAACACCGGGAATATCCCCATAATAGCCACGATGCTCGTAGAACACCTTCATGAAGACACGTAAAATTGCGTCTTCCTTTGATTTGTTATCGAGTGAGCTTTTTGAATCAATGTTAAAAAGAATCACTTCTGTATCAACATCCGCTGTCCGCTTCATATTCGCATATACAAGTGAATCCTTTATTTTTTCCTCAAAAAAATCGACGGGTTTCTTTCCCTGTACAGCTTTGTTTTCTAAAAGGTAAGCAAGAATTTTAAGGAAGTGTGATTTACCAGATCCGAAGAACCCTGAGATCCAAACTCCCATTTTATCTGTCTTTCCATTAATCCCCTTTTGATAGTTTTCATAGAACTTGGAAAAATGTCGATGTAGCTCCCCAGTTACAACATACTCATCTAACTCCTGATAAATATCCGCTTCGTTTGTTTGAGCGACTTTAATAACCCCACGAATATCACGTTCAATATCTTTTAAAAACATCTCTTTTAGTAGCATCTAATTTCCCCCTCTTCCATTGTCCAGCTACGGACGCCAGATGCTCGGATCATAAGTCAATCCGACTTTGTGGTACAGAACACCACGTCGTCAAATCGCCTTATGCCTGTCGCATCTAAGCAGGCGTCCTTCGCTTTTCGTATTAATCAACTAAACGGAATGCACGATAGTAGTTATCATCTTTGAATTTTCCAAAAAGCTGTAAATCCTGACCGCTATATTGCCCTGGATAAAACAAAATAACAGGGATCTTATCCAATACTTCTTGAAGATTATTCAAGATATTATGGGAGCGTACAAATGGATATACTTTGCCAACGCCCGTCAGGAAAACAACATTATGCTTTCCCATCTGTTCTTTAATTTTTTGCAGGAAAATATCAGGTTTCGCAAATGTTGTCATCGCTTTAAACAGGGCATCTTTCCCCTGCCGTTCCTCCATATCAAAAATGCGGTCGAAGATTCTTTTTTCCTTAGTTATCTCTATGATCATTTTATATAAATCAAACTCAATAATTCGTCTATCTGTTCCTTCGTAATCAAATTCCTTCTTTATATGCTTAATATAATCTCTCACTTTAAGTTCATGTTCAGGTTCATAATCAAATACATAAAAACTGATTTCATTTCCAAGCCCTCTTCCCTCAATGAACTTGTCTTCCTTGATTTTCGGAATGATTTTATCAAGCCTTGCGTTCAAGTTCGCCATCCTCTACTCTCCCATCGCCTGAACATACTTTGCATCTCCAATACGGATTAAATGATCCTTTATTTGCTCGTCAACAATAAGACGACTTAACTCCTTGCCTCGCCTTTCCTTTAACAATCCACTTTCGAATAGCACTTGCATAAAAGCACGTTTCAGTTTTTCCGTATTGGTGGCACTCCAACTGGAAACCTTCTCACTTTGTTCTGCTTTTGTAGTAAAGAAGACGTTTATGTCTTTCTTTTCAATTAATAGATCGTTATTATGGAGTTTTTCTCCTATCACTTCATTCATGAATTCAAAAAACAGCAAATCTGTTTTCATAATGGCATATAAATTGATAATCTTTCCCATATCAACGGAACCTTCTAACAAAAGATCTGCTAAAACAGAGTCGACTACTTCTGCCCTTCTCATAATGGATGGCAATGCCCGATTAATTCTACCTTTGTTTTCAAATTGGAAGAGGTTTTCTTCAATCACTTTAGCTCTTATTTCTGATGATGTTAAACCTATTCGCTTTAATTTAACAACCTGTTTAAGTTCAAATAATAAATAGGACGCACCGTTCAAACTTGAAGAGTATTCTAAATCTATTGTCATCCAATCCTACCTTTCACTCAAGACTATTAACCTATTTCTTTTTCTAAAATTTTTCCAACTACCGCTAATCGTCTTTTTCCGCTTTGCTGTTGAACCACCTTGGTAAACTCATTATTCTTTATCAGCTTTTCCTGATTATGTTCGTACATACTTTTAATGCCTTCGATAAGTTCATTTTCCTCTATTTCTTCTTGCCAATATGCATCAACTATCTTGTTTAACGCTGTAGCCAAATCTCGCTGAGTGCGGTAAAAAAGCCTTACTTCCACGAAGTTCACCTCGTACATTTGAATTTCACTTAATTCTTATTTTACTCTTACTCTATCTTTAATTCAATTTTATCCTGAACATTCGACTTATTCTCCTAAAATGCAACAAGAAGCAAAAAAGACTTCACATCTCAATAGACATGAAGCCTTTAATGGTGTTACTTTGTTAACAACATTTCGGCCAATTCCTCCTTCTGGATTCTATAACTGTCCTCGGTTGGAAGGATTGTTCTGGTAACAAACTTGAACGAATTTTTTCACTATACTCTTCCTAATCCTCTACTGAAACAGCCATGCCAATTTCTTTTCTTCCAAGAATATAGGGGAGAATCCGTCTACCATTTTCTTGAAGGAGATTTAACCTATACTCCTTTGAATTTCTCTTATTTCTTCGTCAGTCCATATCTTGCGGAGAACAAAACAAAATACGTTCAATTTCGAAATCCCAAGAACAAAAGCGCGAGCGTCTGTCCATCGACGTACAAACTTCAGGCCATAGGCGACATAAAGGAAACACGGCGAGGTACGAGTCTGGCCTCCTTACGCAAAAGAGAAGGATAAGAAGTTTGCCAATCGATGGCTGCTTGCGCTAGACGGAAACTACTTTCTTCAAAGCTATCCACAAAGTGCTAATCAATAATTTACTGCAAAAAAAAGAAAGAACCACCCAAAGCCTGGTAAGCGGGTAGCTCTTTACATGGATCTACTTTTGCCGAACCGAACCATCAGTTCATTTAGCGATAACGATACTCGCTATATCGTATTAACCCATTTTTATTTTATATTAAATTGCGGTATTCCTTTCTTCCATCAACAATGGCATATATAATAACAGTCTTATCTGCCTCATTTATCTTTTGAACCTCTCACA
>NZ_JAIAZY010000061.1 GCF_019459225.1 Bacillus sp. IITD106
AGACGACTCCATTTTAAATAGAGTCGTCTTTTTAGTTGCAATTTAATTTCAACGCTTCCTTTTTGGTGTTATAAATTCTTGATAAACTTATTTAGTGATAGTCATCTACTTGGATTGTTCCAATTTTAGATCATTTATAAAATCGCTCATTGGTCTTACATAATCCTTCATGCCAATATGGGTGGAAGCATTAACTAGTTTCCTACTATCATCCCTCAAGTAAAAAATATGTCCTTGACTTCCAAGAGTAGTAATTTTGTCATCACTTAAGTCTTCATCATAAGTCATTAAATGCCACATTTGTTTAATTTTATATCTGCTAAGCACTCCACGATCAGCACTTGAAACTTGCTTCCATCTTTCACGCAATGTTCGTTTACAACTAATACCAATTAACCATCCATCTTTGCAACTTAACCATTTATCGACCTCAATATCGGCTTGAAAATGATCCGGCGCGTGGGTAGCATTAATTCCGTAATAATCAAATAAAAATGATGTGACATCTTCTAAACTACCTCCGGCTCGCCCTTTTCTCTTCTGACTTAGCCGACGTTCAAATTCTTGTGTGAAGGCCGTTAAAATCATATTGGCTTCAATTTCTTCAATTTCGGACATACTATTAATTTCACGACTTAATCTGGTGAACTCCCGCACCACGGCAGAACGCTCTGCTGTTAAACATCCCTCTACGCCAAGATCATCCCATAGGTTAATCACAGTAGCCAGTCCATCTGAACCAAGTGCATCTAGATAGGCTTTAGCAGTTGCTACTGTATATTCTCGATCATTTGAAGGAATACCAGTAAGTGCATTGTTAATTGGAATCATGATAGCTTCAGACGTCAAAATAAATACCTTTACATCATCCAAAGTTTTCAATTTGTCATTTAAATCTTTACAAAACAAATCTATGCGTATTAGTTTGGATCTTGCATTTTCAAAACGTTTCTTAACTAAACTATTAATTACACTTTGACAAAGATTAAGTTTAGTTTCAGGTGTTTCATCACGACTTAAGATCATGGATAATTGGGCACAAATTTGGGCCAATAGATCGCTTTCTTTTCCTACAGCTCCATATTTATCTCCGTTTATTAACATTCTTGCAAACCAATATGCATTTTTCCACGGGCTTTCCAAAGATAATCGATCAATATTGTTGTCTACTTGTTTCATTCCATGGTTCACCTTCTAAACGATTAATAGCCATTTCGCAATATTCAGGAGCAATATCTATTCCAATAAAGTTTCTATCTAAATTTTTTGCTGCAACCGCTGTAGTGCCACTCCCCATAAATGGATCAAGTATTAATTGAGCATTAGTAGAGCCAATCACTCTTTCAATTAATTCTACTGGAAATGGGGCAGGGTGCGGATTTTTTGTTTCTTGATTAAATTGCCAAATATCTCCGTATCGATTAGCTTTTGGTGCAAGTTTGAATTTTGGCTTTGCTATTAAATAAATAACCTCATATGTCGGTAAAAAATACCCTGGGTTAAAGTTTATTCCACCTTTTCTCTGCCAAATAATAATTTGTCGAACAGGGAAACCTGATACAATATCTTGACGATCTTGAAGTAGACCTTTTTGCACACGCCACTTATGATTATAGAAAATCGCACCATCATCCTTAATTAAGCGCAACATTTCACCAAGACACTCCCGTTGCCATGCTACATATTGATCATGAGGCATGGAGTCATCGTGAGTACTATACCCGTTAATAAGGGCAGCATTGGACCATTTTCCACCACGACCATCCTTCATACCATTTCCAGTGGAGTTTTTAAGATTGTATGGGGGAGATGTGACGATAAGATCAATAGATTCGCTTGGCAATGATTTCATTATCTTTACTGAATCACCACAAATAAATTTGTCCTTTAGTTCACCGAAAGACAAATCACCTAGAGAATTCTCATGAATATAATGATAAGTTTCTTTTTTTTCTTCGAATAATGGAATACTTAATTGAATATTTTTACTCATTTATTCATCAACCCTTACTCGTTTTAAAGTACTATATCAATTTTCTTTGATATATTTTAGAAAGCCTTTATTTTTATTTTAATATTATAGTAGCACATATCTATACAAACTAATATAGTAACCGGATTTAGGATCTTTCTAACAAATCATCCCGATCAGTTTTTCCCAACAAATATACGTTGAGAAATAATTATCAAAAACCGAATGTATTATAATAGTTATAACTGTTAATTAAATTTAATCGTTATAAAAAAGTAACATCTAACTATAATAAGAAGGAGAACTTAAAATGGCGGTGGTACAAATGGAAAGAAAGGTAACTAAGATCGGAAACAGTTTAGGTTTAACACTCCCACAAGAAGTATTAGAGCATATGGGTATTAAACAAGGGGATGAGGTTTCGTTCCAGCTAAAGAAAAACGGAGAAATATCCATAAAAAAAAGTGTTCATTTGAATTTTGATGGATTAGAGGGGATCGATCAAGACTTTTTAGATGGTGTGAAAGAGTTGTTTAACAATTACGACAACACACTAAAAAATTTGGCAGATAGGTAACTGAAATGACTAGGTTCCTAACGGAAAAGGAAGTTATTTTTCTTAATGCCCTCGTGATTAAAAGATACACACCATCTGAAGAAATTAGAGTAAAGGACCAAAACCTGTTAGATAGTGCCATTCACAGACCACAGCAAAGTGCTTTCGGAGAAGATGCTTATCCTACCATTTGGTTAAAGGCAGCAGCTTTATTTGAAAGCATCTCAAAGAATCATGCCTTTGTGGGAGGAAATAAAAGAACAGGTTTCGCTTCTCTTTATCAATTTTTATGGCTGAATGGCTACCGATTAATGGTAGATGAAAAAGAGGCTGAAAACTTTACAGTTGATATGGTCAAGATAAAACCAACGATTCCCTTAGAAGAAATAGCGGAGTGGATAGAAAAACATTCGGAAAGAAAAGCGTAAACCAAGATAGCACTTTTGTATAAGAAGCAATACTTAACTCGACCCTTCATTAATCAATTTTTTCGAAGGGCCTTGTTCATTTTTGACTAATAATACGCAAAATGGATTGTTTTTTTCAATTTTTATAAAAAGGTTCTTATTATTTTTAAACAGGTATTAACAATATCTTCTGGGGCTTGCCCTTTCTTTCTTCATCAATTCGGATAAAAAAGGTTCTATTTAAGAACACTATAAAAAATGATTCAAAAGGGAGACCAACAGATGAATAATCAACAAGAAGGGCAAAGCTATAAAGAGCAACAAATGCAGCAACAGCAGCAAGAGACGATGCAAAATCAAGCGCAAATGGAGCAGCAATTCGAAACTCAAAAGAAACAAGCGCTTCAAGCGATGCAGCAAGCAGGGCTAACGATTCAGCAAAATTCTTCCATGGTAGATATACAATCTTTGCAGCAAGCACAACAGCAGCTTCAACAAGCAACCCAGCAGCTCAATCAAATGCAAGGAATCGCTGCCACACAATCAACTACTGCCGAGCAGCAACAGCTAGAACAAGTTCAACAACAAATTGAACAGGCTTCACAAACTCTTCAACTGATCCAATCATTAAACAGCGATAACAATAGCTTTAAAAAAGGATAAAGCAAGTATGGGGTTGTCTCTTGTCAGGAGACTTCTCCATTTTGTTTTTTCCCTTCTAATAATGCCGCTTTGATGGCGGCTTTTATCTCTGCATAACCTGTACATCTGCATAAGTTAGATTGCATCCACTCTTCTATCAAAGCATCATCTGCATCAGGGTACTTGTTCATGAGACCTTGGCAGTTTATGATAAAACCTGGAGTGCAAAATCCACATTGAATGGCCCAATTTTCAACGAAAGCCCTTTGGATTGGCGACCCCATTAATCCTTCAATGGTTGTTATCATTTTATCTGTATTTTCTATCGTTAGAGTAAGACAAGAATGCATAGGTTCATCATTTACCAACACGGTACAAGCGCCACAATCCCCATTTTCACATGCCCGCTTTGCACCATTTAAGCCAAGCTCATTCCGAAGTGTATGCAATAGAGTATCCGCGGAACGGATGGCAGCGTCGCGAATTTCTCCATTAATATGAATTTGAATGAATGCTCTTGAAGTCCCTTCCATTATTTTTTCAGCTCCAATGTTTCCAAAGTTTCCAACAGTGCGTTTTTTAATACAAATTCACGATACTCTGCTGAGGCTTGAATATCATCAATAATCGTGTCAGGCAATAAGACAATAGCTTGTTCAACCCTGTCCGCAATCGTTAAGGAAGTATCATTTAATATTTTTTCGATTTTCTCGGAACGAAATGGATAGTTGCAAACTCCACTAATGGCAGTACGAATTTGCTGATTCTTTACCATTGCCGCCAGCGAAACGATCGGATAACCGACCTGGGAAAATTTCGTCTTTTTTAAGGAGAAAAATGGCTGCCATGCATAGGACTTTTCAACGATAATTTGCACGAGAAACTGATCTTGCGCCAACTGTAGATTCATCGAAAAAATTTCATTTAATAAATGAATCTGAACCCCCTCTTTCCCGGCTATCTTTACCTTCGCATCTGATAACAGAAGTGGCAGTATCCCTTCTTTATAAATCAATTGACTATTGATGTTTCCGCCAATTGTGATTTTATTTCGGGAAGTGTGATCAGCAATGTCCTTCACTTTTTGTCCTAATAATGGAAAAATGTTGGAATCGGAAATCGTATTTAACGAAACACCCGCCCCTATTATCAGTTGATCATCTCGCTCTTCTAAAACAAGACAATCTGGAATGCCCTTTAAATCAATGACCGCATCGGCATATATCTTATTCATCCGAGCAAAGGTAATGAATTCCGTACCCCCAGAATAATAGATTGCTTTCTTGTTTTGGCTGCTGACTTTTTCAAATATTTGCAATGCCTCGTTAATAGTTGTCGGTTTATAATAGGAAAAATCGAATGGAATCATGTGCCATTCTCCTTCTTCGCTTTCCAAATATATTCAGGATGAAGAGGCAGTTGATTAAGTTCCACTTCGGCAGCCACTGAAAGACTGTTGGCTAGTGCTCCAGCCATTCCGATTACTCCATACTCACCAATCCCACGAGCTCCATACGGTCCATCAGCAGAAGGGGTTTCGACAAAATCAACTAAGTACTCCGTCGGTTGTTCTCCAAACCTTAGCATTTGATATGTCCTTAATTGAGGATTTTGAACGAGTCCATTCTCATCAAAAATAAAACCTTCACTACTCGCAAAACTAAGGCCTAAATACATCCCGCCGCGCATTTGTTGGGTAGCCGTTCCTGGATTGATGATTGTCCCCCCATCTAAAACGGTTACTGCTTTTAACAGCTTATAAGTGAAGTCTTTTTTATCCCATTCCACTTCAACTGCTTGCGCACCTACAGACCACCATGGACCTGGTTTTCCAAATCCCGTTTCTTTGTCCATCGGAGTTAATCTTCTTTGAATATGTTTCCCAGTTCCTATTACTTGTCCTTCAACAGCATGGCCATTCGGATATTTATACCCTAAAGCGATATCTTTTATATTGACTCCATACTCAGGATTAGCTTTTAAATAAACCCTTCCCCCTCCTACCTCTAAATCTTCAATCGAACAATGCATTGCGATGGAAGCAGTTTTTTTCAATTGTGCAATAGCATGGTCGGCGGCAGACATGACCGCTCTTCCTGCAAGGAATGTAGTACTGCTTGCTACCGTGCGCCATTGATGAGGGTCATACTGTGTATTTAACTCCATCGTGACATGGATTCTATTCATATCCATTCCTAATTTTTCAGCCAGAATTTGGGCAAGCACCGTTTTCGTTCCTTGCCCCAATTCAATGGCAGCACAGTTCAGGTTCACACTTCCGTCTGCTTCAAACGTTATAAAGGCCGCTGCTTGTGCATTTGTCGCTGTTGTTGACGTCTTCCAAAATAAAGAGATGCCCTTTGAGCGGATTTTTCCGGACTTTAATTCGATTCGCTGCCCTTTATCCCATTCGATTAATTCCTTCGCCCGTTCCATGCATTTTTCGGCGTCTCCAATATTATTTGCCGTTATTACCGCTTGTGTTGGAGACGTGTGACCAGGTTTGATTGTATTCATCTTTCTTAACTGAATTGGACACATATTCAGTTGTTTCGCCAGCATATCCATCGTCCGTTCGACCGCAAAGGTGAGTTCTGGATGACCGTATCCTCTAAATGAGGTTCCATATGGATGATTCGTGTACATACAATAAGAGTCACACCAAACATTTGGGATGTGATAGGGACCTGTACAATCAAGGGCTGCGGCTCTTGTAATCCCGGCTGCTTGGTCAGTGTAAGCTCCGCCGTCAATCAAGTATGTATATTGGCCTGCGACAATTTTTCCATCCTTTGTTGCTCCTAGCTTAACAGTAGCGTCAAAACCAATATGACAAGGGGCTGTTATCAAATCTTCCTCTCGTTCATAGTCTAGTTTGACAAGTTTCCCCCAACCGATTTTGAGGCTAAATACGCAAGAGGCTCAAGCTGGACTGTCCCTTTCCCACCGAACGCACCTCCAACCAATGGAGCGTGGACAATAATATTTCCAACCTCAATATTAAAAAATTGATTCAATACTTTCTTAATTGTATAGGGCGATTGTGTTGTTGAATGAACAATAACCTTACCAGCCGGATTGATTTCAACTCTAGCACTTCTTGTTTCAATCGCTGCATGGTCAGAAATATTAAAAGAAAAATGTTTGCTAATTTTCACTTCACAGTTTTCCCAGGCAGAAATAAAGTCACCTTTACGAATTTTTATATGGCTTCCGATATTTGTTCCTTGGACAGGGTAAACATTGCTTATGATTTTTTGATATTGGCCGGAATTCTCGTGTACAAGTGGAGAGTTCTTCTGAAAAGCTTGCTGTACTGAGTTAACGACAGGCAGTGGTTCATACTCGACTTTCACCTTGAAAGCAGCCTGCTTTGCTTGGAATTCTTGATCAGCAACGACGATGGCCAATGGTTCACCGTGATACCGCACCTTTTCAAACGCTAATGGAGGACGATCAGCTAAAATGGGGCCAATATGAAACGGAAAGAGCTCGCCAGTAATAATCGCACGGACACCAGGCACCTTCCAAGCTTCATCTGTGTCAATGGATATAATTTTGGCATGTGCATGTGTACTCGTTACAAGCTTTGCGTGCAAAAGTCCCGGAAAGGAGGAATCGCCTAAATATTGAACCGTCCCCGCCGCTTTTTCAACAGCATCAATTCTTAGCACCGTTTTGCCAACATTCATATGCATCATTCAAAACTCCTTACTTTTACCTTGTCACAATCACAATGGTATTTTCGTCTATTTCACTAGCTGCAGCATCTAGTATCCTCTCAAGACTCATGCTTACTTTTTGCAAAGCCTCTTCATTTTCTACAATAAAAAATGGCGCTCCCCCTCCATTGACACCGGCTTGTTTCGTCGTCACAACTGCGACTATCGAAGCCTTTTGTTCATCAGGCATTTCCAACACTCCTACTCATTTTTTCCCTTATTCCCTTCGTCAGGAAGTCGAATCGCATTATCTAAAACTGGAACATTCTCTAGCACAGCTTTTACTTGTTTAAACTCCTTTTCTTGCTCCATTAGAAAAACCCCAAGCCTTCCGTCATTCATATCTCTTTTAGTGAGTGGGACAAAACTTGGCTCCCCCGAATCAAGATACACACCGAGCACATTCGCTACATGGTGAAGCATCGCCTGCCTTTGCCCAAGATGTGATAACGTTACAACGCTATTTTCGTTTTTTGGAATAATAATGGCTCCAATCGCCCGTTCCATAATAATTTCCCTGTTCACTTTTAGTCCGACATTTTTTATATGAATATCGCCAACATATAAATTAGGTCCCTCAAAACGAATCTCACCTTCCTTCACATCGGCAATCGCTTTTAACACGTTTCCCCCCATGTTTAGCTTAACGACAAAGAGCATGGCAATCCCACCAAGAATTCCAAGCCATAAATTAATGATCGTCAAAAGGGTCGTGACAAGAGCTGTAAACATAACTAAATAGTTTCGACTTTCAAAAGCCTGTGCCATTCCCTCAATAAATGGAGTTCCTCGTTGTACCATCTCGCTTAAATCAACTTGTGCAAGTGTATCTCGCTCCATTTTCCGAACTTCGCGGAATTGAGTTGCAGCAAGTCCCAGAAAAGTTACTGCAGTCCAATTGGAATCAAGCACAGAGGGAACAGCCACTGCTCCAATAAAAGCGGCAATAAAACCAAATGATAAATGAATCATTCTACCTTGCGGATAGGTAGGATACTGCCGAAAATCGGTTCGCAACAAGACAAATCGAGAAATCGTACCGAACACAACCCCAATAACAACAGATAATAAGTAATTCATTTTCGTCCCCTTAAATATGCTAATGATAAATAGTATGGTAACCAAAATTAGTAAATTTTATGTTATGGAAATGGAATGGTACGGGAACATTTGAAGGGGAGATAGAAAAGCGGAAGCGCCCGTTCAGCGACGTACAAACTTTTTAAGCTTCTGACGAGATAAAGGAAACACGGCGAGGTTGGAAAAGCGGAAGGCGCCTGACCAGCCCCGACAAGCAAATGTTCTGAGTCAAAAAAGTCGGTCTTTGACTTTTATTGACTCAGGTTATTTGACCTCGAGGGGCTGGCGCCTGGAGCTAGACAGAAACGAAATGGAGGGAACGTATTATGGATTACCTTCATGAGATAATCGACACATTAAGTGAAGACAATCAACCTGCTGTACTAGCCCTGATAGTCAATGTTGACGGATCATCTTATCGAAAAGAAGGGGCTTGGATGATAGTAAAAGAAGATGGTACTAAAATTGGCCTTATAAGTGGAGGCTGCCTTGAAAATGATTTGAAGCATCGGGCAAGTGAACTTTTTTCTACTGGAAGAGCGGAAATGTTGCAGTATGATTTAAGCTCAGAAGATGACCTTGGCTGGGGTGTCGGGGCTGGATGCAATGGGGTCGTATCGGTATTATTGAGGGATATCGGCGAAGATTTCCGGCGCTCCCTAATATGGATGAAAGAACAATTAACTAAAATGGAGCCTATCCTTTATGTTCAATCATTGACGCATTTCGATCAGTATGGTTTTTATAATAAATTCAGTGACTATATCCCTTTTGAATCCCATAGGAAATTTATGGAAGAATTACATACAATACCCCCTTTTTCCCATTTTGCAGGGGCAGAAATTTTAAAGGAAGAACCTTTTTTTCTCCAAGTAATATTGCCAAAACCAAATCTCTACATTATTGGAGCCGGAGAAGATGTAAGACCCTTTGCCCGTTTAGCTTTTGATATGGGCTACTCCATTCATATTTTGGATTGGCGCGAAGCATATGTGTCGGAGAAATATTTCCCTTTCGCCCAATCCCTTCTGTTAGGGGAACCTGATCAACTATTAAGTGAAATTTCTCTAAGCAAATTAGACTCCGTCGTGATCATGACTCACGATTTTCAGCGTGACCGTAAAGTACTGCATCGTGTAAAAGAATTACAGCCTTTTTATATTGGTATATTAGGCTCAAAAAAAAGAACAGAACGATTAATGGGAGGAGAAATCCCAAGCTGGCTACATTCCCCTGTTGGCTTGAAAATCGGTGCAGAAGGTCCTAAAGAAATAGCCATTAGCATCATTGCAGAATTAATTCAATCACGTAGGAGGAAGCTATGAAAATTGTTGGTGTATACCTAGCTGCAGGGAAAAGTTCACGTATGGGAACAAATAAACTGGCACTCCCATACAAGAATACGACGATCGGAAACGTTGCGCTTAAAACAGCTATTCAATCTTCATTAGATAAAATTTATATCATTATAAAAGGAAATTCTCATTGGATATCATCCGAAATGATAAAGAATCCAAAATGCTCGGTGATTCAGTGCCCATCCGCTCATTTGGGACAATCGGAATCTATTAAATGTGCTCTGCGGACAATTCATACCGATGGGGCAGACGCTATAGTAGTTATGCTTGCTGACCAACCTTCCATCCCTTTACATATGATTGAAGAGATCATTGCATGTAAGAAAAAAACACCATCTCTTCAATTTGTGGCGGCGTCTTTTGACAATATCATTTCTCCCCCTGTGTTATTATCAGCGGCCATGTTTCCTAAAATTTCAAATCTTTCTGGGGACATTGGCGCAAAAGCACTATTGCAAGGAGATTATTTAAAAAAAGGAAAGATTTTACCTTATGATCAATTTGAGTATTTTCAAGATATTGATACAAAGGAAGACTATGACATCCTATTAAGTGGAACTAAGTAAGCTGAGACCCAAAGATGTACTTTGGAAGGAGAACGGCATGAAAAAATATTGGGTGAGGATACCGACCGAAAGAAAAGAAAACACCTACTAATAAGAAAATCCCGACAGTCAATTGTTCGAAACTGTCGGGATATCTTTATTTAATAGTTCTATATTTTCCACCATAAAACAGCAACGGGTCACCATCCTGTATCCGCAAGTCTGTGACTTCTGCTATAAAAAGTGTGTGGTCACCCGCAGCAACTGAATTTTGAACCGTACACGTCATATTCACCATTGCATCTTTTATAACATCCATGCCATTAAAAACATCAAAATCAATATTTCTTTCTTCATTCATTTGGCCTGCAAAATAAGCAGACAAATCTTCTTGATACTCTTTTAATATACTAACGGCAAATTGGCCGGATTGTTTTAGCAACTGATTCATTTGGGCTTGTTCTCTGATTGATACGAGAATAAGCTTCGGATTCAGCGAAACAGACACAAAAGCATTGGCAGTCATACCATGAACGGTATCATTCACTTTGGTCGTTATGACTGTAACACCTGTTGCAAATCTGCCCATGGCCGTTCTAAAAAGGCGGTCATCCATCAAAACTACTCCTTTTTAAAGTAAAATCTTATTTATCCACTAACATCATATTACCAAAGAATTTGTATATTTGCCCGTTCTATGGAAAATGAAAACGCACTATACATGGAAATATTCCACAATAGTGCGTCTTTGATTATATTAAGCTTCTATTTCCAAAGGAAGAATTCCTTCTACTACTTCTTCTTTTTTAGCTTCAACATACTGAATTTGGTGTCCGTCTATTTCCTTTACGGTAAATGTAAACCCGTCAGCAGAAATACTTTCTCCTTCAGAGATATCAAAGTTTTGTGATAATATCCAACCGCCGAGAGTGTCAACTTCTTCGTCGGATAATTCCGTGCCAAGCAAATCATTTACCTCATGGACAAGAACCTTCCCACTGAAGGAATAATGATCCTCATTAATTTTCGTAATCTCGGCAATTTCATCTGTATCGAATTCGTCACGAATTTCCCCGACAATTTCTTCTATAATATCTTCCACAGTGACAAGACCACTAGTGCCGCCGTATTCATCTAATAAAACCGCCATATGCGTACGTTCTTGCTGCATTTTTGACAGTAAATCGTGAATTGGTATTGTATCTATTACGAGAATAACCGGCTTCAAAAATCGAGTAATTTTCATATTGGAGTCAGGGCCGGTATTTTTTATTTGCGCCATTAAAATATCCTTAATGTTAATGATTCCAACAATGTTATCTTTGTCGCCTTCATACACAGGATAGCGAGTAAGCTTTTCTTTTTTTATGACTTTCAACCAATCTTGAATATCATCCTCGGTTGATAAAGTAATCATTTCTGTACGCGGTACCATGATTTCTTTTGCAATACGATTATCAAACTTAAAAATATTATTCACATAAGTCAATTCGGTCTGATTAATTTCCCCACTTTTATAGCTATCAGACAAGATAATGCGAAGTTCTTCTTCCGTATGTGATTCTTCATGTTCCTTTACTGGCTGAAGACCAAAAAGTTTCACCATTAAGCGGGCAGATCCATTTAATAACCAAATAAATGGAAACATAAGCTTGTAAAACCATGTAATTGGCTTCGCGAAAAGCAAGGCTATCATTTCAGCTTTTTGAATTGCGACCGTTTTAGGTGCGAGTTCACCTACCACTACGTGTAAAAAGGTAATGATAGAAAATGAGATTGCCACTGAAATAATATGTGAAGTAGAAGCACCGATTTGCCATTTATTTAGGAGCGGATCTAGCAAACCTTTTATTGCAGGTTCACCTAACCAACCTATCCCAAGTGCAGTTATCGTGATTCCTAGCTGACATGCTGATAAATACTCATCCATATGAGTCGTAACATGCTTTGCTGCTTTTGCCCCCGGCTTTCCTTCTTCGACTAGCTGATCAATACGAGAACTTCTAATCTTAACGATGGCAAATTCCGTTGCTACAAAAAAAGCGGTTAAAACAATCAATACTCCAATTAAAATTAAACTGACTATGTCCAAATGGTTCACCTTTCAATGAAAGGTGTACACCTCCTGTGGTTTTAAATTGTCCACCCTAACATAATTTTGGGTAGACTAATATAAAATAAATTATACTATGTATCTTATAAAGTGTATATTTTTAATTTATGATAATTTTTTTAAAACAAGAATGACCTTTTCTTTTTATCTAAAAAAATGTAAACTTATGAAATGTAGCGAAAGTGAGGATTGAATGATGACAGTTTGGGATATCATTGTAGCGCTAATACTTGGAATAGTAGAAGGTTTGACAGAATTTGCTCCCGTTTCATCAACAGGGCATATGATTATAGTCGATGACATGCTGTTAAAGTCAGCCGAAATACTTGGTTCTACTGAGGTGGCCAATACATTTAAGGTTGTAATCCAACTAGGATCCATTATGGCGGTTGTCATCGTATTTTGGTCTCGCCTCTGGAGCTTGGTAGGGATTAATATAGGTGGAGCTGTAGAAAAATCACCATCTGAATCACGATTAAAACTTACGCATGTCATTGTTGGTCTTTTACCTGCCGTTGTCTTTGGATTTGCTTTTGAAGATTTCATCGATAAGCATTTATTTAGAATTGAAACGGTCTTGCTTGCACTAATTGCAGGTGCATTTTTAATGATTCTAGCAGACTGGAAATCGAAGCAAACGAACCATTATGAAGGTGCTTCTTTAGACGAAATTACATATAAGCAAGCTTTTTTAATCGGCTTATTCCAATGTATTGCATTATGGCCTGGATTTTCTAGGTCTGGGGCCACCATTTCCGGTGGAGTTCTAATGGGTTTGAAGCATAGGGCAGCAGCGGATTTTACATTCATAATGGCTGTACCAATCATGTTTGGGGCAAGTTTAGTATCCTTAGTTAAAAAACTAGATTTCATGACAGCAGATGTCATTCCATTTTTTATTGTTGGTTTTGTAAGTGCATTTGTATTCGCGTGGATTTCCATTCGATTTTTCCTCGCGCTGATCAGCCGAATCAAATTACTTCCTTTTGCGATTTATCGAATTGTACTGGCTGTAGTGTTGGGGATTGTTTATTTTAGCGTAATGTGAAGAGAAAACCGGGCCAAGGGCGATCCGGTTTTTCTTATGTACGAAAGCTTTAGCGAGTTTCGCCTCAAGCAAGGGCTCTCTTTGCACAATTCAAACGGACTGCTTTTGTGATTTTCCCATGATCACGGGCTCTTTGAACGATTTGGGAGTTCGTTGTTTATTCTTCCATGTTCTAGAGCACGTCGGAAACTCAAATTTGAAAAAAGACTAAGATTTTCAACTAACGAGCTACTATTTTCGTTTTTATGGAAAAGGATGTATAACTACAACCACTTCTTCAAAAACTCCTTCACCTCATATCTCATATCCGCTGTTTCAAAATGGCCAATATTATAGCGAATCAGCTTCCAAGCTTTTGGTACACCTTGCTCCATATAAACATTTTTTAAATTTTCATCTATAATATCAAGCCCTTTAGGGGGGGTTAATCGATCATAGTTTCCAGCTAGGCTTAAATGAGGGCGAGGCGCTATCAAAGCATTAATCTCTGAAGTTGTGAAATGGTTGAGCAATTTTGGAACATAATAGTAGATTCCATGTCCTTCAAGTCCACGGCTTTCAATTAATGAATCGAAGTCGCATAAACCACATAAATCCACGCAGACTTTTATTCGAGGGTCTAGAGCTGCAAGCCACCATGACATCGTACTTCCCATTGAAATCCCCATTGTTCCTAGCCTATTTTGATCGACATCAGGACGGGATACACAATAATCCACCGCTCGCAAACTATCATAAACCATTTTTCCCCACATTACTTGACCTTTCCAAAGCATTTCCTTAAATATTTCGCCTTCCGTCCTCCCTCTTCTTTGCCCAAATCCCCACGCGTCTATACATAGGACGGCATACCCAAGTTTTGTTAACTCTTCCGCATAAGGTGGATTTTGCAAGTACACATTTCCATTAATCAGTTCATCCTTCCCTTTTTCATAAAAGCCGCCGTGCGAATGGTTGAAAATAATCGTAGGAAACGGGCCTTCCCCTTCTATCGGACGTACGAAATATGCAGGTACCGGCTCTTCGCCATTTAAATCAAGCAGCCATTCTTCTAAAATGTAATACGGCATTTGCTCTTCTTTTATTTTTTTCGACGAAATTGGTTTGGTTCGTAAAGGAAGATCACCAAGCAAATCGTATAGTTCTTCCCGACGTTTTTCCATTGCCATCTAAATCATCTCCTATGTTAGAATTATGATTAATATACAAGAGTTCGGCAATTGATCCATGAAGTCCTGCTATTAGCAATATTCGAAAGTAGGTGCACTGCAATTGAAACATCTATCTTTTTCTCCGCTCGGTGATCGCGCCATTGTCATTGAATTTGGAGATGAAATTAATTTGGAAACAAATAATCGAATCTTGGAAATGAAGCAAGCCATAATGAATCAACCATTTCCAGGTTTTATTGAAGCCGTTCCTGCCTATACGACATTAACTTGTTTTTATGATCCCGTTTCAGTTGGCACCGATTTTCCCTATGAAACTGTAAAAAGTGAACTTGAACGGATAGTTCCGAACATTTCCAGTCCCGAAAAACAAAGCGAAAAAATGATTGAGATTCCTGTATGCTACGAAAATGATTTTGCTATAGACATAGATTTTGTTGCCCACCATAATGGGTTATCTAAAAAAGAAGTCATCAACATCCATAGTGACACGCTATACCATGTATATTTTTTAGGCTTTGCTCCCGGTTTTCCTTTTCTAGGGGGCATGAATGAAAAAATAGCAGCCCCACGCCGAACAACTCCCCGATTAAAAGTTCCAAAAGGTGCAGTCGGAATTGCCGGAAAGCAAACCGGAGTCTATCCTTTTGAAAGTCCTGGCGGTTGGCAAATCATTGGAAGAACTCCGTTAGAACTTTTTAATCCAAAATTGACACCACCTACCCTACTTTTACCGGGGGACAAAGTTCGTTTTGTTCCTATCAGCAAACAAGAATTTGACGCATTGGAGGACAAAAATGGCTCTTAAAATGATAAAAAACGGGGCATTTACGACTATACAAGATCTTGGCAGAAGTGGATGGCAAGCTTATGGCGTACCCGTTGGCGGAGCAATGGATCAAATGTCCGCCAAACTTGCAAACATCCTTCTCGGCAATAACGAAAATGAGGGTGTTATAGAAATGACTCTCGTTGGTCCCACTATCCAATTTGAGGACAATGTGATCATTTCTATTTTTGGAGCAAATATGTCTCCGAAGCTAAACGGACAAGCAATTGACCATAGAAAGCCTATCCATGTGAAGAAAGGCGATATCATTGCATTTGGTACAGCCCAATCAGGAGTTAGAACATATATGGCCGTTAAAGGAGGATTTGCTCTTCCCGAAGTTCTTGGCAGCAAAAGTACGAACGCAAAAGCTCACATAGGACGCCCGCTACAAGCTGGTGATGTTATTCCTACTAATCACTCATATTCAGCCAGAAAGTTTTCGTGGGGTCTATCATTCAAACTAGAAGCCTATATTCATGACAATCAAACTCCTATTCGTTTCGTAAAAGGTCGCCAGTATGATTTGTTTTCGCAGGAATCAAAACAAGCATTTTTAGAATCTACATTTAACGTTAGCCCCAACTCTGATCGTATGGGCTATCGTCTTGCCGGGCCAAAGCTATGTACAATACAAAAATTTGAATTAACGACAGAAGGAACGACGTTTGGTTCGATTCAAGTACCGCCCGACGGATATCCGATTATTTTAATGGCAGACCGTCAACCGACAGGTGGTTATCCGAAAATCGGCGAAATAATAAGCGTAGATCTTCCAAGATTAAGCCAGATCCGTCCAGGAGAACAAATTCTCTTTCAAGAAATTTCATTAAAAGAAGCGCAACAACTTTTCACTGCACAACAAAAAGAACTGAAGGAAATAAAGGCGGCCTGCCTACTAAAATGGAGGAATTCTCAAAATGTTTAAAGTAGATTTGAACTGTGATATGGGAGAAAGTTTCGGGCTATATACATTAGGGCATGACGAAGAAATCATGCGCTATATTTCTTCAGCTAATATTGCATGCGGTTTTCATGCTGGCGATTCCGCAACTATGAATAAAACGGTGAAACTAGCGCTTGAAAATGGGGTAAAGATCGGAGCCCACCCAGGACTTCCCGACCTCCAAGGATTTGGTCGCAGAAACATGGCAATCACTCCACAGGAAGCTTATGAAATCGTGTTATATCAAGTGGGTGCTTTATCCGCTTTTGTAAAAGCACAAGGCGGTTCTTTACATCACGTTAAACCACATGGCGCATTATATAATATAGCTGCTGTTGATGAAAATCTTGCCATAGCAGTAGCAAAAGCCGTCTTACATTTTGATCCGCAACTCATTTTATATGGATTGGCAGGCAGCGAACTGATTAAGGCAGGAGAAAAAATCGGACTGGCGACCGCGAGTGAAGTTTTTGCCGATCGTACGTACCAAAACAGCGGAACCCTTACCCCAAGATCTCAACCAAATGCTCTTATTACGAATACAGATGATGCCATTTCACAAGTCGTAAAAATGGTAAAGGAACAAAAGGTTACTTCCGTAGATGGAACAAACATCAACATTAAAGCCGATACCATTTGTATTCATGGAGATGGACCAAACGCTCTTAGATTTGCTCAAAAAATCAATGAAGTTCTTGCTACTGAGAGCATTTTGATAAGATCAGAATAAATAACGAGTTAATAATCCAAGCAGAACCCCTATCACGATGAAAGGAAGAAACATCTTTGTTAATTTATTCAGAGCTGCAGCAAGGAATGCTGTTAGCGCGAGAAATGATATGACCGTTTGCTAATTTGTAACCACAAAACTTTGCTTCCAACTTAACGCTCTATAGTGACTTAGTGAAAAATGCAACGAGCCGTATTAATAAATGCTTTTGTTGTTGCGTAAGTCTATGAACCTGAATCCACTGACACCGGCATTGCTAGGGTTGCATTACTGCTTGCATTTTTCCCGACTTTTACAGCTAAGCAGAA
>NZ_JAIAZY010000062.1 GCF_019459225.1 Bacillus sp. IITD106
GAAGCTTCTAATTTTATTATTAAGCATCTGTTTGCTAGCAGCGTGTACTAGCCAAAAGGAAGTGGGCACACAAGCAAACAATAATGAGAAGGATAAAGTCGAAGTTACACAGCCATCTGAGCAAGAGGACAATCAAAATAATGAATCTGGAAGCACCGAGGTTCCGGATAAACAATTAGATGACTCTACAACTACAGGTACAGAACAAACAGATTACATAGAACTGTCTATCGTGTTCAACAAAATCGGCAACAATGAATACGAGCAAGTTGTTGAAACAGACAATTCTAATAAAAGAGTGATTTTATTTGAGGATCAAAATCACCACAAAAAGTTTAAAAGTATCTATATCAAGCATGACAACCGCCTAAAAGTGATTGATTTAGCTAATAATGAATTAATATTAAATGAAATTTTATAACATAAAAAGCTCTGCCAGTCTATCCTTCTCTTAATAAACAGAACGGCAGGAGTAGAAATACTAGCTTTTTCTACTCCCGCCTTCATTACTTTTTCTCCTAGCTTATTTCAGTAAAACCTCGGAACCACATGCGTCCTTCTTTGGGGGGCAGGTTTAAGCTCCTTCTCTTTCCGTGGAGACTGATATCGTACTTTAAAGCGTGAAGCATCAATATCAAATGCAACCGTTCCTCCATCCAATAACTTATCAAAAATTACATATTTATCATTAAAGATATGCTTTTCGTGCATTCCTAATATGCACTACTTTTTCTGGAAAATCAGATACAATGGTATCCACACCTAAATCTAGAAGCTGATTAATTTCATCCTCATCGTTAACCGTCCAAACCCGAGTACTTCCTTTTATTGCTTTCAAATTATTTTTTTCCAAAAAGGCGATACGTTTTGACATATGAAGCCCTTCCATATCAAACGTTTCTATATAATCATTTGGATGCGGAATTTGATGGTCATATAATAATGCAGTCTTGGAGGAACGATCCAATTTTTTAATTCGAATTAATGTTGGCAAATGAAAAGAAGAATAAATGATGTTTCGATTGCCCCCATATTTCTTTACTAAATCCAATACTTTTTCCTCAATACCTTCATAGTTGACTAGACTTGTCTTGAATTCAATGTTCAGTTCGGTATCGTAAGGCGCCATTAACTCAAACACTTCCTTTAATGTAGGAACTCGTTCAAGTTTCCAAACGGATTCATCATAATGAGGAAAATGAGAAAACTTTACGCCTGCACTATATTTCTTAACTTCCGCTAAGTTTAAATCTTTAATATACCCCGTCCCATCAGTCGTTCTATCCAATTTTTCATCATGAATAACAACAATTTCCCCATCTTTTGTCATATGTACATCTATTTCAATGCCATCTACACCTTGCTCTATTGCTTTTTCAATACTAATTAATGTATTTTCAGGATATATCCCCATACAACCACGATGCCCATAAACTTTAGTTTTGTCCATATAAACACTTCCTTTTTTAGTAGGTATATAGAATTAGGCGCAGGGACTTCATTCTCTATTCTATTTTATATTCAATATGAAGTAAAAAAGCAAGACATATTGGGAGATTGATGGTCATTGATTTTCAACCGTATCGATTTACCTCTTCCCCTTAAAACCTCGGAACAACATGCGTCCGCTCAGCCCATTCATCCCATAGACGTTTCATTTCCTTTACCTTCTCAGGGTATTCCACTGCTACATCATTCATCTCCGTACGATCAACTTTAATATGATAAAGCTCCCAATCTCGCTCTTTGATTTTTACTAATTTCCAATCATCCTGACGTATGGCGCAATGCTCTTCATGCTCAAAACATAACGTCCGTGACGTCGGTTCCTCTCCGAGAAAAGCTGGAAGCAGACTCTCACCTTCCATTGGTAAAATCTCTTTTCCCTTGTAAACCCTAGGATATGAAGTGTCAGTAATATCAACAAAGGTAGCCATAAAGTCTATGAAATGGGCAGGACGATGATCAATTTCACCTTTTCGCTTAATGACTTCAGGCCAATGAACAATCATAGGCGTGCTGATGCCGCCTTCATGGCTGTAATGTTTATACATTCTAAAAGGTGTGCTGCTCACATTGGCCCATCCTGATCCATAACTATGATACGTATCAGGTCCTCCCATCTTCTCCAAATCTTCTTTTCTATGTAAAATATTCGAAGTCGTAATCCAATTATCGAATCCCCACGGATCCCATTCCGCACATGCCCCATTATCTGAGCAAAAAACGATCAAGGTGTTGTCGAGTTCCCCATTTTTCTTTAAATCCTCGACGACCCTGCCAATATTCTGATCGACCCGATCAACCATCGCGGCATATATAGCCATTCGACGAATCAAATCCTGCTTCCGATCACGGTCAATCGATTCCCAGTCAGGGTTCACCCCATGAATGTCTCGATCTCGGTTCCAATATTCCGATAAAGGAGTCAGATTTGAATCTTGATCGACAATTCCTAAATCTTTCAATCTTGCAAAACGCTCTTCGCGAATCCGATCCCACCCTTTTTCATACTCTTTTACATATTTTTCAATATCCTCTTTTGGCGCCTGAAGTGGAAAATGCGGTGCATTATAAGACAAATACAAAAAGTAAGGATTTTTATCTTCGCGTGCTTCACTAATAAAATCTAACGCATAATCTGTGATGGCATCCGTTGAATAAAACTCTCCATCTTTAAACTCACGAACAGGTCGATCTTCAGGCAAGCGTACATAGCTTTTTTCATCCCAAAAGCTTGTAAATCCGCCTAACAGACCATAAAACTCATCAAATCCTCTTTCGATGGGTCCGTGTTTTCCAACATGCCATTTTCCAGATAAATACGTTTTATACCCGCCTTCCCGCAATACTTCAGCAATTGTCACACAGTTATCCTTCAAATGTCCCCGATATCCCGGAAGTTCATAATCATGGTCCATATCCCCTACTCCTGATTGATGGGGGTAGACGCCAGTTAATAATGATGCTCGGCTTGGGCAACAACGCGCTGAATTGTAACATTGCGTTAGCCTTAAACCATCCATAGCCAGTTGATCTAAATTTGGCGTTTCAATTTCACTTCCAAAACAACCTAAATCTGAGAAGCCCAAATCATCTGTTAAAATAAAAATAATATTTGGTTTATCTTTCATCGCTTTCCTCTCCTTAATAAAATTGTTTCGGTGCCTAATGCTCGCAATAAAAAAAGGCTTTATTTTTATTTTTCACTGTCCATTTTTTGAAGCAACTCACCCCATGTCGAAACAGAAGGTGTTTTATTCCCGCAATAATTTGGATTAGTGAATGCAAGCAATTCGCCGTCCGCAGACCTCACATCAACCCGCAACCAACGATACCCTTTGTCTTTCCAATTTATTGTGTAATTAGAGCGGACTCCCTTTTCCTTCAATACGACTTCCCCATTTTCAATCCAATAAATGAAGGTATCTTCATTACAATTTTCAAGAGTCACCGTACAAGTGCCACTATAATCATTTTGTTCAAGAGCAGCTGTTAGTTCTTCGCCGATTTTACATGTTTGATTGCCTACGGAAACACTAAAATCGATAAATGGCCCTCTTGATACAAATACCTTCCCCTGTTTAACCCCTTTCAAAATAGCGGAGGCAGACAAGTTTTGTGCGCGGACATGGGTTGCCGGGTCTCCAATTAATGACGGCGGACCTTCATCAGTATAGCTTTCATGTGGGAGAAGATGAGAATCAGAGCCACCAATTCCGGTTATTTTATAGCCTTCATTCCAAACGTTCGACCAAAAGTTCAATGCATGTTCAGTTGCAATCGGATTATCTTTATACGTCGGATCATTCCAAATTTCGATACTGTCAATCATTGATAAAGGGATGTCGGCAAACTGCCAAGCCCAAGGGGATAAAAACGGGTGGTTAACGGAGCATAACGCACCTGTGTTTCTCATTTCCTGGAAAAGCCGTTTCGTACCAGCCTCGGTTAGCAAGCTTCCATTGAGCAATGAAGACCTTATATCCGGCCACTTCCGCAAGCCTAGTACGTTCCAATGACCATTCGTGGTCGTCACTTCTACACCGGGAATAATCAATAATCCCTCTCCAGCCCATGACGTATGAACGATATTATGTTCAGTCGCAACGAAAAAATCTAAATGTTGCTTCTGTGCACTTTCGATATTACCACCGCGTGTCATTTTTCCATCAGAAAAAATAGTGTGTGTATGAAAATCCCCACGGTACCACTTTTCCCCTGGGTCCTTCACTTCGTCCCAATCATAATCATTAATCAAAAACCCCTCACCTTGCTGCGGTAAAACCCAGCGGGCATTTCCTAATGGATGAAAATGTTCTTGATTATTCACATCACCTTTACCTGATTTGACCACAATGTCATACGAAACAGTAGACGCCAGCTGAAGAAGATCATGATTGGAGCCGTGCGATGTAAAAACATGTATAACCCACTCACCAGCCGTCAATTCACCTGGAATGGTAAGAGCACTAGATTTTTCTGCCTCTTTGTGCAGTAATATTTTATTTGATGAATTCCCCTGTAAATATTGTGCCCGCAACGTCCCATGAACATCGAACACAAGAAATTGCAGCCAAACGTTTTCACTGGCGTTAAACGAAAAGGTAATCCAATCTCTTTCTTCAGGCAATATAAAATGATGGAAAAAAAAGGGGAGTCGACTCCCCTTCTCTATTTTTTGTTTAAAATTGAACTGATTCGTCATTTACTTGTTCACCTCGTCTTGGCTTTTGGATTTCAATACCCTTGCAGCAAGTAAATGTTCGGTAGCGCAACTTTCCAAGATTAAGTAAAGTTCATCTAGCAAAATATTATTTAAGATTTATTTCTCTAATCTTTTTCATCTCTATTTTTGGCTGTCTGTTTTCTGTAAGCAATCCATTCACTTCTTGTTGTACGTCTGTGATTTGGGTATAACAGAATCCGCAAATATAATCTATATCCTTTATAGCTTGAGTAATCGATTCGAATCTTTTCAAAAACTCTTCCTCATTTTTCACTTGATTTCCATAGCCCCAGCCTTCTTCGGAGCTAAAGGCGATACCGCCATATTCACTAATAATAATAGGTTGACCCTTATATTCGTACCCTTGAGCCATTGCGTGCTTATGTTTATTGAAAGCAATCTTGTTACTGACTACTGTTTCTTTGTCCTTGTATCTCTCCGAAAACTCTTCTCCCAACTCAACATAATCATGCAAAGTTAATATATCTGATACCGTATGCTCCCAGCCATCGTTGACAATTACAGGTCTCATGCTGTCAAATGATTTTGTAATATGATAGATTCCTTCCGTAAATTGCTGCTGCTTCACATCTGTATAAATATTTTTTACTCCCCATGACTCGTTAAAAGGAGTCCACGTTATAATGGATGGATGATTATAATGCTGCTTCACTACTTCCATCCATTCCTCAGTAAAATTCTGTACTGCTTCATCGGAAAATTCATACGTTGCAGCCATTTCGGACCAAACAAGCAACCCTTTCTTATCTGCCCAATAGAGATAACGTTGATCTTCTACTTTCATATGTTTCCGAACACCGTTATAGCCCATTTCCATTGTTTTATCGATATCTTCAAGTATTGCTTCTTCAGACGGAGGCGTTAAATGACTATCTTGCCAATACCCTTGATCTAAAAGCAAGCGTTGATATAGAGGAATGTTATTCAGTAAAACATTGCCATTTTCAATTGAAATCTTCCTCATTCCAAAATAGGATTCGACTCGATCCAATACCTCTTCGTTTTTATAAAGAGTAAAAACAACGTCATACAGATTTGGATTTTGCGGGCTCCATAGCATCACTTTCCAATCAAAGTGGTCACTTGCAATATTAACCTTCGTGGTATGTTTCTGGCGATTAACATCAATTCTAAATGATTTGATTGGCAATTGATTATAAGTGATCTCCGTCTTCAATGATAAGTTATCACTAAAATCAACATTTTCCCCAAAATCAAATGAAAATTCTACTGATTCCGTATCAATATCCGGTGTTATTTTCACCGAATCCAAATGTGCTTCATTCAAAAACTCAAGCCAAACTGTCTGCCAAATCCCCGTTGTTTGTACATACCAACAACCAAAGTTTTGTGGCTGCCAACGCTGCTTCCCTCGTGGTTGATGGCAACTAAAGCTATCCTCATTCTTTACAACTATCGTGAACTCACGATCTTTGCCAATAAACTCTGTAATATTAAAGGAAAAAGCAATTTGCCCGCCTTGATGTTTTCCGACAAACTTGCCATTTACCCAAACCTTTGTGATATAATCCGCAGCTTGAAAATGTAAAACAACTTGCTTATCTTCATATTCTTTAGGAACAGTCACTTGTTTTTGGTACCATATATTAGCGCAAAATGTTTCTTCGCCTATCCCACTTGCCTTCGTTTCATATGTAAAAGGAACGATGATTTTTTTATCAAGGTTTCCAGATGCATACCATTTTTCCTTTTCTCCAATATTTTCTTTGTCAAAAGCAAAGTTCCATTCCCCATTTAGATTTAGCCAATTCCCCCTATCAAAATGGGGTCTTGGATATTCTTTTCTTGGAATAGTATTGTGATTCATTTGTTGTATTCTCCTTAAAATTTTGATTTAATCGTTAATTGTTTAAAAAATACCTCTGAATACTCAGATCGTATTCCCACTCTTCCAGCCGTGAAAGGCAACGGATCTTTATATGAAATAACTGGTTCCTTTTCATCATCCAAATAAACATTAATCTCGTTGTCCTGCACGAAAACACGTAATTGATATTCTTTTCCTTCTTCCAACGAAACAGATGCCGATTGTAATTCAGTAGAGTTGTAGTTTAACTTCTGTAATGATATTTCCCCCGTATTGAAAGAAACATAATATCCCATCAGCGAATCCTTAACTTGATGTTCAAAATTTGATTCATTTGTAACTCTTAATAACAATCCTGCTTTGTCCATTAGTTCATCTTGGATTTCAAAAGTTAACTCTGCTTCAATATCTGACCATTTTTCATCGCCAACGTACATTTTCATATCTTCGGAAGAATTAGAGTCCACCCCGTCTTCATGTTCCTGCCAGGTTCCGTGGATATCGTCCGCTTCTACTTGCTTTATTCCATCTAAAATATCAAATTTTTCATCGGACACTAATTTAAATTCGAAATGATCAAGTTCAACTTCACCGCTTTTAAGCAAAAATTTGAATATATGGAGACCTTCTTCTATATTGATTCTGCCGAGGCGAACCTTTTGAAATTGGGCTTCGTCATCTGCAATATTCTTCTTCACTTTAAATGTCTGCTGCTTCTCATCATCAATCGATATTCCGATAGAAAGATTACCTTTAACCGACTTAGGATTGATAACTGCGCTTACTTCATATAATCCCGTTTCACTTGCATTCACTTTATACTTGAGCCAATCGCCTTTATCTTTCAAAGACACAGAATATGAACCATCTTTTCGCAATTGAATAGGCACATTTTCTCGATAAACATTTTCCTTAGAACCTTCCTTAACAGAATATCCTCTGTTTTCTCCCTCCAAATAATGAACAGCTTCAACTGTACCAGGGAGTGGCTTGTACAATTCATAATCACTTGAATGATCAACCTGATTGGAGAATGCTATATACCCTAATGACATATTTGCATTTTCCACATGAAAGCCGATTTCTCCAGCTCCAAAATCAGTGTCTTCTACTTCCATTTTCTTCATTCCATCCAAGAATACGATTGTTTTATTTTTTCTATTTTCTACTCTGATAGTATGCAAGTAGCTAAAATCAAATTCCTTTGGAAAAACAGCTGAATCTAAAATTTTCTTCTTTCCATCGATTACTTGGTGAAGATTTATTTTGTTGCCATCAAAATCGAGCGACACTGCTCCGTAATTCTGATCATCCTTGTATGAGAAAAGTGCTTCAGCATTCGCCCCCTTCCATTTTTCCGGTATTGTAAAATTAAACTCCGCAGTAAAATGTTCATTCGTCTTACCATCGCTCAACCACTTATCTTCAACCTGTTCATTATCTTCCCATCTTTTTTCAAAATCAGGAAGTTCTGGTACCGGAGTTGGATAATGCGTCGGACCAAGCACATCTAACTTTTTACCGTTAAAAACCATTCGATCGATATTCATTTTCCGCACAGGAGGACCTTCAGCCGAACGACCAATTAAATTATGATATACAGCATAGTACGAATCTAAATTCGGTCCCATCACAATCGAATTATGCCCGAGACCATTAAAATCATCATGAGTACTAATAATAATTGGGTTATGATCAGGAATCTCATATCCTTCTAAAGGACTTTTTTCAGAAACAGCATAATTAATTCTGTATCCTTTACTGAAAACATGATTCCCCGTATACGTCATATAGTAAAAATCATTATTTTTGATAATCATAGAACCTTCTGTCCAATGATCTAAAAAGACATTCGTTTCCACACCGACATCAAAGTTATACGGATCTATCATCTTATGACCGACAATTCCAGTATGTCCGGCATGGGTAAAATACCACGAACCATCATCATCGATAAAAACAGATCCATCAATGGACATTCCTAGATTTTCCGTTTCAATTTTAAAAGGCCCCGTCGGACTCTTACTACTTAAAACATAATGTCCATTTCCAGCTGGTGACGTATACATATAGAACGTTCCATTCCAATAAACAACTTCGGGGGCATATGCTGAAGTCGTCCGCTCATCCTCCGTCACTAATCCTTCATATGTCCAATTCACTAAATCATTCGAACTCCAAGCCTTAATTCCTACTCTTCCATCCTTTGTACTTACATATAAATAATAAGTTCCGTTAAAACGGAAAACATATGGATCACCATTACCATAATCTGGCCATTCATCTGTCAATTCAAAGGGATTCGTATACATCTTGTTTTCATCCATCTTTACATCCACCTTTTCTTCTTTTATTTTCGTACAACCAGCTACGATTAAAAGCATAAAACAAATAAAGGGGATTAGGAAACTTTGATATTTATTCATTGAGTCGGACTATCCTTTAATTCCACTAATCGCCAAAGATTGAATAAAGTGCTTTTGAGCAACTAAAAAGATGATGACACATGGAATCATGGATATAATGGACGCTGCCAATATTAATGGGTAATTTGAAGAACCCATATACTGTGCCTGCATGGATGCAATGACAACCTGCAATGTTTGTTTCTCTGGAGAATGTAAATAAATTAATGGACCGAGAAAATCATTCCAAATTCCCATAAATCCTAACGCTGCTTGTGCAGCAATAGCAGGCCTGGCGACAGGTATAACAATCGTAAAGAACGTACGGATAAAGCCACTTCCATCAATTTTTGCGGCATCTATCAAATCATCAGGCAAGGCACTTTGTAAAAACTGCCTTAAAAAGAACACAACGACAATATTCCCAAATAGACCCGGAATAATTAACGGAAGCAATGTATCGACCCAATTTAATTTAGAAAACATAATAAATTGTGGAATCATAACGACGGCAAACGGAATCATCATCGTACCTAGCAGTGCTAAAAAAATCGTTTCTTTAAAGGGAAAATCAATTTTAGCAAAAGCATACGCGGCCATTGTCGATGTAAAAATACCAACTACTAGGACAAAGACGACAACGATAATCGTATTGATAAATCCGCTTAGCATCGGAACCTCTTTCCAAACGTCTACATAATGATGAAAGGTCGCTGGATTTGGAATCCATTTAGGCGGAATTTGAAATATGTTTTTTTGATCTTTTAAAGACGTAGAAATGGACCAGATAAAAGGGACAAGCATTGCCGCTGACCCTAAAAAAAGGATAACGAATGCCCATATATTAATGATTTTTTCACTTCTCATCCTTTAATCCCCCTATCCTTCATAAACCCAATGTTTAGATAATTTAAATTGGATTAAAGTGACAATAAAGACAATGACGCCAAGTATCCACGCCGTTGCACTTGCGTAACCCATGTTGTAATATTTAAACCCATTTTCAAAAATATAGAAAACAATCGTTGCAGCACTATATTCAGGACCGCCGTCACCTGCAAGTACATAGATTTGACTGAAGGACTGAAATGCACCGATTACTCCCATAACAAGCACGAAAAAATGGATAGGTGATAACAATGGGAAGGTGATTTTTATAAACTTTTGGAAAATATTCGCTCCATCCACTTCCGCGGCTTCATAATACGAGTCTGGGATGGATTGAAGTCCAGCAAGATAAAGAATCATAGTCCCTCCAACTCCTGCCCATACTCCAATGATGATTAACGCTGGTTTCACCCATGATGCACTTCCAAGCCAATTGGGACCTTGTATACCAAACCAATCCCAAAGCGTATTATTTAAAAGACCATAATCATAATTAAAAATCCACTGCCAAACGAGAGCAACCGCAATAATCGGAGAGATGACCGGAATATAATAAATGGCTCTAAAAACAGTAATGCCTCTAATCTTTCTATTCATCATTACGGCCAATAATAAAGAAATAATCATTCCGATCGGAATTCCTATCATAAGGAAAATAGTATTATAAATGGATTTAAAAACCTTTTCGTCACCTAGAAGTTCCTTATAATTTTCAATCCCGGCAAACCTAGGCTTGTTAATTAGATCCCAATCAGCAAAACTTAAACCTATCGACCAAATGGTAGGAATGAGTCCAAATAATAGAAAACCAATCACGGGTGAAGCAACAAATAAATAGGCCCACATGATCTCTTTCTTTTTATAACCGGGAATTTTGGAACGTTTTTTTGAAGGATTAACCGTTATCTCGGTGTCCATTTGCAACTTACTCAACATTCTCCCTCCTTTAGTTTTCAAATGGATAAAACATAATCTAGTACGTTAAAATACTAGATTATGTTTAACAGTACAATGGAGACAAATCTTTGGTTGTGCCACGATTGAGTACGTTCCGCGGCAAAGTAGGGATAAAAATAGCACTTGATTCTCGACCAAATCCTTTTTCTATACGGATTCATCGAGAATTAGCTCTTATTTCTCGACCAAATCTTCTTTTGGCAAGAGTTCATCGAGAATTAGCATTTTATTCTCGACCAAATCTTCTCTCGGAAGAAGTTCATCGAGAATTAGCACTTTTTTCTCGACCAAATCTTCTTTTGGCAAGAGTTCATCGAGAATTAACACTATTTTCTCGACCAAATCTTCTTTTGAAAGCAGTTCATCGAGAATTAACACTTTTTTCTCGACAAAATCTTCTTTTGAAAATAGTTCATCGAGAATTAACACTTTTGTCTCGACAAAATCTTCTTTTGAAAATAGTTCATCGAGAATTAACACTTTTTTCTCGACCAAATCCTTTCTTTCTATACGGATTCATCGAGAATTAGGCATTTATTTCACGAGCAAACCTTCCTTTTGCCGTGATTAGGTCCGTTGTTACGGTACAATTGTGACTAACTCCTTAAATACTATTAAATCACTTTAAATTTCCTTTTTTGTACAGTTCCTCCATTTTAGGCTTAGCTTGTTTTACCCAGTCCTCGACTGACATTTCTCCAGTCCAAACCTTTGCGGATTCCTGATTAAAATAATCTAGCCATTGTACATCTGGAGATCTCCAGCCATTGTTTGGTCTTCCGTAATCTTCAATGATATTAATAAACTCTTGACGGTTTTCTGGAGCCTTGTCCATATTTAAAAACTCGTTTTCGGCAAGACTAATTAAATTCGGTACTTGCTGACCTAATTCCATAAACTGTCTTTGCCCGTCCTCATCTAATGATAAATAGGAAGCAAGAGCAAATGCTTCTTCAGGATGTTTTGTTTTTTTCGAAATAACAAATCCCATGGAACCGAGCCAAGTTGCAGTTTCACCCGTATTTGGACTAGCTGGCCAAGGGGCTAAATCCCAGCCAAATGGCAATTCCCAAAAGCTTGGTTGATCCCAAGGTCCCATCGGAAACATCCCTACTCCACCCGATACAAATCTTGTGTAGTTATTTTGTGCCTTTTCATCATCCTTGGAAGGCGATACTTTATGCTTTTGACTTAGATCAGCAACAAATTGCATTGCTTCGATAAATTCAGGTGAATCAATTTTCACTTCACCGGTTTCGTAATCTATATAGTCTGCACCATTACCCCAGACTGCCGTTTCTAATGGGAAGCCTGCGATACCATACTGGTCAACTTTCCCATCGCCATTCGTATCTTTTGTTAACTTTGTTGCCGCTTCCAACATATCGTTCCATGTCCATTTTCCGATCTCAAGTGGTGGATATTCTACACCAGCTTCATCGAATAAATCTTTGTTATAGGCCATTGCCCAAGGACCAACATCCTTTGGCAAACCATATAAGTCTCCGCCACCAACTGTAGTACCATCATACCGATATCTGTCTAATGCTTGCTTCCAAACATTGTCTGGATTAAAAATATCTGTCTGATCAAGATAGCTCTGAAGATTTAATAACTGATCCGCTGCCACGAATCGTGCGAACTCAGGACCAGCAGCATAGTAAACATCAGGTTGTTTACCGGAACCGATTAAGGTTGAAAGCTTTTGCGAATATTCCGCTGGAGGGACGCTCGTATACTTTACTTTCACATTTGGATATTTCTCTTCAAAAGACTTGATCACCGATTGAAATATTTTCTTTTCATCAGGATTTCCATGCCCCATAAAAGATAGCTCAATCGTTTCTCCACCTTTATCTGATTTTCCTCCCGCATTACTTGAGTTACTACTGCAACCCGTGACTAATAGAAACACACTAAGAAAAAATACTAAAAATCCATTTCTAACCTTCTTCATCATTGACCTCCCCAAAATGTAATCACTTACATTTTCATGTTATTAGATTAATAGAATAATAAATATACTAATAATAGTATAAAATAATCTAATTATATGATTTCAAAAAAAAAAAAAAAAAATACCTAATATGCGCTATGGCTTATCAGGTATTAATTCTTACATTATTTATTAATTCGACCGGTACAAAAATCCTTCTTGGATCATATTTTCCTTCCAGTTGTTCTTGCAATAGTTCTATCGTTTGTCTACTGCATTCTTCAATATTCTGTTGAATAAAAGAAACCCCTTCTATTCCCGAATCATCAAAAGAGATAATCTCAATTTCCCTGGAGTATTCTTTTTTTATTGTGTCCACCGCCATCTTTGTATAACGCGCTAATTCGGCATTCATAATAAAAAGGGCTGTAATGTTAGTGTTACTTAACAAAAAATTCTTGATTAGCATCGGGGCTTGTTCAATTGAAATCTTATGAAAATTCATTAACAGCCATAAGTTTTTATTTACGACTAAACCATTTTTTAAAAAGGCTTGTTCAAATCCATTCGATCTTTCAACCGTAACGGTATTCGTAATCAGCGGTGAAACTAAGCCAATATTTTCGTGCCCATTACGAATTAAATATGAAATCGCATCAAAAGTACCCTTTTCATTTTCCGAAGTAACGCTATACGTTCTAATGTTTTCTAAATATCGATCAATTAAGACTAACGGAAATTTATCTAACGAAAGTCTAAGGATAGATTCATTATATGTTTCTTTTTCAGTAGGGAAAATAATAATCCCCTTGGTTCCTAATTCATGAAACATTTCAATGGCATTGCTTTCCTCAAATTGAGATTCTCTCGTAATTTTGATAATCAAGTTATATTTATACTTTGATGCATATATTTCAATATAATTCACAAACTCTTGTTCAATCTTTGTTTTCATACTTGGCAATATAAGACCTATAATTCCGTTGGATCGATTTTTGGGATTAATGTGCAATCGATTTGATTCTTTTAAAAGGTTATTTTCAGTAACAAATGTCCCTTTCCCTCTTATCCTTTTTACAATTCCCTCCTCCGCAAGCCCATTAAGCGCATTTTTTGTTGTAATTTGACTAACATGGAATTTTTCCATTAATTCTTTTTCTGAAGGAACCAGATCCCCCAGCCTCAACTCCCCAGAGAGAATCTGTTCTTTAATATATTCTTTTATTTGTTGATATAAAGGTACATTTTTAATAGATCATCACCCTAGTCTTTTTATACTAACTATACCTTATATCCTAACTTTATATTTGTCTATTCTTTAGTGGAAATATGTTGGAAATTGCTAAATTAATCCTGCCGCATAGATCCCTTCATGTTGGAATGATTTTTGGAAAAAAATGAAAAACCCCTTCGACACCGTTATCTAAATGTCAAAGAGGCTTCACATCGCTTTTTTTTATGAAAGTTAATTTTGGTTTCAAATAATAAATTAAAATACCAACAAACATGCCGCTGCAATTGGAGTAACAATCATACCTGTTTTTAATAGTTTTTGTGGAGCTCGTTTTGTAAATTTTGCACCTATATAAGACCCTATCATTGTGCCGATTAGAACAGTGAATAAAAGTTGAATATCTAAACTTCCTGACCAGAAATACCCTGCTCCTCCAGCTGCCGCGATTGGTAAAATAATGAACATCGATGTCCCAGCAGCCATTCTTGTTGATAACCCTAGCAACACCATTAATCCTACTTGAATGAATGGTGTGGAACCAATTCCAAATGTTCCGGATAGGAAGCCGGTTACAACCCCAACGCCAATCGCACAAATCCAATAGCGAATTGTTTTTTTATCCAATTGTACATACTGGTCTGAAGCAAGAACTAACTTTATAAATAGGGCAACACTCGATAATGTAAGCATTCCTGCAGTAAACCAAGCCATTGTTGACTCTGGAATTGAAAAAGCTACCCTAGTTCCAAACCAGGCAGCGATTCCTCCAGTAATTCCAACAATTAATCCGCTTTTTATATCCGTGTTCCTTTCACGAATTTGACTTACTGTTCCAGATAAAGTCGTAAACGTCATTGCTGCAAGGGCTGTTCCCATGGCGATATGTATTGGATATGAAAATATTACTGTTAATATGGCGATCATAAAACCGGACCCACCTGCTCCAATAAATCCCAGCAGCAATCCGGTTAAAAACATGACAAAAATTAATTCCATTGTTTCCAAACATTCCAACTCCCCAAAAATACCCAAAATACATTATAGTAATTTGTAATAATCATATTGTCTAATGTATTATTTGGCTTACATTTATGCAATAAAAAAATATGGTCCGTTATTTGAATTGGATCAGAGAAGTATTATCATACCGACCCGACTTAGTTTTCAATAAATTGGAATGAGGATAAGATTTGGTCGATTAATCCTAGATATTCCCGACCTATTCATCAGTCGTCAATAATTTCTTAAAGCCTTGCTATTCACAGGGCGAGCAAGGCTTCGATAATTGAACAATTTCACTCCACAGTTTGATAGAATCATTTCTATTTCTCTGTTTTTACTTGTTTAAATAACCAATCAATCATTTCTTGATTCTGATAAGCAGGTACCCACGATCCATGATCATAACCTTTATCCGCTGAATATTCAGTGTATATTGGCTTCCCACCTGCATTTTCAATACTTTTAATAATGTTTCGAGAATAATCGACAGGAATGACGCCATCATCCTCAGCATGAAAATTCCAAATTGGTTTATCTACTAGCAATTCTGCCTTTTTAGGATCGCCACCACCGGCAATTGGAACCATAGCAGCAAATAAGTCTGGATAGGCCATATTTAAATTATATGTTCCAAAACCACCTTGGGATAAACCTGTGATATATAATCGTTTTCGATCAATATTATATTCCGCTATTACCTTTTCGAGTATTTCATGTGCCAATAATAAGTCATCACTAACTTCAAATACTCTACTTAGTTCAATCTTTTGGTTGTTTATCTTATCTCTCGTAAGCCCGAACCCACCATTCGTGTCTTCACGCGCCTGTGGAGCTAAAACAAAAGCCGGGTTTTTTACTTGGTTTTCGGGAGTCGCCCAGATGATAGCACCATCACTAGCCATCAAATGCTTTATATTATCAACACCACGCTCCCCTCCACCATGTAAAAACATCACAAGCGGAAATGACGTGTTCGAATCATAATTAGCTGGTACAAATAATCGGTAAGGCATCGTTTTATATGTAAAACTCAAAAACTTTTCTACAATAGCTTCCCTCGTTTCAAAACCATAACGTAAAGATACCATTTCACAATATGCCTCTTTCATTGTTTATTCTTTTTCATTTTCTTTTAATATAGCAACTGCAAGAATTGAGCCAGCGTATTGGTAGCATATCCTCCTCCTTAAACCTCCTAGCTGTAAAAAATAGTTAGAAGGTTTATTTCCCTATTAATTAACTACATTTACTGCCTTACCTTTCATAAAACTTTCTACATTGCTCACTGCAATTTCCATCAAACGTTCACGCGCTTCCTTTGTTGCCCAAGCAATATGTGGTGTAATGACACAATTCCGTGCTGATAAAAGTGGATTGTCAGCCGTCGGTGGTTCGGTTGACAGAACATCTACCGCTGCCCCGGCAATACGGCCTTCATTCAATGCATGCGCCAAAGCTTGCTCATCAATTAACGGTCCCCTGGAAGTGTTAATTAAAAACGCGGATTTCTTCATTAAAGCAATTTTTTCTGCGTTAATCATTTTTTCCGTAGCTGGGGTCAATGGACAGTGGAGACTAACGACATCAGACCTTTCCATTAATTCATCAAGCTCTACCCATTCTACCCCAGCCACTTCAGGAGGAGTTCGACGGCCGCTTCCAACAGCTAATACACGCATCCCAAACGCTTGTGCAACCTGCGCTGTCTGCCTGCCAATTCTTCCTAATCCAATTAAACCAATCGTTTTGCCAGCAAGCTCGATCAATGGGGCTTTTGTAAAAGAAAAATCAATACTGCGTGTCCACTCCCCTTTATGAACAGCATCACTATGCGGTCCTACATGGTGGCACAGCTCCAAAAGCAAAGCGAATACTAATTGAGCCACTGATTGCGTACTATAGGTCGGCACATTCGTGACAATGATTCCCCGTTCCTTCGCAGCCTCCGTATCAATAATATTGAAGCCCGTAGCCAGTACACCGATATATTGCAAATTTGGTAGTTTTGATATTGTCGCTCTTGTCATTGGCGTTTTATTCGTCAACACAATCTGCGCATCGACCGCTCTCGCAACAATCTCATCCGCATTCGTTCGATCATAGACGACTACATTCCCTATTTTTTCTAAGCTTGTCCAGTCCAAATCACCTGGATTTAATGTATAACCGTCTAAAACAACAATGTTTACCATTTCTAT
>NZ_JAIAZY010000063.1 GCF_019459225.1 Bacillus sp. IITD106
ATAATAATAAGTATAAATTAGTGAACAAAATATGCAATTCGAAATTCCGTGGAGACATATGTAAACGAACTTGTGCAAAAACTGTACGTGCAATGTAAAGTAATACCCTTATAAATCTTTTAATATTGCATTAAGGGAGAGTTGATATGAACAGTAGTAAAATTTTTGACAACGTAATACTTTATCTTGAAAAAGTTATAGCAAGCGGCGATGATATTGATTACAGTGAAATTTCAAAAATTGCTATGAGTCCGGCAGCTTTATTTCAACGTATTTTTATTTTTGTGTCGGGAACAAGTATTTCTGATTACGTAAGGAAGCGCAAATTGACCTTAGCCGGACGTGATTTGATAAATAGCGATATTTCTATTATTGATGTAGCTGTAAAATATGGTTTTAACTCACATTCGTCGTTTACTCGTGCGTTCAAAGACCATCACGGTATTACACCGTCTGAAGTAAAACAAGGAACAATAAAGCTGAATGATTATCTCCCGATAAACTTCTCAGAAATGAGATTTATAGGAGGAAAACGTATCATGGCAGAAACGAAAAAGATTATTTACAAGGAAGCGCCCGAACGTCTGATGCTTGGGCTTCACAGCGAAACTGATTTTGCTAATGGGGGGCGATTTTGGCAAGAATTTTTTAGAAGCGATGCCCCCAAAAAACTACAATCGCTGGTTGATTTCAAGTGTTGCGATGATATTGATGCGAATGACGGAATAGGTATGATGTACGATTTCAAAGGCATGGATAATTTTAACGCGATAATCGGCGATTTAGTAAAACCGGGTACAGAAATACCAGAGGGCTTATTCGCTAAACATATTCCGGCAGGTTTGACCGCGCAGATTCAAATTGAAGGGAATGGTATTCCCGATATACTTGCTTCAGCGTATATGTTGATTACTGAAGCTATTGAAAAAACCGGCAAGAAAATTGATTTTGACAATTTTTATTGGTGCGAGGTTTATACACACGAGCGTTTTTCCGAACCGCAAAGTCGGGGCGAAAAAGTAGCAATAGATTATATACTGCCTATCGTAGCAGACATTGTAAATTAAAAGTATTGCCTACAATAAAAACTCAAAAACGGCGGTGTATCCGAAAAGATATGCCGACGTTTTTTACAAGCAGAAACTATTGTAATTCAGTATAAAATGGTACATTAGCAGTGCATACCGCCGCGCAAAGGTTGCATTTACCGTTGAGTTTTCGTGCAAGATAGTAGTATGGGAGGGAGTGCCTACTATTCTTGATGGTGCTATATTTGTTTATTATAGTGGTTATCATATCCAAATAGGTTACTTACTGCTAAGTAGCCTCCATATACACCCACTACGAATTCATCCCCATAATTATGACGACATTCAGCCATGCTTGCTGAACTCCAAGGAAATAGTTATACGACCCCCAGAATAGCCCTTCAAAGTCTTAAGGAGCATTGTTTTTACGACAGGAGGAACGGCCCTTGTTTAATAAAATAGCAAAAATTGTACCCAATTTACTCACTATCGGAAATTTATTGTGCGGCGTTCTTTCAATCATCTTTAATATGAGTGGTTTTTTTCAAATTGCTTCTATTTTCATCTTTTTTTCGGCTTTTTTGGATCTCTTTGATGGAAGGATTGCGAGAAAGTTAAAAGTGAATAGTGAATTTGGTGTCGAACTGGATTCCTTAGCGGACATTGTTAGTTTCGGGGTTGCTCCATCCCTTTTATTTTATTCTTTAGCCTCACCATCTATTTTAACCTCTGTAGCATTCTTTCTTTTCCCAACAATGGGTGCATTAAGATTAGCTAAATTTAGTGTAAAACCTACTATTGGTTATTTTCAAGGATTACCTATTCCAGCTGCAGGGTTGCCGTTGGCTGGGATGGGATTATTTTTATACAGCAATGCATGGATTACTTTAATCCTCGCACTTTTAATGGTAAGTCCAAATGAACCTCCCTCCACTTAAAACATTCTGTTTTTGAAGTGGGGGTTTCCAAACAAATCGATAAAAGAATCCAACAAGGAATGAGGGTTGCCCATTCCTTTTATGACAAGTCACAGGAACTCTTCCTATCAACTAGATTTGGCAACAGTCATTTCATTGACTGGGTCGGAACAGACCATCTACTACTTTCTGCCTTAGGCAATCCGTAGATACTTTGTATGGTTCAGGGTAAAATCGAGTTCCCTGATTTCGCCGTAAAAGGTTTTGGCGAAAAAATTCGCAGCTCCGTGGATGTCTCGATGTTGGCTGTATCCGCATGAACAAGTATAGATTCTAGAAGTCACTTTTCGTTTCTTCTTGCAACAAGGACATTGTTGCGTGGTATGATGTTCATCTTGTTTTGCTATCTGAATACCTTCTGCTTCCAATTTGTAAGCCAAATACTTGTACACTTTCCCGAAGGACCAATTCGATAATTTTTGATTGGTTCTTCTGTTTCGAACCCTTTTCTTTTTTCGACGAGATGTGTTTCGTTGAACACCGTCCACGTCGCCAAAAGCCACTTCTTTTACCTTATTCGTCAAACACCATTCCACAAACTGCTTCGTCGTCTTATGGACTGCATCCTTTAATTGTTTGTCGCTTTTCGACAAGACGTACATTTTGGCACGTTGGTACTTTCTCCATTGCTTCGATCCTTTCTTGCACCGACTCATCTTTCGCTGAAGTTCCGCAAGTTTTTTGTTGCGCAGACGGTGAATGGAGCGCATTTTCCTGCCCGTAATGATAATGTTCTCACCATTCTCCGCCACCGCCGCAATCGTATGGATTTCTCCCACGTCAATGGCTGAACGATTGGTGGAATTATTCTCTTTGATTTCTTTTCCATCGTCATACGCAATGGAAATCATCAATTTCCTGTCAAACACCAATTCAATTTCTTTGATGTTCCCTTTTGGCTATTCCTTGATCCAGATCGTTAAGGGCTTCTGTCTTTTACCTTCAAAATCTCCCATCTTTAACTCGATTTTCCCATTCTCATGCACCGTGAAGCCGTTATTTGCCCATTTTGTGTTGAAATATTTCTTCTGTTTATACGGATATTTGGTCGGATACCCCCTTTTCCTTGCTTTTCTTGCCGCATCACGGGCAAACACGTATGTATCGCAAACCGCCTGCACGGACTGGGAATGGATGGGGTAGATTCTCTTCGTTGCTTTCTGGAGTTCACTTTTGGTAATCCATTTGCCGGTTTTCGCATGAGTTTCTTTGGCTAGTTCCAGGCAGTGATTCCACACTTCAGCCGAAACACGATTGCATTCAAACAAACGGTGGATCGTCTCTGGATGAGCACGGAACGAGATTTTCATACACCTAATCACCACTACACCCCCAAACATATGTTCCCACAACTAAGTATAGCATATAGAGAAAATGTTTCAAGGGTAGAAAAATAAAGGGCAAGCATTCATCTCCCACCTAAATCTCAGATTTTGAGGAAGGAGACTTCTGCCCCAAGCTGTTAAAATAAAAAAACTTTAATTATAAAAGAATCCTCACGTCACTGTGAAGTTTCTTCTATTTTTATGGTATAAGGCGTGTACAATCTCTCGGAAACGCACTTGCTTCGCGCACATTCGACAATTCCAAAAGCTTATATACTAATCTTTCTAGTCCAATCGCAAAACCGCCATGTGGAGGACAGCCGTATCGGAATGTATTAATATATGACTGAAAATCTTCTACATGTAATCCCTTTTCTTCAAAAGAAGCGATTAACAAATTATACTCATGAATTCGCTGAGCACCTGATGTAATTTCCAATCCTTTGTATAACAAATCAAAAGAATCCGTAACCCTGGGATTATCCTTATTTGGCATCGTGTACATGGGTCTCGCTTCTTTTGGATAATGTGTAATAAAGACAAAGTCGCTGTTATACGTTTCTGCCACGTATTTTCCAAGCAACTTTTCGCCTTCTGTATCTAGGTCTCCTTCTGGTGATTCTTTTCGATACTTTTCTTTTAAAATGTGTTGAGCATCTGACAATGTTATTTTTGGAATTTCTGTAATGATAGGTACGGTGACTTGTAATAAATTCAATTCTTTTTCACACATTTCTGCTACCTTTTTAAACATATAACTTAAAAGCTCTGTCTCTAACTTCATGACTTCCTGAAAATCATGGATAAAGCCGAACTCTACGTCCAATGAAATGTATTCATTTAAATGACGAGAAGAGTTGTGATACTCTGCCCGATAAACAGGAGCAATTTCAAAAACACGTTCCAGCCCACCTGCGACCATCATTTGTTTATAAAACTGTGGAGACTGAGCTAAATAGGCTTCTTTTTGGAAATATGGGAGTTTAAAGACATTCGCTCCCCCTTCCGCTCCTTGGGAAACAATTTTGGGCGTAAAAATTTGTGTGAAATCATTCTTGATTAGAAATTCACTAAATGCCTGTACGAGAGTAGATTGAACGTTGAAAATAGCCTGTATTCGTTCATGTCGTAGGGATATCACCCGTTCATTTAACATTTGATCCAATCCAACTTGCAGCTTTTTCTTATTCACTTCAAAAGGAAGTCGGTCCGACGTGTTTAACATCTTCACTTCTTTTACAAGCACTTCTACACCTAATTCGGTTTTTGGCGTTTCCACTAGTTTACCTATAATTTCAACTACACTTTCCACGTCCACCTTATATCCTGCTAGATCTTTTTCCAACACACATTGAATGACCCCTGTTCGGTCACGCAATATTAAAAAACTAAGATTCCCTAAGTGGCGGATTTTCTTCACCCAGCCTTGCAGTAAAACCACTTTTTCACAAGAAGATTTACATTCATGAATGAGTGACCGCTTCAATGATTGGCCCATTGTTTTTTCCTCCTATATTTTTGGATTTATTTGTATTATCGTTGTCATCGTCATCCTCCACGGCCACTCACCTCCTTTAAAAAAATACAAAAATCCGCCCCTAAAAAGGGACGGATTGATCCGCGGTACCACCCAAATTGTCAAAATGACCACTTAGACCTGATAACGGTAGGTTCCGTTTGCTTTTACTAATCCTCACGTTCAAAGCTACGCTCACAGGTGTCTTTCCAACATGCGGTATCGCAATCTTCCCAGCAATCGACTGCTCTCTGTAGACCCTTGCATGAGTACTCTTCCTGATCAACACTTTTTGTATATTGTATTGTATTTTATTAATTTAACTGAAAAAATGCAAGATATTTTTTATTTCTTGTTCAATTTTATTTCTAACCATTTTATTTCTAAACTATTTCAATCTCAATGTCCTTCACATAAACTGCAGTACCCGAGATAGAAATATCTAAGTCTCCTTTTTCCCCTTCTACATGCACGTACACTCGTCCATCTTTATTCATTTCATAACCTTGTTCCACAATTAACGTCGCTGGCAATCTAACATCCTCGTCAATAAAAGTTTGATAATAAGCTCCCATCACACCTGCAGCTGTTCCAGTAACAGCGTCTTCAATCGTTCCTGAAAAAGGAGACGAAAAGTGACGAGCATGCATATCATTTCTTTCGTCTCGCACTTCTAAACAGATTGGATGTAGAGAAGCTCTTGGTATTTCTTTTAAAATAGTCGGAAATTCTTCTGTTGCGGGGACCATTTTATAAAAGCTTGCTAATTCTTTTATGGGTATAATCAATGTCCATATTCCTGTGCTGCCATAAACAATAGGATAATCAGGATGCAGGTCTTCTTCCGTTAAGCCAATTGAAGCTGCCAATTCAGACTTAGAACCACTAAATGTTTGAAACTGAGGCTTTGCTTGTTGCATAGTAATCAGTAGTTCATTATTTTCTTCATGAACCTTTACAGGCAACACGCCTGCTTTTGTTTCAATGGTAATATTGGATTGTTTTAATAAACCATTCATTCTTAGTGCAAACACCGTTCCCATGGTAGCATGCCCGCATAAATTCATCTCATGGCCCGGTGTAAAATAACGGATTCGAATATCAGCCATTTCCGAAGAAACGACAAAAGATGTTTCATTAAATCCAACTGCCTTTGCTATCGCCAACATTTCTTCTTCACTAAAATCCTCCCCATTCAGTACGACCCCAGCTGGATTCCCTTTTCCCGGAATGGAACTGAATGCATCAATATGTTTTACGGGCACTTTTTTCATGACGAAATCTCCTGTTCTATATTTTAAATATCAACGAATCATCCGACTTTCCAGGCTTTTTGCAGTTTCCGAATAAATAAATTGAATATCTTTACCTTTATAAAACTCCGCTGCTAATCTATTACCCTCTTTTATACTTTCTGTATTATACTACTCTAATTCTCCAACCCAAGGCATATAAAGCCACCCTTGAAAGTCATCGGAATATAAACCATTCATTTCTTCAAAAAGTTCCTCTGAAAATTTCTGATGTAAGTCCATCATTTTATATACTTCGTTTGATACTTCCTGTTCAATTGTCAAATTTTCCCCTCCTTTTATAACTAAGCCTTCTTTAACTCTATTGACCCATTAAGTATATTTTTGACATAAATAAATATGTAAATCCAATGAACTTATTTAGAATAACGCTCAGAAAGTTTCTTTTTATGTGATTGAAACACGTCTTCCAAAGGGATATTGTACTTGTTGGCAATTACTATTAAATTACCTAATACATCCCCTAACTCCTCGGTTAACTCTTGTTTATTTTCCTCGTAAGATCCGCTTACTTCATCAGGCCTATCTCTACCAATCTCGAGCGCTCTTATGGCACGGGCAACTTCGCCGGTTTCTTCCGCTAAAAAGCCAATCCGAACAAAAATGTCCAAGTCAGACCAGCCTCTGCTTTCATAATAATCTTTAACCCATTTCTGAAATTCTGTTACATTCATTTCGTTCACCATCCATTTCTACATTTTAAGCTTAACAAAATATTTAAATTTATGATAATGTCATACTGGGAGGTGGATAGAATGAAAAATATAGCTGTATTTTGTGGATCAAGTAACGGAGTATCCGGAGCCTATATTGAAGGTGCAAAAATGCTTGGAAAAGAACTAGCTAAAAGAAATATTGCTCTTGTATATGGAGGTGCAAGTGTAGGAGTTATGGGAGCAGTTGCAGATTCTGTTTTAGAAGAGGGCGGAAAAGTAATTGGTGTAATGCCGAACTTTCTAGAAAAAAGAGAAATATCCCATAAAAACTTAACACAACTCATTATTGTTGATTCTATGCATGAGAGAAAAGCAAAAATGGCAGAATTGGCAGATGGATTTATAGCTTTACCAGGAGGGCCAGGAACATTAGAGGAGTTTTTTGAGATTTTCACTTGGGCTCAGTTAGGACTTCATCAGAAACCTTGTGGACTTTTAAATATAAATCATTATTTTGACCCGCTTATTACATTATTTAATCATATGGCAGATGAACAGTTTCTACATGAAAAATACCGTTCAATGGCCCTTGTAGATGTTGAACCGCAAGGACTGCTCGATCAATTCAATACATATGAACCACCAACATTAAAAACATATATTACTAAAGAACAAATTTAACAGTTACACTATCAACTTTGGGATAGTAAAACTACGGAACTATTTTTATATCAAAAAAGTAGAATTCATTTTGAAAAATGATGTTCAAAATGAATTCTTTTTTATTGAATAGAAATGTACTTTTCAAAAAAACCTTTTATCTTGTTTCCTTAACTCGAATTCTCATTTCCGTTAGAAATTCTTCTTGTTGCTTTGGGGAATAATGTATAGGTACTAATGTTTCGTATATATCACTTATTACCGTCAACTCATGATGTGCTACATAACTAATTAATTTTTGCAAATTTAAAAAATAATCATCAATGGATAAACTGTTAAACCTAATACATGCATATTTTCCTTGTGGAATGGTTGCAATTTCTGTATTCTGTGGAAGCGATACTGTTTGTCTATTCGTCAGTACGGGTGTAAATAAATAATCATAAGTAACTTCATCAATATGAGTATAAGGCTTGTACTCGAAAATCACACCGTAACCACTATTTCTAAATCCTTCCGTCGTAGCGGCAAAACTCCTAAGTTTACTATAAGAAGCATATAATGTATTTTTAGGGCCGTTCCCTCTAGCTTCTATCCGAATTATTCGTATTTCTTCCTCCTCAGAAAGAAACACTTCACCAAGTGTAGGATATTCCTTTTGTCTTTGTATTCCCATTTTAGCAATGGCAATAATTTGTTCAATTTCTATCAAGTTATTTATTTTGTTTCTTACAATCTTTTCTTGGTCAGTTAAAAATGTGAAAAAATCATCCGTATTTGATTCCTGTACTTTTTTTATTTCTTTTAATGGTGTACCGATATATTTTAGAGATTTAATTAAATCCAAAAGATAAATTTGCGAGTCCTTATAATAGCGAAAATTAGTGTCGGGATCGACATAAGCTGGTTTAAACAAGTCAATTTTATCATAATAACGAAGTGCTTTAATTGAAATATTCGCGAGCTTAGAAACTTCGCCAATCGTATAAAGCTTTTCTTCCAATGTTTATCCCTTCCTTGTAAAATTTCATGAAGCGTATTCTCTATAGAATACGCTTTTTACATTGCCTTGGCGGTTTGACGTGCAGGCTCCTTCCAAGCAAATGTTAACCCTATACCAATTGATAAAAAAATTGTAGCAAAATAAAACGGGAAGTTTAAATTGAGATCAAATAAGACTCCACCAATCATCGGACCAAGAACATTGCCAACACTCGTAAACATCGAATTCATTCCCGCCACAAATCCTTGTTCATTTTGGGCAACCCTTGACAAGTAGGTTGTTACAGCCGGTCTCATTAAATCAAATCCAACAAATACTGTAATCGTAACAAGTAAAATGGAAAAATATGAACTCACAATTGTCATTAAAAATACAAGGGCAGTCGAAACAATTAGGCTATAACGAATGAGGCGAATTTCTCCCATCCATTTCATAAAGCGATCGAAAAAGACTACTTGAAAAACTGCTCCAACAATAGCTCCACCTGTTATCATAATAGCGATATCCTTCGGCGTAAAGCCAAATTTATGATCAACAAATAAAGAGAATAACGATTCAAAAGCTGCTAATCCAAATGAAGAGATTAAAATAATCATAAAAGCGATAAAGTACAACGGTGTAAATATACGCTTAATCCCTGTTTTTTGACCCGTTACCAGTTCGTTTTCAGATTTTCTTTCTGGCTCTCTAAGAGTGATGACGGATAAAATAGCCGCAAACAAAGCTAGAGCAGCCGCAAAAAAGAACGGGGCACGGGTATTAATTTCTGCCAAAAAACCACCGACTCCAGGACCAATAATAAACCCTGTTGAAATAGCCGCCGACATGTAGCCAAGTGCTTTTGGACGTGTTTGAAGTGTGGTAATATCCGCAATAAATGCAGTGACTGCTGGCATGATGAATGCTGCACTGACACCGCCAAGCATTCTTGAAATAAAAAGAACTTCCACCGTATTTCCGATTCCAAATAAAAACTCGGATATACCAAAAATAATTAAACCAATAACAATCATTCTCTTCCGCCCGAATCGATCCACCCAACGCCCAGCAATCGGCGACACCATTAATTGCGTAAAGGCAAAGGCTGCCATCATATACCCGACGACTGATCCAGACAAATGCAACTCATTCATAATGGTAGGAATAACGGGAATAACAAGGCCAATTCCTAAAAAGGCAATGAAGAGATTCATCAAAACTATAGCTAAGACTTTATTTTGTTTTTGCATTTTATTTATCTCCTTTTACAACAACATACAACTTAATGTAAATCCTCCCCTTAGAGGAGAGTCAATGTCGATGAGTTTTTTAAGAAAAATATTGTGCCTACACCCCTATTTTTTTATTCCTTCCAACTATTATTTAGTTTGAAACAAAATTTGATTCATACTCTCTCACAAACAATTAAATAAAAAATCCATTTTGAAAAAAGATCGATCAAAATGGTGTAATAAAACCTCCTTTTTACTGATTGACGTACATTCGCCAATGAGTGACCACTTCATTGTTTGACCCATTCTTTTCTCCTCCTATTTTGTCATATTTATTTGCGTTATCATTGTCATCCACGGCCACTCACCTCCTTCAAAAGAATACAAAAATCCGCCCCTAAAATAGGGACGGATTTTTCCGCGGTACCACCCAAATTGTCGCACTGATCACCTAGACCTGATAATGGTAGGTGCCGTTTGCTTTTACTGATTATCACGTTCAAAGCTACGCTCACAGGCGTCTTTCCATCATGCGGTGTCGCATATCTTCCAGCAATTGATTGCTCTCTTTAGACCCCTGCATGAATACTCTTCCTGACCAGCACTTTTTATATATTGTATAGTATTTTATTGATTTAATCTTTAAGAATGCAAGATATCTTTTAATTTTGTTTGCAGAAGACTTATTCTCTTGCATTTAGATTCATCTAACTAGAGAGTGAAAAATTAAAAATAGAGGATAAAACTTTCTGGGGTTATGAGGAGGACTAGTAAATTATCTCTATAATGGATCATGCTCGCCATAAAACACTTTAAGTGCCCAACCTGTACCTGCATGGTAACAAGCCTCAATATAAACAGCTGATTCATTATCAGAGATTCTAAAAATAATAATTGTATTATGGATATATACCCAATGATAACCGTTATATTCAAAGCCCGGATAGTCTGCCGAACCGTATGATTGAGCATAAGGATTGCGGGATAATATCAATTTGGAAGACTTGTAGACCTTTTCGTGATCTATTTGGTAAAGCAGACCCAACTGAAGTAGTGCCGACCTCTCCCAATGGACTGAATATTTATTCTCCATTTCTGGCCTCTCTAATAATTTGCATTGCTTCTTCGTCATTTCCAATATAATCTCGTTCATTTGAAGCCTTCCGAAGTTGTTCCAACACGTCTTCATTTGAAAAAATTGCTTTAGTTAATTTTCTCTTCTGCTCTTCCGCCAATTTTTCATAGTTAACCTTTTCACTTAAAGGAACAGTAATGCCAAATTCCTTTTCAAAAAGTTCCGCAAAATCCTTTAATTTAATAACTGATTTGCCCTTAACATACTTATCTAACGTTTCCTTCGTAATGTAATCCACTCAATCCACCTTCCCTTTTTCCTTCATTATACCATACGATTCGATAGGTATTCTTTATTCGTATTGATCATCACATATTTAAAACCCCAAACATTTACAATCATGTTCGGGGTTTATTAGACTATCGACTCTTTCCTACTTATCAAATATCCTTCTTCCAGCCTTGACTAATTCATTGGCAATAATCGGGATAAGGGAGATTCCAACAACAAATAACCAATCCTTTCCGGATAGCACGTGAATACCAAATACATCATGTAAAAATGGAATGTAGACCAATGCTGCTTGGATGATAATACCAACAACAATGGCGCCGATTAAATACATATTAGAGAAAAGCCCAACCTGGAAAATTGATTTTTTCTGACTTCGTAAATTTAAGGCATGGAAAAGCTGCGAAACACTTAATGTGATAAATGCCATTGTTTGGGCGTGTGTAAGTGCATCAGTAGTGATATTCCCAAAATCGATTGAAAAAATAGAACTTGCCCCTGAGTAAAATCGGAGTCCCTCAACAAAAGCAAAAAGTGTGATAAATCCAATCAGAAATCCGTTAAGTAAGGCAAATGTACCCGAGCCTTTAGCAAATATACTTTCTTTCGGATTCCGTGGTTTCTCTTTCATCACATCTGGATCATCAGGATCCATTCCAAGTGCAATAGCAGGAAAGGTATCCGTAATTAAGTTGACCCACAAGATTTGGACAGCCGTTAAAGGTGTTGGCATGCCTAGAAGAACCCCGATAAAAATCGCTGTAATTTCACCTAGATTACAAGAAAGTAAAAACAAAATGGACTTTTTAATATTTTGGAAAATATTACGCCCTTGTTCAACAGCTGCTACAATCGTTGAGAAATTATCATCCGTTAGAACAATATCTGCTGCACCTTTTGCTACGTCCGTTCCTGTAATTCCCATCGCCACTCCAACGTCCGCCTGTTTTAATGATGGTGCATCATTGACACCATCACCAGTCATCGATGTGATATGACCATTTTCTCTTAATGCTTTGACGATTCTTACTTTATGCTCCGGTGAAACACGTGCAAACACCCGAGTTTTTTCTACTTTTTCTTGAAGTTCTACATCACTTATTTCATTCAATTGTTGGCCTGTCATCGCTTCGGATATACTAGTTGCAATTCCGAGATCTTGAGCGATTGCCAAGGCTGTATTTTGATGGTCGCCGGTAATCATTACCGTTCGAATACCAGCATCTTTACATTCACTAATCGATGCCTTTACCTCTTCCCTAGGTGGGTCAATCATTCCAACGATTCCTAAAAAGGTTAAATTTTCCTCCAATTGATGATTAAATTCCTTTTCAGAGGAAACATCTCGTTTCGCTATAGCCAATACACGAAGTGCTTCATCAGACATTTGATTGGAAATATTGATAATCTCCTTTTTATCATCCTCTGCCATTGGTTTAATCGATCCATCTATGAATATCGACGTCATTCTTGGCAATAATCGATCTAAAGCACCTTTCGTAATTGAAAAAAATTGATTTCCATTTGAATGTACGGTCGTCATCATTTTTCGATCAGAATCAAATGGAATTTCGTACACTCGTTTATGTTGGTCTTCTATTTCTTTCTTCGTTAAACCCATATTCATTCCCGCTGCAACTAAAGCAATTTCCGTTGGGTCCCCTGCTTGTTTATCGTCATTTACAACCGCATCGTTACAAAGCATCATCCCTTTTATAAACTGGTGATTCACCTCAGTATTTAAATGGATGTTTTCTAGTTCGGTAAAAATTCCGTCTACATACACTTTTGTCACAGTCATTTTGTTTTGTGTTAATGTACCTGTTTTATCTGAACAAATTACACTAACAGCTCCAAGTGTTTCAACAGCCGGAAGCTTCCTGACAATCGCGTGGTGTTTGATCATCTTTTGGACTCCAACAGCTAAAACGATTGTTACAATCGCAAGGAGCCCTTCTGGAATGGCCGCCACTGCAAGGCTAACAGCTATAAGGAACATTTCTAAAACTTCACGGCCTTGAAAATATCCAACGAAAAACATAATGATACAAACGAAAATAGCACCAATTCCTAATATTTTCCCTAACTCGTCCAGTTTCCTTTGTAATGGAGTACTTTCTTTTCTTTGACTCCCCAACATTTTCGCAATTTTGCCGATTTCTGTTTCCATTCCAGTATGAACCGCAATGCCGATGCCTCTTCCGTATGTCGAAAGGGTAGACATAAATGCCATATTTCGCTGGTCTCCAAGTGGGATTTCACCTTGTTCCAACGAAGAAGCGATTTTATCAACAGGAACGGACTCACCGGTTAGAGCTGATTCTTCTATTTGTAAATTTGCGGTTTCTACTAAGCGTAAATCAGCGGGAATAAATCGACCGGCATCAATTAAAACGACATCTCCGGGTACAACTTTTTCTGAAGAAATTTCCTTTATGACCCCATCCCGCTTTACGACGGCATTCGGTGTCGACATTTTTTTTAATTCATCTAAAGCTTTTTCAGCTTTCGATTCCTGCACAATTCCAATCACTGCATTTAACATAATAACGATTAAAATGATAATGGCGTCACTGATTTCCCCGACAATCCCCGAGATAACGGCTGCAGCAATGAGAATGTAAATGAGCATGCTGTTCATTTGCTCCCAAAGCATTTTCCAGATGGTCGGTTTCTGACTTTCTTGAAATTGATTCGCACCATATTTCTGTAAACGTTCTTCTGCTTCTTGGCTTGAAAGCCCCTTTTCAATGTCTGCTTGTAAATCCTTCTTTAGACCTTCTATTGATTTTGAATACCACAAAGACATCAATACCCACTTTCTTTTCAAAACTTTATGTATGAAATCATCTTTATTTTACCTTTTTTATTTTAAATAATCGATAAGATTTGTATAGACATACTAAACACGCTTAACCAAAATCTGTTTCAGCGTCTATTCTGTTTTTTATTTTGTTTCAACCTCCTTCTAGAACTCTCACCTCTTTTGTACATGTGTGGCCTAATCGCTCTATACAGATCAAATAATAAAAAATCAATTCTATGTTATATTTGAAATAGGAACAATTGATTCTATATAGATTGAAATATGGAGGGTAAATCAATGGAAGAATTAAATGAAATCCATTATATAAGAGGAATTAGACTCGAACGCAATGATATTTCTTCTTTTGATGACTATCCATTTCATTTACCAAGCATTAAAACATTGAATGAACTATCATTTCATCCAAACGTTACATTTTTCATTGGCGAAAATGGTATGGGAAAGTCAACGATATTAGAAGCGATTGCGGTTGCTTTTGGATTTAATCCTGAAGGCGGTTCCTTTAATTTTAATTTTTCAACTTATGATTCACATTCTTCGTTAGACAAATATATTAAATTGGTAAGAGGTATCCAAAGACCAAAGGATGGATTCTTCCTGCGTGCGGAAACTTTTTATAATGTAGCAACGAACATTGAGGAATTAGATCGTGAACCTGGATTAGGGCCTCGAGTCATTGACTCATTCGGAGGACTGTCGCTTCATGAGCAGTCTCACGGGGAGTCCTTTTGGGCAACATTTATGAATCGTTTTCGTGGAAATGGCATTTATCTATTGGATGAACCCGAGGCGGCCTTATCACCTCTCAGACAACTGTCTATGTTAGCTCAAATTCATGAATTAGTCCGTAATGGTTCACAATTTATTATTGCCACTCATTCTCCTATTATCATGTCATATCCTAACTCTAAGATTATAGAGCTTAGTGAAGAAGGGGTTAAAGAAACGTTACTTGAAGAAACTAACCATTATAGTATCATGAAACAATTTTTTGAAGACAAAGATAGAATATTACATCATTTATTTAATTAATTCTAAAAGTCGATTATGTTTTTTTGTTAAAATACATGCTTAGAGCCTTATACTTGGAAAACAGCACCAAAATCTTCTATCCATTAAAAGTAAAAATTGATTCTTAAGAGGAAGTGATCTTCTCAATGTCAACTAATGAGAAAAGTTTAAGGACTTGCCCCAAAGGCCATAAATACTATAAAAGTACCGATTGTCCAACCTGCCCTACTTGTGAGGAAGAACGTAAACCTAGCAACGGATTTCTCTCATTACTTTCAGCTCCTGCAAGACGTGCATTGGAAAACAATGGGATTCATTCATTAGAGAAGTTATCAAAATATAGTGAGAAAGAAATTTTGCAATTTCACGGAATGGGGCCAGCGTCCTTACCGAAGCTTAGGTCCGCTTTAAAGGAAAGTGGACTATCATTCAGGAACTAATAATGATTAAACAACCACCAAAGCAGGTGGTTGTTTACGTTTATAGAACGAAAATTTTTAATCAATGGATAACTAAAACAACATTTCTTATTCTTAGCCGAGTATAACGTTCAACAGTAATAGTCAGTGATTCAGTTTAAATTCTACTTGTATCTACCTATATATTCCTAAAAATTATTTCGCTGAATTAAGTTGTTTTTCTCTAATTATGAAGTTGATAAAATCAATAATGAGTCTTGCCGCAATCTGTGAAGTTACACCTGTAGGATCGTATAATGGATTTACCTCAACTAAATCAAAACCAATTACTTGACCTTTTTTTGCTACAACTTCTAAAATTTCACTTACCTCGTCGTAAAAAAATCCTCCTGGTGAAGGTGAACCAGCCCCGGGTGCAACAGAAGCATCCAAACCATCAATATCGATAGTAACATAGTACTTTTCACCATCTGGCATATCTTTTAATGCTTCTTCAATTCCTATTTTTCTAATTTGCTTTGGTGATAAAATCGTACTCCCATATGCGCGAGCATCGTCAAAGTCCTCTTTCTGACTACTTCCAACTCCCCTTATTCCAAGTTGCGCCATTTTGTTGATATGCTTCATTTCTGACATTCTACGCATTGGATTACTTAACGTAAAACGTTGACCAGATGCATCCTTCAACCAGTCTAAATGGGCATCAATTTGGACGACATTCACTTTTTCTTCACTTTCTAAAGCAAATGCAACAGGATTCGTTACTGAATGATCCCCTCCTAAAACAATAGGAATAGCACCTTTAGAAATAATTTTTCTAATTACCTCTTCAGTATTTTCATGACTTTGTTCTACATCCCCATTAATAATAGAAACATCCCCACAGTCAACGATTTTCCATCCATCATTATTGTAGACGATATCTCTTTCATGATCATAACCCGAGCCAAAAGCATATAACGAGGACTGCTCTCGAATTGATCTCGGTCCCATACGAGCCCCTGAACGCCATGCGGTCGTCATGTCATTCGGAACGCCTATAATGGCAAAATCAGCATCTAATTCATCTAAATTAGTGCAAATGGGGTACTTTCTAAATGATGTAATGCCTGTAAAAGGCATATCTAGTTTTACCCTATTATAATCTGGCTTCTTTCCGTATTTACTCATATTTCTCCCTCACTTAATAACATTTTTATTAATACTTAGTGTATTAGCCGTATTTTCAATTTTTCCCTTATTAATAAATTGGCGGTATAACATTCCGACCATCAATATTAAACCGATGTATCCGACAATCGGATAAACAAGCTCAATGATTTTAGCGAAAGGAAATAAACCACCGAAAAAGCCAAGAATCGTCAAAGCAATAGTGATGATTCTATACTTTATAATATTACCTTTTGAAAATTGGGTTGCTACAGTCCAAAGCATTCCAACCGCTGTTGTATAAATTGCAATGAGCAAAATGATCGAAAAAGTAAAGGCTAATATTGGACTAATTTGGTTCGCTAAAAATAATGTTGGAATATCCTTTGTATGAAGCTTTTCAATGTTTGATAGAATACCAATGTAGATCGCAAAAACCCCAACTAACATAATGAAGCCGCCTAAAGCCCCACCAATAATCACATTTTTTCTTTTCACTTCATCCTTGCCTAAATTTGCTAGAAAAGGGAGTGCTACAAGTAA
>NZ_JAIAZY010000064.1 GCF_019459225.1 Bacillus sp. IITD106
CTTATTCGGGTCTGCTGTGTTTTGGCACTCTCTCAGTTTTCGGTATAGGAAAACAAAATGGTGTATATATGCTTACTGGGTCGAGTTTTGGCACTCTCTCAGTTTTCGGTATAGGAAAACCAACCACCCAGCAACCTCTTCTGCTTTATTGTTTTGGCACTCTCTCAGTTTTCGGTATAGGAAAACAATACGAGGAATTGGGATTTAAACCAACGGGTTTTGGCACTCTCTCAGTTTTCGGTATAGGAGAACTTGAACCGACAAAAAACAAGAAGATTATATCAGTCCCTATTCGAATTTCAAGACAGGAAAAATCGGCAATCATTTTTATTTGATTAGCCGATTTTTTTCCGTTCTAGAACGTTCCCACATCCGAAGAAATTCTCCAACCATCGCTTGTTTTAGTGAAAACGACGTGTATAGATTCATAGTAAAAGCTAGAGCCGAGAGGTGTTTTTAAATCAAATTCTTTTTCATTGCCATTATCCCGCATTCCGATAATAATGGCTTTTTCATGGTTAACGAGAGAACCTCCGTCAGCGTTTGGCTGGGCTAGTTTTCCGTTGTGATCAATAATTTTAACTCGATTTATATAAGATTGAATCGCGCTGGTGGTGTAAGATTCTCCGAGAAACGCATTTAGTTTTTCCCTTGTATCTAAGTCTGAGCCCATATAACGATATTCCAATCCTTCGCCAGAAGTAAATGTATCGACTTGGCCAGTAATTTTCCCGCCGCTTGTTACGTACCAATATTTATTTGCAGCTTCCGTAATCAATTTTATCGCTTCTGACTCTTCCAAACTCGTATACGATGGGTAAACAAGACCTGGTCGAACATTCGCTATCATCTTATCAACTTGTGCAATGCTTTGTTCGTAAACATCTTTTAGTTGTGGATCCAATCCAGTTAGATTGATTTTTTCACTATTCCTTTTTGCAAAATAAAGGTACTGATCATTTTCAGCTATTTGTTCCAGATTGGAATCTAGTTCAGGAACGCTCATTTCTTTTGAATGAATATAAATTTTAAATAAGAGATCTTTCTTCTCCTCTGGTGAAATATAAACTGAGACAGCATATCCATCCATTGGAGCATTTCCTTCCTCGATGGTGATATAACGGGCAATTTCTTTAGGTATATCGAGGGTAATTCCAGCATCACGAACTTCATATTGAATTTCGGAACGATCATACTCTTGCAGCTTTTTTTCAATTTTTTCATGGAGTTCTGCGAATTGATTATAACTTGGTACGATCGTTTTGAGCCTCATGCCGTGTTCAATTGATTTCAGTGCCTGTTCAGGATGATTGGATTTTAACTGTGCATCAGCTAGATAGTACCAATAGTACGATGCGTCCGGTACCTTATCGATTCTATTTTTATAATAATCCACTGCTTTTGGGAAATAAGTAGGATAGTGCTCCTCGTCAGCCACTAATGCCCCATTTTCCCACTTTAATAATTGGATATCGTAAATATCATTTACATCTTTTTTCCATACGGCAAGCCTTGTTTTTGGATCATCCTGAACCTCAATGGCTTCTAATACGTGGTAATTGACTTTGGTCAATTGTTTAAGACCTTCGTCTCCCCATGAATATACTTCAAGCACATTTCCAGCGGTACTTCCGATTTTCCAACCGACCAACAAGTCTTTTTTGCCATCCCCGGTGAAGTCAGACGCACTGGCCCAGTTAACGTCATAACCTAAACCTTTTTTAGCAAATATCTTTTCCCATTCACCGTTTTGTTTTTCCAATACAAACATACCAATTTGATCAGGGTTAACTTTTGATTGATAGAATACGACGATTTCCTCCTGCCCATCCCCATTTAAGTCAGTATATAGAACGGAATCCGTTCTGACAGGTGCATTCGCTGTTACAAGGGTCGTCCCTTTAGGTAAATATTTTTTGGCTATAGATTGGATACTTTCATTTTCAAGTGAAGTGGCAGATGCCAACTTAGGGGCTTGAATTAAGCTCCCGGGTTCAGGCAGCATATTACACCCACTAAGAAGGAAACAAGCCGCTAGCATGAATAGAACGCTTCTCATGGAAAAATCCTCCGATGCTCTTTTGAACTTACTATACATTTAATAGTGAAAGTAAAAGTTATTAAAATATGAATAATGGTTACACAAAGGTTACAGGTAATATGATTCTTACAGTTGTTCCTTCACTAGGGAGACTATCTATATGCAAAGTCCCATGGTGGCCTTTTATGATTTCCTCACAAATGGCTAAGCCGAGGCCTGTCCCTGATTCTTGCGTCCTTCCTTTTACAAATTTTTCTTTGATGGAATCCAACTTATCAATTGGAATTCCCACCCCAGTGTCTTTAATGTTAATGACGAGAGATTCTCCGTTTCCCTCACTAACAGATATTGATATAGTTCCGTTTGGAGTAAATTTAAGTGCATTATCTAAAACATTGATAAACACTTGGATAAGTCTATTTTTATCAGCCTTAATCTCTCTAAGATTGGGATGGATTTCCGTTAAAATTTGTACGCCTTGTCTTTCAGCTCTTGGCTGTAATTGGGATACAACTTTTTTAATAATGGCAGGGAGGTCAACATTTTCAAAAACAAAAGAAAGTTTCCCGCTCGATAAACTTGAAAGATCAAGAAGATCCCTGACAAGACTTGTTAAACGATCACTTTCATTTGTGATAATTTCTAATCCCTCTTTAAATAAATCGTCGGTTGCCATTGATTGCAGGGTGATTGCCCACCCTTTAACGGAAGTAAGAGGAGTTCTCAGATCATGGCTAACAGAGGCAATAAATTCATTTTTTAAATGTTCGTGCTTTTCAACCTGCGCCGCCATATAGTTTAGCGTATCAGCTAGTTTCCCCAATTCGTCATCTTGTTTCTTAGAAATCCTCGTTGAAAATTTCCCGGCAGCCATCTGTTCAGCAGCTGTAATGATATGGCTAACTGGTTTTGTAATCGTGCCAGCAAGGAAAAAACTAATGACAGCAGCCAAAACAACAACGATGCCGCCAATCGCAAGAAGTAAAAGTGCGTTCTCGGTAAAGACTGAGTTTAATGGAGCAAGAGAAGTTGTAAGTCTAATCGCTCCTTTTGTTTCACCACTGAAAACAAACGGATATGTGACAGCCATAACCTTTTCACCATTCATCTTGCCAGTCCAATAGCTTGATGTACCCGTAAGTCCGATACGAACATCTTCTTCTTGACTTAAATTTTTTATATGGCTCTTATGTGTTTCAGCTAATACTTTGCCGTTATTATTGATTAACTGAACCTGTACATTTACTAAAAAATTATATTGAGCTAAAAACTGTTCAGCTTCGTTTTCTAATCTGCCTTCAAGCAATTCCTGTTCATAAAAAGCAGAAAACATGGCACCTTGATCTCGAAGTGTTTGCTGAACGCCGCCTTTATAGTACACCATTAGGGCCGATAGTATAATGGTTTCAAATAAAGCAACTGTAAAGATAATTAAGAGCAAATAGCTCCAGACAAGCCTCTTTTTTATCCCTTTTTTCATTGTGCTTCCTCATCGAAAAAGGAATAGCCATATCCCCATACCGTTTTCAAAAACGATGGGTTCGAGGGATCATCCTCAATTTTTTCTCTTAATCTGCGAATATGGACATCTACAGTTTTGGGATCTCCGAAATAATTTAACCCCCAAATTTCATCAAGCAGTTCATCTCTGGTAATCGGTTCATTTCGTTTTTCTGTGAAAAACTTGATCATTTGAAATTCACGTGCTGTTAATTTCATAAGTTTTCCTGCTTTATACACTCTTTGTGTTTTAAGTTCAATCATAAATGGTCCTGTTTTGATTACATCAGGATTGGCCTCTTTCTCTGATTTCGCAGTCCTCCTCAGAACGGAACGAATCCGTGCGACAAGTTCTAGCGGATTAAATGGTTTTACAATATAGTCGTCCGCCCCAAGCTCCAATCCCATGATTTTTTCCATGTCTTGTCCTCTTGCTGATACGATGATGATTGGGGTTCCTGGCTGTTTTTCTGTTAGTTTCTCACAAAGTTCAAATCCATCCGCATCTGGAAGGTTTAAGTCTAATAAAATAAGGGATGGTTGATGTTCTTTTGCTAATTGTAAGGCTAATTTACCTTCTCCTGCTTCGATCACTTCAAAATTTGAACGCTGCAAATTAAATGAAATTAATTTCCGTATAGATAATTCATCTTCAACAACTAAAATTTTCCCTTCCAATGGTAAGCCCCCCTAATAATCTCTCTAGATTCATTATATTGGATGTTGATTAAAAAAAGCGGGTTTTTTTACAAAAAAAAGAGGAGAAAAAGCTCTCCAAATTGCTGTTTCTTAATGTATTAGAGGTGAAAATTTGAAATTCCCGTTCCTATATAGTGCCATTCTGATTTAACTCAACTTGCCTTTACTCGATAATGATCTTTTAAGTATTGAATGGCGCGATGTTGGAGGGTTTTCACTTTGCTCTCTGTCCACCCTAAAGTGCTGGCTGTTTCCGCAATGGATAAGCCGCGTATAAAACGAAGGTCTATGATGACCTTTTGATCTGGCTTCATTTTGCATAAGTATATTTGCCGAACTTGGTCTTTGCGTAAGACGATTTCTTCTGGGATGGGGCTAGTATCTTTTAATTGAAAGGCGTCATACTCGCTTAAACAAATTTCGCTCGTTCCTTTTTGTTTGCGGATATAATCAATGGCAACATTGCGGGCAATTGCGTACAGCCATGTTTTCTCCATACTTTTCCCTTCAAATGTTTCATGGCTTTTATATACTTTTATGTACACTTCTTGTACGAGGTCTTCAGCAAGCTCATGGTCTCGAATCATATAATATAAGTGCCTAAGCAAATCTTGATAATAGGATTGATATAAATGGTTAAATACAGATTCTAACATTCCCTTTAACTCCTTTGAATCATTTCTTTCCATTTCATGATAATGGAAAGAAATGATTCAAAGTTTGCAAATAGGTAAAAGATTTTCGGATTCTTGTAACCTTTTTGTAATATATCAATATTCATATGTCATTAGATCCCACTATTCCACTGTTCCCGTACTTTTGAGGGAGGTTTTAACAGTTACATCAAATTTGATGTTAGGGTAAATTTTTGTCCATTCCTTATACGTATCTTTAGTATGGAGCCTTGTCGCTTTATATCTTAGTCCTAATCCCAACGGATCGACGTTTTCATCTTGGAACCTGGATAGCAGTTGTAAGGCATCTTTTTTCGTTTTTTGATTCACAAGTTTACTGTACTTTTTTAATAAAGTGGGGGAAAGCTCCTCGTTAGATTCCTCGATAATACCTGTCGTCTTAATTTTCATTTTAATAATTGGCTGTGAATTTTGAGAAGTGATAATTTTGTATTTTACCTTTGATTTTTCAAGCGCTACTGTAAAAGACATTTTATTTTTTTTTACATTGATATCTATTTTATTTGCTCTATTTGCGAGTATGTTATATAGTTTTGTTTCATTAGACGAAAGGGTTATATTATTGTTGTTTTTCGGTGTAATGATCGACTCATTAACCATTAGTTTCGTCTTTTTTTTATTGGCACGGACAATTGGCAAAATAGGATCTAATCCACTCTCAAACATTCTTCTTCTTAAATCAAAAAGAAAAGTTGAAACGATGTAGGCACTCTCTACTCCGTTATCGGAGAAAAAATTGGCGAACGCGAAGGATACTGCCATTTCTGAAGGAGGTTCCGTTTTTACTACACTTTCAGCTGATGGTTCTCCTACTCCAACCCAGGAAATCATTTGAATATCCCTTCTTCTAATCAGAAGGTCCATGACATCTGCTAAATCCTTCTCTATGACGCTTTTTCCAAGAATAATGATGCTGGCATGTCCAAAATCCATTTCTTTGTCTACATGTGTCTTCAAAATTCGGAGAGCTTTTGCGAGAGTTTCACTTTCTTTTGTCACATATGTGTATTTTTCTCCACCTTGTCCTCCTTTTAATGTCCCAGAAGGAATCGCCAACTTCAACGTTACTTTATAAGGTTTTTCCTTGTTTTCTGTCAAATCAATCCCGATGGCAAGTACAAAAATTCTTTTATCGATATCTTTAAATCCACACGAAGAGAGAAGAACAAGGGAGAAGCAAATGAAAAGCAACAACCCTTTTCGTATCAAGGAACTCATACTTTTGCCCTCCTTTTAACGAACCAAAAAGAAACGATAATGATCATCGTGATAAAAGGTAAACAATAAAAAAAGTAATCGGTATATGTAAACAATTGATATTCACTTAAAGAAGTAACAGTTTTTAAGGAAATCAACCAAAAAATGATGATGAAAATGTAAGGTGTTAAGTTATTTTCTTTCCATTTGAATTTCTTTATCCAAAACAAACTTTTTAGGATTTCAATGGTTACATGCCAATGAAGCAATAAGTTTAAAAAGGTAATGGCCAAAAAGAATAATAAAAATAAATATAAGACTCGCTCAATCACCCCAAATGTCATTCGTAACGTATCACTTGTCGTGATGGCAGGGTACACAAGATGATCAATATTGTTAAATCCATTCATTCCCAACGGTACAATATAGATGGTAAATAAGATCATGATCCCGGCTAAACCCATTAGGAAGACATGTTTTCCCGAAACTTGAACCCTTTTTGTCGACCAGGCACGATTAAAAATAAGGAGATTTGTAATTCCAAGAAAAATATATAATGATGCTGTAAAGGCACTATACGAAGGAAACCGATACACATACATAATAGCTTCCCGAACAAAGTCCCATTCAAATTCTGGGCTCATAAAAGCTTTTGTCGATAAAAAAATAGTGACTGGTGATGATATGATAAGGATTGCTTCAATGGTGTATAGGATGCTTTTCGTATGCATTAATATGCCATACGAAATAAAAATTAAGAAAGTTGACGCTATCCACACAACAGGCATTTCAGGTGTTAGAAACCTCTTTAACATAAAGGTGTAGCTTATTAAGGTATTGAGACCAGCTGTAAACCAAACTAAAGATAGGAAGAGGAGAAAAGGAAATTGTAGCCACTTAGGAAAATATTTTTTTAGCAATTCAGGATAGTCTTTGCCAGGGAATTTATTAAAAAACCAAAGGTAGGCATAAATTACGAGCATACCTGCAATAATTCCAAGAATCATTCCAATAATAGCTCCGTCTTTTCTTTCATGTAAAAGTATTTTTGGAACAGAAATAACCATACTGGCAAACATATTAATATAAAGTAAATAGTACACATAACGGTTCATAATTTACTCCCTACTTAAGGAAATAACAATAATGTGGTCTACCATCCTTACAACAGTGGAAAAGGTAGATCGAGGATTAGGTTTCTTCTTTTTTTCTTTGCATAAAAAGTTTGAAATAAGCTTCACCATAACTAGACTTATTTGCCATCCACATTGCTAATCCAATCAAAGATAGCGCCAGTCCTGTCATACCGGCTATGATCGTAAAAAGTAAAACGACGTACCGACTGACCCTAATGGCAAAACTCATTTCGTTAATAGGAATGACAAACATTGAAATTGCCACAGCAGAAACAAGAATAATCAATATATTTGATGCCAACGCTGCTTCTGTAACAGCTGTCCCCAAAATCAGCCCACCTACTGTGGTTGCCGTTGCACTAACTGCTTTTGGAAGACGGATGCTAGCCTCTATTAAAAATTCCATCACAATAAGCATGATCAAAACTTCTATATAAGAAGGATATGGTACTCCTACGCGACTACCCGCTAAAGATAATGCCAGAGAGGCGCGAAAAATATCGGGATTGTAAGAAGTAATTCCGACATATAATCCAGGCAAGGAAATACAACTGAAAAATCCAATATAACGAAGACTTGATGTGAATTTTGCCACCCAATATGGATGATATTCATCTTCCATTGAGACCATAAAATCAAAAAATACTGCTGGGGCAAGAATGGCGTTTGAATCGCCGTCCATTAAAATAATGACTTTTCCTCCGGAAATATTGTAGCTGATCCGATCGGTTCGTTCTGTCAAAATAGTGGTTGGCAATAAGGCACGCTTTTTATTATTTAAGCAGCGAGTTAAATCGGCACTTGCTAGAATCAGATCTTTATCAATCTCTTTCAATTTTGACTTAATTTGTTTCAGTGCCTCTTTTTTTACGATGTCTTCATCAAAAAGAATGGCAACCGATTGATGGACTTTTTTCCCTACAGAATACAATTCAACCCTTAAGGATGGCTGATGATAACGTTGGCGAATCATATTTATATTCGTAATTAAATCTTCGCTCAGAGCATATTGTGGACCTTGAATCGTTGGCTCTACTTTTGTTTCGAGTGGAGCATCTATATGAACTTTTTTGAAATCAAATAAGAGAATCGTTTCATTAATTCCAATAACGACGCTTCCCTTCGTTAACTCTACTAACAATTGATCTTTCGAACTAATTTCCTGCTGGTTAGGCAGAGAGGTCAAGTAGGCCTCTATGTTGTTTAAAGAAGTCATTTCAAAAAAAGGTTTAATGACGTTGTTATGTAGTTTATCCCCATCTACTACGGTTTTAATATACAAAAGTTCAATTTGTTTATTATCGATATGCAGTGGCTTATGTGTAAAATCAAATGTTGGTTTTAATTTATCGATAATCCAAGGAAAAGTGGAGGAGACGTCCAATTTTTTTGTTTTAATGGGCATTATGGGTCCACCTTTTCATAAAACGTAATATTGCTTAGCATTCACGAATCCCCGTAATTATATGCAAAAACATGTATATTTTAAAAAATATAACCATAAAATCATTCGAGACAAGTAGCTCAATAAAATAAAAACGTAAAGATTGGAAATTATTGGTGGTAATTGGAAAATAAGCAATATAGATGATTGGATTTGAGTAATATTTTTCAATTTACTAATCTCTATTGATGAATGGAAAATGCCGTAAGGAAAAGCGCCTCTGCAACTGTGGCGATGCATTTTTCTTTTGACCTGATTTTTTTTATCCTTCTTTAGGTTACTTTCTTGCTAAAACAGGGTATCCATGATTTAGCACCGTTTTCCTAGCTGTTCTGCTGTCACGATGGTCTCATCAAATTTTTGCAGGAGTTAAATAAAACCTTCATCTCTTTTGCCCCTTGATGTTTTTTAAGGCTGTTTTAATCTTTTTAGTGCATGATGGATAGGAAAAAGTCCCTTGACATGCACTTGTTTCAAGTTTGGCTAGAGCTTTACATTTTTAACATTTAGATGACAATTAATTGGAATAAAGCACGAAAGGACAAAAGATTGATAGCATGTATGTATAATTTATAGTGAATATAAAGGTGAGTTAGGACAATCCGCTTATTTTTTTGGGGATTACAACCTTTACCACTAGATTTTTTTAAGAAAAGCAGTATAATATTTACGTTCATTTTTTTTATTTTAAAAGATTAAGGGGTTGTTTGAGTTGGAAAGACTTAAAAAGTTTGGAGTAAGTCTTCATGACAAAAACGTCCAATTCTTCCTAATAGCTGTTATCCTTTTTTGGTTTAAGACGTATATAACGTATCGAATAGAATTTAACTTAGGAATCGATAATGAATTGCAACAATTTTTGCTATTCATTAATCCGATTAGCTCGGCATTATTTTTTCTCGGATTATCATTTTTGAGTAAAAAGAAGCGTTGGGGAGCAATATTAGTTGGAATTGAGTTTTTAATGTCCTTTTGGCTTTACGCAAATGTTGTATATTACCGTTTTTTTAACGACTTTATTACGTTGCCGGTCCTTTCACAGCTTTCAGTAAATGGCGGACAAACGGAAAGTGCGTTGTCGTTGATGTCTCCGTTTGATGTGTTTTATTTTGCGGATACGATAATTCTATTATTATTGCGTGTTTCTAAAAGATTTTCTTTGAATGCTCGTTCAAATAGAAAGATTGCGTTTGTGCCTCTTACGCTTGCTGTGGCCATCTTTATGTTTAACTTGTCTTTAGCGGAGGCCGATCGACCTGAGTTGCTTACAAGATCGTTCGACCGAAACTATCTAGTAAAGTATCTTGGAATTAATAATTTTTCCATTTATGACGGAATCCAAAGTACGAGATCTTCAATGCAAAGAACTCTAGCAAGCAGTGATGATTTAACAGAGATTGAAAATACTATAAAAGCGAATTTTGCTAAGCCGAATCCTGATTACTTTGGCAAGGCAAAAGGAATGAACGTGATCTATGTATCACTTGAATCCTTACAATCATTTATCATTGATTACAAATTGGATGGGCAAGAAGTAACGCCATTTTTGAACTCACTCGCACGTAATGGTGAAGCTTTTTATTTCGATAACTTTTTTCACCAAACAGGACAAGGCAAGACGTCCGATGCTGAATTCATGATGGAAAACTCATTGTTTCCATTATCACAAGGGTCTGTATTTATTAATAAAGCACAAAATACGTACCAATCAGGTCCTGCAATTTTAAAATCAAGAAACTATGCATCTGCTACTTTTCACGGGAACTATAAAACGTTCTGGAACAGGAATGAAGTGTACAGAGCGTTTGGAATCGATCACTTTTTCGATGCAACGTATTATGATATGAGCAATGAAAATGTTAAAAACTATGGGATGAAGGATAAACCATTTTTAAAGGAATCCATGCCTTTATTAGAATCACTCCCACAACCGTTTTATTCGAAGTTTATTTTGCTTTCGAATCACTTCCCATTTGCAATGGATGAAGGAGACACGGATTTTCCAGCTGGAGATTTCGGAGATAAAGTAGTAAATCAGTATTTCCAATCTGCTCATTATATGGATCAAGCATTGGAACAATTTTTTAACGATTTGAAAGCCGATGGTTTGTATGACAATTCTGTCATTGTTATGTATGGTGATCATTACGGGATTTCAGAAAACCATAATGATGCAATGGCTCAGGTAACAGGAGAAGAGATCACTCCGTTTAAAAATGCCCAGCTTCAACGAGTTCCACTTTTTATCCATGTACCTGGAATGGAAGGAAAAACAATTCATAAATATAGCGGTCAAGTAGATGTCATGCCTACTGTCCTTCATTTGTTAGGTGTTAACACGAATGATTATTTGCAAATTGGCAATGACATATTCTCTTCTGAATATAAGGAATTGGTTCCTTTCCGAAATGGGGATTTTGTCACACCTGAAGTGACTCAAGTAAACGGGAATTGCTATTCAACGGATACAGGGGAAGAATTGGACGTTCAGGCTTGTGAATCACCTGACCAAGTTACTAAAGAAAAATTGGAAGTATCCGACCGCATCGTTACGAAAGATTTATTGAGATTTTACAAGCCAGAAGGATTTGTACCAATCAATCCGGATGACTATCAATATAATAATGCTAGGTAAGAACAAAAGCGCAAGCGCCTGTTCAGCGACGTACAAACTTTTTAGGGTTCTGACGAGATAAAGGAAACACGGTGAGCCTAAAAGGCGAGCCAATGTTGACTTATCGTAGGAAGAAACCGAAAGTTTGCTAGTCGCTAGGCGCTGGAGCTAGACGGGAACTACCTTAATGTCCTTAGAGACCAGAAAAACTCTCATCTGTTGGTAAAGTGTACCCTTTGTAAAGGACATTTTAAAAAAAGCTCTTAAGCAACTTGAAGAAGATGATGTCTGTATTGTACAGGCGTCATCTTTTTTAAATTCCACTGACCTCGATCATTATTGTAATAGGTTATATAGCTCTTTATTTCACGTATTACATCTTTTAATGTTTCGCAAGACTTCAAATCCGTCTCATCTTTAAAATGTCCAAAGAAGGATTCTTGCGGCGCATTATCCCAACAGTTTCCACGACGTGACATCGACTGACCTAATCCCATTTTCTTCACAAGCTCTTGGAATTGGGGGCTAGTATAATGAACACCTTGATCTGAGTGAATGAATGCACCCTCAGCTAGTTTTCTCCCATTCTTCTTTAATTTCTTTAGTGTATTCAGAGCGATATCTAGCGTTATTTTATCAGATACTTCATATGCTGAAATTTCATTCGTTCCGGCATCTTTAATAGTAGATAAATAGGCGCGTTTTCCTTTTCCATAACTTAAATATGTAATGTCTGTTAATAATACTTTTCCAGCGACACCTTGCTTAAATTGGCGGTTTAAAAGGTTAGGTAGTGTTCGATGTTCCTGTGTCGCTTTTACCATTAGCCGATATGGATTGGCTTTTCGAATCGGGCAAACGATCTGAAACTTTTTCATAATGCGACGGATTCGTTTTAAGTTATATGTAATTTGATACTGCTGTTCTAATGTCATTTTAATTTGACGTGCACCTTTTGGACGACGACGAAATTGAAATGCCTTTAAAATGATTTCTTTAACCACTTCATCTGCTTGATGGCATGTTTTTCTCTTAGCTTTTGCTTCTTCTGTAAAGTAACGATAGTATCCTGAACGGGAAACACCAACTAACTGGCAAAGATAGCGTACCATTCGCTTTAATTTATATTTATTAATAACGGTGTAGATCAATTTGAATTTCTGTTCGGCTGCTAGTTTTACTTTTTCTTCCTCAACATCCTTTCTGCTAATTCGATCTTTTTTAGCAGTTCATTTTCTGCAAGGAGGAGGGCGTTTTGTGCTTCTAATCTAGCATATCTTTCTTCTATACTTAATACGCGATCTGATGGACGTCCTGAATGATGTTTTCGTGAATCTTCTAACCCGGATAGACCTTTTTCCTTATAAGCTGAACGCCAACGCTTTACAGCAGATTTCGCCCGCTCAATCCCCACTAAATCAATATCGAACCCAGCTTGTTCAAAAATTTCTCGTGAACTTTTTCCTTCTTCATATTCTTTAATAGCGATTGCTTTAAATTCATCTGAATATGTAATTCCTTTTTCACTAACGGTCTTTACATAAGGATGTTTCTTGAGTAATTTTAGTTCTTGATTAGTAAATAATTTTTTTGACATAAGTTCCGCTCCATCTAGTTATTATTTTCATTATAAATAAAAGTACCCTATAAGAGAGACTTTTTTTAAGTGTCCATCTTATAGGGTACATTTTATGGAATGATGAGAGTTTTTTCTTTAATTTGGACTGAAGCATAATAAGCAACAGAAATTTGTAAAAAAAAACTTATTTGGGATGAAATAGTAAATCGAAATAAGTTTGTTATGAGTTACTTTAGTAACTTAATAGCAGCATATAGATAAAATTGTCAACCTAGATTCAAAATCTAAGCGAAAACCACTCAGCCGCTTTTTCAACTTCACTTCGAGTCAACTGGTGACCGTGATTTTCCCAATGGATTTGCACTTGAGCACCTGCATTTTGTAAGAGCTCCTTTAAATCTATTGACTCTTGAGCAGGACAGAGCGGATCGTTTTTACCAGCACCAATAAAAACGGACGTTTCACTTAGGTCCGGAAGTTCAATACCTCGGCGCGGTACCATTGGATGAAAAAGTATAGCTGCCTTCAGGCTATCTTTATAATGAAATAGTAAGCTTCCAGCAATATTAGCGCCGTTCGAATATCCAATAGCCACAACATTATTTCGATTAAATTGATATTTTTCGGCACTTTCATTAATAAATTGCTGCAGTTCGTCTGTGCGTAAAACTAAATCTTCCTCATCAAACACGCCTTCCGCTAATCGACGGAAAAAACGCGGCATGCCATTTTCAAGCACGTTTCCTCGGACTCCGAGAAGGGAAGAGTGGGGAGAAATCATTTTACCAATATTGATTAAATCGTGTTCTGTCCCGCCCGTTCCATGTAGGAGAAGGAGGGTAGGGGCTTTAGGGTCTTGCCCCTGCTGGAAAATATGCTTCATTTTCAAACCTCCACTTAAAAATTAGTATCTAATGGTTTTAGCCGAGCTTCAATTTCCTCACGCTCAGGCTCTAAAAATGGCGGCAATGCAAGGGATTCTCCTAAATGATCAATATGCTCGTCCGTATCGAAGCCAGGTCCGTCTGTTGCGAGCTCAAAAAGAATTCCGTTTGGCTCTCTAAAGTAAAGTGAACGGAAGTAAAAGCGGTCGACAAAACCGGAATTAGGAAATCTGGCAGCACGAATTCGTTTGATCCATTCACGTAATTCATCTTCATCCTCTACACGGAAGGCAACATGGTGAACGCCACCTCGACCTAATCTTTCCGGAGGTAGATCGCTTCTTTCTTCTAGGTGCACTTCAGCGCCGCTTCCGCCTTCACCTGTTTCAAAAACGACGATATCTGGTTGTCCTTCATAAGGAGATGGATATTTTCCAACCTTCCTGAATCCGAGTAATTCCGTTAATACAATAGCCGTCGGTTCGGCGATTCGAACAGTTAATTTTACTGGCCCTAATCCTGTTACACCATGTTCTTGAGGCACAGCGCTTTTTTCCCAAGGAACTCCTGCAGCTACTCCTTTATTATTTTCGTCCGATACAAGAATGAGACGCTGTCCTTCTGGATCTTGAAAAGCCAATGTTGCACGGCCAGCGCGTTCCATTATCTCCTCATGTTCAACATCAAGCTCTTCAAAGCGTTTTTTCCAAAAATGCAGTGCCTCATCATCTTTCACTCGAAGAGATAGAGCGGAAATACTGCTGATGCCTTCATGATTAGGTCCCGCATTTGGTATTTCGAAAAAGGTCAATTCTGTACCAGGATTTCCTCTTTCATCACCGTAAAAAAGGTGGTAAACAGATGTATCATCCTGATTAACTGTCTTTTTAACAAGTCTCATTCCTAACACTTTTGTATAAAAATCTAAGTTCAATTTTGCATTTGCAGTCATAGCGGAAACGTGGTGAATTCCTTTTAATTGCATGTTTAAAATCCTCCTTATTAGTGGATAATGTAATTGTATAATAACAGATTGTGGTAGTCAATTTAAAGTTACTTACTTTTTGTAAGTAAAATAAGTATAAAGAGCCGAAACACAGAAGTCTCGGCTTTTTATACTTTCCGAACGATAAAATTATTCTCAAGCAGGAGCCAATTTTGCGGAAATGGGTATCCAAGTACCCAATAACTGATCCCGCGCAGGCGATAATCTTTTACTAAATCAAATTTTGCTTGAGTACTGCGTGCATCTTCAAACCATACTTCATGCTGTCTTCCTTGTTCATCGGTATATCGGTAAAAAGGGGTTTGGGATATCCGATCGTATTGTATGGAAGCATTATATTTGTTCGCACGCCGAATCGCTTCTTGCATATCAAACGTTTCCGCTTCCTGACCTTTTACGTGTGGAAGCAGCCAATCCCTGGCATATAGCTGGAAGCCCATGAAAATTTTATTTCTAGGAATTACGGTCACTGCATAATCAATGACACGTCTAATTTGATTGAGGGGAGAAATTGCCTGCGGTGGTCCAAACCGATATCCCCATTCGTATGTCATGAGTACAACAAAATCGACAATTCTTCCATGTGCAGCATAGTCGTGGGCTTCGTATAATAATCCCTTTTGTTCGCTACTCGTTTTTGGTGCTAATGCTGTTGACACAAAATATCCTAATGGACGAAGACGATTGACAGCTCGCTGTAAAAATTGATTATAAAGTTCTCGATCTGTTGGCCGAACATTTTCAAAATCGATATTTAAACCTCGATATCCTTTCGCGTTCATAATATTGATGATATTAGTGAGAAGTCGTTCTTGGAGCTGTGTGTTGGATAGGATGGTATGGGCAAGCGTAGTACCTGGGTCTTGGAAAGTAAAGTTGGTGATACACATGATAGGAGCCACATTTGTTGCCCTCGCCGCTTGGATAGCTTGTTCATCTCGAATAGATGAAAGGCTTCCGTCTGCCTGCATAATATACCCAAAGGGAGACATATACGTTAAATGTTCCCCGACCTCACGAACCTCTCTACCACCAGTTTCTCCCATATTGATGATATAGGCATTTACATCTATAACTGGCTTTGTAAAAGGGATTATTAAACTAGCTCCGACAAAAATAGTCGTCTGTGTTAGCTGATTGGCTCGCATGATTTCGCGAACCGTCGTACCAAAACGTTGTGCAATCGTACCCAAAGTATCTCCAGCTTGGATCGTATACGTTCTCGGAGGAATAATAATCTCCGTTCCGACATTAAGCATCGACGGATGTGTTAACTGATTTATTTGAATGATAGATTGAATGGGGACGCCATATCTTTGCGCAATCTGCCATAATGTTTCGCCTCTGCGGATAACATGTTGCGTAGCACCAATTGGAATGACGAGAGACTGACCTATTAATAGCTTATTAGGATTCGGCAATTGATTTGCTGCTGCAATGTTTTGAACAGTGCTTCCATACTGGTTGGCAATACTCCATAACGTATCTCCTCTTTGAACGACATCAATAATCATAAAACCACCCCTAACCTGGTCATATGACTAATGTATGCTTTCATAAATACTGACAGACTAGAAAAGAAAGATTAATCGTCAAAAACCCCTCTTCATATTTGAGAGAGGGGAATGGACACTTTATTCATTTACAGAAGGTTTAGCTTGTTTTATAAAAAATGCAAGCAGTAATGCAACCCTAGCAATGCCGGTGTCCCA
>NZ_JAIAZY010000065.1 GCF_019459225.1 Bacillus sp. IITD106
TAAAGAAAAAATCCAACTTATTCTGGATCGTTATATGGATATTTTTATGTTCGGATCGAAAAGTATTTCTTCATTAATGTCGATGCATTTAATGGAAGAACTATCATTTGAGCAGTTTACACTTGTGCGTTTACTTTATTCGAAGGGACCAATCCGTGCTTCGGAACTAGCGGAAAAGCAGCTAGTACATAAAAGTGCGATTACGGTAAGGGTAGAAAAACTTGTAAAAAAGGGATTGGTTGAGCGTCAAAGAGACGACAAAGATCGTAGAAATGTTTACTTGCGGCTTACAAAGAAAGGAACGGAATATTACGAGCATCTTGATAATAAGATTAGTGAATTTGTAGAATCAATCGTAAGAAAAATACCTGAAGATGAATTGGAAAGCTTTTTAAATGTGTATGTAAAAATAGCCGATTATATAGAGAATTACAAGGGGGATGAAGAATGAGGTCAATATTACGTTTTAGATGGGCGATACTAGCTATTTGGATTATTTCTGCCGTTGTACTTTTGATGAACTCCCCCAATATGGCACAGCTTGTAAGGGAGAAAGGTCAACTAGATGTTGCGGATGGTTATCCGTCCAAAGTTGCATCAGAAATTGTTGCTAAGCACTCATCAAATGAAAAAGGAACGAGTGCCTTTATCGTCGTTTTTCATAATGATAAAAAGTTTTCTGATACGCAGCTTTCAAACATTGAAGAAACGATGAAACATCTTGAAGCAAATAAATCAAAGCTAGGCATTAGCAGCATTACCACACATTTTGATGACGATGAGCTAAAAGATCAGCTCGTTTCAAAAGATAAAAATACAATTATCGCTTTACTTGATGTGAAAATGGGTGATAAAGAAATAAGAGATGTTCGTGAGCAACTTGACAAGGCTATTAAAACGAAAAATGTCGACACCTATATGACTGGAAATGCACTGATTACAGAGGATGTCATCATTAGCTCTGAAAAAGGTCTTGCTAAGACGGAAGTCATTACCGTCATTTTTATCATGGTGATCCTTTTGTTAGTGTTCCGTTCGGCAGTAGCTCCATTTATTCCGCTTTTGACAGTAGGAATGACGTATTTAGTAAGCCAAACAATTGTTGCATTTTTAGTTGATAAGCTGGATTTTCCAGTTTCCAATTTTACTCAAACGTTCATGGTGGCGGTACTGTTCGGAATTGGAACTGACTACTGTATTTTATTGCTCAGTCGTTATAAAGAAGAACTCTCAAATGGCCAGGATATTCAATCCGCAATCGTCACGACCTATAAAACAGCAGGAAAAACAGTTATTTATAGTGCGCTAGCTGTTATGATTGGGTTTGCATCTATCGGTTTTGCTACTTTCAAACTGTATCAATCCGCTGTTGGGGTAGCTATTGGTGTATTTGTTTTAATGATAGCACTCTTTACGATCGTTCCTTTTTTCATGGCTACGCTGAAAAAAGTCCTTTTCTGGCCAGTTAAAAAGAACATTTCCCATTCTGAAAGCAAGCTATGGGGGTGGATGGGAAATCTCGCCATCACACGGCCGCTTATTGCGCTTGGAATCGTTGCAATGTTTACGGTACCTCTTCTAGTAAGCTACGATGGGGAACTATCCTTTAATTCCCTCGACGAAATTGGCGATGACTACGATTCTGTAAAAGGTTTTAATCTTGTAGCGGATAATTTCGGACCTGGAGAGATCATGCCAATCCAAGTGGTCCTTGAAAATGACGATTCAATGAAAACAAAGGAATACGTCACATTAATAGAATCGATTAGCCAAAAATTAGAGAATCTTGACGATGTAAATAAAGTTCGCAGTGTCACTAGACCAACAGGCGACAAGATTGAAGATCTTTATGTAAAAAATCAAGCTGAAAAATTAGGAAAAGGAATTGGCGAAGGAACAGAAGGAATTTCCACAATCAAAGATGGGCTGAATGAGGCCGCAACGTCCATTAAAGATTCCAAGCCGGAAATTGAAAAAGCAACGGCTGGAATTGGAGAATTAAATACTGGTACGAAAAAACTGCAGTCCGGAGTTGGAGAGCTGCAAACGGCATTAAGCGCAATTGAAAATGGAATCCGCCAAGGAACGACGGGTGCGGGTGATTTGAAAAAAGGTGCAGTCGAGGCCAGTAATAAAGCACGAGAGCTTCAAGCTGGCACAGCTCAATTATTAAAGGGGTACGAACAAGCTCAAGCTGGTCTTGCTAAACTAATAAGTGAATATGAAAAAGTTCCACCTTTATTGCAAGGAACGCAAAATACGATTATGTCGCTTCAAGAACCACTTACGAAGCTAGTACAAAATCATCCTGAAATTCATGATGATCCTAATTTAGCTGAGATTCAAGCGATTATGGGTGAAGCTGCAAAACAAGCTGCTATTGCAAATGGAACAGTTTCAGCATTAAATGGAGAATTGGCAAAGGTTAGCGGTGGACTTAAAGAAGCCAACTCCAATTTAGCTAAAATTACTTCCGGATTAGGTGAATTTTCGAAAGGCTTAGATGAGATTGCAGGTGGCTTGGCGAAGCTTGAATCAGGCTTGGGGCAAGCAACGAATGGCCAGCACCAAGTTGTAAAACAAATTCCATCGATAGCATCTGGTCTTGGTGAAATAGCAAAAGGCCAGGAACAATTAAAAACAGGATTTGGCGATATGGGTGGACAGTTAGATGAATTAAGTGATGGTCTTGCCCAAAGCAGCGATGGTCTTGGGAAAATTGAAGACGGATTTGGGGAAGCCGAAAGCTATTTAACAAATCTTGCGACTGATACGGATCTACAACAATCTGGCATCTACATTCCAGATGAACTTTTAACAGATAAAGAGTTTCAAAGAGTATTTGATATCTACATGTCAAAAGACGGTAAAATGACAACGATGGATGTTATCCTTGATTCAAATCCGTATTCGAAACAATCGATGGACATGATTTCAGAAGTTGAAAAAACGGTGAAAGATGCAACGAAAAATACAAAACTAGAGCAAGCGAATATAGGAATAGGCGGGGTAACAAGCATTAACCACGATCTAGAGTCAATGTCCAACTCGGACTATACAAAAACGGTTACGTTTATGATGATTGGGATTGTTCTTATCTTAATCATTTTGCTCCGCTCACTCGTTATGCCAGTTTATATTATTGCATCACTACTATTAACCTATTATTCCTCCATTGCGATGACAGAGGTAATATTCGTTAATATACTTGGATATCCTGGAATCAACTGGGTTACACCATTCTTTGGCTTCGTCATCTTAATTGCCTTAGGAGTCGATTACTCCATTTTCTTGATGGATCGTTTCTCCGAATATAAGGAACTCGATGTCAAAACAGGAATCATGATCGCAATGAAAAATATGGGTACGGTTATTATGAGTGCAGCCGTTATTTTGGCAGGTACCTTTGCAGCGATGCTTCCATCAGGCGTATTGTCGATGCTTCAAATCGCGACATTGGTGTTAAGTGGATTGTTATTTTATGCCTTAATTATTTTGCCATTATTTGTTCCCGTGTTAATCAATATGCTCGGAAAAGCAAATTGGTGGCCTTTTATGCCAAAAAGAGATAGTTAATCAGAAATATCCCAAAGGTTGATTCCTTTGGGATATTTTTTAACAAAATTGTGAACGGAAAATTAGCTTTTTTTGTAATAAACCTAGTCGTACCAAGGATTTGAGTGGACTCCAGTATTAGGACACGATACCAACATTTTCATCAAAGTGTGATTTATATCATAGTTTAGGTCTCATTTAACTCCTAAACTTGAATTATAAAAAGTTCAAGGAGGAGTCAAGGTTATGAAAAAAATGATGTTAGCTTTCTGTTTAGTGATTTTATCCGCTCTTATAATGTCTGGATGTGGAAGCTCAGATAGCTCCGCAAAAGGGAATGGAGAGGTCAAAGAATTCACAATAGATGCAACGAATTTCGAGTTTGATTTAAAAGAAATCAAAGTGAATAAAGGGGATACTGTCAAAATCACTCTTAAAAACTCAGAAGGGAACCATGCGGTAAAATTTGAAGGATACAATAAAGAAGTGCAAGGTGATAAAACCATTTCCTTTGTTGCCGATAAAGCAGGGGAATTCAAATATGAATGTTCTATTTTCTGCGGTGCCGGTCATAGCGACATGGTTGGAACATTAATTGTAGAATAAAAAAGTTGAGGCCGCTCCAAATGAAAGAAGGCCTCAATGTCATACTAGTTGTTGTTTAAAACCTTTAAAGCATATCCTTGGAAATAGATGGTTGCGCTTTTCCGACGTTCAGCGAATAATAGAGAAAAGAACAATAAATCGGGGGTAACGATGTGGTTCCAATCGCTGAACAGGAAATTCCAATAAAATTAGTAAACATCATAGGGAAAATAGAGAAAATGACGTTTCCAGAGCAGGGATGTACGTCAAATGTAGGGATTATAAAGGGGGAAAATGGGGTTTTCGTTTTGAAACGCTCAAAAGGGGAGCGATATTCTGGTTGGCTTGAGCGAGAAGCATTTATATTAAAAAGTTTAAGCGAAACGTCTCTGCCCATTCCTGTTATTCATGCATTTGAGAAGAACTCAGAGCTCAATGAGTCTTGGATGTTGATGAATTTTATTCAGGGTGAAACGATGGGAGAAGCGTTACAAAAAGAAAGAGATTCAGAAAAAAGACGAAGCCTCATTTATCAATTTGGAGAAGTATTGAGGGGGATTCATTCCACTACATGCCCGAAAGAAATCTATCAACCTGGCACCATTTGGCTGGATAAAATCCTTGAAAAGGCTGAAATAGAATTACAACTTTTTGATTTAGATGGTACTCCTGAACTTTTAGAGCAATTAAAAAGAGAAAAACCAATGAATATAGGTCAAACTCTTATTCACGGTGATTTTACCGTCGATAACGTCCTTGTTCACGATGGAAAAATAACAGCTGTTATCGATTGGAGTGGGGGAGCATACGGAGATCCAAGATTTGATATAGCCCTTGCCATCCAGCCGGAAGATCATTTTTTTGTTAACGAAGAAGATAGAAAAATATTTTTTGAGGGATATGGGGAAACGATCATCACTGAAAGTGAATATGAGTATTTCGCGAATGGCCTTTATGAATTTTTGTAAGTAAAAATGGGGCGAGCTTGGACACCTCGCTCCATTATTGTTGGGAATAGTATGTTAAAAATGAATCTTGGAAGATTTTGTTGGGAGACATTGAAGATATTCAAATAGATAGAAATATACCTCTTGGGAAACTTTTTAGTGGTAAATGTAACATAGGATGGTATTTAGAGGTTAACTTTCGACGATTAGTAAAATGATATAATGAACCATCCTGATTAAAAAATGGATTTTTCATCAGTGATTTCTATTTAATCATTCGTAATTCAGCTTCCTGATCAATGGAGCGTCTTGAAAGCAAATCCAACGTACGTTCCTGCATTTCCTGTGTGGATTGTATTCGTTTCATCATGTCTAGTGATTCCGAAATGGCCATCTTTAAATTTGGAATATCGGCCACATTTTCCTTGGTTGCCATATTCTCGATTTTAGTCTCCATAATCGAAAACTTCGCTTCCATCGTGTCAAAACGACTGTTCATTTGTGATTTTACGTTTTGTACTTCATCTTTAACAGAAGCCAACTCGGACTTCACACTCTGCACATCATCCTTAACAATTTTTAATTCTGATAGAATCTCTTGAAGAATTGCCTCACTCACTCTATTTCACCTCCAGTTGAAATAATGTAGTTATTCATTGGTGTATAATTCAGCATGCTTATTATACCATAATCCAAGATATATTTGGGAAGATTCAAGCAAACTGATAGATATAAAAAGGGGTCAATCCCCTACCGCTTTTAGGTGGTTAGGAACTGAACCCGTAGCACTTTCTTCATCTAAATAAAATGAGCCATCACCTATCAATTCAACTAGCCCGCTTTTTTGAAAGAGCTCCATCCCCCAATCCGGTAACCCGGAAATCAATACGGTACCGCCCGCTTTTTTAAAACTTTTTATGAAGGAAGCGAGTTTTTCTTCTCCAGTTGCATCGATCGTCGTAACTTCAGACATATTTAAAATAATGACTCGCGGTGGACTTTCAAGTGTTGAATGGAGTAGATGTTCAAATGCTTGAGCTGTTCCAAAAAACAAAGGTCCTTTAATTGTAAAGGTTTTATAGCGAAAATGCGATGTTAAATCCAAAGCATCTTGTTTTTGATTAATTTGTAGCATTTCGCTTTTCTTTTTAATAAAAGAAAGAACGGCAAGTAAAATTCCAACTTGAACGGCTACTGTCAGATTTACAAATACGGTGAGTAAAAAGGTTGTGACGAGAACGATGGAATCACTCGTCTTAAGCTTTAAAAGTTGTTTGAAAGATTTTAATTCCGCCATATTCCAAGCGACAAACATTAAAAGCGGAGCCATTGCCGCAAGTGGAATGTGAGAAGCATATGGTGCAAATAGCAGCAGTGTTCCTAACACGAATAGGCTGTGAATGATTCCGGAAAGCCTGCTTACGGCACCGGATTTTATATTGGTAGCTGTTCTTGCGATCGCTCCGGTTGCAGGAATTCCCCCGAAAAGTGGTGCTACGATGTTGGCAATTCCTTGTCCAAAGAGCTCGCGATTAGAATGATGTTTTTCGTTCGTCATTCCATCCGCGACTACTGCAGATAGTAGAGATTCAATCGCTCCTAATGCCGCAATAATTAGAGCTGGAACCCATAGTTCTTTAATTTTCCCAAGTGTAATTTCGGGAAATTTGAAGTCGGGCAGTGATTGCGGTATTCCACCAAACGCCGTACCAACCGTTTCAACGTGAGTCGGATAAAAAATGAAAGATACCACTGTGGGGACGATTAGACCGACAAGTAGAACAGGAATTCTTCGAGATACCCGTGGAACGATAAGAATCGTAATCAATCCAATGATTGCTGTAAGAATGCTATAGCCACTTAATGTATGGAAATGCCTGAATATCTCCATCATATTTTCGTGAAAATATTCTTTCTTTTCAAGACTGGTAAGACCGAAAAAGTTTCCGATCTGTCCTGTAAAAATAATGACAGCAATCCCAGTTGTAAAACCAATTGTCACAGATCTTGGTATAAAATGAATTAAATTGCCGAGTCGGAAAAAACTCATGATGACAAGCATGATCCCTGCCATTAAACCCGCGACTAACAAATTCTCATATCCGTATTGAAGCACGACTGCGAGTAATATTGGAATAAATGCTCCCGTAGGACCGGCAATTTGAAAGCGAGAACCACCGAGCAAAGAAACAAGCAATCCTGCGATAATGGTCGTGTAAATCCCATATTCCGGCTTAACGCCAGACGCCATGGCAAAAGCCATCCCAAGAGGAATGGCCACAATCCCGACAGTTATCCCAGAAATGAAGTCTTTGCGGAGGCTTTCGGGCTGATAATCGCGAAACCGATTAACAGCAAACATATAAACTCCACCCCTTCAATTTCTATAGAAACAGTTTACATAACATTGAATAGCTGTAATTATAATTATAGCTATAATTAGCGGAATATCAAGGGTGTGAGGGCCACAGGGAGAAGAAAAATATTATGTTATAGATAATGAGCCAAAATATTTTTAGAATTTCACAACTTTTTTTCAAGTCATCCGTCTAAACAATGAATAAAGTTCAGATTGAAAGTTTTATAGTTAAATCAAAGAGAGAGGTGAGGTTTTGCTCGATAATAATAAACAGGAAATATCCGCCTGGTATGAGAAATATAGTGAGTCTATTTTTAAATACATTTTTGTGATGGTAAAAGAATTCTACCAGGCAGAAGATTTGACCCATGAGACTTTTGTGAAAGCATACGTCAATATTCATTCGTTTAATCGTGACTCTTCTCCAAAGACTTGGCTCTATAGCATTGCTCATAACGTAACGATAGATCACATAAGGAAGCAGCGGCCAATTATGTTGTTTAAAGAAGTTTTTCCAAACAAAAGAGATGAAGATCCACTGCCTGAAGAGGCGATTCTCATAAAGGAAAATGCGAAAGAACTATATGCAGTCCTTGGAAAAATGAAAGCTTCCTATCGTGAAATCATTATTCTAAGAAAAATTCATGGTTTTTCGATAAGTGAAACGTCGGAAATTTTACGATGTTCGGAAAGTAAAGTGAAATCCACATTGTTCAGGGCAATGAAAGCTCTTGAAAAAAAGGTACAAAAGGAGGGATTGTTACATGAAATTATCGTATGATGATAGTTTTGACAAACCATTAAAAGAATTGAACAGTCAAATAGTGTGGGGGAAGGAGCGCAAGGCATATATACATTCACAAGTTATGCTCGATATTGACAGATTACATGTAAAAGCTAGAAGGAAAAAAATCTTTGCAATGATTTCATATGGAATGGCCTTTAGTATAATGCTCCTACTTGGATTCAATTATGTAGTGAATGAGAATTTTTTAACGAATGAAGGTAAGATTCAAGACAATATAGAAAAGCCGGCTGGTGCAAAATTGACAAAAGAAGAGCAAATGGCGACTAATACAGAGTACTATGAATGGAAGGAAATTGATGGTAGACGCACTCTGACTTTTAACGAATACGGATTGAAAAATTCTGTCATTCCACTAAATGCTAAAGAAAAAATACCTACGATAATTAGTGACCCAATCGTATTTGTGGATAATCTACACGGTAGGGGGTATGTCATGCATGCCTTCTATGATACTGTTAACCACTATAGTATATCTGTTCATAATCAATTTAACGAAATCGGTACAGCGGATGAAACAGTCGATTATTTTTTGGAGGCGTACGGAACGGAAGAATTGCAAGTGGCTAACAAACGTGCAGTCTTCTCCAGTACTGGTGTACAAATATATATTCCAACAGATACGTATATTTGGTATATAAGTGGAAAAACGAAGGAAGAGATGATTGCATTGGCGAATTTATTTAGATTTGATGAATAATTGAAAGATTGCAGCTTGAGTAATTCAAGCTGTTTTTTGTTTTCAAGGATGTATGTAATTTCTGATTAAAAAAGGATTTCAGTGTTTCATAGAGAATTGTACTAACATGGTAGAATATCCTAAATAGAAAATTTAATTTGCAAAACATCGTTAGGAGGAATGGATAAATTGAAAACGTATACAAATTATATTGCTGGTGAGTGGAAAGAATCCATATCTGGAGAAACAAGAGAAATCATTAACCCGGCGAATCGTGAAATAGTAGGAAAATCAACCGTTTCAACAGTGGAAGATCTTGATGGAGCTGTACGTGCAGCAACAGAAGCTAAATTTAGTTGGGGCCAGTTATCAGGTGCAGCGAGGGGAGACTATCTCTATAAAGTAGCCAATATACTTGAATCAAGACTAGACGATATCGCCGAAACGATGACGACAGAAATGGGGAAAACATTGCCAGAAGCGAAAGGTGAAACGGCAAGGGGCGTCGCTATTTTGCGTTATTTTGCTGGAGAAGGAATGCGTAAAGTGGGGGATGTGATTCCTTCAACGGATAGTGAGGCATTGATGTTTACGAAGCGTGTGCCTTTAGGGGTTGTAGGAATTATAACTCCATGGAATTTTCCGGTGGCGATTCCAATCTGGAAAATGGCTCCGGCTCTCATTTACGGAAATACGGTTGTCATTAAGCCCGCATCTGAAACAGCTATAACCGCTGCGAAAGTAATTGATTGCTTCCATGAAGCTGGCCTTCCAAAAGGTGTCGTCAACATGGTTACTGGTTCTGGCAGTGTCATTGGAAATGGAATAGTGAATCACCACGGAATTGCAGGAATTTCTTTTACGGGTTCGGACGTAGTTGGAAAACAAATTGCGAAAGGTGCTGTTGAAAGGGGTGCGAAATTCCAACTTGAGATGGGCGGGAAAAATCCTGTTATAGTCGCGGAAGATGCGGATCTTGATAAAGCAGTCGAAGGGACGATTAGCGGTGCATTTCGCTCAACTGGTCAAAAATGTACAGCAACAAGTCGAGTGCTTGTACATAGAAATATAAAACAAGCCTTTGTAGACAAGCTTCTTGCAGCTTCAGAGTCTATCAAAATTGGTAACGGATTGGAAGATGGGGTTTGGATGGGACCTTGTTCCTCCGAAGCACAAATGGAAACCGTCCTTTCTTATATTGAAAAAGGAAAGAAAGAAGGGGCAAAACTCTTATTTGGCGGTAATAGATTGACAGGTTCAGAGTATGATCAAGGATTTTATGTTGAGCCAACGATTTTTGATGAAGTCGACAGCAAGATGCAAATTGCCCAAGAAGAAATTTTTGGACCTGTCATCGCCATCATCCCATTTGATGATTTGGAAGAAGCTTTTGAATTGGCAAATGATACACAGTTTGGACTAAGTGCTTCAATTTACACAGAAAATGTCGGAGCGATGTTGAAGTTCATTGATCGAGTCGATGCGGGTCTAGTTAGGATCAATGCTGAGACAGCAGGCGTCGAACTTCAAGCTCCTTTTGGAGGGATGAAGAGTTCTAGTTCCCATTCACGTGAACAAGGCGAAGCGGCAATAGAATTCTACACATCTATCAAAACAGTGTTTGTGAAAGGCTAATTTCAAAAAGATAGGAGATTAGATCATAAGAATCATTCGTTATGCTGAATCAGAAAGTCCTCAATTAGCTGCAGTGAAAGAAGATTCAAAGATTTATCCATTGCCTTATCAAGACTTTCAAGAACTACTGAAAAAATGTGATGAACAGCAAAAGAGCTGCCTCACTTTGATTAATGAAGTGTTAAGCGAGATCGAACCTATTCAAAAATCAATAGATGAATTGGATCTTGAACTGCCTATTAATGCAGGGGAAGTTTGGGCTAGTGGGGTTACGTATTTAAGAAGCAAAGATGCTAGAAACTATGAATCCCAAGGAAGTGAGCCGTCTGTTTCCTATTATGACAAAGTTTATGTAGCAGAACGTCCAGAACTTTTTCTCAAATCAACTGATAAAAGAACGATTGGACCAAATGATCCGCTTTATTTACGTTCTGACTCAACATGGCAAATTCCCGAACCAGAGTTAGGGCTTGTCTTAGATGGTACGGGAAATATTGTCGGATACACAATCGGAAATGATATGAGCTGCCGAGATATCGAAGGGGAGAATCCGCTGTATTTACCGCAGGCGAAAATGTGGAAGCATTCATGTTCAGTTGGACCTGCGATTTTACTAGCTGAGGCGGTTGAGGATCCTTATGCATTCGATATTAAGTGCACCATTTTTCGGGAAGGTGAAAAGATTTTTGAGGATACAGCAAGTACATCTCAATTAAAAAGAAAGTATGAAGAATTAGTGGAATTTTTAAAAAGAGATAATGAACTATTCTCTGGCACTGTACTACTGACAGGCACCTGCATTGTTCCTCCAAATGACTTTACATTAAGAGATGGTGATATAGTAGAAATTGAGATTTCCGGCATTGGAATGTTGCGAAATCCAGTGGCAGCGCAATGAGGAGGTACGGGAATGGATCACTTGTTATCGACTGCCTCGGAAACGATTGAAAATATCCAAACAAAAGCAAAAGGACCAGAAGGAAAGCTTCCGCTAACAGATTATATGCTTCGGAATGCTCCGAGTGGTGACTTGTTCGGGTTATCCCAAAATGTTGGCATGGGTTGGTCGCCGAATAATCTAAAAGGAAAAGAGGTATTGCTGCTCAGTACACAGGGTGGCATGAAAGATAGTGAAGGCTTTCCGATTGCATTGGGTTATCACACTGGACATTGGGAAGTCGACCAATTGATGAAAGAGGCTGCGATGGAAATCAACCGTGCAGGAGGGATTCCTTTTGCGGCATATGTGAGTGACCCTTGTGATGGAAGGTCCCAAGGAACGACTGGCATGTATGATTCTTTTCCATACCGAAATGATGCCGCGATTGTGTATCGCAGGTTGATTCGTTCACTTCCTACGCGTAAGGCAGTCATTGGAATCGCTACTTGTGATAAAGGATTGCCAGCAATGATGTTGGCACTCGCTTCCATGCATGATCTTCCTACTGTTGTCATTCCAGGGGGAGTAACGTTGTCACCTGAATTTGGGGAGGATGCTGGGAAAATTCAAACGATTGGTGCACGCTATTCCAATAACGAAATTACTCTTGAAGAAGCGGCGGAACTAGGGTGCAGAGCATGTGCAACACCTGGTGGAGGTTGCCAATTTTTAGGAACAGCAGCCACGGCTCAAGTAGTCAGTGAAGCCCTCGGTTTATCCTTAACACATTCTGCGCTCGCGCCATCTGGACAAGAAATTTGGAGAGAAATGGCGAGGAATTCAGCTCGTGCTGTCATCGAAATGGAACAACAACGTTTCACGACGAAGGATATTGTCACGGATGAAGCGATTCACAATGCAATGGTTGTTCATGCGGCGTTCGGAGGCTCCACGAATCTTCTTTTACATATCCCAGCAATTGCACATGCAGCAGGATGCACAATACCTACTGTAGAGGATTGGATAAAAGTAAACCGACAAACACCTAGGCTAGTAAGCGTCCTTCCGAATGGGCCTGAACACCATCCGACTGTTCGAGCTTACCTTGCTGGCGGTGTTCCAGAAGTGATGCTACATTTAAGAAACCTAGGCTTATTAAACGAGGATGTTATGACCGTTACAGGAAAAACGCTGCGTGAAAACCTAGATTGGTGGGAGCAATCTGAGCGTAGGAGACAAATGAAAAAACGCTTAAAACAAGCAGATAATATTGAAGCCAATGAAGTCATCATGTCAAAGGAGCGAGCGGAAAAGAAAGGGATGACGTCAACGATTACGTTTCCAACTGGAAATATTGCTCCGGAAGGTTCAGTCATCAAATCAACTTCCATCGACAAAGAAAAAATTGATGAGGATGGGATCTTTTATCATAAAGGTGAAGCGAAAGTCTTTACGAGTGAAAGAGATGGAATTAGGGCGATCAAACAAGGGGAAATCGCAGCTGGTGATATCATGATTGTCTCGGGTTGCGGACCACTTGGAACAGGAATGGAAGAAACATATCAATTAACGTCTGCATTAAAACATCTTTCGTTTGGAAAACATGTAACCTTGATTACAGATGCTAGATTCTCCGGAGTTTCGACAGGTGCGTGTATAGGACATGTAGGACCTGAAGGTTTGGCAGGTGGCCCAATTGGAAAGCTTCGTGATGGAGATATTATCGAAGTTAAAATTGATACAGTTAATCTAGAAGGGCGAGTAAACTTTTTAGGCACGAAAGATCATCTAGTTTCTCCTCAGGAAGGAGCGCGGATTTTAAGCGAACGGAAACCAAATGAAATTAAACCTGCTGATGGGTTGCCAGATGATACTCGTTTATGGGCAGCATTGCAAAAAGTGAGTGGTGGTACATGGCGTGGCAGTATTTATGACGTTGATCGAATTATAGCAGTGCTCGAGGCAGGGGAAAAGGCGTTGGACAAGAGTGTTAATGAGGTAGATGTCCTCTAAAACAAATGAAATTTCTTTAAATATTTAACCCCGTTCCTGTAAGGACGGGGTTAACATATTTAATCTTTTTTCATAAAAGAGGCGGCACTACATTTATTGATTTTAAGCTTAATCTCTTTCTCTAGCTCTCTGTGTATCTCTAATATTTTTCTGTACGGTTATTGCCGCAAACAAACTTAGAACAAATGACATAGCATAAAATCCTTTTTCGCTTAAAACAATACTTCCTGCATTGTATAAACCGATCGCCATTAAAGAAATAGAGACAATAAGTGCCACCCAACTAATACCATAATAAATACTAGTAACTGGTATGCCCTCATCTTTATCCCTTACTGCTTTTTGCAAAGATACTGCTGAATAGAGCCCGAATATTAACACTGCAAAATAATATCCTTTTTCATTCAGTTGCATGGATGCGTTAAACAATCCAATGAGATAAGCTGTAACACCTACCACCAGCGCTGCCCAGGAAGCACCTTTGAAAGCGGAAGTGGGTTCTCCTTCTTTTCGTTCTATTTTTATCTTTGGAGCCTCTTCTTTCCCCTTATCCAATAAAGTTTCAAAATCATTAGACATTTAATGTTTCTCCTCCATCCTTTTCAAATAATCATTGAGCGCTTCAGGTCCACTGTTGAGCTCATACCTACAACCATTATATAGAAATACCTTATAAATAGTAGATAATTTTTACAATTGTTAGCGGAATGATCGAATAGCTGTATGTACCTCATACAGATCCCCCTAAAATAATATTAATAATACCCATTCATGAAAACCAAATTAAAAGTGTTAATAAAAGAGGAAAACAAGCAATGTATGAAGAAAACCTATACGATACAATTTAGCTATTACTAGAAATACGAGAATATCTTTTGGGAGGGGCTAAAAGAAGTTGAGCTATTGTTTCAAGCAAGAAGAAATTGAAAATATCAGCAATCATTTTGGAAAAGATGTTTACGAAAAAGTTTTGAGAAATATAGATGTATATCCGGAGAGATGGTCGTTAACTACTTTTCAATTTATTCCTTCCTACTCTGCGAATCTCGTTTTCACATGTCGATCGGAAAATTTTGGAGATGTTGTATTGAAATTAGGTAATCCACAAGCAAGAGAAATTTTTACAGAATTCAATGCATTAAATGAATACGATGGAAAAAGATTTTGTAGAGTTTTTGAGGCTGATATTGAAAATGGTGTCATATTAGAAGAATGGATTAAGCCTGGGATTCCTTTAAGGGATGAGAATAACCTTGAAAAAAGACTTTCTGTATTTTCATCTCTTTATAACGATCTACATATCCTGCCAGCCAAATCTGAAATTTATCCAACATATATGGATTGGGTTGATAAAATAACAGCCTACATGAGTAAGCGACAAGATTGTAAAGAATTATATTTGTATATGAAAAAAGCACGAGACATATGCCAGTCTTTGAGTAGTACTTACTCACAAAAAGTGCTCCTTCACGGCGATTTTCACCATGATAATATTTTGCTAAGTTCAGATGGAGAGTATAAAATCATTGACCCAAAAGGAGTAGTAGGGGATCCAATCTTTGATGTACCACGTTTTATTTTAAATGAATTTGGCGATGACATAACTCCGGAATTGCATGTGAAAATAAACGATATCATTTATTTTTTGGAAAAAAGCCTAAATATACCAAATTCCATAATAAGAAAATGCCTGTTTGTCGAAACAGCAATGGGAATATGTTGGCAAGTTGAAGACGGATCAACTCCTGAGGAATATCCAGAACTTGTAGAAACAGTTGCTTTTGCAGAAGCAATTTTGAATAATTGACATGAAAAATACCGCTAATGTGAGCGGTATTTTGCGTTCAAACCATTTTATTGTAATGTTCAATTAATCCAGGAAGCCAATCAGATAAGTTACTAAATTCGTAGCCGAGTTCAGTAGCTTTCGAATGATCCATTGTCCAGTTTTCTCCAATTCCATAAGGCGAACGGTTTTCATCCGTTATATTTGTCGTCAATACAGCATTTTTCCCGGTCTTTGATTCAATGAGTTTCACTAATTCCGCTAATTGAATATCTCCATTTGCACATGCATTGACTGGACCTGTAAAAGTTTGTGATCCAATCCATGCAAGAAACTCCCCAGCTTCACGGGCGGAAATAAAGTTGAGACGTGCTTCCTGATTTGACATTCCGATCTCTTCTTCGTTTTTTATTTTCCTTACATGAAAAAGCAGCCGCTCGGTATAATCTTCTTCACCTAATACAATTGGGATGCGCACTGCCACAGTGGGAAGCTCCTTTTTGGAAAATAGAGCCGTTTCGGCAAGCTTCTTTCCTTCGCCGTATGAAACATCTTGGCTTTTAACCACTTTTAGTGCATATGTATATGGATTGAATGCCTCTTCTGAAAGATTATTTCCATACTCATAAACAGACATTGTAGAGGTGAAAACATATTTAGCGACTTTATCTTTTAACGCTTCATATGCAATGTTGATATCTTCCGAAGAGTATCCAATTTGGTCATAGACGACATCGAATTGTAATCCTTCGAGGGCTGATTTCATAGAATCTGCATCATACCGATCAGCAATAAGCTGCTTTACATTATTTCCAAAAGGATTTCCGCTTTTTCCTCTAGTTGCAATTGTCACATCGACACCTTTTGCTAGCAAGCTATGAACAAGCTCCTTACCGAAAAAACGGGTTCCTCCAAGTACTAGGGATGATTTCATAGTTTTTCCTCCTATGTTTAA
>NZ_JAIAZY010000066.1 GCF_019459225.1 Bacillus sp. IITD106
CAATAATGAAAATGTAACGGATTACATTTTGTATTATCATACTAACTTGAATATATAATAATTGCAACCTCTTTTTGAATAATTAGATCAAAACTTGTAAACCTAATCATTATTCGTATAAGAACATAGCTCAAGAGATACCTAGACAAACTCTCTCCTCTAAACTATGAGCAAATTTCTAAAATGCGTAAACAAATTTTAAGGATAGTTCATCAGAACTTATACACCTCGTTCCAAAAGCCGGAAATAAGTAGAAGTTCAGTTTTACTTAACTTTATCACAATGGAACTAAATTTAACTTGCAAACTTAAAATATTTGACATGATAAAATCCCTTTTATTATCATAAAAAACACACAACGGACGTTAATCAGTTGTGTGATACTTACAAAAAATACAACACTGTTATAAACTTATTTTCTCTCAGTTTAATAGAATCCATTAGATTTTCGTACTAGATCCCCGAACAATAAGCTTATGGTCAATGGTGATATTTTTAAAAGACGCCTTATTATTTGTCATATTTTTAATTAGTAATTCCATTGTTGTAAACCCAAGTTCAAATTTAGGTTGATGGATGGTTGTAATTTGTGGTATCGACATGACGGCTTCTTTTGTGTCATCAAATCCGACTACAGCAATATCATCTGGCACAACATAACCTGCCGCTTTTATGGCGTTAATACTGGCTATGGCCATCACATCATTGTAGCAGAATATCGCTGTAGGCGGAGTATCTAATTGAAGGAGTTCATTTGTTAAATGGAAACTTCCTTCATACGTTCCATCTCCGTATTTAAGCAACTTATCATCGAATGGAATGCTTGCATTTTGCAGGGCTTTTCGGTAACCGCTTTCTCTTAAGACTTTGGAAGAAGTCATTCTTGGAAAATTACTGCTGATCATTGCTATTCGCTTATGTCCTAACTTGATTAAATGATTAACAGCATCCATCGCCGCTTTTTCATCATCTACTGATACCGAACAGATATGATTTGTTTCTATCCATTCACCACATTGGACAATACTGTACTTTTGACCAAGTTCATCCAATTCTTCCGCTGTTAGTGTTGAACCAATAACAATTAGCCCATCCACAAACTTATTTTTAAGCAATTGAAGAAATTCTTCTTCTCTTTTCCTATTGTTATCCGTTGGGCATACCATAAGATAGTAACCATGCTTTTTAGCAGCTTCATCCATTCCTTTGGCAAGCTCTCCGGTAATAGGTGCTCCTAAATCTTGTGCAAGAAGCAATACTCTCATTGTTTCTGCTCTTCTTAAATCACGTCCCAAATAATTGGGTTGATAGCCTAATTTATCGATGGCCTTTTGTACTTTTGAGGTCGTATTCTTTTTAACCAAAGGACTATTATTAAGTACCCTAGATACCGTAGCTACTGAAACACCCGCTTCCCGGGCAACGTCTTGGATAGTGATTGACTTGTTTTCCATATTTACACCCTAATCTATATCTCTCTATGGTCCTGCTCTTTTTTACGTTCTTCTTATAAAGCAGTTTAGTATACCTTATGTGAAAAGTCCAAAGTAACCACGAAAAACTTTACATATGAAAAAAACTAAATTTCCTGTTTAGTGGAAAACAAATAGCCTTTTCCTGGCTCTCCAAAGTAAATGTAATAGCTATTTCAGGCTCCTTAGCCTAATTAGTAAGTATAAACTTATTTCGTTTACACATACCAAAAAACAGGAGACGAAAAAAACCATTCTCCTGCTTTTTAAACATTCATTAACTTTTGTCGATTGACGCCTCTGCCAACTTCTTAAACATATCCTTGAAAATAACATCCCGATTAACATAATAAGCATACCTTATAAAATGCCTAGAAGAACTAAAACTCCATGTTACTTGATCAGTTAAAATCGGGCTATGGACGAGTTGGGTAGGAACAGATTCCTCATTGTTAATGAGATAAGCAATAGCTGAAAGATCCCAAATCACTTTGGAATAAGCAAAATGGTCTTCGTGATACTCCTTAAATCTCTCGGCTAGGAAGCTTCCGATTTCCCCTTTACCGTCAACAAAGTTTTCTATTTCCGAAAGTGTTGTGTGCAAATGTGAAGTAACTCCCATACAAGGGATCAAAACAAATGGAACTCCACAATCTAGAACTACTTGTGCAGAAAGAACATCTTGTTTAAGATTAAATTCCTTCGTATTTTCCCAATGTAATGCATGCCCACCTAACCATACAACGACAATTCTCTCTATTATTTTAGGTTCAATTAAAATTGCTGAGGCAATATTGGTTATGGCTCCAATCGCTACTACATATAAAGGATCATCTTCGGAGGAATTCATAGCTCTTTCTACTAAATCTAAAGCAGCTTCACTACGGTAAGGATTATGTAGGTCATCTAAGAACCCTCTTGAACCTTTATAAACGAAATTATCAGAAGGGACGTTCATTCTTTCCAATATCCTTAATATTTCATCATAGCTTTTTTCCATTCCATCCTCTGGACCTTCAGACCTATCATTGTGAAAAGGGGCAGCATAAATGGCTTCTACATTCAATCGTTCTGGTGATTGGAGTGCGTACACAATTGCAAACTGATCATCAACCTCATTAAATGTGTCAGTATCTAGTACCATCCTGATTTTTTTAGAGGAAGATGGAGGAGTTAATTTTTTTATTAAATTTTCTTGCGAAATAACTGGAAAGTTCATATTTACATCTCCTCGTATTTTTTCGTAAAATTAAATAATTTAAGGGAAATTACCCGTTATTCTCCCACTACTGGGTATGACTCTCGTAGAAACTCAAGAAATGTTTTCATGATTGCACTCCTTTCTTAGAAAAAGGAAAGAAGATCGACAACCAACCACCCTCACAATATTCGGTTGCTAGTTTTATATTATCATACTATTCTTTAAATAACTTTCTAAAAAACAAATGTTCCCATGTAATAATGTCACTTGATAATGACTTTTTCACCAAAATTATGAATTCTAATTAATTCTAAAAATAGTATCCAAAGCAAAATTCTACTCCAAAACTAAAAATGTTTGGGTAACTGGCACCCAAACATTTTTTTAATACTTATTTCTTTTTATGAAAAGAATTTCCCCTATCAGTATCGTTATTTATTTCTATAATCCCATTTTTCACTTGCCTAAAGTGATATGTAGGTGTATCTTCCTTAACCATATCTTCACGTTTTTGTGGATCATATGTAAAAGTTATCGTTGGATCTGTTCTTTTTTCATAAATATTTTTTAAATCTTTAGTTAGATATTCCCCATTTTTAAAAACGGATTTACTGATATTTACGGTAATCGTATGATTAAATGCTAAAACAATTCTCGATTTAGAATTACCTAAGGGAATCGTATCCTTTATATGATTTAATGAAAACCAGATACATTTTTTACTTGTTGGGGACATGGTTGGAAACCAGTAAATGCCTAAGGTTCCACTGATTTTAATTGGCGGCATATCAATATTCCCGAGGGCGGCTTTCGAAGCTTTTTTAGCGGCGTTTAAATCGCTTCCATAATAGATCAAGCTATTTTCAATTATTTCGACAGGACTTAATTTGACCAAAAAAACTTGTTTACCCTCTAAAACAATTGAATAAAAATATCCAGTCTTCACGAGAATTCCCATTAGCGCGATGGTAAAGCGGCTAATAATATAATGCGGTTTGATATTCATTCACAATACTCTCCTTATCAATTACTTTTCGGATTAAGACAGTACACATGGATGATATTAAACTGAGATGCATCGAAATTATTAATACCCTTTAACCGCCGTATCACATCACCACACTTAAAAAATACAATTTTCACATCTTTCTATATTATTACATATTTAGGACTTTTTATCTATTACTCAACAAAGTTTTTAAAAAAATTCGACATTTCAATACTTCATCTTAGCCTTAATTATTGTCCCATTACGTAGTTGATGTGGTAATTATTACATTGAAAGTTAAAGAGGGGAAAATGTTGAAAATGAGGAAAATGCGTTATAAATTACTTTTACCCTAGTTCAAAGGTAACACCTAGTGATTGTAAAAATTTTTCCTAGTTGTTATTTGGATATACGTTTAGATTTTTGGGAATCACTAATTAACTTTAGGATTTTAGTGAGAAGGAAACAAGCTAGCAAATACTTTAATCAAAATGATTTTTAAAAAATATTTAATCAAAATTTGTGGGATGAGCTCGCTTAAATTCTTGACATACTCTTTTGACTTTTGCCTTTCTTTTAATGTTTAATTCATATATAATAAGAATATAATAAAAAGGAGAAGCGCTGAATCGCCTCTCCATGCAACCTCTACCGTCAGGGTGGTGGTTGTCAAAGGTTTTATTTTTTTTGAGAACCACCCACTACCTTGCGACGGCGTTGGGTGGTTTTCTTGTGTTCTAGAATGTATTTCCGAAAGAAATAAGCGCTTACTGCACGCACAATCCCCTTCAGAACTTCTCGTAGAAAATCAAGAAATGTTTCCATGATTATCACCTCCTTTCCTAAAAGGAAAGAAGAGTGACAACCAACCACCCTTAAAATATTCGGTTGCTAGTTTAATAGTATCATACGAACCATTGAATAACTAGTACAAATACAAATGTATGTTCCCCTAAATTTCAACGTTGGGCAACTGCTTTCTTCTTTATTACCAAGTCTATTACTTTGTTTAAAGGTAAATCCACCATAGAATTCATTATATATTCAACATTACAAAAGTTCATTGTACTGGTTACTTTGTTTGGAACAACGACGCAATACATTCCCGCACGTTTTGCTGCCAATGCTCCATTAGCCGAATCTTCAAATACTAGACATTCTTCAATCGTTAAACCCAAACACTTTGCCGCTAATAAGTATAAGGATGGAGCTGGCTTTACATGGGTGACGTCATCTGACGTCTTAATACAATCAAAGTAATTGAATAACCCCAAATTTTTCAGATGGGATGATACCCATTGATAAGTTGAGCTTGAAGCCAAGCCTATTTTTAAATTTAATTTTTTTGCTTCTTTTAAGTACTCCTCTACCCCTTCTCTTGCTTTTTCTTGTTCAAGTATTTGGTAAAACCGGCTTCGAAAGTCCTTCTGAACGTTTTCATGATTAATCGGCCGCTTGATTTTTCCCTCTAAATAATGAAAAGGGGAAAATCCTGTTTGAGTTCCAATTTCTTTTTGCCAAAGGGAAATGGGCAATTCGCTTCCATACTCGTTGAAAATTTCCTGATAAACGAGATATTGGTGTGTCTCTGTATCAAATATAAGACCATCAAAATCAAAAATGATTCCTTTTATCAATTTTCAATCCTCACCTTATTATTTTTATTCCGTGTAGTCAACATCAATATAAAACTTCACACTATCTCCAATAAGATAATATTTTGAATAGTGGACCGGCAGCTGGTCCTTTGAATAAATAACTTTTTTTACAAAAATGACGGACGTTGTGTTGTTAATTCCCAAGTATTTACATACTTCCTGGGTAGGCTGCATATATTCAATTTCTTTTTCAACTCTTGAAAACTTTATCTTGTATTTGTCCCTGATAACCGAAAAAGTTGATGTATCATTTTCAATCATTTGATCGATTCCAGGGTAAATACTTAACGGCAAGTAAGCGTAATCGATACTAAACGGCACATCTTCCCTTTTTACTAATCGAACTAATTCCAAAATCTCGTTTTGTTGATGGGAAAATACTTTCGATAGTTCTGAGTTATTATGGATAATCCTTTTAGAAATAATTTCTTTCTTAATATGATCTTCTTCGTTGGATAATCCTTCTGTAAATCCTTTAAGATTCAATAAATGAAGATCTTTTTTGGGAGCTTTTATAAAGGTGCCTTTTCCCCTGATTACTTCTAGAAAATTTTCTTCCCCTAATTCTTTTATAGCCCGTCTTATTGTGATTCTGCTGACACTAAACAAATCACACAACTCGGATTCATTCGGTATTTTTTCCCCAGGTTTGATGTTGTTATTTTCAACATACTCCCGAATAGCTGCTTTTATTTGTTCATACAATAAAACTGGACTGTTTACGTCTTTCTTCTGATTCATCATTCAACTGCTCCTATTTACATTTGTTGATAATCCTTCTCTTAAAATAGATCATCATTAAAATCCATGATAAGAGAAGAATTTTGAATAAAGAGTGGAAAAGCTTTCATTTGTTGTTCCCTTCCACATTGCTCCTACTTACACATATCATATAAAGTATAGCATACGCCGGAATTTATTTTGAGAACAACTTCTGACATCTAAAACGTAAAGCATCCTTTTCCATCTTGAATCAGAATAAGTTCTAGGTAAACAATCCGAAAATTACAATTCTTTCGGATAGCCAAATCCCCCATATACAGTACAAGTCCTTGCAGCAGATTCAGTTCCTTTCTCAATGGCCGTTTCCATGCTATCTCCCTGCAAATAATTCACTAAAAACCCTGCAATTAAACTATCGCCAGCTCCCATTGTGTCCACTACAGTTATTGGTTTCAGGTTTTGGCTAAAGACTTTTTTATCCTTTAAAAATAACGCTGGCGAACTTCCTCGCGTGAAAGCTGCAACTTCAAAATCAAATTCCTTTATTTGATTAATAAATACCTCCAATTCCTCATTCGAAAGCTCTGCTGCAGAGAAAAAGGCGTATTTTATATAACTTGCAATCTTTTTTACATATTCTATTTGTAGCTTATCGGAAAAATCATATGAAACATCTATCGTTTTCGAAAGCTTTTCCAATTCCTCTTCCATAGATGAGTAGCAGCTTACATGACAAACATCAAAATTGGAAATATACTCTAAGTCCTCTTTAATTAGCTGGAGTTTCAAATTATGCTGCACCGTATTTTTAGGACCACCTACAAATACCCTATCCCCTTCTTCAGTTAGGGAGACTCCCGGTTGTCCACTGATTCCCTCCGCCGTCCTGCTTAAATTGAATGTTACCGACTCCATTTCCAATGCATATTTTATGTGTTTTGCCTTATCGTCAGTGGCGAAAATTCCAATATAGGCTACATTTTCAGCTCCGTTTCTTTTAGCGTTCACCGCTACGTTTACACAATTTCCCCCTGGATAATATTTCTTTTGATCCAAATAGCAATCTACGACATTATCTCCGATCGCGATTAAATTCATGTACTTACCTCCCCGTATATTCTATTAACCTTTTAACGACCCATCCGAAAGTCCTCTAACCAAATATTTTTGTAAAAATATCAATAATAAAATCATAGGAACTGATGCGATTACCATGCCTGCGAGCAATACACCCCAATCGGTTCTAAGTGCATCCCTAAAATTCATCAAACCTGATGGAATCGTTTTCAAATCATTAGAATCTATGAAAACAGTAGCAAACAGAAACTCATTCCAAGCAAAATATGCAGTTAAGACAATAGTGGTAATAATAATGGGAACAGACAATGGAAGATAAATTCGAGTGTACACGCCGAACTCACTGCATCCATCGATAATCGCGGATTCTTCCAATTCCTTCGGGACACCCAGAAAGAAAGCTCTTATTAAAATGATTGTCAATGGCAATCTATAAGCAGCATATGATAGAATCAAAGCCCATCTTGTATTGATCAGTTCAGTCCATGACAACAGCTCGAACAAAGGAATGAGCGCAACCTGGGGATTCATCATAATTCCGCCGATTATAAATAATAAAGCAATATCGATCCACTTTGATTTATACCTTGCTAGTACGAATGCGGCCATTGATCCGACAATCACAACCAAAAGGATTGTCGCAATTGTAACCACAAAACTGTTCATAAAGTAACTCGAAATACCTTTAGACCATGCTATTGAGTAATTTTCAAAATGCCATGTAGTTGGGAGTCCCCAAACATTTTTATAAATATCATCATAACTTTTTAAAGATGAAACAGTCATCCAAAACAAGGGATATAATATGATAAATGCATACAATAGTAGGCAAACTAATATTACATTTTTTTGAATTCCGATATACAATCCCCTGTTTGTATTTAGCCTGCTACCCATGTCAATCCTCCTTTCCAGTTTTCGAGACTTTAATTTGTATGAATGCAAATATTGCCGAGAGGATGAAAATTAATGTAGCTACTACCGAGGCATACCCCATATTGTCCTTTACAAAGCCTTGTTGATACATATATACCGATAAGGTCATGGAGCTTACACCCGGTCCCCCATTTGTTAAAATATATGGTTCGTTAAAAACAAGCATCGAACCGGTTACAGTAATTAACAAATTGACAAACATCGTCTCTCTGACTTGCGGAACCGTTACATTAAAGAACTTTCTTATTTTGCTTGCTCCATCAATATCGGCGGCCTCATATAACTCGTTGGGGATTTTCTGGATGGCTACAATAAATAACATTGTAATAAATCCTATACTCTGCCATTGTGACATGGCAATGACAGCATATATTGAAGTATCGGGATTTCCTAACCATGGAACAGCCAGATTTCCTAGACCAATTAATTTCAAGAAGCTGTTTAATAATCCCATCTGCGGGTTATATATGAAGCTAAATAATAAAGCAATGACGGAAATCGAAATCATGACCGGTATGAAATAAATGACCCTAAGAGCAGGAGCAATTTTTCTAAACAACCGATCCTCCAATATCGATGCAAGGACCAGTGCAAAAAACACTTGAAGAATAACAGATATAATCGCGTATTTCATATTATTTAACAGGGCAGTCAATACGACTTTGTCTTGAAATAATTTAACGAATCCGCTAAAACCTACAAATTTTTTTGACGGGGAAAATACACTAAAATCAAAAAAGCTATTATAAAAGTTTTGAATCAGCGGCATGTAAATAAAAACTCCCAGAAAGAACAAACTTGGCAGTAAAAACAATACGGGGGTGATGATTCGTTTCCTAGAGGTCATCATTACACCTACTTTCCTGAAAGGTTCATAGAATTAAAAAATAACTCCAATCCCGGTTTATCCATATAAGCCTTACAATAACAGGGATTGGAGCTTGTCAAGGGTGATCATTTCCTAACTACATTTAAGTTTGATACTAATGAAAGAAACATTCTTCCCTATTCCTAATCACTTTAATACTTTCCATTATTTTAGGTTAGCTGCTTCTTTCTGCGCTTCTTTTAAAATTTGCTCGGCAGTGGTTTGTCCTGTAGCCAAGTCCTGTCCACCGCGCATGAATACGTCAGCAATGTTGATATCTACCGCATTATCAAACCATGGGGCGGTGGACGTTGCATTTAAAATAAGATCGTACGCTTCCAAACTTGTTTCATTCACATTATCCGCTGTAACTGCTCCTTCAATAGCATTAAGTTGTCCATCAGCTTTGGTAAAATCAAAGGCCGTTTCCTCAGAGGTTAAAAACTTTAAAAATTCGATCGCTTCTTGAGGCGCATTCTTGCTGAGCATCCATCCCTCCGGAGCACCTGTTAAAGCGGTTTGATCCCCTTTACCATCAGCAAAGGCTGGAAAATCGAAGAAACCAATTTCCACATCACCAATTTCCTGTACTAATTTGATTTCAGCAAATTGCATATACAAAATGGGAACCTCGCCATTTGCAAACATATTCCTTGCAGCTTCATGATCAATAGCTGTTGATACATTACCCATGTAACTAGTTAGTTCTTGAAAAACCTCTAAACCTTTTATATAACCGGGATCTGTAAATTCCCCTTTCTCAAGGCTATAATCTTGTGCCAAAACTTCGGGTTCAACAATTCTTTGGAAGATTGTACCCAAGTAGTGGGAAATTGCCCATGTATTTGTTAATCCTTCTACCAATGGCTCCTTATAGCCTGCCTCCTGAAGCTTTTTTAGCACATCTATCAATTCATCATATGTTTTCGGTACTTCAATTCCGTTATCCTTAAAAATTTTCTTGTTGTAGAAAAATGCTTTGCCGTCTACTGTAAAAGGAATGCCATATGTTATATCATCAAAAGTAAAACCTGCAAACTGGGATTGAATAATTTTAGATGACCAGTCTTTGTCTTCATTAATAATATCGTTCAATGGCATGATCCTATCTGAAGATACCAAATTCTCTGCAAAGGAGTTTGACCAAGATGAGAAAATATCAGGCAGATTATCGTTTGACACTAAAACTCTAATTTTTTCTTTATATGAATCATTTAAAACCGAATCGACATTAATTTTAACGTTTGGATTTTTTTCCATAAACTCTTTAATTTTTTGATCATAAAATGATTTTCGCGGTTCATTCGGCCATCTATGGAAAAAATTGATTTCCACCTTTTCTTCTCCACCAGCTGATTTGTTTTTGCTACTTGATCCACATCCAACTAATACAGATATCACAAGAATAAGAGTAACCAAACAGCCAAATACTTTTCTCATCACAAACCCCCATTTTTAGATTCATTGATATTCAACGATTTTAAAAGTCTATCAATATTCCATTTTCCACATATATCTTCTTACAGAGAGAGGATGTCCTGTATGTTCTGCTAAACCATCGGCATACTGTCTTAAAACAAACCCAGCTAGAGCCGGTCCAAAGTACTCCCTTAAATCTTCATCAACTCCATCATAATTAAAGGCTTCTACATCCACTATCTCGACTTTATCACTAAATTTCTGAGCAAAGTTGATAGCCCTTTCATCTAGTGGCCTACTAGTTCCGTCCCCTTTAATAATTAAAAAAGGAACATCAAAATCCGTAATTTCAAATGGACCATGGAAATATTCGCCCGAATGAATGGCATTTGAATGGATCCACAACATTTCCATTAACAGACAGCTTGTAAACGAATAAGCATGATGAATGTAAGCACCGCTTCCCATTGTATAAATGAGTTTTTCACGCTTATTCTTTTTACCGTATTCGTTTGCGCGTTCGGCATACAATTCAACGTTCTTATCTATCAAACTTTGTAAATTAGTTAATTGATTTACAAACCGCTCATACTTCTCATTAGGAGCAAATATATTTAATAACTTGAAAATTAAAGTATAGAACATGCCGGTTTCCCCATCGATGGCATCTGATCCATCTTTGTAATTATAGTGGACCGTAAATTCCGATTCTTCGCATAGAGGAGAATCTACATCCATGGAGATCGCTACGGTCAATGCTCCCTTTTCTCTTGAAAAACTAGCTGCTTGTACAGTTTCTGGAGTTGTCCCAGAATGTGACCTCAAAATCACTAAACTATTTTTTCCTAAGGCTTTGGGATTTCTATGAACGAATTCATTGGATGTATAAACAAAGCTGGGCATTTCAGTTTCTTTGGTAAAAAAATAATCCCCAAATGACAATGATGCCATAGAACCACCGCATGCAACGAAAAACACATTTTCAATTTTTCGCGCCTTTACAGCATCCAAAACATGTTTTATTTGTTCTTGATGCTCAGGTTTCATATTTCTTGCATCTTTGCTTACTTTCTCCCCTACCGGTAATTCATTTACTTGTTTCATTTCTACACCTCCATTTTTATATAACGTCATATGACGTTATATTGGTATCAATATATCACACACTATTCAAATAGGTCAATCCTTTTTTTATTTTTCGAATACTTTTTACTTTCGTTTTATTTGAACCGCTGTTTTAATCTTGTTTGAAAACTAAAAAAAGACTAGAATCCGTATCGACTCTAGGCAATTTATAAAATAATAAATTTTCGTTTCGTGAAATTAATCCTACATTTAACTAACTTCCGCCCATTCAACTTATTTGAACTGACGAACATAGACCTTTTCCTTCCCTTCATCTAGTAGACTCATCTGTTCTTCCTCTGCCACTGAAATAATTTTAGCTTTTTCAAGTGCGGCAAATAAGTCTTCAATTCGTGTAAATTTTGCTGCACCTTCCCTCTCCATATATTTCTTTGGCCACGTAATGTTCTCATTATCTAAAGCGCTTTGAGGAATGAATACCAGTCTCTTTTGCTTTAAAGCATAATTAGCTTGTTTTAAAGCTCCGCTAGTTTCACCAGCTTCGACGATAGCAGTAGCAAGTGAAATACCACTCATTACCGCGTTTCGCATAGGGAAAAACCACCGTTGTACTTGGCTAGATGGTGGAAATTGTGATACGACCAATCCATCTCGACTAATCATTTGTTGCAATTTCTCGTTTTCTTTTGGGTAGGCTCTTGTAATCGGTGTACCTAAGACTGCAATGGTTGGAAATTGATTTTCTAGAGCCGCTTTATGTGCAGCTGTGTCAATGCCTCTTGCCAACCCTGAAGCCACGACAATTCCTGCATTCCCTAAATGGCGAGCCAACCGGTGTGCTTTTTTCAACCCGTCTTCTGAAGCTCCACGACTACCCACGACCGAGACAATTTTCTCCTTCAGTAAATGAATGTTGCCTCGAAGAAATAAATACGGGGGCGCTTCATTCGTCACTGCCAATAATTTGGGATAATCCTTCATCCCCTTTTTGATAATCATGTCTTCTTTATTTAGAGATTGGAAGCCCATTTCAACTTTCTTATAGGCTTTTTGTAATTCCACTTCATCTATACTTAATGCATTACTGACTTTTCCCACAATCTGCACGAATTCTTGTTGCATGTCCAACATTTCAGTCAATTCTTTGAATACAGGTTCTGTTTTCTTGTCAGAATAACTAAAGAAAGATTGAATCGTATAATAGTTCATGACTTCATACATAAAAGGTGTTTTCAAATCCATTTTCTGATGAGAATAGCCCAATGATAGCTCTGGAGCAATTGTTTTTAGATTTCTCTTACGTTCGTCTAAATCCTGTCGTAAAAATAATGAGCCAGCAGAAGTCCTTTTAATAGGGATTACTTGGCCGCCATGAACAAGTTGATTTAAACGTTGACTGCTGATACCTAAGTACTCAGCAGCTTCTTTACTAAATAACAAATCATTTACTACTTGCTCAATAGTTTTTCTATCCACTATCCCACCACCCTTTTTATCAAATTTATCATAACCCTTTCAAACTTTCAATAGTTAACATTAATTGAAACGCCAACTATTATAACAAGCAAAATGATTATTTAACTGCGATTCGTCAATTAAAGAAAACGATCCAAGTTGCTCCTTCCATAGACTTATACGAATATTTGATTGATTTATATGTGAGAGAACAAGCATCTGAATGGCACAGGCGAATGTTAGAGTATGAGAGAAGTAGAAGCGGTTTTTAAATGGAGACAAGGGAAGAAAGTTTACCCTAAGTTTAATTAGAAAATTCCAAAAAGGCTGATGCAGATACACATCAGCCTTCATCTAAAGTGGATCTAAATCATGTTGACCAAAAAACTTATGTAAAGCAAGACCATGCTATTTTTATCTTTATATCAATCTCAGAAAATAAAATGAACGCGTTTTCCCGTTGTCACTGTCCACCCAAAAGACGTTATCATATATTCAGCTGTGTAGACCCTTTTCTATTACGTGCCTATAACAGCCCCATTTCCTGTGCTTTTTGCAAAGCCAGTACACGATTATTCACTCCTAATTTGCGGTACATGTTATTGATATGTGTTTTTACGGTAGATAAGGAAACTCCTAATTCCCCGGCAATCGCTCTGTTGGACAGCCCTTGTAGAATGTATGTCAACACCATTCTTTCAGTTGGTGTTAATCGATTTTCAGAAGCGATCTCTTTTGTTTCCAAAGGAGGTAAAGCACCATTTGCTCCTTGTAATGTTATTAGTTCCAGTAATCGTTTGGCGTAAGTAAAACCCTCTTTTCTCAAATAATCATAATGATGGTTCCGAATAGAGGCTACATATTCCGTTAGCAGGTTTTTCATCGCTTCTCCCTCGTCAAGGAATGTGCGGGTATATCCATCCACTTTACCTGCACAAAGCGCATCCTCCAACACTTGAAAACTAGCTACAACCTTGCTTTGCTTGGCAAACAAGAGGCTTTTATAGATTGTGAGACGGATGATTATTCCGTGTTTTCCCTCATCTTCCGCAATGTATAAAAGTCGATTTGTCAGTCCCAAAGCTTCCTCTTCTTTTCCCTGCTCCCCTAATATGCGAACCAGTAAGGCATAATCTTCCAGCATGGCGGTGGAAATTTCATCAGCAGAAGATAGATTGTTTTTTTGTACCCAAGTAAAAGCTGGTTCTCTTTTCTTCTGACGCAAGCCAATCCATACTTGAAATATTTCAATATTTTTCAACAAGGAGGAATGTTTTTCCTGATCAACGTATTCCAGCAGTTGCTTTATTCTCATGTCTACCTTTTCCAAGCGATTGTGAATGAACTCAATTTGAGCCATTAGTAAGGAAGCTTTGACGATAAGGCTTACATTATTGACTTCCTTTCCAATCGCTAATGCCTGGCGTATGTAGGTGTTTGCCTCATCTAGACGGTTCCATTCATACAACAATTTCCCATAATCCATGCATAAATGTGCATAAAATGGTTTGTTTTTTGTCTTTGACCACATCTCCACTAAAGCTTGTAACATTTCTTCCGCTTTTGCCAGACTACCGTTTGACAGATAAATATCCCATGCCGGATGGTAGCCATCAAGTCCAGAACCAAAGCCAATCAATAAATCGCCACTAGGTTCTCTTTCTAAATATTTTTGCGAGTATTGGATGAAATAGTCAAAGTCTTTTTCCAAAAAGGAGCGAAAAGCAACAAGGAAGTCAAGTCCTGCGAGAAATTGTTGTGTTTCCCTTTGTGAAAGCGGATTTGAACCTTGCTGCAATTCATTGATGGCCCACCAATACTTTTCTGTAGATTCTTCTACATATCCTGATAAATAGAGAGACGCGATATTCGTTAAGAATAAGGCAGGTTTTTTTAAAAGCAAGTGATCGGGAATGACATTCAACCAATTATGTACCGCCGCCCACTTATGGCTTGGTAGTGCAGGGATGAATCTTTGCAGTAGGTGAAGTGCTTCTCTATACCATTCTCCACATAAATAATGATCTAACGCTTCTTCTGTAAAATTATTTTCCTCCAGCCACTGACCTGCCACCAAATGTAACAATTTGACCTGTTCTGGATAACGAATCTGAAGCTGCATGCGCAAAAATTCTTGAAATAAGTGGTGATATCGAAACCACTCTCGTTCATCATCCAAAGCGATAAGAAACAAATTTTCTTTTTCTAGCTGTTGTAAAGTCCATTTACCATTTGGTATGTTTGTCATCGCTTCAGATAACGCCGCATTCATTCGCTCCAAGACAGATGTTTTTAATAAAAATTGCTGCATTTCTTCCGATTGCTGTGTTAGCACTTCCTCAAAAAAGTAGTCTGCGAAATTCCGTTGATTGCCTGACATGCCTTCAAGCACACTCTTCGTTTGTGTATTCTGTCCGGCATGGCTGTTCATCGATAACGTCGCCACTCGCATCCCGGCAATCCAACCTTCCGTCTTTGTATATATAGTTAGACATTCTTCTTTGCTCAGAGACAGATCTGTACATTGGTTAAAAAAAGCTTTTGATTCTTCCCTTCCAAAACGGAGATCATCCATTCCCAGCTCGACCAAGTTCCCTTCCACTCGTAAGCGGGATAATGATAAGAACGGCTGGATACGACTGGCGATATATATATGAACATGTGCAGGTAAACGTTCTAATAAATAATTGACGCCACTCATTATGGAATCGCCTTCTACAGAATGGAAGTCATCCCAGACGAGGATAACCTGTTCTGATATGCGATTGAGACGGTTAATAAGTGTGGCAATCAAGGTATCTCCCGATGGATCTGCATCGATATAGCGAGAAGTGAATGGCTCGTCAAATAGGGAATAATGAACATTTAATGATTCGATTACATGTGTCCAAAATCGAAGGACATTGTTGTCATTCCGATCAAGCGACACCCATGCAGCCTGAGTATCCAACGTAGCCGTCCATTCACTAAGTAACGTACTTTTTCCTTATCCCGCTGCTGCCGTAACAAGGGTAAGCTTCCTGTTTAACCCTTCATCAAGAAGCTGATATAAGTGTGGTCGAGG